>JAVEXP010000002.1:0-272827 GCA_034003985.1 Patescibacteria group bacterium | reverse complement strand
GGCGTTTCCTTTCGCTTTTCCCGGAAACGCGGGCCAAACATAAAGCCCGCCACCAGGAGGGTTTTAAAGCCCCTATGCAAGTTTCCCTGCATAACGTAACTCACGCCCTGAATGACGGGTTGTATGTCTCTTACGATTTTTGACCATGCCCGCCGAAAACGACGGGTTTAGGTCACTTAATTGTCAATTACATTTTAACCAAAAAATGGACAAATGTCCATCGTATATTAGCTTAGGTTAGGGTTTTTGCGAAGTCTGAGTTACCTACAGGTTACCTACTGGTATATTTCAAATAAAATAAGTTTTACTTATATCAAAAATCCTTTGGTGTATATCTCCGAACTCTACCATCGTTAGAAACTGAAAAAATGGTCAGCTTATTTCTTGTGGCAAAACCTTTAGGGATCCTTCGTCTGGCAATTTCTGCTGATTTCGTCGGCAATGCAATTCCATAATTTACCCCTTTAGGGACGCGGTTCATGCGGGTAATTATTTGACCTAAGGAATAAACAAAATTTACCTCATGATGTGATCCACCCTTGCATTCAATAAAATACTTATGTCTTGTTTTTTCATTTGTTAATTCTAAATCAACACCGGGGTTATGGCCATGTTTAATAATAGGCCTTAATCCCCAACAATTTTTATATGCCCAATCTCTAACCGCCTCAATTACTTTTGATTCAGAAATGGTTATTTCTTTTTTATATTTACCAATTCCAATCAAATTATCTTGTTTCATATTACTTTCTCGAGCCTACTATACTTAAAGAATAGATATATTCAAACATTTCCTTTGCAAAATTGCGAACATCTTCAATATTGTTTGAGGTGAATAAATGTGAATCAGGATTCAAAGTGTTTCTAAACTCATGAAATTTATTTTTAACTTCTTCATAGTCAGAAAATAAACCATCAATTATAGTCTCTAAGTTACTACAGTCAACATTGTCATCGTGTATTTTTTTACTAAATATTGTAGGAAAATATAAATTTTCAAGGAAAGGTCTTAAATCTGCTTTTATATTCTCAGAAGTTTTTTTGTTGATAAAATTATAAATCTTCATAAATATCTTTTCATAATCGTTTATAATTAGTTCTTCGCGAGTAATATTTTCTAAATAACTAGAGTATTCATTTTGTTCAATCTTTAAAAACTTCGTAGTTATACTATCTTTCTTTGTTATTTCACAAAATCGTTTAATAAAATGTGTATAGTGTGTCAAAATAATCATCTGGCTACTTTTACCAAGAACCTCTTTAAAATAGTTTATTGAATTAGTAGTCCTGTTGTCATCAAAACTTGTGATAGGATCATCTAAAATTATGACTGTCTTATTTTGTTCTTGTTTATCTTTCAATTCTAATTTTGCGAAAAATATCGATAAAGCTAAAGCTCTTCTATCTGACTCACTAAAAACATTACACAATTTATCATTTGATATTGGTTTATTGTGAAATTGCACTTTCAACGAATATACTGGTAAGTGCCCTGAGCTATCTTCTTCTTTTATTAAAGTGAAATTTTTACTACCAAACTTAACAAATAAATTATTAATCTTTCCAAAATAGTCAGACAAAAAATCAGTTTGATCTTTCTGTAATTTTTCTTCCAAATTTTTGATTCCCTCTTCACCAGTTTCTAATTTTTCTATTTCGCTGATTAATTTCTTATAGGCTACACACTCATCATTCTGCTCAAATCTAGCTTTTTTAAATTCTAAATCTTGAATATCAGATTCCAAACCTTTTATAGCATCAATGATACTGACTACATTACTGTATTGTTTTTTAAATTCCTTAATCGCTGTAAGTATTGAATCTACTATATCTCGACATTCCTCTAAATTAATTTTATATTCATCTAAATTTTTCTTGAAATCGGAAGGATCAAGTTTTTCAATTTTCTCATATGGAATTTTAATTTTACTAGAAATTTTATTTTCAAATGATTCTACTATTCTGAATTTTTCCTCTTGTAATTCATCTTCTTTTAAATGAGATAAATTGCTTATAAGCTTCTGTAGATATGATTGATACTCTTTAGTTATTATTAGATCTTTATATAAATTTGCCTTAAGTAAAGCAGATTGAACTACTGAATAATTATTTAGATTACGATTTTTTAATGTATTTATATTAATGTCCAATCCAGTAACAACTTCGTCTATAAAATCTGTATAAGCTTTATCAAAATATGAATCGTAAAGATCAATCAGATCTTTAACATTGTTTAAATTTTGACTACAAAATGGACACTTTCCTTTTTCTTTATCTAGACAGTATTTTAATCCTCTTTGTATCCAATTTTTCGCACCATCAACATCAGAAAAATTATTAGAAATGTGCTTGTCCAACATATCTATACTTTCTTTTTTTATCTCCTGATAATCTTTATCTAACAAATTATTTATAGTGTTGATAATGTCCATGTAATCGACATCAATGGAGCCGAAAGATTTTGGCTCATCCATATTGGTAATCTTTGTTGGCTCCTTTAATCGATCTTTTTCTTTTTGCAAAAGGGATTTACTCCTAATCAATTCTGAATCTAAATCATCTTTATTCAATTTGCTAATATCATAATTAACAAATTCCTCAATCTCTTTGTTGGTAAAATTCTTTACGAACACAGGAGTGTAATTACGAAGATCTCTTTTTTTATCTCCTAAAACTTTCTTTTTTTCTTTTATACTCTCTGCTAATTTAACCCCCTGATCTCCTAAAATAAAATTCGTAAAATTTTCTCGATTTTTCCTTTCAATCAATAAACCTGTAAATACATTATTATGAATAAAATCTGTTCCAAAAACCTCTAGATCATTAGCTATTGTATTGTCGATCCAATTGCTATTTTCAAATTTGATAATTTTTTCTGATCCATCATCAGTTTCTTTTGCAGATACTTCTGCCTTCTGAGAAATAGCTATCTCTGGAATAGTTTTTCGATTTATAATTAAAGAGGGATTGTGTAGCTTTAAAGACTGAAAAATATCAGCGAGAGTTGTCTTTCCGTATGTATTTAAGCCATATATGAAAGTTAATTTTTCAAATCCAAAAGAACCGCCATTCTCAAATTTGGCGAATGTGCCAATATTTTTAATTTCTTTTATTCTACTAATCTTCATTACCCAAATTTATTAATATCATAAATCTATTTCGGTAAAATTAAGGATATGGCAAAAAATCCTTGATGACTTTAATTATTCTTTGGATTAAATAAGAGTATCTAAAATATCTTTTTCTAGTAGTGAAAGTGTAAACAAATAATCATTATGGCTGAATGTTTCATTCAATGGCCTGGAAGTCGTTCTCCAACCAGAACCATCCGTAATCCAAATAAATTTAAATTTACCGCCTAAAACATCAAATAGATTTCTGTATTCGCCAGCAGTAGACTTCAACTTAGATCCGCCACCACCGTAGAAATTAGTTTCAAAAATTATTGGCTCTTTTCCATTGTCAATTACAAAATCATATCGTCTTGAAGATTTATCTACCGGAACATCATAACCAAATTCTTTTTTTATTTTATCCGAATTAGCTTCTTTTAAATATCTAAACTTTTTTCTTTTACATAAATCTTTAATAAAAACTTCGACAATGTCCTCCATTGCATGACCACCACGATTCTTTCTCCCATTACTATCTAAACCAGCTTCCACGCCAATCATATAATCAACTAGATTTTTAATCTTCTTGGAAATAATTAAGTCTTTAATTCTAGTATTTTTTACAAATATTAAATATTTATTAATATCATTGTCAGTAAATTTTTTCTTTGTGAAATCAAAATCTTCATATACTAATTTTTTACCCTGAAAATCAACTAAAACCTTAAATTTCTTTTTATTATTACCATCTCTAACAACTAGCGCCGGTAAAACTTCAGCGACTTCAGGATTTTGTTTAAGTAAGAATTTGAACTCCTTATCAAAATCATCTTTTCCAACCAAATAATTTAAAGTGTTTAAGGCCAGCTCAATCTTTTTTGTATTTTCAAAAACTTTGTCCCAGTTAACAAAATATGACCAAAGCGTGTTACTTGGTTTCAAATTAGAAATTAAATAATCAAAGACATCACCTTCATTCTGACAATTCAACTTCTTTTTGTAAAAATCCAAAAACTTCATTTATTTTTCTTTAAATCTTTAAGTCTCTTAACAGATAAATCAAGATATTTTTTCTCTGAGTCAATGCCGATAAACTTTCTATCATTTAAAAACGCCGCTAAACCAGTAGTGGAAGATCCTGTAAATGGATCCAAAACTAAGTCGCCTCTATCAGTACTTGCTAGAATTATTCTAACCAGTAAATCAACGGGTTTCTGTGTTGGATGCTTTCCAAATTTCTTTTCTCCTGGTCTGGGGGTATTGATAGACCAAACACTTCTCATCTGCTTGTTGGGTTTTTTTATAAAATCTTCTGTCCACTCACCATTTTTCATTAAGTCATAATTAAACTTATGCTTTGCTTTTTTCTCTTTTCTTGCCCATATCAAAGTTTCATGACTGGCTGTAAAAAAACGACAGCTTAAATTAGGTGATGCATTAGGTTTAAACCAAGCAACATCATTTAAAATATGATAGTCGAGTGCTTGTATTGCATGCCCGCATTGGTAAATTGAGTGGTAGGTTCCACTAACCCAAAGGGTTCCGCCGGGTTTTAATATTCTTTTACATGCTTCTAACCATTTAAAATGAAACTCGTAATCATCTTTAAAACCTTTACTTCTATCCCAGTCACCCTTGTTCACGCTAACTCTTTTTCCTGCATGAACAGAAAAACCACCATTAGATAAATTATATGGCGGATCTGCAAAAACCATATCAAATTGATTAGGTTTAAACTTAGACAATACTTCAAGAGCATCGCCATGATACAAAGCAAAATTACCATCTAAAAAATATGTTGGCATACTATTCTTTGGTAGATTTGTTTTTTTATTAGTCATGGCGCTATGTTGATTTTGACCATTATACTATTTATTTTGCCACGCTTAGGCATAAAAGTCAATCGTAAAAAATAAAATTCTACCCCAAAATTGCAGAATTAGTTATCTACAGTTTACCTACTCACCCACTCTGGACTCACTGAAAGGGTTGCGTCATCAATGTTGTTGTATGGAAAACGCAATCACGCCGGAACAAAAAATCAAATACTGCCTTTACGCGAGAAAATCAACGGAATCCGAGGAGCGCCAGGTGCTGTCAATCGATTCCCAAGTTAAGGAAATGTTGGATATTGCCGTTCGGGAAAATTTGGACATTGTTGAAATCAAACGGGAAAGTCACTCGGCCAAGGACACGGGACAGCGGGAAATCTTTAATGAGCTTTTGGGTGACATTAGAACCGGCAGATTCAACGGCATCATCACTTGGGCTCCGGATCGTTTAAGTCGTAACGCCGGGGACTTGGGCGCCATAGTCGATCTTATGGATCAAGGATTGTTGGCGGAAATAAGAACCCACGGACAAACATTCACCAATAACCCAAATGAAAAATTCATGCTGATGATTTTGGGAAGTACCGCCAAACTGGAAAACGATCATCGCGGAGAAAACGTCAAAAGAGGCATGAGAACGAGGGTAGAAATGGGTTTGTGGCCGGGCATGGCACCCCTGGGCTATCTGAACCAAAATCAAATGGATAAGAAGTGCCAGATCATCGTTGATCCCCTGCGCGCACCGATAATCAAGCAGATATTTGAAAAAGTTGCCAATGAGCGCTGGAGTGGTAGAAAAATATACAACTGGTTGAAGTTTGACCTTAATTTCAAAACCAGAGGTCAAAAAACACTGGCACTGAGTGGAATATATAATCTATTGAGAAACCCGTTCTACTACGGCATGTTTGAATACCCAAAAAACAGCGGCAAGTGGTATCAGGGCAAACATAAACCGATTATCACTCAAAAACTTTTCGATCAGGCGCAAGTCAACATCAAAACCATTGAAGCAACCTGCGGCGCCAAAAACAAAGAATTTGCCTTTACCAAACTCATGGTTTGTGGCCTGTGCGGATCCAGTATCACAGGACAAGAAAAATTCAAAAAATTGACTGACGGGACAACCGCCAAATATATTTACTACGGTTGCACCAGAGCCAAAAATCCCGAATGTAAAAACACTTATATTCGGGAGGAATCGCTCATAAACGAATTGGCAAAAACAATTGATAAGGTTGAGATAGATCAACTTGGAGTTCAAGGAAAGTTTGAAGACGAGGTAAGAAGATTAAACAATCTGCAGACTTCCGTACTTGGCGGAAGTCATAATAAAATTGAAACAAAGAAAATTGACATACGAGCGTACGCCAAATATTTAATACAAAACGGCAATATCTCGGAAAAACGCGAACTGTTGTCGCTACTGAAAAGTAAGCTTATTTACACCAACAAAAAAATCAGATTATTGGGGAATTAACCTAAATTACAAAACACGGCTACTCGCCGTGTTTTGTAATTATTTCATAATCAAAAGCCTTTTAGGTCAGCCTTCGATACTATTGTGTTCTGGCAGCCTTTTTAGGAATCGAACCACTCAGGTCACTCGATAAAAAATATTCTTGGGTCCCCTTCCTTGATTACTTTCTCCTTACTAAGTACTGAACGAATAAACTCTTGTCTTTTGAACCCTTACCAAAGTCGTAGATAACTTTTTCAACCTCAAAATCTTTACTTAAAATATCCAACATGTCTTTCTGGTATATCGGGTACAGATCAAGCTTGCTCCAGACTCTTTTCTCTTTATCATAATAATGCAAAACAACAACTGTGTCACTTATATAGGCAGGAAAAACCAAAATCTTTTCTTGAAAACCATGGTAATAAATACTGTAAGGGAACGTGAAATTTTCAAAGATTTCTTCTCGCGACAAGTTCATCAAAGAATAAATATAATCGTAATTACGAGAATCAATAAACAAGTAGCCACCCTTATCAATCATCCCCGAGAATTTACTTACTACCGATTGTTGCGCTCTTTTAGTATATTCACGAGTTCCACCACCTATATAGGTCAATGAATTGCCTGTTAAAAATGCAAAGTCAAAGTTATGAGTGTATGGTGGCTCAGCTTTTGGAAGGTCAAGCCAATTAGCCTTATGGATTAAAATTTTTAATTCTTGAGATTGGAAGTGCTTATGAGCTAATTGAATGAATGTAGCATCAACCTCATTTGCTTCTATCGACTCAACGGGATAATTATATTTCTTTAAATTCTTACAGATATCTGCCAATTCAACTCCTCCGCCAACGCCGAGGTCAAGTATTTTCCGTAATCCTTGAGACTGGATTAAATCAGTGAAGAAATGTATTTCTTCAGGATCTGTGCCGGCTTTAAATGTCGGATATATTCCGGATTCCCAATCTACAAAACGATAATCCTTAAATTCTTCAATTGGATTACTTATGTATGGCAGTGTATTTACAAAAGACATAAATAATTTAGTTCTATTCCTTATTGGGTTGTGGATAAATCTAAAAAATGACTCAAAAAAATTTCGCTAAAATAGCCCACTCGGGTCGCTTGGTACTATTTTTCATCTGGCAGAGCACGGTTTCGTTGGTTAGAAGTGTAATCTCAAAAAGTGGAGTTTAGATTTTTAGACACCACAATTATATAAATTTATACCCCTGGACTTATATCCTTTAACTCATTAATCCAATAATTCGTCACGTAACTCGTGCTAATTGAAACATAATTTTTTACTACGAACAATAACTCCACAGGAGTAACAGATGGTCTACCGCCTTCGTTTACAAATCTAATATCTCCATTCATTGAGTTTATAAACCATGGACCGTTAACTTGATTAATTTCATGATGAACAACAAATTTATCACGATATTGAGTCAAAAAAATGTTTACTGACTTAAGACCGTTTAAGCACTCTGCTTTGAATTGAATAATTTCTTTTTTTTCTCCTTCATATTTGAGCAAATCATTGAAAAATGATGTTATTGAACTATTCCCGACGCCACGCCACTTAGTAATGAAAGAAAATAGTTTAGTGTATTTATCAAGAAAAATTTTTGAAAATATGTAGAGAGATTTAAAGTCCTTTTGACAGTGCAGCGTTAATTTGTGTGCTTTTTTTCTGAGTTTTTGGCCTTCACTTGTTATTTTGTCTTTATCTTCTCTATACCACCTTCTCTGTATTTCTTTTTCAACTTCTACCGACTCCTTTATATTCAAGCTCAATTGATCTACTACAGCACTAAGATCCTCGAAAGAACTAAGAACAATGGAAAATCTTTTATTAAAAGAGTTTTCCTTGTGCAAAGAGAACAGCTCATCTTTGTGGTTGTTAATACCTCCTGATAACTTATTTAAGTATTCCCGAACTTCTTCAATTTGTAATTCCATCATTTTTTGTCTTAACTATTTGCTCTGTTAACTGTGAGAATATTTGATAAAAGAGCTGCGCATCACTTGTGTCTATATTAATACCACTTCTGTACTCTTTTTCTGGATGTATAATATTTCTATAGTCTCTTAATATCTGGCTAACTTGTCTTGCTGGCTCTGTTATCCATCCCATCTCTGCACAAACATTAATATAATCATTGAGAGTCCAATCCGATAAATTTTTAGCTTTTTTGGTCTTACCATCTTTCGGAGTAGATTTTAACTTAAAGATAGGGTCTTTGTTTGACAGCTTGTTAATCCTTGCCAATAGAAGGGCTTCTAGTGTTCCCCCCATCATTATGGTTGCAGAAAGTGATGCTTCATTTTGTAGACATCTATTTATTTCGTCCCACCTTTTTTTAAGAATGGATTGCATTTTTTGATCTTCAACCAAGCTTGAAAACTCCGGCATGGTATATACAGGATTGACTATGACATTTGATATTATGTGTTCTCTAAAACTTATTAAGGCTTTTTTTAGAAGCTTTAATATATCACTATATTTTTTTCTAGTAGCACTTTGTTCAGAGAGACTCAAAACCGATAGATAAAGTTGATCTATGTTATCTAAATCAGCACTGCCAGAAGATTGAGTAAAAAGTTTTCTATGTTTATTTATCCATGCGTAGACCGTAGAAGCAATTACCTGTTTCTCTTCCAAAGTTTTTACTTGGACGGTTTTTCTCCCTTTTAGGTATTTTGCTAGTCTTGTTATCTCCTCTATGGCGCTATTGATAGAATCTATGCGTGAATCCATAAAGCTTTATTTTCGCTTGGAAGATTTTTTAGTTCTTTTCGATTGTGTTTTCTTCGTGTTTGTTCGAGGCTTTTTGTTTTTTAACTGAGTTGATTCAACCTTGCCTGGTAAAATCATGGCCACCAAGTTTTCACCGACGGAATTAATCTTATACTGACCTCTTTCAATATTATCAAGATAACCAGCATATGCAGAATTTCTTAAAGTCTGGGCAGGGTCTTTTGGCCGTCTACGTTGAGCTAGACGACATGCTTCAGTTAGATCTTTAGATCCAATCGACTCTTTCTTTTCCTCATCAGGCATTTCAAACGCGTAATAAAAAGCTACCACTGCTGCTAACTCCTTATCACTTTTTGGATCTTTACTGTCAACAAAACTTTTTATATCTTTTGGTTTTAAGATATCTGTGTTTGTACTTGCCGAGGCACTTTGATTAACGATTTCGGCTACACCAGTTTGCACAGATGGGCTAGTTTTCACAGAGGGGAAGCTTCCTGCTTCTGTCCCCAGTTTTTCTAGTGACCAACGAATTATCCTTTCACGTTCTTGATCTGAAAAATTCTCAAGGGTCTCAGCAATAAGTCTAACAGCCTCAAGATCATCTTTTTGATTTTCTTTTGACATAGAATTATGGGTTAAAAATTAGTAACATAATTTTTACACATTCTGGACAAAAAATCAAGTAAATATTTACAAAGTTAAGCAAATATTTTATTATTAACCTACAATCTAGATGACCTAAACTCTGCTCCGCAGGGCATGGTCTAAAAACCCAAGATGATACTGAACCCCACGTTCAGCGACTCATCTTGGGTCATGTCTGGAAACGGGCATGTGGCTTCGGCCTAGCTAGCGTGGGGCTTTGTGTTAACTAAATAAAAGTTTATAGCTTATGAAAAAATCAAATAATTTAATCAAATGGGCAATCGGTATAGTTGTTGTGATATTTTTTCTCAGCGCCGATTTTACGCCAGGTACAAAAATGGCAATTGGTGTCGGTGCGGCCTTATACTGGATGTTATTTTCAATAGATAGGCGGCTCAAAAAAGTAGAAAACGAAGTTGGTGTAGTAGATATAGTCGGTGCGGAAAAATATAAAACTCCCTCTTATAAACTAGACATTGTAATAACTCCCGAATGGCACGAGATAATCAAAAAACTAGCTAAAGATAATAAGACTACCGCAGAAAAATTCGTTAATGAAATAAAAAAAGATAAAAGTTTAAATACTGATGAAGATAAAAGTCTTTATGGTAAATCTTTTAGGTTCGTTTATTTTTACAACCACCTATCAAATTTGGAACAAATTTGGTCAGATCATTACAAAACATTTATTGATGATATAGAAATTAGAGGTAATATTTTCGAAACGAAAAACTTTTTTTCATGGATTAACCATAAAAAATATAAAGACAATAACATTTCAAATACATTAGTCATTAGGCCTGAGTATCTAGGATTTCATACAATTTTGCCCGATGGAGATGTTATGGATGAAGATAAGTTTTCTATATTTCCATTTAACACAGTATTAGAATTTTTTATTATTATGCATAATAGTAGCTCTCGACTTGATCCTATGCGTAGAGTTAAAAAATTTCCGGGTTCTTTAGTAAAAGAATTTAAGGAAGATAAAATCAAATATGAAGATGAATGGAATATTGAAGATTATGGCACTGGTGTAAAAGAAAATAAAGATTTAATAGAAAATGAATGGACTAAAGAACATGGTGTCGAGATTTATGACCAATATATGAAACGGCAGGTGTTTTCTTCTCCTTATTGCACTATAAGCTTAAAAATGGAAATTTTTGATTAAACCAGTAATTCAAGTCCTTTATTCACCCTCTCTGGACAAAACCGTCATACCTTGATAAAACATACACAAATAAGAAAAAAAATGTGACCAGGGTCATTCTGGTGACTTTAGAGTGTATGCCTAAAGATATAAGCGGATACGAAAAGAATTTATTTATCTTTACAAGGCTATTCATCGAGAATAGCTCTTTTCGTAATGATGTTGATGCAATAGATAAAAAATGGCAGTTACGAGACGGTGAAAAAGCTATTAGCATGAACAAATTTATTGAACTCAATGGCAATAAAGACTTAGATAAATTTGATACAGACATAGACAACTTAACCAAAAAATACGGATTGGGAAGCTTTTGGAATCCCTATATTTTTACATGGCTTGTTACTGGAAAACTTTTTGTACCAAGTCAATCTGTTAACATTAGCGTTCAAAAAAATAAAGCTATTATCGAATTCAATGCACACACAACCAGCGAAGAAGTTAAAAATGCTCTTCTGCCAAGTATTAAAAATGCACAAGAGAAATTGTGGCCAAACATTAATACACCTCGCACTACCAGAGAAACACTAGATAATCTTTATCTTTACATTGAAGGAACTGACTTAAAACGTAACGGAATTAAAGATATCGTGGAAGGTAAAATTGAAAAAATTTCTTCGTACAAAAAAATGGCTGAAATTATTGCTCAAGAATTAGCGGGAGATAACGATGTATCAGATAAAGAGATAAAAAAAATAGAACAAAATCTTAGAAAAGTTTTTAGTAGGTATAATCAAAAGTTGACGTGACACTTAGATTAATCTAAGTGCGACTTTTCGCAAACCTAGGATGCTATGATACTCACACTCAGGTGAGTATTTTTATGTTAAATCAAAAACAGCTAAACAAATTCAAGAGGTGCTATGCGGATACTTTCGGCAAGCAATTATCAAATCAAGCTGCTTTAGAGTTAGCAAATACTCTACTGACTATGGTTGAGGAAATTTATAAACCAATTACATCTGCAGATGTTGAAAAGCTTAATAGTAAATCAAAAATATGAACTACGTTGATTTCACACCTAACTACGATACGATTACTCTTGCCGAGCTAATGAACAAGAAATTCCCAGATCTGGAATGGGCTGTAGAGGGGCTTGTTCCCCTAGATGCTGTGACCATAGTTTCGGGCTATGCAGGAAGCTGTAAGACTTGGATACTTCATAATATGGCAATTGCCATTGCTTCAGGGCAAAATTTCTTGGGTAAGTTCGAAACAAGTCTAATGCCTGTCATGGTCATTGACGAAGAAAATCCAGAGCGTGTAATACAAAGAAGAATGGGACTAATGGCTAATGACTTCAACCTGCCAATACATTTTAAATCTTTGAAGGGCTTTAACATTCAAAAAGACGGGATAAGCAACTTAATGGCGGAATGTCGAAAGTGGGGTGTTAAAGTCATTATTATAGATTCGTTAATAAGGACTCATCAAGCTAATGAAAATGATGCTGTTGAAATGAGTCAAGTCTTAAAAAGCTACAGGATGCTTTCTGCTAACGGCTTTACAGTAATAATCTGTCATCACAATCGAAAGAAAGGTTCAGACCAAAGCGCAAGTAACCAAGATATGCGTGGCAGCTCCGATTTACTAGGTGCGATAGATTCACACTTGATGGTTAATCGAGAAGAAAAAATAGTAACAATTACTCAAAGCAAAAATAGGTTTGAAGAAGAGATTAAGGCTTTCAGCATAGAGTTAGTAAAGTCAGACGATAAGGTAGAGTTGCGTTACATGGGAGAAATAACCAAATTGACATGGGACGACTATCGAAAATTAATTCTTGAAGTACTAAG
Organism: Patescibacteria group bacterium; assembly: GCA_034003985.1. GTDB lineage: Bacteria > Patescibacteriota > Patescibacteriia > Buchananbacterales > UBA6539 > JABWCG01. The sequence continues at coordinate 260,008 of JAVEXP010000002.1, read as the reverse complement.
TGAAAATGATCAAATTAAAAGAAAAGAGATACTTGAACTTCTTCATTTAATGGACATTAAAATTGGCGATTCAACATTGAAAAAGATTCTGAAATCACTAGAATCTGAGGGAGCAATCAAATGTGAAGCCGGCCTAAAGAATGCAAAGCTCTACAGTATAGCTGATCCCTCTGGTGGTTAAAGAATCAGTAGTTATATATAGTAGCTACTTTTAACCACCACCGTGAAGAAATGTACCTTGTCACAAAAACAGATTATATTAATTCTGTGATAGCCCACTCTCTCCTATCGTGGCGAGGTGCAAGGTCTAGGTTTCTTAACACGGTAAAAGTAAAGAAACCACTAATTATGTAACACACTAAAATATGGAAACTAATAAAAAACAATTGAGGTATGTCCTTTACGCTCGAAAATCAAGCGAAGGACGAGAAAGACAAGTTCAGTCCATTGATGACCAAATTAAGGAGCTTAAACGATTGGCTGATATTCAAGGGTTGAAAATTACCAAGATTCTAAAAGAATCTAAATCAGCCAAAGCACCTTATCAACGCCCTGTTTTCACCGAAATGCTTAAAATGCTTGATGAGGGCAAAGCAGACGCTATTCTCTGTTGGCATTTCAACCGCCTATCAAGAAATACAGTTGATAGTGGACAAATCATGTGGCTGTTGCAAAACGGCATAATCCAGGAGATACAGACCATTGATAAAAAGCATACACCTGATGATAATGCTCTACTTCTAAGCGTTGAAGGTGGAATGGCCAATCAATATGTCAGAGATCTTAGTAAACATGTAAAACGAGGCATGAGGAGTAAAGTTGAAAAAGGTTGGCGGCCAGGAGTACCGCCTTCTGGCTACAAAAATGATCTCATAAATCATACTATCGTTAAAGATGAAAAACGCTTCAAGCTAATACAGCAGTGCTGGAAGTTGATGTTAACTGGAAACTACTCTGTTGCTGAGATTCTAGACAAGCTTAATAACGAATGGAGTTTTACCACTCTTAAAAGAAGAAATACAGGCGGTCGTCCCTTAACTCAAAGCGGCCTATACCTGATTTTCAAAAACAAATTCTATGCGGGAGCATTAACTTACAACGGCGAGGAATATCCGGGAAGCCATGAACCAATGATCAGCTTAGATGAGTATTATAGAGTTCAGGCATTACTTAACAGACCAACAAAAAAGATACGACGAAAGTTTAACTTCCCCTATTCTGGCTTAATGGAGTGTGCGGAGTGCGGTTGCAGTATTGTAGCTCAACGAAAGACTAAGTTGATTAAAGAGACCAACCAACTTCAAAACTATGATTACTACAATTGCACTCGTAGAAAAAGGGGTGTTGATTGTTCCCAAAGAAAAACAGTTAGGCAAGAAAAGCTTGATGAGCAAGTAAACTCAGTGTTGGGAAAAATTACCATAATGCCAAAATTTTTAAATTGGGCGCTTGACGTACTAGATGAGGAGCAAGAGCTTGAAGTTAATAATCAATTCAAAAAAGAACAGAAGTTGGTACGGAAGCTAAAGGACAAGGAATTACAGCTTGAAAATCTAAAAAAACTCCTTATTCGCCAAGTCCTAGATGAAGATGAATACAAAAAAAGTAAAAGCGAACTTGTTGAAGAAATCTTACAGCTTAAAAGTGAAATAAACAGTCTTGAGAAAAAAAGCCAAGATTGGTTAGAACTGACTCGAGAAACTTTTGATTTTGCAACATATGCCCGAACAAGGTTTAGCACGGGAGATTGTGCAACTAAGCGAAAGATATTAGTTACCTTGGGCAAAGACCACAAACTGCTTAACTGCCAATTAGATGTGAACCTTTATGAATGGTTTCAAATTATTGAAAATAAGTATCCAGAGTTAGAAAAAGAATATCAAAGGTTAGAACCAAAAGAAAAACAATCAACCTACGCAAAAACCGAGGCGTTAACCTCGATTTATGCACGGTGGCAGCCCGTGGGGGAATCGAACCCCCGTTACCAGGATGAGAACCTGGCGTCCTAACCACTAGACGAACGGGCCATACAGATAATTATTATAGATTAAACAATTTTGCTGGTCAACTAAAAAGAGGGGCTAAACCCCTCTTTTTTTATCTTCAAAATTGTTTAAATTCTTTCGTATTGGGCTAATTCTTCATAACCGACATTAATGATTTCTTTGCCTTGGTAGTAATCCTGAGCTCCCGGAATAGTGGCGATATGATGAATCTTGCCGTCGGTGATTTGGTAGACTTTCCAGTCTGGTGTTTTTAACAAAACATTATTGCCATATTTTTTAACACCCAATACCCGACCGCCGGTAGTATACTCACGGCCTTGGGCCAAGTTGAAATCAGCCAAAGTGATATTGATGACTTTAACGCCGGGATAATTTTCGGTTAATTCGTCCAAAGTGGCGATGTGTTTAAACTTGCCATTATTGACTACGAAAATTCGGCCGTCTTCGGCAATACGAACTAAAGTGCCGTCAGCATAAGTCTTGGCACCCAAGACTTTACCGGTAGTGGCGGTAAACGGCTCATCATCACTGACTAAAACATAATGGGCTAATACCCCATAATCAACATCGATTACTTCCCGACCCTGATAAGTGTTCTCGTTTGGCGTAACTAAATTGGTAATATACCTAATCCGGTCGTTGACTTCGACTTGATAAACTCTCCAGTCACGGGTACGCAATAAAGCGCCAACCCCATATTTTTTGACACCTAACACCCGAGCATCGGATCCAAAAATTGACTGCTGATTGGTGTCTCCCGTGATTTCTTGGAATTCCTGATCAGTAATATTAAAAATCGGATTATTCAAATATTTGGTCTGAGACATAGGCAAATCCCGCAGATAAACCAGCTGACCGTCTTTCATAGCATAAACTTTAAGATCAGAGGTTCGCAGAATCGTGCCCTCGGCGTAAGTTTTAGCCCCTAGAACCTGTTGCTCCTGACTACTGCTGAGCTGCTCAGGGCTGTAATCGATATTGCGGTATTTGGCAATCTGCCAGTAATCAACATTATGAATAACTTGGCCTTCGTATTTTGATTGAAGCTCGGTATGACTGCCAATATGGCGAAAAACATTGCCTTCCACCCGATAAATTTTCCAGTCGCAAGTCCGCAATAAATCACCGTCGTTAAAATCTTTATAGCGTTCTGGACCGCTTCCCGGCTTGGTGTAACGAACAATTACTTCATAATCAACATCATTGACCGGCTTGCCTTGGTAACTCTGATTGGTCAATTCCAACCGGCCGATACTGACAGCCTGGCTATTTTTAATCTCATACATTTGGGCGTCGCAAGTCCGCAGAATGGCACCCTCTTCATATTCTTTAATACCCAAAACCTGGCCCTGACAACGCGCCTGACTTTCAATTAGGCGGGGCAGGCCAGCGGCTTCAATAATGGCAAAAGTGCCGGCGTCCTTGGTTTGAAAAGTGACTTTACTGTTTTCAATATTAAAAACTGCCTGACCGCCAAACACCCATTGGTGGTTGCCGTTAAAATAATAGATCCCCAGATTACTGGAATCAAGTGGCAGACCGGCCATGGTAATCGACATGGTTAAATCATTGCCGAAGCTGTTAACATTATTGTCATTCTGGTTGGTCGCAACGATAGTAAACGCTTTGTCGCCGATGATTTCCCCACTGCCAACACAAACATTATCGGCCGAGCTGACATTGTATTGTTTGACATCAAACAAAGTTTGGCTTTGGACTGAATGAGGAGGAACTTCCAGTTCAACATTGGTATTGCCAAAATTCCTAAACAATCTACCTTCCCGACCATAATCCGGAATCAACAAAGGCTGATTAACGCCGATTAACGGCCGGATCAAATAACCCAGCCCCGCGCCATAACCAAAAGCCAAGCGGTTACTTAAAAAACTGCCGAATCCCAATTGACCGGTGATAAAAATAATGGCGACAGCCGCCGCTAGCGTAACGAATACATTATTCTTCGCTATGTTGATTATTTGTTTCATAAATTAAATTAAAAAATTGACTATAATCAAGTATCCTATCTTACAACAATATCTCGTATAATGTCAAGTCATTGGAACCAAATACCTCCTTGATTGCGCCACTGGCCTTAAAATCGCTAAAATTAGCCAAAAATTCTAATGACAAACTGTTAATAATCAAAATCTGATCTACCCCCCGGGCCTTAATCAAACGCAAGGTATTAATGTCGGAAAGGGTTTGGTCGCCCGCCAAAATTTGTTCGATTTCAGATACCAATGGTTCGGCGTTGGCGGAATCAACACCATCCAGTTCGGCATTATGACTTTGAACAATCCGGGAACCGAAAAACGCCTTGGCCGGATTCTGACTAACTAGGCTTTGGTTGAAATCCAAAGACAGATACTGGTGCCAGGGTAAAAATAATATTCGGGAATCGGAATTTTGGTGATCAATTATTTCGGCGACTTGCTGCCAACTGGCCGGATACCAAATTGATTTAAGTTGCCGGGAGAAGCCGCCCCAGATCGGATAAGTAAAAAAGACAACCACTAGCATCAGACCAACCGAAACGATTTGTAATTGTTTTGGCTTTTTAGCTTGAACAAATTCACCAACGGCATAAACACCCAAGCCGCCAAAATAAGCAAAGGCCAAAACCAACCAAGCGCTCCATTTTTGAGTATCGCGAAAACCGGACCAAAACCAAATATGATCAAATAGCCACTGGTTTAATGACTGAAAAATACCGGGTGCCAATCCAAGCGAAAATACCAAACCGCCAAGCGCGGTCAAACCAAACAGAAAAAATAAACTACGATTTTTGAAATAAGATTCAATCACTCCCCTGGCAGACAGCAGGCACAAAAGGCCAAACATCGCCAGCCAAAAAATATAATGATCTTTAGGCCAGATAAAATAGCCGGCCCAAGGCTTAACTTCACCCCAAAAACCGTGGAGGGACAAAACATTAAACTCCGCGCCCAAAGGATCATGGCTGCTGGTAACAAAAGCCTGAAAATCAACTTGATTAAAATTATTCAAATTCGAATTGGAATAATTCTTAACCGCAGGAACCAGCCAATAACTGGAAACCAATGCCAATGCCAAACCCAAAATAACCAATTGTAAAATCAATTGAGCAAACAGTTTAAATTTTTTAGACCAGATCAGACTGATTAAGTGAACAAATGCTAGCAATAAAATAAAAATTATCGCCATGGCCAAAAAGTGTAACGAAAAAATACTAAGCAACCATAGTCCAAAAAATAAACCGACTAAAAATCGCCATCGCTGATCTTTAAATAAATTGCTGGCCGAAAAAACAACCCAGGGCAACAAGGCGTAAGCAACCAATATACCGATTTGTCCAGCCAAGAATCTTTCATAAACAAAAGGATTGGCCATATAAAATAATCCAGCCCAAAGCCTAGCAATGGATTTACCAGGCAAGGGTAAAAACCGCCAAGCCAAAAAACCGGCCAAAAAGATGGTTAAAAACAGATAAATTTTTTGGATTAGCCAACCCGGTAGCGCCAAATTAAGCAACTGCCAAAAATATTGAAACAATAAATTATTATGAATAACGCCGGGTTCCAAAAACACCTTAAAATGCGGCGTGGCAATTAAATCTAAAGTCAGAATATATCCGGGTAATAAAATCTGCCACAATATTACAATTGCCGCCAAGCCAAAAAATAGGACGGGCGTTAAATTTTGCGGTTGTTTTAAAAATTTAACCATTGTATTTTTCATTACGAGCGTCGGCTAATAGCACGCCGTTAATGATTAGCAAAATAAACAATAAACTTAAAGCTTTGGCTAAAGTCTGAAAATCAAAACCATAGAGCAACAAGAAAATCAAAAATAAACACAGATTAATCAAAACAATCATAACGGTATTGCGGTTAGAAAATATCTTTTTGATTGAATACTGCCGGTTGGGCCGACTAAACTTACCAATGGTCTGGCGAAAACTGCCCTTGGGACGGCCAAAATCATAAAAAAACATCAACAAATTAAAAAAAACAATGGCCAAAGCCAAACTAAAAAAGCTTGAATAGTTCTCCTGGGCGGATTGGGAAATGCCAAAAATCAGAAAGAAAACAATCAGGGCCAAAATGTTAATTAGTCTTTGCCAATGGTTAAAACGCTTAAGATAGCGGCCGCGATAACCATGATCACCTAAAAGATTAACCCGGGTGTTGATAAAATTTTTAATCAAATTTTCTTCAAAAGGCAAATCGAAGTGTTTAGGATCGCGCAAATACTCCAAAATCTGAAACATTAACAACAAAACCATAAATAAATAAATAAACGCCAAAACCACATTAGCCAGCTGATCTTGACGATAGATAATCAAAAACAAGAAGAGCAGCAGAAGAGTCAAGCTGACGAAAGTTAGCAGTCGGCGATAATAATGAAAGTTAGTCAATTTCGGTTTGGCCTTTGGCAACATACATTAAAATTAATAAAATAACTAGGAAAGCAGCTAAAAATATCGTCAGTCGGCGAAAAACAAAATAATCATGATTGATAATCGTCAAATCTAAATCATACGAACCGTCGCTGTTCAAATGACAGCTATTACCGGCTGTACATAAATCATTAACGGGAAGCCACCAACCGTTTTGGCGGTCGTTAACCATGTAATGCCACTGGCTAGAAACGGTTAAATCTGAACCGATTACCAAACTAAGCTTGGGATCATATTGTTTGGGATAAACCAGCAACATCGGACCGTCTATGTTTTTCAGTTTTATTCTGGTTTGCCAAAAATTATCAACCCGATAATCACTAATCAGCGCCTGGCGGTCGGCCAAAACATCATGCTCCTGCTTAAGGTAATATGAATAAATGACTTTTGGGGCGTACTCCTGAAGCCTGACATTATCATATAAAGTGGTAATTTCACCGCTACCGTCCGACGGTGCGTAAAAAATCAATTCCAGACTTTTAATATTAACAATTTTGGGATCAATAATCGTTTCTAAGCCATGCCAGCCCGGTTCATAGTCTTCAAATGAATCATATTTCTCCTGGGTTTGGCCGGATTGATTTTTCAAATTATAATAATACTGACCCTTGTTGCCGACAATCGTTTTATAATCAAAAATTAATTTGTACAGCTTGTCATTGGACAAAGCAACCGGAAAAATTTTACCGGTACAGGCAAAATGATTGCGCGAAGAAATAAACAGTGAACGCCGGCCATCGGTTGAACGATTATCCCAAGCCAATTCAAAATCACCCTGACCGTCCAGATAATCACTACAGTCACCAGCACTGGCCTGCCACAAACCCTGCTCAAACGAATAATTATCCCCCACCAAAAGATTTTCGTCATTGCGGAAAGCCTTAAAAGTGTTGGTGGCGGGCTTCAAAATAACGCCCTGCCCCAAGTCGTAACCCCGCTTGAGTTTTTCGGCATCAATTTTGATTGGCCGATCCAAGATAAAATCAGCCAAAGCCAAATTATCATAAAGATTAACCACTTCAACTGTGCCGTCGGACGGTGCATAAAAATAAACACTAAGCTGGTCGACTGACTCGATTTGATAATCAATCACTTTTTCAAACTGATGCCAGCGATTATCGAAAGATTCCAATGAACCGAAATACTCTTCGGATCCACCAAGACTGTTTCTTAAACTGTAATAATATTGAATTTTATGGCCACTAATATTCTTATAATCAAAAGATAATTTATAAAAATGACTATCATCCAATTGAAGATTGAAATCTTTAAGCGTGCAAGCAAAATGATTTGACGCCGAAAGTTTAAGCGATTGTTGGCCCTGGGTAGCATCGCTGGTCAATTCCATCTGCAAGTCCGGGTTGCCCGGCAGATAAGCGCTGCAATCGCCGACCGGTTGGGACCAATAACCCTGCTCAAACGAATAATTATCCCCCGCCAGTAGGTTGTCATTTTCCAAACGATATAAACTAATAGACTGGTTAAGTAAATCTTGGACCGATACGCTAAAATTATTTTGATAACCCGACAAATCAATAACCAACTCTCCAATCCTCAACAAATAATCCGAACTAACATCTTCAATGGCATAAACAACGACATCCGCAATATTCAAAGGCTGACCATTGATATTCAAAGGCTGACTCGCCAACACAAAATCAATTCGACGCTGGGCGGCATCATAAGCGATTCTAAGATTATTATTCTCGGAAAGATACGATTTTAACAAAAATTCCCCGCCAAGATTGAATTGATTATCGAATTCCGAAATCAAAGACTGGTCCTGACGGTTGTTGTTAAACATGTCAACATAGACCCCGGCACTGTATTTAATGATTTCAGCCAAGTCGGTATTTGCCTGTGGCTGATTACTGCCGATCAAAGCTACTTTACTACCTTGAGCGGTAAACTCCTGAATATCTCTCAATAAAAATTCCACATTACCCAAATTATCGGCTTCTGATCCGTGATTATTCAAAACCACCAAAACTTTGTCGGCCAAAAACGGAACATGCCTAACATTGTTGCGAGACATTATAAATTTTCCGCCCAAGTAGATAATGCTAAAAATTACCAGCATCAGAATGAAGACCAGTTTAAAGCGTTGATATCTTTTTGCGCCGGCAGTCATAAATTTAAAAGTTATGCTTTTTAAAATCCTTAAACCAAAGGGCCAACAGAACAACAAACCCACCTCCCGAAATCAACAAAGTAACCAAATAGTAAAGCTGCTTGTCAAAATAGATCATTAAATATAATTCTTGATTGTCGCTATTGCTATCCTCAGCCATATCGGTCGGCGTAATCAGCCACAAATTACCAATGATATTGCCCCGAAAATGATTTTCGGACTTCAGTTTGGCAGCGGTCAATAATTTAAAGTCCGTCAAATCAAAAGGTTGTTGATTAATATAACATCGTTGATTATTGGTAATCTTAAAATATTGCCAATCACCTTGACACTCAACACGATCCCAGTCTTGTTTAGTGATAAAGTAAACTCGCCAGAATGAGGAAAACGCCTGATTGAGCTGGATTAAGAAAGGGTAATTTTTATTAACATTAATCTTAACATAATATTTGTTGGCATTGAGTGGCGAAATTTTATAGGAAACCAACGGCGAGTTAAGCTGATAATTTATTTCCCTGATGGCATTAGCTTGATGTAATTCTTGAGAGTTAAACAAAACTGGTTTATCCGACAAATCAAATGGATAATCGTAAAAATTATCAAAATCAACATTGATTAATTTTTTGGGTGAATAAATAAAAAATTCAAAATCATCAGAATCTTTAATTCGAAAATGAGTAAAATCTTCATTCGATTGAATAACGCTAAGATCATGACGCTTGGTCAATCCCTGATAAATTCTTTCGCCATTATTCTCAATGTTGACTACGCGATAGGTATCAATCCGATCATTGGCGTCTTCGATTTTATGAAAAACAAAAATATTTTTAAGATTGAAAATTCTGATATTGGCAAACTGCTGATCAGTAGTATGATCATAAATACTGTTATAAAAATCAACAAAATCCTGACGGACAACCCTTAGATTGGGTACGATCAAGCTTTGGTATGGCGAGTAAGGGAAAACATTCAAATCAATAAAATAAGGAGACCAATCAAATTTTAACCAGTGGTATGGCACAAACAAAGACGCTTCGGAAAACTGATAAGGTCGCTGCTGAAAAAAAGTTTCTTGATACCCGCTCGGCGGCTGATTAATTTTTTGAAGACCGTAGTGATTAAATAACAAGGGCATTAAATTAATCAACAAATAAAGCAAAACCATCAAACCAAAAATACTGGCCTTGACCATTCCCCAGGATCGACGCAGATGGTGAGCCAAAATGACAATCAGCGCCGCGTAAAGGATGACCTGAACAAATTGAATAAAACCGTAATCATTGTATAAAAATATCAAAACGGTCTGATTAAGTTTTAAGAAAATTCCATAATTGACAAAAAAACCAAGGGTATTAAGAAAAAATACCCCAGATAATACTCCGATGATTTTGAGATTGCGAATACTCTTAAAAGACGACAGGGCAAAAATCAGCAAACTGATGTTAAAAATCACCTGAATAGTTTTAAAAAATTCAAAACTGTCTTTAACGGCATAATTGTCGGCAAAACCGGGCAAACCACGGTTATTATAATAAAAACTCAGACTAGAAGGGGTAAAACCACCGGGATAACTGAAGGAATTCAAAAATGATTCTTTGAATTTATAATTGGCTTCCCCGTACTTACTAAAAAAATCGGTATAATTGGTGACAATGTTGCTGCTGTCGGTCAAAGACAAAATATTACTAACAAGAAACGGACTGGCACAAATTAAAAAGAACATTAAAAAAACAATCAATCGTTTAAGGCGCCAAAACTTGCGACCAAAAAATATCCAAACCAAAATTACCCCAGTCAATAAAATAATCGGTACCAACCGCAGATAAGAAACCAAATAAATCGCAAAAAAAACGCTTAAAATTAAATGTCTAATTTTACCCTTATCTAAATAACTAAACAGGGCATAAGTGGCGATGATAAATGCTGGGTAGATATAACTAATGGCAAACAAAGTGGATATTAACAGAGCAAAAGGATTAAAGGCAATAAACAACGCCCCCAGCCTGATTTCCAGATTGCCAAATTGTGGGAGAATTTTGCGTAGCAACTTGACACCGAAAATGAAACTCAAAAGATAAAAAACAAAATAATAAACAATCTGGCCAAAATCAGCCCCAAAAATATAAGTCAAAATTACCTGATAAAGAGAAATAACCAGGTGAGAAAAACTTTCGGCGGAATTATCAAACCCAAGGTAGAATCCGTCGGTATTAGCAAACTGTCCGAGCTTGGACCAAAAAATCTCTTTAGCCTGAAGAATACTTTGGTAATAAAAACCGCTGTCGGCAAAAGCCCATACCCCGCGATGGAAAATTAGAAAAGACAAGGCCAAAAAAACCATCAAACCAAAAATCAGCCAATGCCAGTAGCGGTTGATAAATTGTTCGAGCTTATTTTTCATGATAAAAAATTTTCTTATAAAATCCTTCCAGCCATTGCCGTTGACGACCGCTTAAAATCAGTCCAGCCAGATACTGGCCAAAAATCATCAGGCGTTGTGACCAAGCCGGATGCAAATTGAAATTCTTGATAGTTTCTCGCCGCAGTTGATACAAGCGAGAAGCGATTAAGCGCGACCGATGAGCCGCTGAATTTCGGTGGTAACGGTATTGATACAAAAACTCGGGCAAATTAGCTAATTGATGACCAAAATATACCAAGCGGAAAAATAAATCGATGTCTTCACAATACAAATATTGATTGCGGTAGGCACCAACTTCCATAATTACAGACTTGCGAAACATTAAAGTCGCATGAACTAACGGTGAATATACCAGCAAATTATTTTTTATGACCGTAAAATCCAATGGTTTGGTGCGCCAATCCACAACGCTGCCAGTCTGATCAATAATTTTTATGAAAGTCCCCACCGCCGCTACCGATGGATGATTCAATAAAAAATCATACTGCTTGGCGAATCTGGCTGGATCACAGCTATCATCACCGTCCATTCGGGCAACAATCTCGCTTTTGGCCTGGCTTAAACCAAAATTAAGATTTTCGACAATGCCGCGGTTGGTTTGATTTTTAAAATAAATAATCCGGGAATCGGCCAAATATTTTTGAACAACTACATCGGAACCATCAGTTGAAGCATCATTGATTAAAATCAATTCCCAATCGGTAAAAGTCTGATTAACAATACTGGCAAGCGCGGTATCCAAGTAATCAACCGCATTGTAAAACGGCATCAGTACTGAAATTTTAGGAAGCTGCCCGCTCATATTTTGGAATTTCTAACCAGATTAAACGCCCAAATTCGAAAACGGGCGGGAGACAAATAAAGGGTTAAAAACTGCAAAATATTATAAACATAGTCAACCAAACTAAATTGGTAATTTGGATCATTGTGAAATTGCCAACGGATTTTAAGAGTGTTTAATTCCAAAACTTTAAGTTTTTTGAAAGTAATGGAATTAGGCTGCTGCCGGTATTTAACCAACACTTCAGGCAAGTTGGCGAATTGATAATACCGACCAATTTTAAAAGACATTAACAGATCTTCGGCCACATTAATTCCTGGTTGATATGTGCCGACCTTGGCAAAAACATCGGCTCTGATCATGGCCGCCGGTTGAGCGACCGGCGAAAACCGAAAAATATTTTTCCTGATTTGGTGATCGCTAATTTCATATTGCCGAATACCAAAACTTTTATGGTCGTCAAAAAATACCAAATACCCGCCACAAATGCCAACTTGAGGATTGGCGGTCATAAATTGGTATTGCTTGGCCAAACGGCTCGGTTCGGAAATATCATCGGCATCTTGCCAGGCAATATATTCGCCCCGCGCCAAACTCAACAAACGATTACGGCTGGCGGCAATACCTAAATTAATTTCGTTTTTAAAAACTTTGATCCGACTGTCAGCGGCGGCATAAGCTTGGACGATCAGACCGGTGTCATCGGTTGAAGCGTCGTCGACAATCAATAGTTCCCAATCAGTAAAAGTCTGACTGATAATGCTGTCAATTGATTGCTTAAGATATGGAGCGGCGTTATACGCCGGCATTAAAACAGAAACAGCGGGCATGCTATTGGTTATGGTCAAAATTTTTCTTAGACCGGACAATATAAATCGGTCGGTTGGTAACTTCACCCTGAATGTCGGCGATATACAAAGCAATCAGTCCCAAGCAGCTTAAAATAACACCGGTAAAAAACATATTGATAACGGCCAAAATTGCCGGGCCGGAAAAATTAAGCCCGGTAGCATCAGTCAAAATGTATTTATCAATAAAAATGAATAACCCCAGCGGACCAGAAAAACCAATGATCAAAATTCCCAAATAGCCGGCAAATTTTAGCGGAAACAAACTATGGGAAACAAAGGTGGAAAGTGCCAGCTTAATTAATTTCATTTTAGAATAAGAAGCCTGACCGCTTTGGCGGGGTCGAGCGGTGAAATAAATATAATCTTTTTTAAAACCCAGCCAGTCAAGCAGTCCGCGAGTAATGCGGTTATGTTCGCCAAACCCTTTAAAAGCGTCAATCACTTTACGGTCGATAATTCTAAAGTCGGTAGTCCGAGAAGCAATCTTGGTTTCACCAATCAGCTTCATCGCTTTATAAAACACAATTGATCCAAACCGCTTAATCAGGCTTTCAGTTTCGTTATTCTGACGAACACCAATGACCATATCAAAACCTTGCTGCCACTTGGCAACCAGCTTAGGAATCAACTCTGGCGGATGTTGAAGATCAGCGTCAATCATAATGGCGGCATCGCCAACAGCATGATGCAACCCGGCAGTGGTGGCAATTTCTTTGCCAAAATTCCGCGAAAATTCAATCATTTTAACCCGAAAATCTTTTTGAATCAAAATATCAATTTGGGAAGCGCTGTTATCACAAGATCCGTCATTAATAAAAATAATTTCGTAATCAAAATCAGCACCCAAAACAGAAAATTGAGTGCGTAAAGCGTCATAAATCGGGGCAATATTGCCCTCTTCATTATAGACCGGGATAATTATTGAGATTAGTTTTAACATATATTTGGCTAAATTTAGCTAAATAATATTATCTAAAGATTGATTTATTTAATCTTCAAATAACGCTAAATTATAACTATAATTTTCTAATTTGTCAATAGATAAGGCAATACCCCGGCCTTTGACAACGGCTGGGGCATTAACGGCAAAATAAGACATTAAAATTAAACAATGATAAAAACCACCAATAAAGTTATCAACCCAAGGGTGGAAAAAATAATTTTTGGCCGTTGGCGGCGGATTTCAATAAAAATACTCAGCATTAAAGATATTACAGCTGTTACCAAAACCAATTTATAATACCAGGTGGAAATATCAAAAAGCCAATCAACCGGCTTTAAGGGGTAAGATTTCATTAACAAGTACTGCCTGGTTAAAGACGGTTTAACCGGAACTACATTTTCCCACGCGATATCTTCGACAGTTTCCTGACCAGCGGAATCTTTGGCCACTAAAACCGGCAAAACAATAGTATTAAATAAATCACTGCGGCTAAAGACAATCATCTCGCCCGACCAAAGATTTGATTTTCCCCCCGCGGCGGCTGATTCCGGACTTAATTCAATGTGATAGTCGCCAAAAGACAAAGAAGCACTTTTGGCATCGGTGCTAAGATAAATTTCGGCTCTGATGATTTGTTCCGCCTGACTTAGGGGTTGAGAAATAACCACCCGGCTTTTAGCCAGATCAACGCTGGGCGGATTATCAACAGTCTTGACCAAATAAATTGGCGAGACTGCGCTCTGTTCCCCTTTGGTGGCGGTAAAAAATAAATTATTTTCTCCCGGTTCCAAGATTAAATCAAAATCAAAGAAATCACTTTGTAAACTTGGCCGACTGGCCAAGAGCTGGCCGTTATTAGAAACTTTTACCATTTCAGCCTGCGGAGCATAAACGACAATTCTTACTTCCTGGGTATTAAATATCGAACTTAAATCGGGAGTCACTAATTTTGGCGCGGCTAAAACCGGTTCGGGTTCAGGCAATGGGTCAACTGCTACCACTGGTTCTGCTTGGACTGGCTGAACAGGCTGAGGCTTAGCTACCACCGGAGCAACCGGTTTGACCTCAACAACCGGCGCGGGTTCAAGCGGTTTAGTAACGGCCTTAGGGATATCAAGTGGCTTAGTTGCGGGCTTGTTTGAAATTGTTTCATTTGAAACTTCCTCCTCTAAAACCGCCATTTCTGGGGGAATTTCTGGATTTCTGACTTGCTCGCCCAAAACTGGCGATGATTCAGGAACAACGGCTGGTGGCGCTGGTTGGGGTGCAACCGCCGGCTCTGGTTGAATCTGCGGTTCGGATTCAGGGACATTAACCGGGGTCGGCTCGGTGTTTGGCAAAGAATAACCAGCGGCAAAATATTGGGCAACCATAGTAGTATCAATGCCATCATAAGGCCCGGAGGCCATCCCGACGCCGATTTCCTGATAATCATCATCAATCAAATTGGCATAATGCGTTCGGCTTTTGGTCCAAGCGTCAACTACTTCATCGGCGCTGGCAAAGCCCATTGCTAAATTTTCCCCGGCGACAAAATAACTATACCCCTGATCGGCAATCCAATCCGAAAGATCACGGGCATCCGGACCGACATGGGCAAAATATTGCCGAGTCAACATATCTTGAGATTTTTTATAAGCCGCCTGAGTCAAAGCCTTGTTTTCGGTCAAAGGCGGAATTGAACGCTGCTGTCTAATTTGATTAGTAAGACTAATAACCCGTTGACTTTCCTGAATCATCAAATCAGGCGTCAACCAAGCGCTGGTCGGAAAGACAACAACCAAGGCGACGATCACCAATTTAGTAATAACTACGGCAATAGTATAAAAAACCAGCCGCCGCGGTTGTAAAATGTGGGGCTGATAATCATTGCCCGGATGAGGAATAAACAGATCCTTAAGCACCCCTGAACCAAGCGGATTTAAGCCCAGTCTGACTTCCAAGCCATCGCTTAAACCGTCCTTGTCGGTATCAGGATCATAGGGATCGGTACCATAAATATTGGTTTCTTCGTAATCACTCAAACCATCATGATCAGAATCAATGCTTCTGGAACCAGACCACAGGGCATTAATTTTTTGCCAGAGTTTTTTCATTTTTTGGCTCATTATTTGTTGGTTTAATTAAATCATAAATTTTACAATTTGTCAATAGAAAAATTTAAAAAAAGAGCCCAGGGGCTCCCAATGCACAAGGCAAAGGGTTCCCCTGGGACTCGAGGTGAGAGACTCCTTACGGAGTCGGGTTGATGACCGTATGGGTACTCAGTACCCCGGGCCAAGCTGCCGGATTGCTCTCGAAGTCCGGAAATTCCTCGAAGCAGGTCGGCGGATTGGCACCGCACATGGGCACATTCGTCCCCTCTTCAACCAACACCACCTTGATCTGCTTCCAATCGCTATCCGGGTTAACGGATGTCGACCAGTAGCCATTGGACGCAATCGGCGTATAGGCCAAAGCGTCGTACCCGGGCTTGACGAAGACGAAGTCGTAGTCGCCAATCTGTTTCATCACATACACCACGATGCGGTGGGCGGCGGGATCAAGGCTGCCGCAAATCGTCCCCGCGATGGTGTAGCTATCGATGTCTCCGGGGAGCACATCGATGTTGATCAGATTGTCACCACAACTCGAGACCGTGACGACAACATCCTGACTCGCCTGGTTGCCCGAGGAGTCGGTGATGGTCAATGTCATGGTGGTCGTGCCCAGTTTGAGGTTGGCGTCCACCACCAGCAAGGTGCCGGCGGTAATACCGACCTCAATCAACTCCGGATCATAACCGGTGGCCGCCCACGAAGCCGACGCGTCGTATGCGTCATAACCGTGATTGGCCAAGTCCACCTGATACGACTGGTGCTGGTACAACACGATGTCGGCAATCGGCGTACCGATTACCGGATCCGTCGTGTCCACCACACTGACATTGCGGACTGCGGTGGCGGTGTTGCCACTACTGTCGGTGACAGTGTAGGTGACGATGTAATTGCCCACCAGCGTCATGTTGACGGTCGATACCGTCTGAATCAAACCGCTGATGTCGCCGTCAACATTGTCACTCGCGGTGGCGCCGGCATCCGAATAACCGCCCGAGAGGACCTCGAGGGTCAACGGATTCGTCCCCAGAATCGTGATGACTGGGGGTTCGATGTCGCCGCTGACGATCACCGTCCGGACAGCGGAACCTGTGTTGCCGCTGCTGTCGGTGGCGCTGTAGGTCAACGAGTAGCTGCCCGCAACGCCGGTATCGACCGTGCCGGTCACGACGATACTCGAGGTCAGATCGCCGTCGATATTATCCGTCGCTGTCGCGCCGGGATCGACGAACTGGCTGTTGAGGGCCACGGACATGGGATTACTGCCCAGAACCGTTACCACCGGAGCCGTAGTATCGACCACATTCACCGTCCGGACAGCGGAACCTGTGTTGCCGCTGCTGTCGGTGGCGCTGTAGGTCAACGAGTAGCTACCGACGGCATTGGTGTTGACCGTGCCGGTCACGACGATACTCGAGGTCAGATCGCCGTCGATATTATCCGTCGCTGTCGCGCCGGGATCGACGAAGGTCGCACCGACTTCAAGCACCATGGGATTGACGCCAAGTAGGGTCACAGCCGGAGCAATCGTATCAGCTCCAGGCTGCCGATTGATCCAGATGTCGGCAACCGACAGCGCGAGCGCGTCTGTGAGGTTGGGACAACCAATCTGGCCGCACTGGGGCATTGCTGTTCCAACCGGAAACAGCATGAACCAGTACTGGCTGGCCAAATGGTCGTCGCCACCCGTAACCAGGTCGGTAACCCAACTACCGCTGAGGCTCGGCACGATGGCATCACCGGGCGCAAAACCGGGCTTGATGACCCAGCCGCTTTCTCCGGGAATGCCGCCAGCGTACACGCCGATTTGCCACTGAGTGGGATCGGGCGCGCTGACCATACCGATGGTAGTACCGTCGAGGTCGCCGTAAGACGGAATGCGTACCAGGTTGAAATTCGGAACCCGGTTAACGATCACTCCGGCCTTAGCGCCATCGATGCAGATGCCATCCACACACACTGCCGCAGCCTGGACGGCCTTGGCTTGGGGATAGATGACGCACGGCGCCACCGTACCCAATGGCACCGCAAACGCGCTGATATGCGTCGCGAGCTCATCACCGGCAACCTGATAGACATTCGTCGACCAGGAGCCATCGGCAGCAATCGGAATCAGCACTCCGCAGTCCGGCTTCTGCCAGGCCACGCCATCGACATGAATGTACACCAACACTGCCAAATCGGCGAGGTTATCGGCCGTGACCATTCCCGTCAGGGTACCGTCGGTACTCAGATAAGCGGGAATATCCCGGAAGCCAATCGTCACTTCCCCGCTCCCGTCGTCATCATTGCTGATCGGCGGACGAAGAACGAGAATACTACCAATGGCCTCGGGAATTTCGGGCCGAACCAGACACAAGGACGGATCCAAACCGCAATTCGGGATGTCGGTGACGCTACGCGGCACCACGCGCAACCAAAAACTCGTTGCCTCGTGGTCATTGCCGGCCTTGGTAAAGTCGACAAAGAAATAGCCGTCGTGAGCAATACTCACTCGCCCTTCCTCGCCCCAGCCCGGCTTCTGATGCCAAACTCCCTCGACGGCGATATCGCACGCCAAGAAGTAGTCGGTTGGCACCCCGCCGTTACTGATGCTGACATACCCATCCAGATACCCGTTCACCGTCTTCCAAGGAGAAACGAACAGATCGTGGAAGGTTGCCATGGGCTTATTGGGGTCACCGGGGTCGTCGGGTCCATCAATACCTTTGAAGTACCCGACTTCCTCGAATTGAGCCGAAGCGAACGGTTGATTGTCCGTAGTCAGACCGGAAGCCCGAACGGCATACCATCCTTCGCGATCCAGCTCGAACTGAGCCGCGAGGTAGGCACCGGTCGAATGGACGATGTCGATCGTCCGCGTTTCCACGGTTCCGGTCCGACTGGCGTTGAGCAACCGAAACAAGTCGGCGGCAAACGGGATGGGATGATATTCCCCGCCCGAAGACCAGTAGTACCAACCGCTGTAGAAAAACACCGGACTACCAAGATACTCGCGACTCACCTCTTCGACCGTGACGCTCTCGTGAACGCCCCAGCTTTGGGTATGAGCCACTTGCTGGACGCCGTTGGCATTCCAGACGGGGAACCAGTCTCCGTCTTCGTTCTTGCGCATCAGCTCGAAGCTCACAACGCCGGCGTCGTCATTGGCGGCAAACGCCTGCACGAAGCGGCCGTCGAGGTTGGCACGCAGGTCAAGAACCGGCGGCGGGTTTTCGATCGGGGGACAGCCCACGATGAAAACCGCCAACAAAACTACTGCGAAAATCGATGCACTCGTACGCATTGGTGGAAATCTCCTTTTCGTCGATTTGGGCCAAAGCCCGTTGCCTTTTCTTCCAAACACCCAACACCCGCCACGGCTCCAACCGTTGCGGGTAACCAACACAATTTTGTCAGACGCAATCCTCCTTTTTCCGTTGAAGTTCTCTCACCTTAATGTATATTCACACCCCTAACTTACACTTTTTAAGCCAGAGATGATGCTTGTAAAGAACGCTAACAAACGGCACTAAGCCGGTTTAGCATATTACCCAAAATCATCAAGTTTGTCAAGGATAAAAATTTTAATAATATAAATTAAGTTAAAAAAAATAATTAGCTCAAATTAGCTAAAAAATCAAACAATAATAAAAATCAGCCTCGATTTAATCTAAGCTGATTTTTACTAATTTTTTTTAAGAATCCAAATCTTTCAGTTCACTGAAAAGCTGACGCTGACGGCGAGAAAGCTTGGTTGGAGTATTAACAATAATTTTAGCCAGATGATCACCGCGCTGACGGCTGTGAAGATAAAACACTCCCCGACTCTTGATTCTAAAAATTTTGCCACTCTGGGTGCCTTCGGGAATTTTTAGCTTGACTTTACCGTCGACAGTTTCAATTTCAATTTTGTCGCCCAAAGCCGCCTGAGGAAAAGTAATTTCGTGTTTAGTAACAATGTCATAGCCATCGCGCTTAAAACGAGGATCGGATTTTACTTTAATCTGTAAATACAAATCGCCGGGTACCGTGCCTTTTGGCCCCTCATTCCCCTTGCCGACTAAACGAATAGTTTGGCCATTGTCAATTCCGGCGGGAATTTTGACTTTTAGTTCTTGGCTCTCTTTGGTTACTCCTCGACCGCGGCACCTGGTACATTGCTTTTCGATTTTTTTGCCACTGCCCTGACAGTCGGGACAAACGCTGGGAAAGCCCAAACCAAAACCGATATTTCTTACGACCTGACCAGTACCCTTACAAGTATCACAGGTTAATACCTTGGAACCAGGTTCGGCGCCGTCGCCATGGCATCGATCGCAAAGCTGGTCGCGATTTAACTTAATATTTTTCTCAATTCCGAATACGCTTTCCAAAAATTCAATAGTCAGTTCAGACCGCAGATCTTGGGCCTGCTGAACCCGGCCGCTTCGGCCCGAACTGCCGCCAAAAATATCACCAAAAACATCGCCCATGTCGCCAAAATTGAAAGAAAAGCCATTGCCAGCCTGATTGGCACCAGCACTGCCACGAAAAGTTTGAGCGAAATCGGAAAAATCACGAAAGCCCTCAAATCCGCCGAAGCCGCCTTGACGCTGAGCTTGTTCAAAAGTTGAACCAAATTGATTATAGTGCTGGCGTTTTTCAGGATTACCCAAAACACTATAAGCTTCGTTCACCTCTTTCATTTTGGTCTCATCACCGCCTTTGTGAGGATGATATTTGTGAGCCAGCTTATAATAAGCTTTCTTGATTTCTTCTTGACTGGCACTCTTGTTTACTCCCAAAATTTCGTAGTAATCCTTACCCATAGCGATAAGTTATTCGGCTTTAAAACCAATTTCATTTTTAGGACTTTCGGCCTCTTGAACCTGGCCAAAAGCAGATTCGTATTTTTTAAGATTTTCTTCCAGCGCCCTGATGATTCTTTTGAGATGACCGGGACTGGTGATAATTTTTCCCACTACCCGGCCGGTCGGAGCAACGATATTAAGAAAAGTTAACATAAATTCTTCCTTGTTATGGCCAACCTGCATCGCATTGGCATATTCAGCGCCGGCAAAGCCATCTTTAATCTGAAGCTGTTGGGCTTGAGTATTATTTACTTTTTCAGACATATTTTTCTTTATCCTCTAATAATTAAATAGATAACATAAGCGGCGTAAAGCCCCACCATAGTGCCACCTTGCCAGCGCTGAACAATATTCTTCTTGCCGATAAACATAAACGACAGCAAAATAATGGTAATGATAATCAATAAAATCAAATCACTATTCAAGGCCAAAGAAAAATATAATGGTTTAATAGTAGTGCTAACACCCAAAATCCAAAAAACATTAAAGATGTTGGAACCGATGATGTTACCAATGGCGATATCGCTTTTTTTGTGATAGGCGGCAATCGCCGAAGCGGCCAATTCCGGCAAAGAAGTTCCCACGGCGACAATAGTCAAACCAATTAAAGCTTCGCTAACCCCAAGCATTGTTGCTACTTTGACGGCAGACTCAACCATAAATTGACCGCCGATGACCGTCCCCAAAATTCCGCCGAAAATCATTGACAAGGCCACATAATTTTTATAAGTTTTAACCGGTTCAGCGGCCTCCTCGGCACTAGACTTGCTAATGCCAAAAGTATAATACATGAAGATAATAAAAAATGCGATCAAAATTAAGCCGTCGCCGCGGCTTAGAATTGACGCTTGCAAACCGTCCATTAAAAAATCATTAGCCAAAATAAATAACACAACAACCGCCAAAAAGCTGAAAGGAATTTCTCGACTAACAGTGCCGTGCTTAACGGTCAATGGATAAATTAAAGCCGCGATACCCAAAATCAGCAAAATATTAGAAATATTGCTGCCAACGATATTACCAATGGCAATATCATTACTGCCCCGAAAACTGGCAAATAAGTTAACCACCAATTCCGGCAAAGAAGTGCCAAAAGCTACCACCGTCAAACCAATAAACAGATTAGAAAGGCCAAACTTTTTGGCGACCGAAGATGCACCGCGAACTAAAGAGTCAGCGCCATAAATCAACAACACCAGTCCAACAACAAACAAGCCGATCGTAATTAAAACTGAAATCATAAATTATAAAAAGTGATTAATTAGCAATACTACCAATTATAGCAGATATACTTGGGCAGGGCTATAAAAAAGCCCTGCCCAAAACTCATTATTTCAGCTAATTTTTATTTCTTATCTTCGGATTTTTCTTCCTCAACTTCGCCTTCAACAACTTCGTCCTTATCGTTTGAAGGCTGCTGATTGGCCGCAGCGTCAGCCCCCGCCGCAGCTTGGGTGGCCTGATCCTGCTGGTACATCGCCTGACCAATTTTTTGGGCCGCACTGCTTAATTCTTCAGTGCGTTTTCTGATCACTTCGAGATCATCGCCATCTTTTACTTTTTTGAGTTCATCCAATTTGGCCTCAATGTCCTTTTTTTCTTCGGCTTTTATTTTGTCAGCGGCATCAGCCAAGGCTTTTTCAGTGCTGAAAATCAAAGTGTCGGCCAAATTTCGAGTTTCAATCAATTCTTTCTTCTTTTTGTCTTCTTCAGCATGAGCTTCGGCATCCTGTTTCATCTTTTCAATTTCTTCTTTGGAAAGCCCGGAAGAAGCGGTAATAGTAATCTTTTGTTCTTTGCCGGTGCCCTTGTCTTTGGCGCTAACATTAAGAATACCATTGGCGTCAATGTCAAAAGTTACTTCGATTTGCGGAATACCTCGAGGCGCCGGTGGAATACCATCAAGAATAAAGCGCCCCAAAGTCTTGTTGTCACCAGCCATTGGCCGTTCCCCCTGCAAAACATGAATTTCCACGCTGGGTTGATTATTGGCCGCCGTCGAGAACACTTGTGACTTGGAAGTTGGAATAGTGGTGTTGCGCTCAATCAACGCCGTCATTACCCCACCCAAAGTTTCCAATCCCAAAGTCAACGGTGTAACATCAAGCAATAAAACATCTTTAACATCTCCCTGCAAAACACCAGCTTGAACCGCTGCACCCAAAGCCACGACTTCGTCGGGATTAACGGAGATGTTTGGTTTCTTGCCAAAAAATTCAGAAACGATCTTTTGGACCAACGGCATTCTGGTCATACCGCCAACCAAAATGATTTCTTCAATGTCTTTAACTTCCAACTTGGCATCTTTCAAAGCGGCCTTGCATGGCTCCAAGGTTTTTTTGACCAAGTCGCCAACCAATTCTTCCAGCTTGGCGCGAGTTAATTTCATCACCAAATGTTTTGGCCCGGAACTGTCGGTAGTAATAAAAGGCTGATTGATTTCGGTTTCCTGAGCGGTAGAAAGTTCAATCTTGGCTTTTTCGGCGGCCTCTTTAATCCGCTGCAAGGCCAAAGTATCTTTACCCAAATCGATACCGCTGTCTTTCTTGAATTCACTAATAATCCACTCAATCAAAACTTGATCAAAATCGTCACCGCCCAAATGGGTATCGCCATTGGTTGATTTGACTTCAACTGTATCTTCGGAGACTTCCAGCACCGAGACATCAAAAGTACCGCCACCCAAATCATAAACGGCGATCTGTTGGCCTTTTTTCTTTTCAAAACCGTAAGCCAACGCCGCCGCGGTCGGTTCGTTGATAATCTGTTTGACATTGAGGCCGGCGATTTCTCCGGCATCCTTAGTGGCCCGGCGTTGAGCGTCGTTAAAGTAAGCCGGAACGGTAATAATGGCTTCGGTAATTTTTTCACCCAGTTTGGCTTCGGCATCGGCCTTCAATTTTTGCAAAATCATAGCCGAAATTTCCTGAGGGGTGTATTCCTTATCAATCATTTTAACCTTGACACCATCACCCGCCTGGGCAATCTTATACGGCATCAACTTAACATCTTTTTGAACTTCCACATCACCCCAGCGCCGGCCGATTAACCGTTTGACTGAAAATAAAGTATTTTCCGGATTGGTCACAGCCTGGCGTTTGGCCAATTGCCCAACCAAGCGCTCCCCGGATTTATTAATCGCCACGATTGAAGGAGTAGTCCGGTTACCTTCGGCATTTTCAATAATTTTTGGTTCACCGCCTTCAACAATCGCCATTGCTGAGTTTGTGGTTCCCAAATCAATTCCTAGAATTTTTCCCATACTATTTAGCTAGCTTTAATTATTAATTTCTATTAACTTTGGACCCAGGCCAAAAAATTTTTAGCCCGGGAGAACAAAATCAATAAATTACTTGCTTTTAACTTTTACTTTAATGCTTTTAGGCTTGGCTTCCGGCGCTTTAGGTATGGTAATTTTCAATAAACCCTCGACTGATTCGGCACTGGCCTGATCGGAAACTACATGGGCTGGCAAAGCCACGGACCGGAAAAAGCTGCCGGAACGAACTTCTTTACGATAATAATTTTTGTCATCGACTTCCGATTCTTTTTTAGTTTCGCCTTTAATGGTCAAAACATCATTTTCAATAGAAATTTCCACCTCATCAGGGCTAACTCCGGCCAGAGGTGCTTCCACCACTACAGCGTCTTTGGTTTCGTACACATCAATTGCCGGACTGAAACCCTGATTAGAATAATCCTGCATCAGTTTTTCCATTTCTTCGAACGGTTCGATGAAGGGAGTCCATTTGATTATTGGCATAGTTTTATTCTCCTTTACCATCCCGAGCGTACTTGAGGGATTTCTCCACTCGTCATGGCATAAAACCACGACTTGGTCGAGATGGCCTGATTATTATTTAGCGACTTTCACTTTGGCTGGATTAATGACCTTATCGTGCAAGGTATAACCAGCCTTAACTTCTTCAAAAATTATATCGGGTTCAAATCCTTCATACTCCTCATGAGAAACGGCTTCGTGAAACTGGGGGTCGAATTTTTGGCCGACTGTTTCAATTTCTTTGATTCCCAATCGACCTAAAAATTCGTCAAACTGTTTTTTAATATGGATAAACCCTAAAACCCAATCTTGCTTGACCTGATCCTGGGTAACATGTTTAATGGCTAATTTGAAATGATCGAAAATCGGCAGTAATTCGGCCAGCAGTCCGGCGTTGGCAAACTGAACAATATTTTCAATCCGTTTATCTTGCTCCTTTTTAAAATTAGAATAATCCGCCTTGGCCCGCTTCCAGCCATCCAGGTATTCCTGGGCTTTCTGCTTAAGTAATACCAATTCCTTATCGGAATTTGTTAAGTCATTGATTTCTTCCTGATCGGCGGAATTTTTATCAATCATGATTTTTAAATTTTATTAATTAACTGCCGAGTATACTTAACCAAACTAAAATTATTCTGATAATCCATCCGCAACGGTCCCAAAACGCCAAACACACCCGGTGCACCGGAAAAATTCAATTGAGTAACAACCGAACTGCAAATATTGCCAAAGGGATTTTGGGAGCCAATGGCAACAGTGACTTCCCCGGTAATTGAATCAAATATTTTATTGATTACCGTATCAAAATGATCAATAATCCGGCTTAAACTGTAAACCAATTGCTGTTCCTGAAATTCCGGATGGCCAAAAAGATTGGAAATACCGGTATAATAAAAATCGTTATCGGCAAAAGCCACAAACACCGCACCGTCACTTAACTCGGAAATACTTTTGGCCAAATCTTTGGTGACCCGGCGAACTGATTCGGGACTAAAATTCTCGGCGATTTTTTCCAACTTTTCACGATCCCGTTTAGCCGGTAAAATGTCCGCCAAAAAGTTATCAACATAAAAACAATAGCCTTTCTCCGTCGGGATTCTCCCGGCGGAAGTATGAGGCTGAAAAATATAACCAGCCTTTTCCAATTCGGCCATCTCGTTACGAATAGTGGCCGAACTGAGATTAAAATCGCTTGACTCGGTGATAAATTTAGAACTAACCGGGCTGGCGGTTTTAATATAATGAGAAGTAATATTGTACAGCAAATCCTTTTGGCGCTGATCCATATGATACTTGATTATTAGCACTCCTAATGTCAGAGTGCTAATCCTAGTTTAATAACAACCAAGCAAGTTGTCAAGAGTAAACAAAAAATTAAAAAAAGAGAGGGAGGCACGAGACCTCTCCTCTTAGGAAAATCCGGGTTGACCGCTGTTTGAGCGGTTACAATCTGCATCCCCAAAGAACATCGGCGGGGCTGTACATGCCCGGAACCAAGTCGACGACCTGACGCGCCACCTGCAAAGCGGCCTTGGCAAAGACTTCGGGCGAATACACCTCATGGCGGACTCGAAGCACCTGCCCGTCACCGGCCAATATAATTTCGTGATTGCCGGGAATGTCACCGGCCCGAACGGCCTGGACGCCGATTAGATTTTCCGGACGAACCCCGGAGGCTCGGCCCGAACGGCCACACTCGACTTTTCCACCGCGGTTGCCCTGAATGAACTTGGCCAGCGTCATCGCCGTACCGCTGGGAGCGTCAAGCTTGCGACCATGGTGTTCATCCACGATTTCAATGCTCCAATGGGTGGGAATCATTCGACACAGCAGCTCAAGCACCGGGGGCAGCAAATTAATCCCCAGGCTGAAATTGCTGGCCACAACCACCGGCACGGACTGCGACAGTTCGCGCAATTCATTGACCATCTCATCAGTCAAACCGGTGGTACCGACCACCGCCGGTTTACTGAACTTGGCCGCCAGTTGGACCTGAGGCACCACGGCGGACGGTTCGTTATGAAAGATGATCAAGACCTGGCTGCCCTGAAGCAGAAATTCCAAGTCGCCACAGTTCTCAAGCTGCGGATCATAACCAATGACCCGGCCAAAACCCCAGCCGCCGTTGCTGGCCAAGGTGACAATCAGCTGGCCCATTCGGCCAGCACTCCCGGAAATACACAAATCAACTCCCGTCATGGCAACGCCTCCTTATAGTTTTTGCCACGGTTTCCTAATAAATTTAAATTATTGCGACCACGATGTCAAATTAAAAAATATGTGGTAAAATATAAACCATGAACGGAATCAAAAAGAAAAAATTAAAAAACGGCTGGCATCAAAGAGTGCTACTTAAAATCATTCTTAATGTTTGGACTATTCTGACGATGGTGCTATTTACCGTGGATTTTATGTCGGGCAACTATTACGACACTTCGGTAACGGCCATTGGGATAATCTATATCGCTATCCTGGGAATTTATGTCAGCGAAAAAGAATACACCCGTTGGAAAAACCATTTTATCTCCGAATTCATCGGCGAAAGTTTTGTGGTAATTTGGACGGTTATTATGGTAGTGTTTATAGTAGCTGCTCCCCTGTCTAACGGCCAATTCAAGATTCCCGAAGGGTTTGCCGTCGTCTATACCAGCGTCGTGGCGGCTTTTGCCCTAACTCAGCATTCCAAAGCCCTAAAAACCAAAAAATAAGTTTCCCCCTTGTCAAATCCTGGGGTTTATGTTATCTTACTTTAGTATGAAAAAAGAAATCCATCCCCAATATTATCCTGACGCCAAAGTAACCTGCGCTTGCGGCAATATTTTTAAAGTAGGTTCGACGGTAAAAGAAATCCATGTTGAAATTTGTTCAATGTGCCATCCTTTTTATACCGGCAAGCAAAAGCTGATTGACACCTCCCGCCGAGTTGAAAAATTCCAGGAAAGAATGGCTAAGCAGGAAAAAGTAGCCGCTGGCCGTAAAGGCAAGAAAGTCAAACGGGCGGCCAAAGTTGAAGCTCGGAAAGAACAAAAAGTAAAAAAGGGTAAATAACCAATGACAATAAACTCCTGAAATAAGGGGTTTTTGTTATACCTAAAAATATGAATAACAAATTCCAAACGATTTTGGAACAATTCGAGAAGCTAAGCGCCGAACTGACCGATCCGGCGATTATTAACGATCACGAAAAACTAAAACGAACTTCCCAAGAATTGACTAAAATTGAAGCCGCCGTCAAAAAAATCAAAGAACTGAAAAAAATTGAAAACCAACTGATGTCGGCCAAGGCGGCGCTGGATGATGAAACTGATCAAGAATTGGTACTGATCGCTCAAGATGAAGTAATCAGCCTGACCGAACTGCAAACCGAACTTGAAAAAGAAATTAACGACGAGTTAACCCCAGCCGATCCAATGGATAAAAAAAACATTATTATTGAAATCCGGGCCGGCACTGGCGGCGACGAAGCAGCATTGTTTGCTGCGGATTTATTTCGGATGTATTCGCGATTTGCCGAAAATCAAGGCTGGAAAACCAAAATTTTAGATGCCAATCAAATTGGTATCGGCGGTTTTAAAGAAATTATTTTTGAAATATCGGGTAAAGATGTTTATAAAAGCCTCAAATACGAAAGCGGCGTTCACCGGGTCCAACGGGTACCGGAAACTGAAAAAAGCGGCCGAGTCCACACCTCAGCCGCGACCGTGGCTGTCCTGCCGGAGGCTGAAGAAATTGATATTGAAATCAAATCCGAAGATCTGAGAATTGATGTTTTCCGATCCGGCGGCCACGGCGGCCAAAGCGTCAATACCACCGACTCGGCAGTCCGGATCACTCATCTTCCGACCAACACCGTAGTCAGCTGTCAGGATGAAAAATCGCAATTAAAAAATAAAGCCAAAGCTCTGCAAATTTTGCGCTCCCGACTTTTGGCGGCCGAGCAGGAACGAGCTGCCAAAGAACGCGGCGATGAACGCAAATCACAAATCGGTTCAGGCGACCGTTCGGAAAAAATCAGGACTTACAACTTTCCTCAGGACCGAGTGACCGATCACCGCATTAAACAAAACTTCAGCCAGATTGAAAGTATTATGAACGGCAATCTTGATCAAATCGTTAAAAATTTAAAAGAAGCCGACAAATAAAATGACGATCAAATTGTTACTTGACTGGGCTGACAATAAGTTGCGAGCAAAAACCACCACTCCCCGACTTGATGCTGAAATTTTGTTATCATTAGTTATAAAAAAACCAAAAGAATACTTTTACACCTATCCAAACAAACAGATTAGCTGTCAAAAAATCAACAAATTTAAAAACTTAATAATTCAGCGGTCCAAGGCCATACCAATCGCCTATTTAACAAACCAAAAAAAATTTTTTGGTTTGAATTTTTATGTCAACAGAAATGTTCTAATCCCCAGACCGGAAACTGAATTATTGGTGGAAGAAACCATTAAACTCGCCGGTTCAACAGCAACAATTGCCGACATCGGAACCGGTTCGGGTTGCATTGCCGTCAGTCTGGCGAATAATTTAAAACAAGCTAAAATTTTGGCCAGTGATATTTCACCCCAAGCCTTGAAAGTTTCCAAAAAAAACGCCAAAATCAATCGGGTTAAAATTAATTTTAAAATCGGATCACTCCTAAAGCCCTGGGTTGATGAAAAGCTTGAAATCATTGTGGCCAACCTGCCTTATGGTAATAAAAAAATCTGGCAAGATTTGACGCCAAGAGAAAAAAAATCATTATTTTTTGAGCCTAAAATCGCCCTATATGCCCCGGAACTTGGGCTGGGTTTGTACCGTCAATTGTTCAATCAAATTAACAAACTAAAGCACCGGCCGAAATATCTAATCGCCGAGATTGACCCTAGCCAGAACCAAACCATAAAAAATATGGCGAAAAAATATTTTCCTTTGGCCGAAATTATAATAAAAAAAGATCTAGCCAAACTAAATCGGATGGTGATAATCAGTTTTTAGATTATTTTTTGATAACATTCTCAACCGCTGCCCACTTACTGTCCCCGTCTTTGGGAATCAAGATGACCACATCATCACCCGGATTACCATGAAAATAAGTGACCGAAGCGGTTAATAATTTCCAGCGTTTTTTACCATCAATCGCATACCAGTCACCCGTCACTTCATCCCGCGCCAAAGTTGCTACTAGCTGAATGCGCTCCAACGGCCCAATCTGTTTATAAATAAAAGAACCATCCTTAGCGATGGTTAATTTCAAAATATCACCTTCGACCAGCTTTGATTTGGAAGCATAATTAGCCGGCATATTATACTCCAATCCATCACCACCAATCATTTTTTCCCCATTAAACACCCCCTCGATTATCCGTTCATTGCCATTATGATCCGCTACAAAACCAGCGGAAGCCTCCTGCGCTTCCTGCAAAGTATTAAGTAAAATATCAGCATCGATATTGCGTTCTCGTAACAGACCGAGAGTCTTTTTAATGTTGGCCTGGGTATTTTCCAAAATATCACGAAGCAATTCCAGATGTCGCTGTATATCTTGTTGACTAAAAGATTCTTCGTCTTGATTTTTTTTCTTTTTGATTCCCATTTTATTTTATTATTTTGGTTTTGACTTTGATAGTTAACGCCGATAAAGATAAACCGCGGCGCTACTGTTGTCGGGCTTATCAATTTTTACCGGTTCCCAACCGGGAATTTTGAAAGCATAGGACACTACCCGACAAGTTGGTTTTATCTCCTGCTGAAGCTTTGGTTTTAATTTTTCCATGGCTGGCGGAGTCAAGAATGTCAAAATAACATCAGCTTGGCTAAGATCAATTTTAAAAAAATTACGATATTTTAACGAAACCTTGCTCCTAAGGCCATTCAAGATTATTTTAATATAACCAAGCAAATATGGCAAGACGGCGATTTCAAACCCAACAGCTTTGGCCTGGAATTGTTTGGCAGCAATAATCAGCATTCGCCCGTCGCCAGCGCCCAAATCATAAACCAATTCCCCCGGCTTTGTCTCGGCCAATGTCAGCATTCTGACCACATCCTTTTTCCATAATGGAACCCAGGGAGCAGCCAAAATCCCTCCCCAGGCGAAAGTACCCAGGATTAATACCAAAAAAGTTAAAAAGCCAAGCCAAAAAATTATTGCCGTCCACATAAAATTAAAGTGACCTTTCAACGGCCTGACCCGGCGGGCGCATTCCTAATTGGCTGCGTTTTAAAATGTCAGCTTCCACTAAACGACGGTCCTGGCCGTATTTAAATCTTGAAAATTCAATAATATCTTGCGCCACCTTCTGATTGCCGTGAACCGGCGGAAAAGTATGGATATTGAAAGTTCGCTGAGGCTGATTTTCAACCAATAAACGGAGATAAGCATTGAATTTTTCAATGTTCATTAAATCATACTCATTAACCGCCGGGGCCAACTGTTTGGCCACCACTTCGGAATCTTCAACTCCAATGCGAAACGAGATTAAAGTGCCAACATTGCCAAAAATCGCATCCTTAATTTTGTCGCCATAACTCTTGCCTTCCGGACCTGAGGCTCCGACCAACTGGCCGATATATTGATGGGCCAGAATCAAATTAAGCTTATACTTTCTGGCCTCGGCCAAAATGGTGGCCACGCTATCGGTAATAAAATTTTGAAACTCATCAATATAAAGGTAAAAATCCTGGCGTTGATCTTCGGGCAAATTGGTTCGCGATAAAGCGGCCATCTGCAACTTGGCAACGATAATCAGGCCGAGTAAATTACTATTGACTTCACCGGTCGTTCCCTTGGCCAGATTAACCAAAAGAATTTTTTGATTATCCATAATGTCACGAAAATCAAAGCCGGATTTCGGTTGACCAATAATGTTTCGCACCATCGCATTTTCGATAAACCGGCCGACTTTGGAAATCAAATATCCAAGCATCTCCGATTTATGAAAATCGGAAGTTTTGGCCATTTCCTGCTCCCAAAAAGATCTGACCATCGGATCGGTAACCTTGGACAATTTATACTTTTGGAAATCTTTGTCGGTAAAAATTCTGGGAATTTCGGCGATTGTCCCGGGGTATTCTTCATCGGCCATCAGAGTCAGCATGGCGTTACGCATATTGTGTTCAAACATCGGTCCGACCATCGAAGGATCAGTTACCAGTTTATAAAAAATGGCGATCATCTCCTGGACGGCGAAATCCTGCTGTTCCGGTGTTTTAGCTTCCAGCATATTTAAACCAACCGGCCGTTCAACATCGGAAGGGTTGAAATAGATAACTTCATCCATTCGTTCCTTGGGAACATTGGCCAAAATTTCTTCGACCAGGCTGCCGTGAGGATCAACCACACAAACCCCCTTGCCATTACGAATATCCTGAATGGCCATATTGGACATCAAAACCGATTTACCGGTGCCGGTCATACCAATAATATACATATGGCGTTGTCGATCCTTGGAGGCAATATAGACATTATTTTTCCGCCCGCGATAAATATTTTCTCCCAACAGCAGCCCTTCTGACGGCAAGTTGGCGGGCGGGGCGATTTTTTTGGCCAGCAACCAACGAATACTGGGGGTATCTAAAAACGGCGTGGGAAAATGAAAAATACTGGCCAGCTCCTCGGTATTTAAAATTACTCTTTCGCGCGAACGGTAAATCCGATAAATAAAATCATTGACCAACCGATTCGGCGATTCTTTAATTATCTTAAAACTATTGCCATATTGATAAAAACTGAATTGATTGAATGAATCAATAACATTACTCAAATACCCCTGCGCCAAAACTTTGGTCGGAGCCGAAGTAATTATTCTAATATTACATTCCAGTCCTGCCTTGGAAGTCTTTTCTTCTAGCCCTTTGACAACTTCCTGCTCCATGGGTGAAAGCGTTCGAGGCGGATCTTTGTCTTCCTGGGCTTTGGCACCGGGAGACTTGAAAATATCCAAAAAATCGTTAAAAGTAAAAAATTTGGTGGAATTCATGGCTTCTTGAACGCTTTTGCCCTTCTGCATTTCCGTGGCCACCCGAGAACCAAGCTTGTGCCATTTGCGCGGGGCTGATCGGGCCACGACTTGAATGGCGATACCGTCATCCTTGTTAATCTTGCTCAATGAATTGGTAATGGCATTAAGCGGATCAGAGCTAAGATCCTGATAAGTTTTGATCGGAAAAATATAACTGCGGGCAAATTTCAAATACCCGCTGACGGCCTGACCAGAAGGATTAAAAATATTATAATCTTCAACTTCTTCTAAATTAGCCTCGGGATACTGGGCTAAAATTTGCTGCTCCATATAATCTTGCAAATAGCGCGGCGTGGTGACATAAAAAGATATTTCACCCTGATCGGCGACAATTTCAAAAGAAAAACTGTCGGTCCGGCCCCAAAGCCAAGCCTTGAGCCCATGTTGGATCCGCAGCCCGCCAATTGTCGAAAACCAGCTTTCGGCCAAAGCAATCTGGCTTCTGATTTTTTCAATATTCTCTTCAGTTTCAGCCGAATCGGATGACTCTCTGGGAACCGTCACCAAAAAAACCACTTTTTGAAAAGCGGCGGGCAAAAAACTGCTGGAACGAAGCAACAGCCTGAGCAAAAAAACCAAGGTAACTGTCAAAAACAACAAAGCCACAATATCAACGGTAACCAACAAGTAGGCCCGGTCAATGGTAAAAGTCGGGTCAAACTCCACTAACGGATAATTATTTTCGGGAACCCCAAACTGGGTTGCCAAAAAAGCGAACATGATTTTTATTTTATTTTTAATATCTTATCGGTTTTGATTTTTGCTTCCTGTTTAATAAAAAATTTATTAACCTTGGGGATAAGCTTAAGCCACTGCCAGATTAATTTGAAAACTTTTTTGGCCTTAACCCTGCCTTCTTTCAACATCCGCTCAATTTTAGCAGCAACATTTTCACCCTCGGATTTGAATTTCTTTTGCAAATCCGGATCCATCCTAAAATAGGTATCCTCTAAATCTTGCTGAAGGATATTTTCAATGTCAACCAGGGTTTTGGTTTTGACCGCCGGTGAAACACTTGGTCCAACACCGGGCAAATCCTTTTCGGCACCAATCTTTTCCGGCCTTGATTTATCAATTTCCTTCAAAATTTCGGTTCGTAATTCCGGGCTTTCAACTGAGCTTAAAACTTCCCCCGACTCCCGATCGGGCGAACGAGACGGCTTTTCCGGATCCAAATCTTTTAAAATGTCCTGCTCAAAGCCGCCAGACTTATTAAATATTTTTGCTGCCATACCAATTAATTATAATATAAAATCAAGCCAAAAACAAACTCTTTCAGTGCTTGGCAATTTATGGTAGAATTGAATAAACTAACCAAAGATTATGCCTGGAAAAACAAAAACCATCTCATTCAAAGAATTCGACTGGATTGATATTGACAGCCCAAATGAAGAAGATATCAATTTACTTGGCGAAACCTATAAATTCCATCCGCTTGACCTGGCCGACTGTCTGACTACCAGTCATCGCAGTAAAATTGACACCTATCCCAAATACACTTTTTTAGTATTGCTTTTTCCGGTCTACAATGACCAAAACCGGATGATTGAATCAAGCGAAATAAACATTTTTTTAAGCAAAAACCGCTTGATTACTATTCATCATGGTGAATTGGCGGTTTTTAAAGATTTTTTTGAATTATTCAGAATCAGCCCGGATATGCGCCAAAAATATCCGGACAAATCACCGGAAAAATTGCTTTATGAAATCCTTAACAAGCTGTTCAATTATATTTTTCCGATGATCGACCACTTAAGCGAAGACTGCGATAACATTGAACAAGCGATATTTACCGGCAGAGAAAAAAAGATGGTTTCCGAAATCCTGATTATCAGGCGCAATATCACCGATTTTCGAAAAATCATGCAAGTCCACAAAAATGTTTTAAAAAAGCTTATTCTAAACCTAAAAGACAGCCCGGAATTTGTGATAAAAAAAACCGACGCTTATTTTGAAAGTTTGACCGACTACACCAAGGAAATTTGGGATACCTTGGAAAATCTTAAGGAAAGGATTGAAGCTTTGCAGGCTACCAATGAATCCCAAATATCGTTCAGGTTAAACGATATCATGAGAATCCTGACAATCATTTCGGTTATCACTTTTCCAGTAACTTTATTAGCAACTGTTTTTGGCATGAATACAACGCACTCCATGCCATTCATTGATAACTCACTGGGTTTTTGGTATATAATCAGCATAATGCTGATAATCATTTCCGCAATGCTGTTATTCTTTAAACGAAAGGGTTGGTTATAACTTAAACTTAGCTAAATTTAGCTAAAAAAATCCTCATATCAGGATTTTTTTAGTTGACAAACAATATAATTAATGATATAATGAAACATTCCCTACAATTGGGATAATTTTGCATGGTCATGCTCGAAAGAGCATTAACGAAAGGAGGTTTGCCGTGCCGGTTTTTGGGGTCGCCACCATAGGTGGCGCGCGCCGACCAGTCCAACTGGTCGAACGAGTGGACGACCACAAACTAGTGGTTGTCCCGGTTGACGGCCATATTGGGGATGGCCGGGAAGTTCCCCAAGAAATCACGGCTTCGCAGTTTGAGCCGTGTAAGGACGAAGAAGAGGCCATGAAGTTGGCCTAGCAGGAGGGAAGTGTATGATAATACAATGTTGCGTATGTAAGAAGGTGCACCGTGATGGCGTTTGGGTCGCGGCCAGTAGCCAAGAGACAGGAGACAGTCAAGTGTCTCACAGTTACTGCCCAGTTTGCGCCGATGGCGCCTTTGAAGAGATCAAGGCGTTGCTGACCCATCCGGCCAACACCCCCACCGCATAAGACCCCCCGCACAACCCCGCCCCCGCATCAGTTAAGTATTCCAAGAAACCCCTTAAAGGTTTCGAGGAGTCAAAGCTGGTGCGGGGCTCTTTTTTATTAATGCAAATATTCTAAGTATGGGGTACAGGGTGACACTAAGCCCAAGGCTAGGGAGGACAAAAGCTAGATTGAAGCTGAAGGCGCATTGTCGCCCCACGCTTTTTGGCCACTTTTTCTAAAAAAATGGCAAAAAATAAAGTTATGCGTAAATTTTAGTTTTATTTAGAATTTCTCTGTTACTTTTGTAACCAAAAGTAACCAAAAGTTTTGGGAGAAATAATTCGCCTGATATTCTATTCCATCCATTGAGCCCTTGTGCTGGGCTCAGTATTTCCCCCAAACCCCCACCATCGTGTTTTGAATGATTAAAACAAAATAAATAAAATAGTAACTCAAGAAATTTACTATTTTATTTATTTATTTATGAATTCAATTTTTTATCTGTCTTACAACAAAGTCCGCCAAATCAACAGCCGAAGCTGGTTTACCAATTGCTTTGGCCGCCGCCTTCATAGCAGTTAATCTTTGAGGATCATTCACTAAGATGCTAACAACTTCTGACACTTCACCAAAATTATTAACTTTAACCGCGGCGTTTTTATTGACCAGATAATCAACATTATCTTCTTCTTGGCCAGGAATAACTTTATTGATAATCATCGGCAAGCCTTTGGCCATGCATTCCGAAACCGTCAAACCGCCGGCTTTGGAAAAAATGATATCCGAAACTGTCATTAATTCCTCCATATTATCAACGAAACCAAAAACTTTAGTATGAGATTTTTTGTCCAAATCGGAATTTTCAATCGCAGCTTTCAGCTCTTGATCTCGTCCGGCCACTACCAAATATTGAACCTTGCCAGCATGTTTCTTTTCAACGCCGTTAATCACTTTTGTCAAAGCGGCAAAACTGAACTGGCCGCCAACAATCAGCAAAGTAAATAAATTGGGATTAAGCCCAAATTTCTGCTGCAAACTTTGGCGATCCAAAGATTTGGAAAACTTTGGATGAATTGGGATGCCAGTGGCCACGACTTGATCAGGTTTAACTCCATAATTTTGGAGACATTTGCCGACATCATTAGTGGCCGTAAAATAATAATTGACTTCCAAATCAACCCAAAAACTGTGGCAGCCAAAATCAGTCACCACCATTGAAGAATAAATATCAATCACCTCCTTGCGCTTTGAGCTGGAAACCAGCAGCATCGGCAAAGGATGAGTTGAAACGATAAAGTCTGGCTTAAAATCCTTAATAAAAGGGATAAATTTGCCTTCGATTGCCAATTTAGAAAGAGCGGTCGGCAATTTTTGGCGCGATGGCTTGTTAAACTTGCGATAAAGCCAACCCCACATTTCCGGCTTTTTAGCGCTGACATAGTTATAGCCGTCAACAAACACTTTTTTGTAAAGACCATTGGCGTAATCAATCACATCAACATTCTTAATTTCAACTTCGGGATATTTCTCTTCAAAGGCCTGCTGGACGGCTTTGGCCGCCGTCACATGGCCCATTCCGCCGGTAGCGTAAACGATAAGAACTTTTTTTGCCATAGCTATTTTTTGGTTTGATTTATTTTATTATTACTTTCTTCAATTATTTTGGTGATTTGGCGTTGCCAATCAGCAAGGCTGCCGGTTTTAATACCGTTCTTTTTAAGAGTATTCTTGAAAGAAAGACCGATGATTAAAATCATAATTAACGGAAAAAACAAGGGAGCGGCCGTAGCGAGTAAAGCCAATATCCCCTGCCAGCCGACAAAAAAATAAATTGCAATAGCAATTAGCCCAACGATAAAAATTAAATTACGAATTAAATTTTCCATAATTATTTTTTAGGCTTAATAATAAAACCGTCTGCCGTATCTTCGATTAAATATCCCTGACTGGCAGCCAAATCCCTAAATTCATCCGACCGGCCCCAATCTTTATTCTTTCTGGCTTCTTCCCTCTCCTGGGCCAGTTTAATAATTTCAGTAGGAATTTCAGTCGGCTTAACTTGAACCAAATTCAAACCAAAAATTTTATCAAACTCCAATAAAGTTTGGCGTTTAATTACTGCTGACAAATTGTCAGCTTTGATTATTTCCCAGGCCAAAGCTAAGGCTTGCGGCATGTTCAAATCATCATTAATCGCTGCCAAAAATTTAGCCAAGTAATCTTTATCAACCGCGGCTTTGGATGATGGCCACTGGCTGATAATATCCCAGAATTTAAATAAAGCATTTTGGGCGGCTTCCAGTGCGTCCCAAGAAAAAGTCAATTTCTGGCGATAGTGGGTTTGGAGATTCAAATAACGAAAAGCTAAAGGTTCAAATCCTTTGTCAATCAAAGTTTGTAAAGTGATAAAATTACCCTGGCTCTTGCCCATCCGGCCGCTATCCAAAACCAAAAATTCGCCATGACACCAATAATTGACTGACTGTCTGCCGCTTGCCCCTTCATTTTGGGCAATCTCGTTAGTATGGTGAACGGAAATATGATCAATGCCGCCGCAGTGAATATCAAAAGGACTTCCCAAATATTTAAGGGACATGGCCGAACATTCAATATGCCAGCCGGGAAAACCAGTCCCCCAAGGTGACGGCCACTGCATTACATGATGCTGGTTTTCCCCCACCGCCTTAATCCATAAAGCAAAATCTGTAAGATTTTTTTTGGTTCCCATTTCTACTCGAGCACCGGCTTTTAAATCAACATTTTTCAGTCCGGCCAGTTGGCCATAATTTTTAAACTTTGAGGTATCAAAATAAATCCCGTCTTCGGTTTCATAAGTATAACCATTTTTTTCAATCTGCTTGATAAGCTTAATCATTTCCTTAACATGGTCGGTGGCTTTAGTCCATTTGTTTGGTTCGGAAATATTAAGCAAGCTGATATCACGCCTAAAAGCCTGGGTGTATTTCTCGGCCAACTTCAAAAGACTGGCTCCATCCGGCTTTAAGCCTTCGCGTTTGAGAGCTTTCATCATCTTGTCTTCGCCCTCATCGGCATCAGAAACCAAATGGCCGACATCGGTGATATTTTCAATGTGCTTAACTTTGTAGCCATTGTAGATTAAAACCCGTTTTAGAATGTCTTCAAAAATATAGGTCCGCAGATTGCCTAAATGGGCATAATTATAAACTGTTGGTCCGCAAGTGTATAGACCAACAGTTTTAGGAAAAATCGGCTTAAATTCCTGTTTGCTTCGGCCTAAAGTGTTAAATAAATACAATTTAGTCATAACTGAATTATAACCGAAAAGACCAACTCTTTCAAACAAAAAAAGAGCCCCATCGCTCAGTGGCGGTAGGGGCCGGACAAACCGAAATGTCGGCAAAAGTTATGGATGATGCTGGCCAAGCCGAAGGCAAAGCCAATCCAGGCGATTTTCCAGGCCACCAGCTCGCAAGCCGGCCAAAGGGCCAAAAAAATACCCAGACAATAGCAGTTCATACCGAACTTGCCAAAAATGTTTTCCGGAACATCTTCCTTGTCTTGAAGCAGCTTATAGGTAGCAGCAATCAGTGCTACTACTGTCCCGGAAATTGAAAGAATAACCAACAGCCGGTCGATGTGCCAGAATTCCACCGTACCAAGCGGCAGAATCAAGAATTTATCGACCACCTTGTCAAACCAGGAGCCTAACTTCGATTCCATGTTCAAGGCGCGAGCCACCGGACCGTCAATCAGGTCGGTCAAGCAAGCGATGATTACTCCGCTAATGATCCAGGGATTGGCCTGATAGCCTTTACCTCCCTCGACGATCAAATACAGAATAATCACCAGGGAAATCTCAAACCGGACGGCCGTCAAGAGGTTGGGCGAAATAATCGGCGGCCAACACCTCCTGATCCAAGGAATCAGGACTTCCTCTTTTTTGGAAGCCAGGCCCTCCAAAGAGTGCTCAATCAGCTTTTCGGCTGTCGAACCCAGGCAGATCAGAAACTTAACCATCAAATTCTCCTCCTATATCGGAAATGGGTTGTTTACCGCAAAAGACTGCCAACATGGCAGTCTTTCAGCATAGCAACTATTCAATTTTTGTCAATTATTTCGCCGCCCAGCTCTTATCTTGACGAACCAGTAATTCCGGCGCCAACTCCGGATGAGCCATTACTTCCTTGACCACTTTTTCCATTCTGACGCCTTGCGATCCCTTAACTAACACCAAATCGCCGGACTTTAACTTTTGCTGCAAAAATTTTCCGGCTTCAACGCTATCTTTAAAATTAAAACATTGGTCTTCGCTCATTCCAGCACCAAGTGCGCCACGGACAATATCGCGCGACATTTCACCAACGGTAATTAAATAATCAATACCATAACCAGCCGCGGCCTGGCCGATTTCCTGATGGGCCATTTCTGTACGCGAACCCAGTTCCAGCATATCGCCAAGCACCGCAAACTTACGATGAAAATCATTGAGATTGATCAGACTCAACTGGTTTAAAGCTTTGCCGACTGATAAAGGTGAAGCGTTATAACTGTCATCAATTATCAAAGTATTTTTGATGCCTTCAATGATATTCATTCGACCCCGGGGCGGTTCAAATTTTTTAATGGCCTCAATAATGTCATGAAGGTTCATTTCGTAAGCCATTCCGACGGCAATGGCTGCCAAGACGCTATAAACCAAATGCTGACCTAAAACCTTAGGTAATAGCACCGGAACAGTTTTACCGTTATATTTAAGCTTAAAACTGATTCCCTGAATAGTAGACACATCTTTATAGTCAACATTGTGACTGACTGAAATTTCACTAGCTGACAAATCGGCCTGGGGTTGGAGACCAAAAGTTACAACTTTACCCTTGGCTAATTTGGTCATCTCTTTGACCAATTTATCGTCGTAATTCAAAATTGCCAAACCATCTTTGGCCAAGGCTCGGACCAAGCTGCTTTTTTCCTTGGCAATTTCGTTGATCGTTTTAAAAAATTCCAAATGGACTTCAGCAACCGAGGTTACCACCGCCACCTTCAATGGTACAAAATTGATAAGATATTGGAGGTCACCCGGACGATCGGCACCCATTTCCAAAATAAGAATTTCGGGATATGATTGGTCTTGAAAAAATATCAAACGCCAAGCTTTAAAAAAAACCGATAACCAGCGAAACAAAGAACGACCGCCCGATTCACTGCCAATAATTGAAAGCGGGATGCCAATTTCGTTATTATAATTTTTGGCATTGGCCCGAACTTTTCGAGTGGACGCCGACAAAACCTGATAAACAGCTTCTTTGGTTGAAGTTTTGCCGACGCTGCCCGTAATAGCAATAATTTGCGGCTGATATTTATCCAAAATCACCTTGGCCAAATAGCGTAATTTGATTTCCAAAACTTTTTTAAAAATTTTTTTCATTTTTTAAAATTTAATAATCAGGAGGAATTTGATAGTAGTTTAGTAAAAATTGGGATAGCTGGCTAAACAGTGGCCCGACACTGTCGGAAGCATAGGCCGGTCCTCGTTTAATCTTATCAATTTTAATCAGAATAACAAAACTCGGATCGCTGACCGGGCCAAAGCCAACAATGGTATGAATTGTCTGATTACTGTAGCCCCCGCCCGAACCTGGAATCAACGCCGTGCCGGTTTTGGCCGCCAAATAGTAATTGGGAACACGCGCTTTTTTGTCATAACTACTTTCAACAACCTGGGTAAGCATTCCGGTCAAAATCGTGGCGGTTTTATTTTCAATTACCTGCCGAACAAATTGCGGTTGAGTTATTTCCACCCGGCCGTTGCTGTAAATTTTTTCCCCGACAATATAAGGTTTCATCAGCCGGCCGTTGTTGGCAATTGCTCCATAAGCCGCCACCAACTGCAAAGGTGTGACGGTAATACCATGGCCGTAAGAAGCGGTAAAATAGTAAACATCCCCGCGCCGGTCCAAATTATCAATGTTACCAGGCACTTCCGTATTCAGTTCAATCCCGGTATTGGTACCAAAACCAAAACGCTTAACATAGTCAGCCAAAGTAGAGCCGCCGATTTGCTGGGCGGCAAAGGCCGCACCCAAATTCAAAGATTGAGACAAGGCCTGAGTCATAGTCTGCTGACCATAAGCCTTATTGTCAAAATTAGTTATTTTATAAGGTCCAACCTTTAGCTCACCAGTATCCTCGTAGGTTGTCTCGGGAGTGATTTTTCCTTCGTTTAAAGCCGCGCCCATGGTAATGGTCTTAAAAACCGAACCAGGTTCGTAAGCGCCAAAAATCGCCGGGTTGTTGAAATAGTTGATGTCTTCAACCTCATTATAAAACTCCGGATCAAAATCGGGAAAACTGCACATTGCCACAATCGCGCCGGTTTTAGGATTAGCAATAATCACGGTACCTGATGAAGCTTGGTACCAATCATAAAATTCTTTTAATTTTTGGCAAGCGGTAAATTGGACTTGGCGGTCAATCGTCAAAATCAAATCAACCCCGTCTTCGGCTTTTTGGACGGAACGCGGACCAATAGTAATCAAAGAACCCAAAGCATCTTTAACCGACTTGATTAATCCCGATTTTCCCGACAGCTCATCATTAAAATAACCCTCCAAACCGTATTGCCCGACTTTTTCTTCATCCTTAAATCCGACAAAGCCAAAAATATGTCCGCCGATATTTTTTTCCGGATAAAACCGAAAGGTCTCGGGTATAAAACCAATGCCTTCAAGGTTCAAAGATTCAATTTGCTCAACCTGGGGCTTGGTGACTTTGTGCTTAATCGGTTCATAAGGGTCGCCGGTTTTGTTTAAACTGGTCAATAGTGATTTCCATTCGTCTTCTTTCAAATCAAGAATCGGAGTCAAACTGTCGACAATCTTTGCCGAATCTTTAACCTTGACTGGCTCGGCATAAACCAAATAATAATCGCGATTGGTTACCAGGGGGTAAAGCTGGTCTTTCTCCCGGACATAAATAGAACCGCGCTGGGGAAACAAATTTTTATAGACTTCCTGAGTTTCGGATGCCAAGGCCAAATAAAACTGATGCTGTAAAATTTGTAAACTAAAAAGCCGTCCAATAATTAAAATTCCCAACAGCCCCACAAACAAAAAAACCAAGACGATTCTGGTCTGGATTTGGGATTCGGCAATATTCTGTTTTTTTGACAAAGCAAAATTCACTTTTTTACAGGTCAACCCCGCTGACTGCCAAACGGGGTTGGATCAATTAACTTATCAAAAGACGAATTAGCGTGCCACGGCCACCGGACTCACAACCAAATAATCGGCCTGACCGGCAGCGACCATATTCAACTTACTGACTTTGTTTTCAACATTGTCCATTGATTGTAGCCCCAACATTTCCAGCTTCAAATCGGCCTGCTCATTTTCCAACTCGCCAATCCGGTCTTCTAATTCTCGAATCTGATAACCTTTGGTGGCTAAACCGTTAATTTGAATCAAATAACCTAATCCTAAAGCGACAATCAATAAAGCCAAAGACAATTTGGCGATTTTTAGATTAAAATGGAATAATCCTAAACGACTCTTAGCGTTCTTTGTCTGATAATTAATTTTAGCCACTCGAAAAACTTTGGACATATTTTTTTATTTTTATTTGTATTTTTCAACTATTCTTAATTTAGCACTGCGAGATCGAGGGTTATTTTTTATTTCTTCGACCGTAGGCACGACTGGTTTT
Organism: Patescibacteria group bacterium; assembly: GCA_034003985.1. Lineage (GTDB taxonomy): Bacteria > Patescibacteriota > Patescibacteriia > Buchananbacterales > UBA6539 > JABWCG01. Next base: position 217,254 of record JAVEXP010000002.1, on the reverse strand, counting down.
TTGGTAATAATTTTTAGGCGGGCAATATGGCCACATTGGCAGACTGGCATCTCCGGTGGACAGATACAGTCCCGACTTTCGCGCCGAAAATAATCTTTGACAATCCGGTCTTCTAGCGAATGATAACTGATTACCGCCAACCGACCGCCGGAAACCAATAAGTCAAGGGCTTGAGGCAAAACCAACTTTAAGCTTTGCAACTCATCATTAACGGCAATTCGCAAGGCCTGAAAAACTTTAGTGGCCGGAGAAATCCTCGACTTAGTTCGGTGATAACGGTGATAAACGCTTTCAATTATGGCCGCCAGCTGTTTAGGCGAATCAATTGGTTTAGTGCGGCGAACCTCGATTATTTTCTTGGAGATCGCGACAGCCAACCTTTCTTCGCCATAATTTTTAAAAATATCAATTAAATCTTTTTGCGGGTAATTATTTACTATTTCACCGGCCGTAACGGCGCCAAAACTGTCGGCAACAGCCGGACCAAACCTCATGTCTAATTGACCTTCGGACCCAAAACTGAAGCCCCGCGCTTGATCCTGTAGCTGACCACTGGATAAGCCAAGGTCCAATAAGATACCATTAACTTGATTAAATTCGTGTACATCGGCAATATTTTTTAAATTTCTAAAATTATCTCTGGCTAAAATCAAACTATCTGCAAATTTCGTACTGGCGCGTCGAGCTTCGGCGATTGCCAACGGATCCATATCAATGGCCAAAACTTTGCCACTTGGCCCAACCAGTTTTAAAAAATTCAGAGTATGCCCGCCGCCACCCAAGGTACAATCAATAAATTTGTCCCCCGCTTGCGGTTTGAGATAATCTAAGATTTCCTGAGGTAATACGGGCTGGTGGAAATCGGACATAAAATTTTAAATTACACTCCCAATTCTCCCAAGGCTTCGGCGATATCACCACTTTTACTTTCGGTACCCTGTTTATATTTATCCCACTTGGTTTCATCCCAAATTTCCAAACGGTTATACAAACCGGTAATAACCACTTTCTTATTCATACTGGCATATTTCCTCAGATAGTCGGGAATAAGCATCCGACCCTGACGGTCGATTTCAACATCCATTGCTCCAGCCAGCATCAAACGAGCAAAAGCCCTGGTGTTGGCTCGGGCAATCGGTAAAGCAGCCAATTTGTCGGCTAATTTCTTCCATTCATCTTTGGTATACAAAAAAAGACAGTCGTCTAAGCCCTTAGTAACAACTGCGCCTTTAGTCAAAGCCTTACGGAACTTAGATGGAACCGCCATTCTTCCCTTCTGATCAATATTGTGTTGGTATTCTCCAATAAACATTGTTTTGTTTTTGTGTTCTAATATATTGATTATCCACAGTTGGATTTGTTTATCCCCACTTTCATCCACTTTTTACCACTCTGATATTATTTTACTCCACTTTTACTCCAATGTCAACCACTTCTAAACACCAAATAAAAATCGTTTATTAAGCCATTTTTAAATAAAATTTGGCAATTTTGTCAATGTTTAATCCTAATTCTGTGGATAAAAAAAGAGGGACCTCAATAGCTAGAAGAAGCCCCACTGACTACTGACCACTGCCAGTATTGGGTACAAAATACCAGATTCCTCCGGTCGGAGCCGAGGGGTTCTTGAGAGTAAGCACCCCCAGACAATGGCCACCGGGCTCCGTCGTGATTTCACGGCAACGAGCGATAATATCGCAACCGCCGTCTTTCATAGCAGGCGAAAACCTATCGCCCACAAAATGACCCTGGATTTCCAGGCTCAAAACATTAAAGCTGTCAGGAACCCGGGGTAAGGAGCCACTACCATTGGTAACCGCTCGCCACAATTGCCATTCCAATTCAGGTGCCACGACCATTCCTCCATTAAGTTTGAGTCTAAACCACTTGCCCAAGACCTTACCATAGATTTAATGTTTTTTCAATCAAAAAATTGCCCCCCCAATTGGAGGGGGGGGCAGATAGAGAAGGGCTAACAATTCAACTTACTCTTAATTTTAGCGGCTAGCTCGCTAAGGTCAACTTTAGCTTTAACCAGATACTCATAATTTCCCACAGCCGCGGCTTGTTCAAAAGATCCCTGATCGGCAAGATTGCTCAAAATAATCACCGGCAAATTTTTAGTTCGATCATGGGTAGCGATTTCATTTAAAACCGTAATACCGTCGATGTCGGGCAAAAGAATATCAAGCAACACCAGATCGGGCAGGTTATTTTCCAAATAATCCAAAACCTGCTGGCCGGTTTCGGCAGCATCGACTTTGAATCCTTCCTGCTCCAGCTTCAAAGTTACCAAATTAAGCAGGTCTTTATCGTCTTCAACTACTAAAATGGTTTTTGACATAAAATTATTTTAAATATCTTCCTGTTTTGTCACCTTGCTATTCTGATCAAAGAAAAAACGCTTCTTGATCACCTGGCCCCTCAAAATCAGCGGATACCAATATTGGTCGTCATCCCACATTTGACCGTAAGGAATATCATCAAAATTAAACCATTGAGGACGGCACTCTTCCGATTCAACCGGTTTCCCGAAAAAATCTTTAGTCATAAAAAGATAACAGACCGTATTGTTATCAACCAGTTCATCGGGCCAAACAAACTCAATTAATCCCATTGGCGCCAAATCGGACACCGTTATCCCGACTTCTTCTTTAATTTCACGAATTGCTGACGCTTTAGGATCTTCAAACGGTTCAACCTTGCCGCCCGGGCCATTCCATTTACCAACTCCAAATCCCCGCTTTTTATAAACCAGCAACACCTGATTATCACTATTAATCAAATAAGATAAGGTGGTAACGGTTTTAAAATCACCGGACATCAAGGCTTGATGGTAATATTAGGCTCTTTGCCATAAAACGGCAAGACAATATTTTCCACACTGGCCTGCTTTATCAACTTTTCGGCTTGGGCCGCCAGTTCAGCCGGGTTGGAAAATCTTTCTTTTTTAACTCCCATCACCGGAATCCTTAAAGCAAACCCCAAAGTGTTAGCCAAAGCAATACCAATTCGAAGGGCGCTAAAGGGCCCTGGGCCATCAGCCACTACAATGCCATTGATATCTTTTAAATTTACTTTGGCATTTTTCAGAAGCTTGTCGATTGATGGCAAAAGTTTTTCGGCTTGGCGATATTTGGCCCGGAAATTTTTGAGCGCCAAAACTTTACCTTGATCAATCAAGCCGATAGTAACTTCTTCAATGTCTGAAGTATTAATTATCAGAATCATAAACTTGTAATATATTTCATTATATTTACCCAAAATTTCAACGGGGTAAATATTTTTTAAACCAATCAACAACGATTGGATTGATTTGCTTTTGAAATTTACCGCCTGGATCAGCCGTGCCACGCCAAGTATGAGGAGCATCCGGGACAATAACCAGCTTCTTTGGTGATTTCAATGTCCGAAATGCCAATCTGGAATGAGACAAAGGCACCGACTGATCCTTGGAACCATGGATTATCAAGGTAGGAACTTTGATTTTTTTAATCTGAGCCGGGGTATCGTACTTCATAATGTCATAATAATACCCAATTTTTATTCTATATTTTTTTCCTGTTCGCTTACTGAAGACATAAAAATATCCGGTTTTTTTCGCTTCAGGCAATTGTTTAACAACCCCTTTTTCCAAATTAGTATTCCCCCAGCCGCGATAAGACACTCCGGCCAAATCCGCCAAAGCTTTTATTCTTTTGTCGCGTGGAGCATATGTCAAAATCAACTGGCCACCTAAACTATGGCCGGCTAAACCAAGCTTATTTTGATCAATATATTTTTGCTTAGCCACATAATCAATCGCCGATTTTAAATCACCCAGATACTGACTAAACTTGATGTCTTCCAACTTACCATAGCTTTGACCAACGCCATTGCCAAAATCAAACCGCAAAACGGCAATACCGCTGCTAGCCAAAGCTGAAGCCAAAGTCTTCAGATGAGCCTGCTCTTTATATCCCTTAAACCCATGACAAATAATAACCGCCGGAAAAGGGGTACTTCCCCCATTCGGCAGGCTCAACAAGCCGACAATCCGGCGGCCGAGATTATTCTTAAAATAGACTTTTTTAGTCATTAATCCAAATTTATTTTGTCGACAATGACAATCTTTCGGCGTTCCAAAATGTCATACAAAAAACGGTCGGTAATATCTTGGCGGTACTTAAATTCCGGCAAAGTCATTATGGTGTAATTAATTCCACGGCCAAGTTCTTTTTCAAATGCTTTGACAATATTAGCCAGCCGCTGGCGATTAATCGTTCCGACAATGACCATATCGGTAACAAAGCCCTCCAGCCCGACAAAAATTCCCGTCAGAATAAATAATTTTAAATTAGCCAGGCTTTCAATCTTGGCGACAAAATCTTTCTCCAGCAATAACTGGGCTTTTAGCAATACTGCTTTAAGTTCAGGATATAAAATAAACTCCGTATCCACTAAAAAATACTTCTTGCTTCCCTTGAGTTTGACATTTCGGGAATGGCTCTTGGATTTGGCCAGTTCCGGTTCGGCCAAATGAACCGATTTAACAATTCCCAATCTTTCCAAATTGGCAACCTCGCGTCTGACGGAATTAAGCTGGGTTTTAAGATTCCTGGCTAATTCCCTTAAATAATAAGGTTGGTCGGGGTTATTCAAGAAAAGCCTTAATAATTTAACCCTGGTTTTTGAACCAAATAGTTGTTCAAGCATAATTAACTATGGGATTTACCTAATCTCCTGTTTCTAGTATAATATAAACGTTAATTGCTGACAAATTTAAAGCATAATGGATTACCCTCAATCAAAAATTCTCCAATTTGTGGTCGAAAAACCATCCTCGCCAAAAATTTTTGTCCGATCATTTTCCGCCAAACCGGATTTAGATTTGGAAAATAAACAGGGCAAAATATTCGGATTAATCGAAATCAGCGCCAAAAGTCCAAAAATCAACGAGCTGATAGACTTGATAATTGAAGAAACCAAAGATAATTACTACCACCCGTCAATTGTTGCCAATCAAAATCTTAATATCGGCGAAAAGTTTGAATTAGCGCTCAAGAAAACTAATCTGGCAATTGCTTCTTTTATTGAAAATAACAATATCGATTTTGATCCGGCCAAGGTCAACATTGTCTTGGCTGTTGTCCACGGTCAGGAAATTCATTTTGCTTTGGTGGGTGATGTTGCCGTAATATTGCTATATAGCATTCCTCCTAGAAACTACCGGATTATTGATGTTTTAGAAACCAGTAAATCGCCAAGCAGTACCCCCGATCCCCTTAAATTTTTTTCCCAAATAATCAGCGGCCGAATTCGTTTAAACGACATTATTTTTATCGGCACATCAAATATTCTTGATTATTTTTCTTTGGAAAAAATAAAAAATGTCATCACTCAAAACGGAACACTTAGTGGTGGGGCAGAACTTAAAAACCTACTGGAACAAATTGAAAGGCAAAATTTTGGCTTAATAACATTGGAACTGGAAAAAAGAGTGGCAACCAAACCAAGACCGCAGACTATGAACTTTGATTATACCAAAGCCGCTTCGGAAGATTCCATTAATGAGCTAATAAAAACGGAGCAAGAAACCCAAAAACTGTTAACCCCCTCCGTTATGCCGGAATTAAAAAAATATGCTCAATCTCTGAATACCGCTTTAAAAAATTATCTCCAGAAGGCCAAAAGTTCAACCAATAGTTTTTACCAACAGCAAAAAACCAGAACTCGCTTAATACCAAGTCCTAAAATGAATAGATCAGATGTCGGAGTCCCTCCAACAGAAAAGAAATTAAAAATAAGTTTTACAAAGCCACTTGACAATCTTAACCGGCTAAGGCGGATTTTTAATAATATCGCCCAACCAATATACTTAAATGCGAAACTTATACTAAAAGCGATTGGAAAACAAAAATTTTTCAATAAAATATCAATAATTATTGGCGACGGCTACCAAAAATTATTGATTAAATTCAAAAAATTACCCCCAGCCAGTAAAACTTTACTAGTGATCATTGTGGTATTGGCTATCGTCTTAAGCCAAAGCGTCATCTGGATTCAACTAAAGAACAAACGGGAAGCAAGAATTCAACATTTTAGCCAAATTGTAAACGAAGTCGAAAATCTAAAAAATGATGCTGCGGCCAGTTTGATTTATCGCGACGAAGGCCAAGCCAGAGAATTATTAGTAAAGGCCAAAGATATGTTGGCCGGTCTGGAGCCCGCTAATAAAGACGAAGAAAACCAACTGTCCGATGTTCTGGCCGGGATTGAAGAAGAACTTAACAATCTGCGATATTTGGTGGAAATAAACGAGCCGCTTCAAGTAGTTAATTTTAATAATTTGGATAATCAGGCTAATATTGCCAATATTTTGGTTCTGAACGGCAATAACGCCTATACTCAAAACCAAAATAATGAAGCAATCTATAAGGCCAATCTCGACACCAGAGTTTTGTCTTCTATTTTTTCCCCGGACACCAAATTAAGCAAACTGAAATTGGCTACTGCCATTAACAACAATGAAATATTGTTTTTCAGCGCCACTATGGCGGCTTTTGTCCTCAGCCCCAACGATGAAACCGTCAAGCCACTTACCATTAACATTAATGACAATCAAAATATTATTGACAGCGCTAATTACAACGATCGTCTTTATTTACTTGATACCAACAACAGTCAAATCTACCGCTATACCAAAACCGCTGGTGGATATACCAACCCGACTGCCTGGATAAAAAATAGCATTGATTTGTCTACTGCGACTTCTTTAACCATCGACGGGAATATTTATGTTCTGAAATCAAATGGTGAGATAATTAAATTTGAAAATGGCAACCAGGTTGATTTCGCAACTTCCTTAATTGATCCGCCAATCCAAGCGGCAACCAAACTAAAAACTTTTGACAATTCAAAATTTCTCTATTTTATTGATCCGCCAACCAAACGCCTGATTGTTTTAAACAAGGAAGGCAAACTGATTAATCAATATATTTCCGTGGGTTTTGATGATCTCAAAGATTTTACGGTCAGAGAAAATAACAAAGAGATATATTTACTCAATGGCGGAAAAATATTTGGTGTAATCGCCAATCATCTAGAATGATTGTTTGGTTTAAGCCAGAAATTAATAATCCAAACAAACATTAGAATAATTAAAAAATCCCGCTTTAAAGCGGGATTTTTTAATTCAAAGTTTAATCTGAAAAAATGAAAAATTTATTTCAAGGTGACCGTCGCACCGGCATCAGTCAAAGTCTTCTTAATAGCCTCAGCTTCTTCTTTCTTAACATTTTCCTTAACTGGCTTTGGAGCACCATCAACTAGATCTTTGGCTTCTTTAAGACCAAGTTCAGTGACGGCTCGAACGGCTTTGATGACGCCAATCTTGTTGTCACCAGCGGCAGTCAATTCAACGGTGAATTCAGTTTTTTCTTCAGCGGCCTCAGCGGCACCACCGGCCGCACCACCGGCCATCATGGCAACGGGAGCAGCGGCAGAAACACCAAATTTTTCTTCCAAGACCTTGACCAATTCTGCTAAATCCAAGACTGACATTTTTTCGATTTCTTCAACCAAAGATTTGAATTTCGCAGGAACTTCAACTTTGGTTTCAGCATTTTGCTTTTGTTCTTCTGACATAATTTAGTTATCTCCTTAATTTTATTATTTAAATATTAATTTTTAGAACCTTTAATGGCACTTAAAACATAAACCAGATTGCGCAAATTACCGGACAAGACATTAACAAAACCAGAAACTGGGGCTTTGATTGAACCAACCATTTTGGCCAATAATTCTTCCCGTGAAGGTAATTTGGAAAGTTCGACAATCTTTTCCGGACCGACAAACTTGCCTTCCAACAGCCCACCAATCGAGCGCAAAGCTTCGTGATCTTTGGAAAACTGCTGAATGATCCTGGCAGGCGCAACTTCATCTTCGTAAGAAAATACCGTCGCCACACTATTGTCCAGACTTTTGGCGTCAACATCCTGAACGCCGGCTTCTTTAAAAGCAACATTCATCAAGGTTTTTTTGGCTACCAAATAATCAAGCTGCTCACTCCGACAGCGTTTGCGCAAATCTTCAATCTCTTTAACCTTCAAGCCTGCAAAATTAACAAATACCAAAGATTTGGCGCGCTTTGATTTATCAATGAAATCGTTAACGATCCCTTCCTTTTGTTGTTTTGTCTTAGGCATATATTGGTTTAATAGTATATTAAGCAAAAAATAAAACTGCGGGAAAAACCACAGCCTAAAATAAATCTGGAAGCTACCTGCGCCGGGCTAGCCGAAAGCTAATTTAATCCCAATTCATCGGGACCCAAACGGTCTGTGGTCTTATTAAATTGACTTGATTATCTTAACAAATTATCAAATTTTGTCAAGATGGACTATTCAATAATTGTTCCCTTGAATTTTCTATCAGCCAAAAAATTGCGTAAATTAGCCAAATCGCTGCCTTTCATAACCACCAATGACATTTGCCACTGCTGGGCCAAACGACTGGCTACCGGATCAAACGGCCAATGAGCGCCGGGTATATATTTATTACCAATGATTTTGCGAAAATCAGACCATGTCATTTTAGTCTGGGGTTTGGCATCTTTATGCTTTCTGGGATCCTTATTATAAACATAAGAAATATTGGAAAGATTGATGACAGTTTTAGCGCCAAAAGTCCTGGCAGCGATAACCGCATCTTTATCTGAAGAAGAACCGGGCTTAAACCCCGCACCGACAATAATCTTTTTATTAGTCTTAACCTTGCGGGATGGATCAGCTAATATGCCCTCATAAGCCAAGTTGCCAAAAATCGCGCTAACCAGCTCGCCATTTATTTTGGTGGCGGCAATTCCCACCCAATCCAAATCTTTGGGCGAAATTTTGGCATTGATTTTTCTGGCCGCCGATTGATAATTTCTGGCGGTATCACCACCACCGGTAATAATAATAACCCGATTACCTTGAGCGGTAAAATCTAAAATCAATTTGCGAAATCCAACTAAAAATTTTAAATCAATACCTTGAGGGGCAATCAGCGAACCACCCAGTGACATTACTAAAGTTTTAGCCATATTTTTTATTAAGTATTAATAATATCTAGCCTTGGCGGCCACATGCTCATCATGAGTTTTACTATAGATAACTTCACCGTTGGGGGTAGTTAAAAAATACCAGTACTCATTGGCCACCGGATAGACCGCCGCCTCAATGGCTTCAAATCCCGGATTACAAATCGGCCCGGGTGGCAAGCCTTTATATTTGTAGGTATTATACAAACTCTCAACCGATAAATCATCAAGGCTGGCGCGAGTAACACTCTTACCGGTAGCATAATTAACGGTCGCATCGGACTGCAACGGCATACCCGCGGCCAATCGTTTGTAAAAAATATCAGCCACCAACCGCCGATCCTTCTGGGTTGAAACTTCTTTTTCCAGAATGGAAGCCAGGGTAATAATCTCATGAATAGTCTTATGTTGCCGAGAAATTTCTTGGCGCATTTCCGAAGTAATTTTTTCTTCCAATGTAGCAACCATTTTTTGAACGATATCCGCTATGGTCGCATCACGAAATACCCGATAAGTATCCGGAAAAAGATAACCTTCCAAATCAAGATTTTTAGGCCGGCTGGCCAAAACTGGATAATCATCCCACCAGACAGCTTTTTTCTGGACTATCGCAAACAAATCAGCCGGTTGGGCAATCATCTCGCGCTCAACCAGATAGTCAGCGATCTGCTGGTTATTCCAACCCTCGATAAAAGTCAGACTGATTTCTTTGGTACTGCCCGCTCCCCTGGCTAAAATCCAAGCGATCTCTTTGATATTTTGACTTTTACTCAAAAAATAATTTCCCGGTTGAAGGCGACTATCAATCCGATGAAGCCAAACATACATTTGAAAAACATAGGGGTTGCGGACCAGCCCGGCATCAGTTAGACGATAGCTAATGTCACTACTCCCCCAGCCTGATTCAACGATAAACTCTTGGGTTAGCTGATCACCGGCAAGTGGCGAATTCAAACAATAAAGATAATAAACCCAGCTGATCAAAATTAAAATAATAATCGAGACGGCAAACCGCTTAATAGTTCTTCGCTTTTGATTTTTTTTACCAATAAAATTAATCATAAAATTAAACTCCGCGCCATTCGCGCTCAACTTGTTCATAGCTTTCCGGCGTGCCGGTATCAAACCACTGGGCGTCAGAACAATAGCCAAATAACTTGCCGGCCTTAGCCAAAACCGGCCACAAATCTTTTTCGACCATGACAAAATTTTTGGCGGGTAAATAATCAAATACTGCTGGTGACAGCAGATAATATCCGGAAGAAGCATAAAGCGACGGCGCTTCTTGGACTGTTGGTTTTTCGATAAATTCTGAAATTCTACTGTCTTCAAGCCTAGCAATGCCAAAACGAGTCGGATCGGATACTTTGGTCAAGGCGATAGTGGCTATTGCCCCAGTCTTTTGGTGTTGTCTAATCATCTCGTTTAAATCCAAGGCGAATAGATTGTCACCATTGGACATAAAAAAATCACTAGTGGGGATTTTTCCTTGTTGGCGCAACAATAACAGCGGTCCAGCAGTGCCCATGGGCTCAGGTTCTTTAAGATAACTGATATTAAAACCAAATTTTGACCCGTCGCCAAAGTAATCTTGCATTTGCTGCGCCAAATAAGCAACTGACAAATAGATATCGGTCACGCCGGCTTTTTGGTAGATATCAAAAACCTGTTCAGTCAAAGTTTTACCCTGAATCGGAATTAAAGCTTTAGGAATTTTGTAAGTTAACGGCCGTAGGCGGGTACCTTGTCCGCCGGCCAAAATTATTGCTTTCATTTAACCTTCTTGGTCGTCGATGAAATTATTGATCAAAAAATTAATCCATTCATCTTCCTCGGGAAATTTAGTTTTCAACAATCTTTCAATCTCTGGTTTATCCGCCGGCACACGATAAGCGCGATATGAATTTAAGGCATCAAAAATATCAATTACTGAAATCTTTTTTGACATTTCCGATATTAATTCTTCGGTTTCAGGATCTTGATGACGATGAAATGCTTCGGGGGCAGGATAACTATGGCCATTACCATGGGCCTGATGGCGAAAAACAATTTCGGCAATCACCCCAGACATTAACTCAGCTCTTTCGGGATTTAATTCCCTAATTTTATCGGCAATATTCTGACAAATCTCCCAGCCTTCATAGACATGGCGTTCTATTTCCTTACGCTCCTCATCAGTAGGCTTACCATTCTTTAACAATATTTCCGGATTAACCTTTCGTTTACCAATGTCATGCAATAAAGCTGCCGTTACAAAAGTATCCTTTTTCTCTTGATTAAACGAATCTTTGAATTCATCAGCAAAAGCTTCGGCAATTGTCGCCACATCAATGGAATGTTTATAAGATGTCTCAATGTGTTTATCAGCTAAAACCTCCTCGCCATTTGCCACTAAATCAACCAGCGCTCGGTATATTTCCGGCCGTTTGATGATCCGCCATAGATAAGGGCTGATTTCCGTCCCGTTGGAAACTTCCTGAATTTCTTTGGCAATGCCATTTGCTCTTTCGGAATCCATAAAAATTATTTAAAAAATAAAATCGCAATTAAAATAACTAATCCTAAAACAATACGGTAAAACACAAAAACTGTCAGACTGTGATCACGCAAGAATCTTAAAAAGTATTTGATACAAAAATAACCGGTAACGGCAGAAGATACAAATCCTAAAATTAAAATTAAGTAATCGACTGATTGTAATCCCGATTCGACAACCAGATCCACAGTTTTTTTAAGGCCGGCGGCAAAGACTATCGGCATGGAAAGCAAAAATGAAAATCTGGCAGCCTGATCGCGTTTCAGTTTCTGACTCAAACCTGTTATAATGGTAATGCCCGATCGCGATACGCCCGGAACCAAAGCCAAAGCCTGAGCCAAACCAATGTTCATCGCATTCATGAAAGTCAATTGTTCAATATCTTTTTCTTTTTTGAAGAATGAATCGGCAAAATAGAGTAGTAACCCGACAATAATCAACATCCAGGCCACGATCACGGGGCTGCGAAAAATCGTTTCAATTTCACTTTCAAACCAATAGCCAAAAATTCCAGCCGGAATGGTTGCCAAAAACAAATACCACGCCAAACGCTGGTCCACATCCTGTTTTAAACGCCACTGATAGAGACTGCGGAAAAATGCCAAAAGATATTTAATAACATCCCGGTGGAAAAATAACAGCAAGGCTACCAAAGTTCCCAGATGCAAAACAACATCAAAGGCAACCTGGTCGGGAAAGTCAAAACCTAAAAAATCGTGAAACAATACCAGGTGCCCAGAGCTGGACACTGGCAAAAATTCGGTCAAACCCTGGATAATACCCGCAAAAATTGAATAAAAATAATCCATAAAATTATAAAACCATGGACCTAGCTTATATCATTATACCAATTATCGTAGGAATTTCCAGTCAAGCCTTAAAATTACTAACGGACGGCATTAAGGGCAATTTTGACTTCAAAAATATTATGTCCAGCTATGGCGGAATGCCTTCTTCCCATACGGCATTTGCCGTTTCCATTACTACCCTGCTGGGGATAAAATTGGGATTTGACCAGCCAATTTTTGCCCTGGCGTTGATTTTTACTCTGCTAATCATCAGAGACGCAGTGGCTTTCCGAGGAATGCTGGGCAAACAAGCGATTATTTTCAACAAATTAATTGATAAATTGGGCAAAAATGGCAAGGAAGAAATACCCTACTTTCGGGAACGGATGGGTCACAGTATTGCCGAAGTCGGCGGCGGAATTATCTGGGGAATAGGCTTGACAATCCTCTTGAATTTAATCTAAAAAATAATATAATTAATAGGTCTTATTATTAACCTGTTGGTTATGCTCAACATCTTCATGTTGAGTTCATCCGACGACGACATGGACGAAGACGACGACGCCTACGGCGACGATCCCGATGAATCTTCAATGGAAGATGAAGAGGGTGAAGAAGACGAAGGCTTCGATCCAGACGACGACGGCATGGACAAAGAAGAAGAACCAGAATACGAATAATATCAATCAAAAACTCCCACAGCAAGGTGGGAGTTTTTGATTGCTTAAAATTTTGAAAAAAATAATGAATTTTGCTAACCTTTAATCATATGGACCAAGACCCCAATCAAAAAATAGTTGAGGCAATAATTAAATTAATCAAAAAATGGCAACGGGAGCTCCCAAATAAAAAATTGATTATTGGGATTGACGGACCCAGTGGTTTAGGAAAAACGGTTATTCTGAAAGAGCTGGCCTATAAAAATAAAGATATTACCGCTGTTCATCTTGATTATTTTATGTATTCCAGTGCCTTTCGCAGAAAAGCACTGGAAAGTTACCAAAATAAATGCCAAGTTTTTGAAGAGAAATGGTACAAAACTAAATTGATAAAAAAAATGGCTAAAGATTTTAGATCTGCTAGAAAAAAATACTTTGTATTAAAAAACATATGTTATAAAAAAAATAAGGGTCCACAGATAATTCAACTTAATTTAAATAATGAGGTTTTGCTAGTAGAAGGGATATTTTTAAAGAATACCAAAATGTTTGAAAATATTTTTGACAAAATTATTTTTATTAAATTAAAAAATGAATATTTAGAAAAAAGAATCAAAAGAAGATTTGATGCCAATTACCCAAATGGCGACTATGAAGCTTATCGAAGATCAATGATTAATTTCAATAATGCTTGGCAAAAATATCTTAAAGATTATCAACCAGACAAAACAGCTTCATCAATTTTAAACATAAAAATAGTTAATCATTTTTCTTGACAAAATATCATTTTTATGCTATGCTTAATTTAATTAATACTAATAATTAATAATTTAAAACTATGCCGGGAATAGAGAATTCATACGAAGAAACACAAAAAAGATTTGAGGCGGCCGCTGCCAGCATTGATATTGAAAAAGGACCAGATTTAACGGAAGAAGATGTTGAAGGACTAGATTTGGATGCCCTCACCTCAGTAGTCTGGGAAACCGGGTCAGAGCCGACTTGGAACCCAAATCCGACCGAAGAACAAAAAGCTGAAGCGGAAAGATACTATGCCAAAAGGGATGAAGAAGCAGGAATAAAAGAGGAAGACTCACCAGCCTTAAAGGCAGCCAAACTGTTTGCTCGATCCAGAAAAAGATCATAAAATAAAATTTTTAAAATAAAGACCCGTTTTTGATTAGCGGGTCTTTATTTTTGGCACTGGGGACAAAAATGAGTGCCACGGCCATTGAGCTTTATCTTTTTGATCATCGCGCCGCACTGAGAGCAAGTCTGATTGCCACGCCCATAAACTTTTAAATATTTAACCATGCCGCCGGGACGACCGTTGAGTTTGATATAATTTCGAAAAGAGGTGCCTTTTTTAGCAATCGCCAATTTAAGAATGATTTTGATACCTTCATGAAGGTCGGTAATCTCTTTTGGTTTTAAAGTTTTGACAATTCGCCCCGGCAGTACTTTGGCGTAATAGCAGCTTTCATCAGCATAGATATTACCGATTCCGGCAATTAATTTATGATCCATTAAAAGTTGTTTGATTTTACGATTGGGATAACGCTTTAAAATATTTTTAAATTCTTCCAAAGTAAATTCCACCGTTAATGGCTCGATACCAAAATCAGCCAGAATTTTTTCTTTGGTTTTTTTATCGACCAACTTAAGCCAGCCAAATTTACGCAAATCGTTAAAATAAAGAACCGTACCGTCTTTAAAATAAATGATGATGCGGGTATATTTATTGGGTAAAGCACTCGCTCCCTCAACTTGCGGATGGCCCCCGACTACTAAATGACCGCGCTTGGGCTGGTAAATTAATTGGCCAGTCATCTTAAGATGAACCAATAAAAAATTAGAACCAGACAGTTCTAAAATCAACACTTTGGCCCGGCGCGAAACGCCGGTAATTTTTAGATTTTTTATTCCTTGGCAAAACTTGGCCGGACTTAAAGGTTTAACCATCTTAGGCCAGTTGACCTTGGCGGCTTTAATGGTTTTGCCTTGTAAAACTTTCAAGTCCCGTTTTAAAGTTTCGACTTCCGGCAATTCGGGCATAATAATTTAAGACTCGTCAAGAATGATTCGTTTTTCAAATTTTCCCCGCGCTTGAGCTTTTTGTTCCTTAATCTTTTTAATCTCGATAAAATCAAAATTCTTATACTTAATAATTGCATCGATGACTTCCAAAACATCGGCTAATTCTTCGGGACTTTCTGCAGCCTCAAATTCTTTGAATTCTTCCACCAATTTTTCTTTGAGCTTTTGCCAGTATTCTTGCTGATCGGCAATATGGATGATTGGCTCACGACCCTTGGCCCGGATAATTTCTGGAATTTTATCACGAATAAGTTTATTGTATTTCATGTATTTTTAGCTGACTCTTTAAATCCACTAACAGTTTTGGCAATAGTTCCTTGGCTTTCTTACTTTTTACTCTACTTGGCAGATCTTCTTCAAAATGCTTAATTACTATAGAAAAATCTTGTTGGGTAAACTTCTCGTTAACATGATCAAAACACAATTTACTAAGATTATCGGCGTCAACAATTATTATTTCGTCATCTTTTTTTGACTGATATTTATCGGCAGCGGCCACTAATCTGAACACGATGTCTTGCTCCTGATTGGTAAACTTTAATTTCGAGAGAACTTCGGGGATTAATTCAAATGAATTTTTATTAGCCCTTGGTTCAAGTTTTCGGATGTCAGCAAGGGTTAACTTGCTATTTGGCGCTATGCCCGACCAGCCGATATCGTGCAAATAGCCAGCCGTTATTAATAAATACAAATCATCCCTACCTTCACCTAAATCTTTGACCCATTCAACAACCCGCAGCGCATGCTTCCAATCACCAGCCCTCGCTGAATCCAAATATGGCTTGGCTAGTTTCTTTAGTTCTCTTTCATCAAAATTTAGTACTGCATTTTTGTTTATCATAATATTTCTTTGTCTTGACTGTCAGATAACTCCAATACCTCGGTATTATCAAAATATGGAGTTTCCAGTCCTTTCTGCCATGTCCAGTTATGGTAAACAGCTCTAATCATTTTACCGATATCACCATGAGTCACGATCACTATATTACTATCAGGATATTGCTGATTTATTTTTTCCAGAATTTGACCACCACGCAATAGTAAATCACTAAAACTCTCGGCACCTTCGACTTCAAGAAAATAATTTATGCCGTCAGATCTAATAATTTTCTGGGTATATTTAAGTATATCAGCTACCGGCTTGCCGGTCAGTACCCCAAAATCACGCTCGATTAAAGATTCATCCGTGATAACTTCATTGACGCCCAATTCAGCAGCAATAATTTTAGCCGTGTCATAAGCCCGCTTTAACGGTGAACAATAAATAGCTTCAATTTTTATATCTTTAAACTTTTCAACTACTGTTGCTGCCTGTCTGCGGCCCAAGTCGGTTAATTCACTATCTCGTTTACCATTAAGAATGCCTTGCTGATTATCTTTGTCTTGACCATGCCTGACTAAAAATATTTTGCCCATAATCAAGTTATGCCCCGTGGCATCGTTTAAACTTCTTGCCGCTGCCGCAAGGACAAGGATCGTTCCGGCCAACCTTTTGACCTTGGTAATGAGTATTGTCGTCGGTTGGCACTTGAGCTAAGCGAGAATCGACTTCTTGCTGCTGAGGAGTATCGAGATTGGCTTGGTTTTGAGCCAATCCGGCGATTGAAGATTTGGACGACTGGGAAGTTTTGGCCGGCGCCTGGAAGCTCAACCCCGGCATTTGATTCATAACAATCGGCGCAATATTGGCGGCCGGACCCATTTTATAAATGCTATAAACAACTTGTTTGCGAATAGCCGCCAATAATTCCTTAAATAACCGGAAAGCTTCTTTTTTATATTCTACCAGTGGATCGCGCTGGCCATAGCCCTGCAAGCCGATACCGGTTCGCAAATGATTAAGCGCTTCCAAGTGTTCAATCCACAGCATATCAATACTGCGCAGCATTGCGCCTTTTTCCACCCGGCGCATAGTTGATTCATTGCCGACAATCTTAATTACCTGTTCTTCCAAATGATTATATTGTTCAACGGCCAGTTTAAACAAATAACCAATCAGCCGGCCGCGCGAAGTTTTATCTTCAATCGTGTCCCCGGCTGCCTGGGCGATGTCGGCAAGCTTAAGCCGGACATCTTGGCCAACCGGAAAAATGGTATTGACCACCTCGTAAATTTCTCCCAAATTCCAAATATTTTCATCGGGATCGGCGGTATGAAAATTTACCACTTCGGTAATTTCATCTTGAACTTGCTGTAAAATTTGATCCTTAACATTTTCACTTTCAATGACGGCAGCGCGTTTTTTGTAAATGGTTTCGCGGTGTTTGTTTAAAACATCATCATACTCAACCAAGTGCTTGCGGGTATCAAAATGATAGCCTTCGACTTTCTTCTGAGCCGCTTCCAGCGAACGGCTAATCATCCGATTTTCAATTGGCATATCATCCGGCACTTTCAAAGTTTCCATGATACCTTTAATGCGCTCGGAACCAAAAATTCTCATTAGATCATCATCCAGCGAAACAAAAAACTGGGAAGTGCCGGGATCGCCTTGCCGACCGCCGCGACCCCGCAGCTGATTATCAATCCGGCGTGATTCATGGCGCTCAGTACCAAGAATATAAAGTCCGCCAAGCTCTTTCACTCGTTTTTCTTCCTGCTCATCAAAAGGATCGCCACCAAGTTTAATATCAACTCCCCGACCAGCCATATTGGTAGCCAAAGTTACGGCTCCAACCCGTCCGGCCTGGGCAATAATCTGGGCTTCTTTCTCGTGCTGCTTGGCGTTCAATAGATTATGAGGAACGCCTTCGCGCTCCAGTAATTGACTGAGTAATTCATTTTTTTCAATCGAAATCGTACCAATCAAAACCGGCTGACCTTTGGTGTGACGATCTTTGACTTCGCGCACTACGGCCTGGAATTTGCCGCTTTCATTTTTATAAATCCGGTCAATCAGATCCTGACGAGCCATCGGCTTGTTAGTCGGAATAACGGCCACATCCAAACCATAAATTTTTTGGAATTCCTCTTTTTCGGTTTCGGCCGTACCGGTCATGCCGGCCAATTTATGGTAAAGACGAAAATAATTTTGAAAAGTAATAGTCGCTAAAGTTTTGCTTTCACGCTGAATAGGAACTCCTTCTTTGGCTTCGATAGCTTGATGTAAGCCTTCGCTGTAGCGCCGACCATACATTAAGCGGCCGGTAAACTCATCGACGATTATCACTTCACCGTCTTTAACAACATAGTCGCGGTCGCGTTTAAACAAAGCATGGGCCTTGAGAGCCTGTTCAATGTGATGGACATCGGATACTCCTCCTTCGGTATAAATATTATCAATGCCAAGCAGCTTTTCCATTTTGGCAATACCACCTTCGGTCAAAGTCGCGGCTCTCATTTTTTCATCAATGTTGTAATCTTCGTTTTCCACCAGCTTAACCACCAGCCTGGAAAATTGCGAGTACTTGTCGGTTGATTCCATGTCCGGCGCCGAAATAATCAACGGCGTTCGCGCCTCGTCAATCAAAATACTGTCAACTTCGTCCACAATTGCGTAATGTAAATCGCGCTGAACCGCCTGAGACAGCTCGGAAACCATGTTGTCGCGTAAATAATCAAAACCAAATTCGTTGTTGGTGCCGTAAGTAATATCAGCCCGATAAGCTTCTTGGCGACTAACCGGCTTAAGATTGGCCAACCGTTTATCGGTAGCCTGCTCGTCGAAATATTCAGGATCATAAACAAACGCCGCATCATGGATGATTACCCCGCAGCTCAAGCCCAAAGCATAATAAACCGGTGCCATCCAGCCGCAATCGCGCCGGGACAAATAATCATTAACGGTCACCAAATGAGCACCCCGGCCTTCCAGGGCGTTTAAGTAAAGCGCGGTCGTCGCCGACAAAGTTTTACCTTCACCGGTTTTTTGTTCGGCGATTTTATTGGTATGCAAAACAATTCCGGCTAATAGCTGAACATCATAGTGGCGCAAACCCAAAGTGCGTTTGGCGGCTTCGCGAACACAAGCAAACGCCTCGGGCAAAATGTCGTCCAAAGTCTTACCCGCTTTCAATCTGGCCTTGAAATCCTGGGCTTGCTGTTTCAACTGATCAGCCGAAAAAGCCTCAAATCTAGCTTCAAGATCATTAATTTGGCCAACCAAAGGCCTGATTTTGCTAAGATAACGCTCATTGGGATCACCAAATAAGCGATCAATTTTTTCGATTAAAGTCATAAAGGCGTCTACATTATACGAAAATTAACATTAATTGACAAGGCTAAGAAAAAATGATAACTTTTACATTTGAAGCTGAGTTCTTGAACCTTAACTGACGGAGGGAAAAATGAAAAGTATCTTAGTGGCCGCCGTAACCGGAATTGTCAGATGGTCCGTTGGCCAGGTGTTGACTGGTGGCGGGATTATTCTGAAATCCGACCAATGGCATCTGGTGGTAGCGGAGAATACCACCGAAGCGATTCAACAAATCGCCAATCCCGAATTGGTGTTGGTCATCTGCTATCTGGACGATAACGGTCAAATTGACCCCGTGGCTTTGGAAAATCGGCTTGCCGAACTAAAGATTGTCACACCGATGATCATTTTGGCCCCGGCCGACAAACATCCGCGACTAATGGAAATGATTGAAAGCCATCAGCATCCAGTGATTGCTATCGTCATTCCCTTTAAGCCCGGAACTTTGGTTGCAGCAGTGAATTCAATGTTATCACTCCCGCGCATCGAAAAATAATCAAGGCCGCACCAAACGGTGCAGCCCAAACCTAACGGCAGCGTTAACCAACCTGCCTCTTTTTTTAATTAAAATCCCAAATATTGAACTTCCTCTTGGAGTTGAATACCCAGCTCGTCTCGTACCCGCATTTTAATATCGGAAATCAACATAACGACATGCTCGGCTTTGGCGTGCTCAATATTAATTAAATACGAAGCATGCTTGGGAGAAATCTGGCAGCCGCCGATTTTTTTATCCTTAAGACCTAATTTCTCGATAACATAGCCAACCGATAGCTTGCCGTGTCTGATTGCCTGTTCCCATTCTTCTTCGTTGATATCAAGCGCCTTAATGACCTTAGCTTTATTAATTTCCACTTTGCTTAAATCAATATTCTTAAAAACACAACCGCAGCTTGGTTCGGCCGGCAGCTTGGCGTTACGACCCTTAATGGTTTCAATCACCTTAGATTGAATTTCCTTTGGATTTTTGGGAGTTAATTTCATTTTGACCGATAGAATAATGCCGGGGCGTTCTTTTAGAATGCTATGACGATAATCAAATTTCATTTCTTCATTGCTAAACTTTTTTACTTCACCATCCTGATAGACTTCAACTTCCTGAACAACTGAGGAGAAACTGGAGCCATAAGCGCCGGCATTGCCGTAAATCGCGCCACCGAGAGTGCCGGGAATACCGGCGGCAAATTCCAAACCGCTCAAACCCTGACGGGTGGCAAAACCAATCAGGCTGGCCAGATTAACACCGCTTTCGGCTTCAATAATTTCCCCTTCGGCCGCAATTACTGAACTGCTATTTTTAATAACCAAGCCGTCATAGCCTGAATCGGCCACCAAAATATTACTACCCCAGCCGATAATGGTGTATTCCACTCCGGCTTGCTTGGCGGCCTGAATGGCTTTTAATAAGTCATCTTTCGATTTGGCGATATAAAAATATTTGGCAAGACCGCCAATTTTATAAGTATTATATTCGGCTAAACTGACAGCCGTTTGCAAACCAGGCAAAATATTTTTTAGTTCTTCAGACATATATAAAAGATTAAATCATTAGCTTGTCTCGGACGCGGTAAACATCCCCTGCCCCCATTGTAACCAAAACTACTTGGTCGGGCAAATTTTTACGCAAATAATTGATAGTTTCATTTAAATCACCGACATAAACAACATCTTGGTGATACTGTCTGGTGACATCAGCCAAATCACGCGAAGTAAAATCTTGACCCTGCTCTCGGGCGGAAGCAAAAATATCGGCAAAAATTACGCGGTCGACATCGCCAAAACTTTGACTAAAATCAGCCAGCAGCGCTTTGGTGCGCGAAACCATGTGGGGCTGAAATACACACCAGATTTTTTTGGTCGGATAACGATGTCTGACGGCCTGCAAAGTGGTTTTGATTTCCGTCGGATGATGACCGTAATCATCAACAAACACCATATCGTTTTTTTGAGAAATATCAAACCGGCGCTCGGTACCGTGAAAAGTCTTTAAAGCTTGCTCAATCTTTGGCAGAGCAATGCCCTCCTGACGACCGACCAAAATTGCCGCAACAGCATTTAAAACATTATGCCGCCCAAAAAGATTAATGGTAAAACTGCCTAAATCTTGATTGGCATTTTTCAATTTAAAACTGGTTTGGTCAAACCCTTCATCAAGGTCATAAGCGATAAAATCGTTACCATCTTCAAAACCATACCTTATGGTTGGTTTTGACTTATCACTAAAAATTTTTTTGACACTCGGCCAATCGCCACAAGCTACCACCAAATCCCTAGTCTTATCCACCAACAAACCAAAAGCCGATTCCAAAGTTGCCAAATCGGGATAGACATCAACATGTTCCCACTCCAGACTGGTAATGACTGAAATGGCCGGCGTTAAATCCAAAAATTTGGCAACCTTTTCTTGTTTGCTGCGGACATATTCATCGCCTTCGACAATAAAATGCTGACCGTTGGACCAAGCCGCATTCCCCTGCAAGTCAGGAACTGTACCAGTACCAACTAAAAAACTGGGACGCAAACCAGCATAGTTAAAAACATGGGCGATCATTGCAGTCGTTGTCGTCTTGCCGTGTACACCGGTAACGGCAATCGTTCTTTTTTCCAAACTTAAAATACCGCGCAATTCCGAATCCGAAATGGTCAGTAGGCCGCGGTTTTGTGATTCAGCAACTTCAATATTCTCAGCACCCCAAGAAGTACCAATAACCACCAGGTCCGGATTACAATCCAAATTCTGCGGCAGAAATTCTTCAACCACTTCAATGTCATGTTTGGTCAAAATTTTATCGGTAATAAATTTTTCACTAACATCGGAGCCACAAACTTCTAACCCTCGTTGCTTACAAATAACCGCCAGACCGGACATTGCCACGCCCTTAATGCCGATAAAATAAACTTTTTTAATTTTTGACAAATTAATTGTCATAGACCCAAATCCTTTTTAATTTGAGGCAACACCTCCAGTGCCGAGCGCCGACCCTGGGCAATACAGTATTCGACCGATTTTACTTGATAACGCCTGATTCGTTTCAGTTCCGGTCGAATAATAACATCATAACGATAGGCCTCATGATAAAAATTCTTGATGTGAACCACCGACAGTCTGACGGCTCTGACAATCAAACGAAAAATATTCAAATGCTGTTTTCGAACCTGCCGGTCATTTATTTTCTTAATAAGCAGTCGGCCGCCCCTGACTTGATGGATAAAACCGAGGAATCTGGTAATCGGGCTAGGAGGCTTAGCGACATAAACAGCAATAACATAATTAACACCGTGCTGATAAAGCGCCTCGGAAGGGATGGTATTGAAATTAGCACCGTCAATCAATACTTTTTCGTCATGCTCAACCGGCACAAAAATCCCTGGCACGGAAGTACAAGCCCTGATCGCCTTACTGATTTTACCTTCCGTCAAAACAACCTCCGCCATTTCCGTTAAATCAGTAACTGCCAAAATCAGGGGGATGTTTGTCTCGGCGAAGGTTTTTTCCCCGACGAATTCTTCAAAAAATTTTTCGTTGCGCTCTCCTTTTAAAAATCCACGGCGCGGCAAAGTTGGTTCAAAAATTATTCTAAAATAATCTCGGCGTCTACCGTTTACCAGTCTGGCCTTTAATTCTTCCAATTTGCCACAGGCATAAGCACCAGCCACAATCGCGCCGGAGCTGGAACCGGAAATCACATTAATTGGGACATTATTTTCTTGTAAAACTTCAATCACACCGATGGCGGCGGCGGCTCTAATAAAACCACCGCTGATGGCCACACCGACTTTTTTAAGCTCTTGGTCGGCAAATTCGTTCATAAAATCATCTTAATAATCCGTTGTACCGGATCGGCGGGCATCAACTTTTCCAGGTTGCGAGCCAAGTTTTCCCGACCGACTTTGTCGGTCAAAAGTTTATCAATCGCCCCTGCCAAAGCAGACGGATTAAGATTTTTTTCCTGAAGCATCATAATTGCATTATTGCGGAAAAATTCAACGGCATTGTCTTCCTGATGACTATTAGGAATTGGAATAACTAGAGCCGGCTTACGCAAGGCGGCGATTTCAGTTAAGGCCGACATGCCAGCTCGAGTCACTACTAAATCACTAATAGCATAAGCATGCTTTAGATCGGCAGTCAGAAATTCAAACGCGTGATAGCGCGGATGCTGAGCCTCTTTGTCCAGCCGACCGCCGGTGATATGGATAACCTGACAAAACTTCAAAATTTCGCCCAAGTTATCGATAACCAAATTGTTCAAATTGAGCGAACCAGTGCCACCGCCCATAACTAAAACCGTTGGCAAATTCGGATCAAGATTAAAATTCTTTATTGCTTCATCTTTACTACCCTGCAAAATTTCTAATCTGGCCGGGTTGCCAACCCAATGAGTTTTTTGAGAATACTTGGCAAAATCCTTGATTGACCTTTCAAAAGTAACGGTAATAATATTAGCAAACGGCGCCAGCAACTTATTGGCCAATCCTGGCCTGATGTCTTGCTGATGGATAATCGACGGCCGGCGCAAAATCCAAGCCGCCCAAGTTACAGGCACGGCGACAAAACCACCGGCCGAAATCACTACGCTGGGTTTAAATTTAAGCAAAAAAAAGAAAGACTGAATAAACCCAATAAAAATTAAAAGCGGATCAAAAAAATTCTGAAAGCTAAAATAGCGCCTTAATTTTCCGGAAAAAATCGCTTTGGTTGGAATGTTGTACTCGGACAAAAATTTCAGCTCCGGGCCATTTTTTGTAGCTAACCAAAAAAATTCAGCGTTAGGCTGCTGATTTTTAAGTGCTTGATAAATAGCAATCAGGGGGCTGACTGAACCCATGGTTCCGCCGCCGGAAAACAAGACTTTCATTACTTTAAAATAACAAATTATGACCAAAAAATCAATCTAATCAGAGGTTCTGGAAATATTAACCAATACCCCGGCACCAGCCAATACAACAGCCAGAGCTGTACCGCCATAGCTAATGAATGGCAACGGAATGCCGGTCAAAGGCATTAAACCAACCATGGCGGCGATGTTAAAAAAGGCCTGGAAAATAAACCAAGAGGTAATCCCGGCGGCAACAAACTTGCCGTATTCATCATTAGTCTGGCGAGCCAGACGAAAACCACGCCAAGCTAAAAGTAAAAAAGCCAGAACTAGCAATGTGGCAAAAATGAAACCCAGCTCTTCGGAAATAATAGCAAAAATTGAATCGCCCATAACTTCGGGCAAATAAGCAAACTTTTGGCGCGACTGGCCAAAACCCAGCCCAAAAAGTCCGCCCGAGCCAATGGCTAAAAAAGCCTGATTAATATGATAGCCGATATTCTGGGGATCAAGTTCCGGATGTAAAAAAGTCATCAAACGCTGGGCCCGATAAGGCGCTTGGACAATCAAGGCGGCAAAGGCAGCAATGCCGATTACTCCCAAGCCCGCCAAGTGGCTGATTTTGGCCCCGGCCGTAAAATAAACCGCAATCGCAATCACGACAATCACAATGGCTGTACCCAAGTCCGACAAGGCAACTGGCAGCGTAATAATACCTAAAATCAAAGCAAACGGCACCAAACCATTCCAGAAATCTTTGGTCCGCTCCATCCCGCGGTAGGAAAACCAACCGGCTAAAGAAAAAATCAAAAATAATTTTACAATTTCACTGGGCTGAAAAGAAAATCCCGCAACATTAATCCAACTTCGAGCACGGCCATAACTGGCGCCAATCCCCGGAACAAAAACCAACAATAACAACAACAAAGAAGAAACAAAAAAAGCCACGGAAAATTTCTCCCACCGCCGATAATTAATTTTGGCAAAGATTAGAAATAAAATAATCCCGGGAACAAAACCCCGCCAGAATTGGTGCCAGAAAAAATAATAAGCATTATTGTAATCCCGAAAAGATACAACACTGCTAGCCGAAGATAAAACCATCAGGCCAAAAAATGTAATAACGCCAATCAGTCCCAATAAAAAATAGTCCGGCTTGCCACTATGGCGCTCACTAAGATTATTGAGCCGAAAAGCCAAAGATTTCTTTTTAACATTAAAATGCTTTATCGTCATGCACCACCCACAATCAATTTAAATTGACCACCCCGGTCAAATTCATTAATAAACATATTAAAACTAGCTGAAGCCGGCGAAAGCAGAATCGTATCTCCCGCCTTGGCAAAACCTTGAGCCAATGATACGGCATCCATCATGGTACCAACATCAAAAACCAATGGCTTAAACTTTATTTTTTTGAGTTGTTTGATTATCTGTTGGCTGCCGGCCCCCGGGAAAAGTACTACCGCCTTACAATTATTTCTAATTATTTTGGCCAAATCGCGATATTTATAATCGGGAATATTTTTAGTGTCGCCGCCGGCAATAAGCACGACATTTTTTTTCTTTGACAACCTTAAAGCCGCCATGGTGGCGTCGGGGGTGGTGGCGGTAGTATCATTAATATACTTTATCCCCTTTTCGATTTTGACAAGTTCCAATCTACCACTCAATCCCGAAAAATTTTTTAAAACACTCTTAATACCCTTAAGACCGACGCCATAACCGGAAACCGCGCCCAAAGCCGCTAAAACATTTTCCAAATTATGCCAACCGAATAGTTTAATGTCTGAAACTTTGGCCAGTTGCCGTTCCTGACCGGCTAAGCGTTGGCAAATCATCTGATTTTTAACAAAAATACCGTTTTCCTCCTTAAAATATTTCTTGGAAAACCAAAATCTTTGGGAAGTAACTTTTGACCCGATCTTTTTAGCATCCTCATTTTCCCGATTCAAGACTGAATAATCAGCCTCGGTTTGCCATAATACCAAATTGGTTTTAGCCTTGATGTATTCGGCCATCCCGGAATAACGATTAAGGTGATCAGGATAAATATTGGTGATGACCGCCATCTTCGGACTCAACTGATAATTACCAAGTATCTCCAGCTGCCAGGAAGAGATTTCCAATACCACCAAATCATCTTTTTTGATTTTATCCAAAATTTCTAGCATCGGCTTTTGGGGCAACCCGGCCAGCCAAGCCCGACACTTAGTGGTTTCTAAGAATTTATAAATCAACGCCGAAGTAGTTGACTTGCCGCGAGTACCGGTAACGCCAATAATTGACGCGGGACAAAACTTGAAAAATAAAGTCACATCATTATAAATCGGGATGCCGGAGCGTTGAGCCAGGACCAAATATTTTGATTCCCGCGGCACGCCGGGGTTTTGGACAATAAAATCAGCCTGTTTAAAATCACTCTCGCGGTGCCGACCCAAGACATACTTGACTTTCAAACCTTTAAGTTTAGCCAGCGAAGCATCAAGTTGTTTGGCGGTTTTTAAATCAGTAACTGTTACCTTGGCGCCATGACGGCACAACCAAGCAACGGTGGCCGCGCCGCCACCGTGTAAACCCAAACCCATCACCGTAACTTTTTGATTCTGAAATAATTTTTTATTCATTACTAACTTGTCAATTTTCTAATTTGGTCAATAATCTCTTCGTCAAGTTCTAGCCAACCCCGTTTTAATGCCTGCTGTTTGTGACGATGAGATCGTTGGCCAGGAACCAAAATATCTTTAACACCCTTACGCTTTTTCAAAGAATTAATTTCTTTAACAAATTGACTATTTTTCTTCTTAAAATTAGTCAAGGAAGTAAAAGCTTTCGGGTTAATAGCAATAAACAAAGCGCCCCTAAAAGTCTTTTTGTATTTTTTATTTGTCTTTTCAGTTGGCTTTTTCTGGTAGCCAATGCCAAAATTGACCAATGACCCAGTTAGAATCTCAAATAAAATACCTAAGTTAAATCCTTTGTAATCACCAAAAGGTAAGGCGGCAAAAACATCGTCGGGATTGGTAGTTATTTTACCATTTTCATCAATGAATGAATCCGCTGGGAGCTTGGTACTCAATAATTTAGCCAATCGCACTTCCCCATAAGCTTTTTTGGAAATCGCCATATCGCAGACGATTGGTTCTTTGGTGGTAGGGATGGCAAAGCCAATCGGATTAGTACTTATAATCTTATCTATACTATCAGGGGCAGCAACCAGCGGACCGCCACCATTAATCAGCACCAAACCCAATAAATCATTGGCCGCTATCTTTTCGGCCTGACTTCCCGGCCGAAGAAAAGGCAATGAATTATAAACGCCAACCATGGCAATACCATATTTCTTTGCCATATTGGAAACTAAATCTATCGCTGCAGGAGCAACCAATTGACCAAGCTGGGTATTAGCATTAATCAAAGCGTACGATTGGCTTTTCTTTTCAATCTTGAATTTTTTATTTTTTGTCTTTTTGGCCTTTTCAATTGCATGGGGAAAAGTTAGCAGGCCATGGGTTTTATTACCCAATAGACTACCCTCAATATAATCATCGGCAATAATTTTAGCATCAGATTTTTTTACGCCAACATTGGTCAAAGCGGAATAACAAAGATCTTGCAATTCATTAATCTTTATTTTCATCTTTAAAAATTTAACTATTAGAGATTAAAAACATGATCAAACCCATGATCGCCGTCACCCCGGCGACTACCCAAAACCGCATAACAATTTTTGGTTCCGACCAGCCGCTGGCCTCAAGATGATGATGAAGCGGCGAAGAAATAAAAAATTTACGACCCAAAAACTTTTTGGAAACCATTTGGATTAATACCGACAAGGTCTCAACTACAAAAATAAAACCAATAATCGGCAAAAACAACGCAGCATTGGTAAGCATGGCGATAATACCCAAAGTTACGCCCAAAGACATTGAACCGGTATCGCCCATAAAAAACCTGGCGGGGTTAATATTAAACCACAAAAATGCCAGCAAGGCTCCAATAATTACGCCGCAAAAAGTCGCTAAATCATAACGGCCCTGAGCCACGGCAATAGCTCCGTAAGCCCCAAAAGCCACTAATAAAGTTCCACCCGCCAAACCGTCAAGACCGTCAGTTAAATTGACGGAATGGGCGGTGGCGATGATCACAAAAATAAAAAACGGGATATACCACCAACCGATATCGGCATAACCCAAAAACGGAATATATAAAGTTGTCCATTCCAGCTTGAAATAAAACCACCAAGCGCCAACCAAAGCAATTAAACCGTAAATCATAAACCGGTGGCGCATCCGCAGACCACCGCCGTCTTTGCCCATGCGCCAGATATCAACCAAGTCATCGGCCAAACCGACAATGGCCGAAGCGATTAAGGCTCCCAAAGGCAACAAAGTTTCAGCGCGAGATAAAAAATTCAAGCGAGTAAAAATTCCGCCAAAAAATTTGGAAAAAATTGCCAGACAAATGATCAAAAATAAAGTTGTACCCCAAATCAAGATACCTCCCATAGTTGGGGTACCGGCTTTATTCTGGTGCATTGAAGCAAAAACCGGAGCGGCTTTGGCATCCCTAATCCCTTTGCCCAAACGGTAACGGTACAAAAAATGAGTCAGAAAAGGAGTCCAGGCCAGAGTCAACAAAAAAGAAACCGTAGTCAATAAAAATATTTTGACAATATAAAAATTCACTATTGTTTAGAGATTAATGAATAAAATAAAACTGACCGAGATTATCAAAATCAGCTGGATAAAGGAACTAAATCCTATCAAAAAATAGCTCAAAATTTTTTCGATCCTGAAAATCATAACGCTGGACAGTCCGTTGAATGCCAGAATTAAAGACCCACTCAAAGGCAAATAAAAAATTTTGTACCACTTATCAAAAAAATCAATCCCAAAATAAATATTATAATGAAGCGGGATAATGTCGCTAGTGAACTTTCGGGAGTACCAAGATAAAAAAAGCCACAAAAAGATATTGGTGACTAGCGAAAAAAACAGGTTGACCCTGATGAAATTGTCCGTAAAATAAGAAGAAAAAGGGCTTTCTTCCTGATTAAAAAAGGCCATAAGATTAATTTAAGACTAATCTAATAATAATAATTATCAGCAATTTTGTCCACCACCAGACATATTTCCTAAAAAAATTGATTTTATGGTATAATAAAATCACAAACTAAGAAAATAAAAGGGGGTCTAGAAAATGTTTAAAGAAGAAAAACTAAAACAAATTTTATTGGAGACCAAAACCATTGCCAAGAATGAACTCCAGCTTTATCTTGAAGAAGCTAAAAAACGAAACCAAACCCTGGAAGAATATCTGGCCAGCCAAAAGATCCTCAGCCAAGAACAGCTATATCAAAACGCAGCCAAATATTTTGATTTGCCGTTTATTGATCTGAAAAATGAGACTATCAGAAAAGATATTCTTTTTTTAATTCCCGAGCCGATTGCGGCCACTCACCGCATTATCGCCTTTGACCGAAACGACGATCAGCTAAAAATCGCCACCCTTGATCCCAATAACTTACAAATCTTTGAATTTCTGGCCAAAAAAACCGGGGCTGATGTCCAAGTCTACATTACCACCCCGGAAGGGATAAATGAGAGTCTAAAGCTCTACCACAAAGGCTTAAAAGCCGAATTTAAGGATTTAACCAAAGATCAAGAGACCGAAACTGAAGAAGGCGGCAATTTGAAAGAATTGGCTCATGATTTGCCAGTCATCAGGATTGTGGATACTCTCTTGGAGTATGCCATTTTTGAGAATGCATCTGATATTCATATTGAACCAACCGAAAAAGAAGTGCTGGTCAGATACCGAATTGACGGCATTCTAAGAAATGTAATGACTTTGCCAAAATCGGTTCATGCCGGGATTGTCGCCAGAATTAAAATCTTGTCCAATCTTAAACTTGACGAACATCGTCTACCCCAAGACAGCCGTTTTAAAATCCAAACCAACGAATATAAAGTTTCTTTCCGGGTTTCAATTATTCCGACATATGATGGAGAAAAAATAGTCTTGCGCGCCCTTAATGAACAAACTGGCGCCATCAGTTTGGAACAGCTAGGATTTAACAAGCAGCCGCTGGAAAAGATCAAAAAAAATATTACCAAACCCCATGGCATGATTTTAGTCACCGGACCCACTGGTTCGGGAAAAACAACAACCCTGTATTCCATTCTAAACATCCTCAATAAACCGGAAGTAAACATTACTACTATTGAAGATCCGATTGAATATCGGATGCCGGGAATCAATCAAAGCCAGATCAACCCTAAAATCGGCTACACTTTTGCCGCCGGTTTAAGATCTTTTTTAAGGCAGGATCCCAATATTATTATGGTTGGTGAAATCCGTGACAAAGAAACGGCGGAAATTGCGGTCAATGCCGCTTTGACCGGACATCTGGTATTGTCCACATTGCACACCAACGACGCGCCAACTACCCTGCCTCGACTGAGCGAAATGGGCATTCCATCGTTTTTGATCGGGTCAACTACCAATGTTATCATCGCCCAAAGACTAGTCAGAAAAATATGCCAAGAATGTATCGAAAGTTACACTTTGGACAAAAACGAAATCGCCAAATTAGAAAAACAAATTAATCTGGATTCAATTCTCAGTATTCTTGAACGAGAAGGCCTAATCACCAAAAAACAAAGCAAAGAATCTTTGCTGTTCTATCGCGGTAAAGGCTGCAAAAAATGTGATAAAACCGGATACAAGGGCCGAGTCGGGCTGTACGAAGTTTTGGAAGTAACTCCGGCAATTAACGAATTAATCCTCAAATCAGCGCCGGCGGAAAATATTATGACCGAGGCTCGTAAAGCCGGAATGATCACCATTATTGAAGATGGTTTTATCAAAGCCAAAAATGGAATTACCACCATTGAAGAAGTTTTACGGGTAAGCAAAGATTAAAAAATAAAAATGAACTTCAACCAATATCTTCAAAAGTTTGGGAACATCCTGACCAAAACCAGGTCCATAAAACTGTCCCAAAAAATATTTTTCGTCCAACAATTGTCGGTAATGCTCAAAGCCGGTATCTCTTTGTCGATGGCCTTAAAAACCCTCTCGGAGCAAACAACCAACAAAGGTTTTCGGGAAATTTTATTTGATCTTCAACAAAGCGTCGAAAAAGGTAACTTATTATCAAAGGGTTTGGAAAAATACCATAAAATATTCGGCGATTTATTCATCAATATGATCAGAGCCGGGGAAGCTTCCGGTAAATTGGAAGATGTACTACATCAGTTATTTTTACAAATGAAAAAAGACCACGAACTGGTGGCCAAGGTCAAAGGAGCAATGATTTATCCAATCATAGTCATTACCATGATGGTGGCAATCGGCATTTTGGTGGTAATCTATGTTATTCCGGCAATTTCCGGGGTATTTAAAGAACTGGAAGTTGATCTACCATTGGCCACGAGAATTCTAATTTGGTTGAGTGATTTTGCCCTGAAATACGGAATTTTTCTGGCGATTGGAGCGGTAATAATCATTGCCGGGTTTGTTAAAATAATCAACACCCCAAAAGGCAAACAAAAATTTCATCAATTTCTATTAAAACTACCGATTGTCAGTCCAATAATCAAAAAAATAAATCTGGCCAGATTCTGCCGAACCATTAGTTCCCTGTTACGAACCGACATTCCGATCGTGAAATCATTCGAAATAACTGCCAATGTTTTAGGAAACACTATTTATCGCCTGGCTTTAATCGACGCTAAAGAAAAAATTAAGAAAGGCGTCAGTATCAGGCAATCTCTTGATTCCTACAGCAAAATTTTTCCGCCAGTGGTACTGCAGATGATAGCGGTCGGAGAAGACACTGGGGCATTAGACGAAATCTTGGAAGATTCGGCAAATTTTTATGAGGAAGAAGTATCTCAAACGATGGAAAATTTACCATCGATTATCGAACCGGTATTGATGGTAGTTTTAGGCATTGCCGTTGCCGGAATGGCAGTCGCGGTCATAATGCCAATGTACAGCTTAAGCCAATCAATTTAATGATAAACCACCAAACTGACCAAAAAGGTTTTACCTTAGTTGAATTGATCGTGGCTGTTTTTATTATGGCAGTCGCTTCGTTGGGCGTGATCAGTATGTTTGAGTTTAGCCTCAAAGTAATATCCGAAACTAAAGCGAAGGTCGGAGCAATCACCATTGGCAATGAAATCGGCGAAATGATTCACAATCTGCCATATAATAAAGTCGGCACGCAAGGTGGTATTATTCCCGGACCAATCCCCCAGGAAGATACCGTAACCCTCAACAATATTGAATATTCGGTTAAAGTCAGCATTGATTATCATGATGATCCTTTTGACGGTACGGTGGCTTTAGGAACCGATGAGTTGGGAAATGATTATAAAAAAATAAGGATTGCGGTAAGCTGGCTGGGACATTTCGGTCGGAAAGAATTGGTAACGGTTACCACTATTGCTCCCAAGGGCATCGAGTCAGATGAAGGGTCAGGGGTATTATGGATTAATGTCTTCAATGCCCAAGGCGAACCGGTACCGAATGCCCAAATCCACATTGTCAATAATCAAATTATTCCGCCGATTAACGACTCTTCCCACCAAACTAACGATCAGGGCTATTATTATTCCAGTGTTCCGGCCGCCAATAGCTCTTATCAGATTACTATCACCAAAGACGGCTATAGCAGCGATTACACTTGCGCCATTGATCCGGGGGGCTTAAGTTGTAGCGATAGTGAAGGCAATCCTGATCCCCAAAAACCAAATGTGTCGGTAATTGAAGGCGAACTGGTTGAAACCAGCTTTGTGATTGACATCCTAACAACACTTACGATTAACACCGTCTCCCAGACAATCCCAACGGAATGGCTAATTAACACTGATGGCGGTAGCGCCGATCAGTTTTCCCCCGCTTCAGAGCTTGGGCCAGACGGCAATTACTATTTTGTCTGGCAAGACTTCAGAAATTTTGCGGCCAGAATTTACGGTCAAAATTACAATCAGCAAACCAACCAATGGGTTAGCGACAAAGAAATAACGACCAACCACAATCAAGGAGCGCCGGATATAACTTTAGATCAGGAAAATATATACTATGTTTGGCATGATGATCGCAACGGCAACCAAGATATTTTTGTTGGCAAATACAACCATTCGGGACAAAATCTTTGGGGTAACGATTTAATGGTCAATACCGACGGCACCTACGCCAATCAACAACACCCAAAAATTGTTTTTAACGCTTCCAGTACTGCTCCGGCAGTTTATATCGCCTGGAAAGACGAACGCGCCGGTAGTGGCCGATCAGACATATACCTGCAAAAAATTGACAGCGCCGGCAATCCGGTTTGGCTCAACGAAATAAAGGTTAATTTAAATTCTTCCTCAATGTACCAAGCCGCCGATAGCTACAGCTGGAATTTCGATAATGGTTTAAACTATGTCTGCGATAACGGCCCCTGCGATAGCAGCACCAAAATTGAAGTTACCAACAGCGTCGCTAAATTGGTACCAATTAAAACCTGCGGCGGTACTGCCAACAGCTGCGACAGCTTCCTGACGGGCCAAGATTGTCTAAATCAGAATGGCTGCGCCTGGGATGATTCCGGCCCGTGCGAAGGAACGACTTGCGACTGTTCAAAAATTTCCGAAGAGAATCAATGTAACTATTCAGACAACTGCAGTTGGCAATCAAGTCCACCTTCCTGCTATGGTACCAGCTGTTCCTGCGGTTCAATCGGTAACCGTACCAGTTGTCAATCAACTCCCGGCTGTTCCTGGTTTTGGTTTTTCTGTTATGGCAACCCGGGATGCAACTGCGGTAATATTAATAATGAACCAATCTGCGTTGATGCCGATTGCAACTGGGGTTCGGGTAGCGGCAGCTGCAGCGGCAGTTGCAGTTGTCCAAATCTTGATAGCCAACTAAGCTGCCAACAAAGCGGTTGCAACTGGGATGATCAAGGACCATGTAGTGGCGCAGCCAACGATTGTCAAAATTTTGACAATCAAACTAGCTGTCTGCAACAAAGCGGCTGCGAGTGGACTGATTCAAGCGAGGGCTATCCCACTGATCAACCAAACATTTACTCAATTGAGTCGCTAACCATTAACAATTTATTAAGTTGGGATTCATTCACCGAAATGGCAACCAAGAACGGCGGGGAAATTTACTACCAACTTTCCGATGACAACGGAACCAGCTGGCGATACTGGAACGGCGCCAATTGGGCGATCGCGGGAGCGAATGACTATAACCCGGCTGAAACAATCAATGACAATATTGACCACTTCCCTACCACCAGAGGAAAAATAATGTTTAAAGCCTTCCTGGCAAGCAACGGCACTCAACAAATAGAACTGGATCAAATCAACATCGGTTTTTCCTACACCACCAGCGGCGGGGGCTACTCCCAATCGGTTGACCTGGCTGTTGACGATCAAGAAAATGTTTATATCGTTTGGGAAGACTATCAAATTGACAATTACGATATTTTTATTCAAAAGGTTGATGCTAACGGCAATATCCTTTGGCCTAATGACATTCGGGTTAACACCTTAGGAATTGCCGATCAGAATAACCCATCTGTAACGGCTGATAACAACAATCAAGCAATTATCGTCTGGCAAGATGGTCGAAACGGCGACAACGATATCTATGCTCAAAAAATAAGCCCTGAGGGCAGTATCCTTTGGTCCAATGACGCAACTGTAAGCAATCAGTCGGGATCTGTCCAAGAAAACCCCAAGGCCAATACCGATGAAACCGGCAATATTTATATC
Organism: Patescibacteria group bacterium; assembly: GCA_034003985.1. Taxonomy (GTDB): domain Bacteria; phylum Patescibacteriota; class Patescibacteriia; order Buchananbacterales; family UBA6539; genus JABWCG01. Next base: position 182,314 of record JAVEXP010000002.1, on the reverse strand, counting down.
GTCTGGCAAGATGGTCGAAACGGCGACAACGATATCTATGCTCAAAAAATAAGCCCTGAGGGCAGTATCCTTTGGTCCAAGGACATCCGGGTCAATTCCATAACCACCGGCGACCAAAAAAATCCCGATTTATTGATAAATAATGTCGGAAATTTGGTCATATCGTGGCAAGACAACCAAAACGGCGATTATGACATTATGGCCGCCGAATATCCAGGAGACCCCGATGCCTACACCAACACGGCCAATGTGCCACTAATTATCACCGGTGAAAAGAGAATCGGTAAAAATCCAGAGATATTCAAATATCAAGAGAATCATTCAACCAATGCCAGCGGTCAACTTATTTTAAATAGTTTGGAGTGGGATACTTATACAATTGAGTTGCCGACTGGTTCTGGTTTTGACATTGTCGGAACCGAACCTCCATTACCGATTGAGCTTGACCCGGGAGACAATAAAAGCATAATCATCAATTTGGAATAACATGGAGATTAAACAAAAACCACGACCAAATGGATTTACCATCACCGAAATGCTGATTGCAATTTTCATTTTTCTGTTGGTTACAACATTCACCACCAGTTTTGTCGTTCAGAATTTTAAAGTCAACCGCTTCGCCCTGGAACAAAGCGAAGCAATCAACAACGCCCGCAAAGGCATGGATATTATTGTTAAAGAGCTGCGAGAGGCTTCGCCATCGGAAAATGGCAGCTATGCCGTTGCCAGCGCCCAGAACCAAAGCTTGACATTTTACAGCGATATTGATGCTGACGAATCGGTTGAAAAAGTAAGATACTTTTTGGAAGGCAGCGAACTAAAACGAGGTATTACCGAAGCATCCGGCTTTCCACCGGTCTACGACGGAATTGAAGACATTAATATTATTTCCGAATATGTTCGTAACGGCTCAACGCCAATTTTCTACTACTACAATGCCAACTACCCAACCGACACCCAGAATAACCCCCTACCAACCCCAGCCGAAGTAAACCAAATCAGACTGGTCAGAATATTTCTGGAAATTAATGTCGATCCAGGCCAAGCGCCGGAACATTTTATTCTAATCTCCAACACTCAGCTGAGAAATCTTAAAAATAATTTGTAGCAATGGCGATCAAAATCTTGCCAAAAATTTTGAAAAATGAACAAAAAGGTGGTATACTGATAACGATTTTAGTATTCACCTCAGTATTTTTGGTAATCGCCGGTGGCTTAATGGGACTGGTCAATCAACAGGGAAAATTAAGCAATCAAAGAGAGGCTCAAGCACTGGCTTTACAAATTGCCGAAGCGGGCGCCAATTACTACCGCTGGCATTTAGCTCACGCCTTGGAAGATTACGCTGATGGCACCGGTGAAACCGGATGTTACCCTTGCGGGCCGTACCGCCACGAGTATTATGATCCGGGTGGCGGACTGCTTGGTTATTTTGAAATCAGTATCACCCCGCCCGATCCCAGCTATCCCGGATCCACTGTTGTTAAAATAAAATCAACCGGCTGGGCAAAAAATTATCCCCGAACCAAAAGAAACATCGCCGTCTTACTTGGTCGGCCGTCATTGGCGAGATATACTACTGTGGTTAATGACAACCTGAATTATGGTGAAGGATCGGAAACATTTGGGCCGGTCCACTCCAACGGCGGCATCAGATTCGACGGAGTAGCCCACAATATCGTCAGCAGCGCCCTGGAAGAATATTGGTATAACAGCTCCTGGCGCGACGGGGTTTGGACCAGCCAATACAATGAAGAGTCCGTCTTTCTAGCCGGCAAAGAGTTTCCGGTACCGGCAGTTGATTTCGCCGGTTTTACTCAGGATCTGAATACCATGGAAACTCACGCTGACTCAGATGGCATTCTGCTTGAAAGTTCAGGCTACCAGGGTTACCATATTCAATTCTTGGGCAATGAAACATTTCGTTACCGAAAAGTTGCCAGCGCTACCGGAAACTGCAACGGCGAAAAAACCGGCGGCATAAGTTCATATCAAAACGACTGGACTACGACTGCTATCCCGGAAAATGGTCTGATTTTCGTCAAAGATAATGCCTGGGTAGACGGGACGGTAAACGGCAACCGGGTGACGGTAGTGGCTGCCAAAGAACCACTAGATACGGGGACAGCTGATATTTTCCTTAATAATGATTTGCTTTATACCGACAAAGAAGGTTTGGATGTTATTGGTCTGATCGCCCAACGAAATGTCGTCATTGGCCTTTATTCCGAGAATGACTTAGAAATTGACGCGGTCTTGATAGCTAAAAATGGTCGGCGTTATCGTCCCGATTATGGTTCGACATTCCAATGCGGTTCAACAACAGTCAGGGATCAATTCACCTTATACGGTACCACCATCAGCTACTTAACACCTTACATGGACAGCGGATCAAGTGGCTACAACAATCGTAACTATATTTATGACCCTAACACCCTGTATGCCCCGCCGCCATTTTTTCCGACAACCGGCGAATACCAATTTATATCATGGGAAGAAATATTCGATAATGAAACATACTAATTAATATGCTTTGGGATTTATCCAATAACGCTTTTGGCCTTGACATCAGCGATCGCGCGCTAAGGTTGGTTCAAATTAAAAAGAAAGGCAGCGGCCTGACAGTATCGTCGTACAATGAATTAACACTTGAACCAGGGATAATTGATGGCGGTGAAATTATTGAGCCAGAAAAGGTTTCACTAAAAATTGATAAACTGATTAAAGAAGCCAAGGGCGATAAAATCGTCACTAAAAATGTCATCGCCGTTCTGCCGGAGCAGAAAACTTTTGTTAAGATGATTAATGTCGCCAATCTTGGCGGTAAAAAAGATTTGGCCGATGGTGATGTTCTAACCGAAATTCAAAACCATATCCCCCTGGCTATCGACGAAATCTACTTGGACTGGAAAATCCTAAAACAAAATGGCTCTAGCGCCCAAATTTTGGCCGGGGCCACTCCGAAAGATATTTCCGAAAGCTATTTAAAACTGATAAAAAAATCGGGACTAATACCACTGGCTTTAGAGATTGAAGCAATCGCGATTATTCGATCAATCATCAACGAAAAAGAACAAATAAAGAGTGGCCAAAACATTGCCAAGCTGATTATTGATTTTGGGGCCGCCAGGAGCGGTTTAATTGTCTACGATCAGGGCACGGTTCAATTTACCGTTAGCTTACCGATATCGGGCAATAAAATTTCAGAAACCATTGCCAAAACTCTAAAAATCGACTACAAAAAAGCTGATCAGGCCAAAATCGTCTGCGGACTGGATCAAAAAAAATGTGAAGGCGCAATCCTAAAAATATTAATGTCATCAATTGATAATTTAACTACCCATATTAAAAAATCAATAACCTACTATCAGTCCAATTTTCCTCAGGCTAACCCGATTGCGGAAATAATAATCTGTGGCGGTGGGGCTAACTTATTAGATATTGATAAAATTTTGTCAACTAAACTGAAATTGCCAGCCACTATTGGCAACCCGCTGACCAATACTGCGATTAATAAAAAACTAGAACTTGATGACAAAAAAATAAAATCCTATACCACGGCCATCGGCCTAGCTCTCCGAGCTTGGCAGAAAGGCGATATTGTATGATTGCCCTAAATTTAATACCACCGTTGGAAAAAAAAGAAATATCCCTTCGTCAGTTTTATATTGTTATTAAAAATTTAACCATAGTTTTTCTATTATTCACGGTAACAATAGCTATTATTCTGCTTGTTGCCAAAGCAATCTTACAAAATAGCTTCAATAACCTGGTTTCCGATTACACCCTAACTACAAAATACGGAAAAATATCAAACCGGGAAATGGAAAAATTCAACAGTCAATTGTCGGCCGTAAGTGAAATTCAAAAAAATTACATACCTTGGACCAATTTTATCGCCCAATTGGTCGAAAAAATTCCCGACAACATAATCATCTACAGCATCGGGTTAAATGCCGACGGCCAATCAATCAAAATCGCGGGGTTCGCCCAAAGCCGGCAGGATCTTTTGCAATTTGAAAACAATCTTAAAAATTATGAAATCATTGACAAAGTAGATGTTCCGCTAGAAAGCCTGCTAAACAAAGAAAATATCAATTTCGATATTAGCGCGGAAATTGACACAAACAAAATTAAGAATTTATGAATTTCAAATTAAAAATTACCATTTCCATGATTGCCGTGCTGGTATTTATTACCGTCATAATTTTATTTATTATTGTTCCGACGGTTAACGACATCAAAAATATCAGCAACAGTATTTATCAAGAACGAATCGAATTGGAAAAAAAATACCTTCGTGGACAGTTATTAAAAAAGACGGTCAGCGATTTTGAAGCAATCAAACCGCAGCAAGACATTCTGGATGAGATATTCATTAAAGATGGAGAAGAATTAAAATTTGTATCAATCTTGGAAGACTTGGCCGATAATAACGGAGTCAGACAAAATCTTGATCTCCAAATCAAAAATACTGAGGAAAAGAAAGGAATCAAGCACATTCCATTAAAAATAACGGTCAGCGGCAATTTCCATCAAGTAATGGGTTATCTAAATGATCTTCAAATGTTAAAATATTATTTCAATATTTCTGACCTCAGAATAACCAGCGACCGGGAGATGATAACCGCCACCTTCAGCGGCTTAGTATTCGGCCGACAATTAATTGAGGAAACAAATTAATTATATGAAGATAAAAAAAATACCCTATACCGCCGCCAAAAAATTTTTATCGACCAAGCTCATCGCCATGATCATTTTAGCGTCTTTTGTCATTGTTTTGGCCTTTTTAGGTTGGTTTCTCTACAAAGACTTCTACCAAACCATCACTCAATCACAACAAATTATTGTTCTCCGAAGTGAAGTTTCGCCCTATACCGTTGATGTCGACAAATTCAACAAAGCTCTTCAATCATTAGAACAAAAAGTAGACAAAAACAGCCAGTTAGTTAACTGGCCGGCAGTAAAGAATCCCTTCGGAATAAATACCGGTTCAAATCGACCAACTGTGCCGGGAATAGATTAACCGAATTAAACTCCACCGATTGGTGAGGGGCTGCACCGCTTCAAGGTAAAATTTTAGCAATATCTTCTTTTGAATAACCAATACCAAACTAGAATTGTCATCATCAACTTTGGGACAGGTGGATTTTTTAACCAACCTCAAATTTTAGAAAAAAATTGGTTAGTCAATTTTAGTACCAACACTAATAATCGCCTTGGGGGTACCACTGATCTCGTTATCGGTCATACCGTCTTTGGCAAGGTCATGATCCCAATCGTGGATTGAATTAATAAGGTGGCCATAAGCATAGCGGAAACCGTCTCCCCTTCTAGTACCGACTTCGTTAGTAATAAATTCAGCGCTTTGGTCATCAAAACCCCTGATGACTAACATATGATAAATCGGCCCGGGATTTTGGAAATAAGGATTATTAAGAACCCGACCAGCCAACGGCACGATTACTAATTTGCCATTAGTTAGCTGATCCTTGACGACCGAGACATCAACAACGGTAATTAATTCGGCTGCTAAATCAAAATGAGAATTCAAAATATCAACCACCTCTTGGGCAGTCAGATCGACTTGATAACCCTGGGATTTCTCCCAGCTAACCAGATCCAAAATGCCCTGCTCCATGGTGTGGGCATTCAAAATTTCCGACTTAAAATACTTGACCACCGTAATCATCGAAGCTTCTTCGCAAGCTTCTTTATGGAGCTCATCCCACACCCCAAAGGGTGCCTGGGAGACAAAAGCTAGCTGATATTCAAGATTTTTTGGAGTTGATAAACTTGGTTCATGTTGACTGACAACGGACTTAGATTGCGTCGGTAGCTCGGACGGCGATTCAGATACATCAGCCACGACTGGTTTTTCGGCAGGAGAATTAACTATATCAGGGGTAGCAGTCGAGACAAGTGAAGTTGAATTTTCTTGGAGCGGTTCAACTAAATCCCGATTATCAGACTGGCAGCCGACGGTCAAAATAACCATTAAAATTGTAACCAAAATTGCTTTAAATTTCATATTTGCAATTATACCTCGGGATAAAAATCTTGACAATTCAATACCAATGGTTTATAGTAATATTGTTAATTTTTAATCAATAACCGTCATGGCACATAAGAAAGCCGGTGGTTCCACAAGTTTAGGCCGAGATTCCCAGTCCAAACGCTTGGGCGCCAAATTATACGATGGCCAAGAGGCAAAGGCTGGCAATATCATATTCCGCCAACGCGGAACCAAAATCAGACCGGGATTGAATGTCAAAATCGGCGCTGATGACACCCTTTACGCTTTGAAATCCGGGGTTGTTAAATTCACCAGAAAAAAAATAAAGAAATTTACCGGCAAGCTTGAATGGGCGAAATTTGTAAGCATTGTCCCCAAAAAATAATAAAAAAACAGGGCGGCTGCTTAATTAATAATTAAGTTCACATCCTGTTTTTTTATTAGGATAAAAATCGTAAAAAGTAGAAGCTATTAACCTTTTTATTACTTCTTAACCAGGGATCTTTTCTTGGCGGCGGTCAATAGGCCTTTGAATAACGGATGAGGATTCAACGGCCGCGATTTTAATTCCGGGTGAAACTGCGTGCCAACAAAGAAAGGGTGATTCTTCAATTCAATAATCTCCACCAGTGTCTTGTCCGGCGAAAGTCCGGCTAAAACCAAACCTTTCTTGATCAAACGAGCGCGATAATCATTATTGAATTCATAGCGATGACGATGTCGTTCGCTAATCTGGCGCTTACCATAAAATTTGGCGCTGGCCGAATCTTTGTCCAAAATCGCCGGATAAGCGCCAAGACGCATAGTATTACCATAGTTCTTTTCAGCCAATTTCTTGGCTTGATCGGGCATAATATGAATAACCGGATGTTTGGTGTTGGGTTTGAATTCCGTACTGGCCGCGCCGGTTAATTTAGCGACATTGCGGGCAAACTCAATAGTAGCCAACTGCATCCCATAGCAAAGGCCAAGGAAAGGAATATTATTTTCCCGCGCATATTTGATCGCTAAAATTTTACCTTCAATGCCCCGAGAACCAAAGCCGCCGGGAACAATGATGCCATCATATTTCTTTAATTCTTTCAACTTACTGCGGTCTTTTTCGTAAGCATCGGAATTGATCCAATCAATTTCCGGCTTGACTTTATTAACCCAAGATCCGTGTTTAATCGCCTCAATCACCGAAATATAAGAATCCGGCAAAATGAAATCACCGGTAGCAAAATATTTTCCGACAATCCCAATTTTAACGACCTGTTTGTTGCGCTTGATTGACTGAACCATTTTACGCCATTCATTCATATTGGTCTTTTTCGGCTTCAGGCCCAATTTATAAAGAATTTTTTCGCTCAGGTGCTCTTTTTCCAAAATCAACGGAATGTCGTAAATTGATTCCACATCGGGATTGGAAATAACATCCTGTTTGGCGACATTGCAAAAAGTCGAAATTTTCTTGCGTCGCGGTTCGTCAATCGGCTGAATTGAACGGGCGATAATAAAATCTGGCTGGATGCCGGCAGCGTTAACCTGATTAACCGCATACTGAGTAGGCTTGGTTTTCATCTCGCCCAAAGTGCCAGGGACCGGCAAATAACTGACCAAAACGAACAAAACATCTTGCGGATTCTTGTAATGCATCAACCGGCCAGCTTCCAAAAACAAAATATTTTGGTATTCCCCAACCGTTCCCCCAACCTCAATGATGGTAATATCGGCCTTGGCCTTTTGAGTAGCGGTCTTGATTCGCCTGATCACTTCTTCGGGAATATGAGGTACCACTTCCACACATTTACCACCATACTCCAGATTACGCTCGCGCTGAATCACCGACTGATAAACCCGACCCGTAGTCATATAGTTGACCCGCAGAATATCGGTGTTTAAAAACCGTTCGTAATTACCGATATCTTGGTCGGTTTCATCGCCATCATCAGTAACAAAAACTTCGCCGTGCTCGGTCGGATTCATAGTACCGGCATCAACATTAATGTAGGGATCAATTTTGATGGCCGTCACTTTATAACCGCGCGACTGTAAAATTTTTCCGATTGAAGCGGAAGTAACGCCTTTACCAACGCCGGACATTACCCCACCCATCACAAAAATAAACTTAGCCATAATTTTTTAAATCTTAGATTTTAGATTTTAGGTTCTGGCGGCTAAACAGTTGAAACTAACCGCCAAAACCCAGTAATCCAAAAATTAATCAGCTAAAAACCCCGCGTTAACGGGGCTGCTTAATTTTAAAACCAAACCAAATTAGATACATTTACTCCGAGTTAATGACTAAAGTAATCCTGGCTTCCAAACCATGGTCAAGATTAACAACCAATTCATGTTCACCAATCTCTTTGATATGGCCGGCGTTAATCTGATTTTTATTAACTTCAAAACCCTTGTCCTTAAGCGCCGAAGCGACCTTGGCGGCTGATACAGCCGCGTATAATGTTCCTTCGTCCGATGCCTTGGCCGATATCTCCACGGTCTGACCTTCAAGCCTTTGAGCCAGCTTTTCGGCATTAGCCAAATCATCTTCAGCCTGCTTGGCCATCTTGGCTTTGTTTGTTTCAACCTCTTCAATGGCTTTGGGAGTAGCTTCAGTAGCCAAACCTTTGGGAATCAAAAAATTCCTGGCATAACCCAGGGCCACTTCCTTAACATCACCAACATGACCCAAATTATCAACATTTTTCAATAAAACTACCTTCATTGATTTCTTCATAAGTTCGTTAATGGTAACTCTAGAATTTTATAACAAAATCAGAAAATTCACCAGTCGCGCCCGACCAGTCCATTTCGATTTTTTTGACCATTGCTGGTCCAACTCCATTATAGCACCATTCTTTGAATTTTTTCAAGTCCTCTTCTTCCCCTTCGGCTACCAAAATCACCCCGCCGTCATTATGATTGGTCACATAACCGGTAAAACCCCTTTTTTTGGCCTCATTTTGACTCATGTAACGGTAACCGACGCCTTGGACCAAGCCATGGATCGTTAAAGTTAAACGCTTCATACTTTTTTTATTATACCATTGGTGGCGTCAACTTCAACCATATCACCGTCTTTCAAGACTTTAGCGGCAATCCTGGTTCCAACCACGCAAGGGATTTTTAACTCTCGGGCCACAATCGCCGCATGGCAGGTTAAACCGCCGTCTTCGGTAATAATCGCGCCGGCCTTTTTCATGGCCGGCACCAAAGAAGGATAAGTCGAATGGGCCACCATTATATTACCGGATTTCATTTTAGACATTTCATCTGGCACATTGACAATTTTGACTAAACCCTTGACTTTACCCGGACAAGCCGGGGTGCCTTTCAACTCCTTAGCATCAACAATCTTTATTTTTTCAAAATGCTGAGTGGCCATAAACTTTTTGGCCGTTGCCCCAGTCATTATCCGTTTGCTGAAAGATTTAAAATGAATAACGACAAATTTTATTCTTTGATTTAACTCATTAATCGGCACAACCTTGCCCGATAAAACTTGGGCCACCTCGATATTAGTCAAGTGCCTAGCTTGATTGAACGAAATATGACAGCGCCTGGCCAGCTCTTGATAAACTTTATCAACAATAAAACTGGCAAAAAATAAAACCTCTTTGCGCCATGATTTAAGCCAAACGATTTCACTGGCCAAATCAAAAATTTGACGGTCATAACGGTTAAACTCCAACTGTTTAAATAATTTATTTTTTTGTTTCCTGATTTCATCACGGCCATTAACCAGTTTGGCAATCTCTTTGTTAATATTTATTTTTTGTTTTAATAACCCTCGCCAAATTTCTAAATAGTAACCAAGTTCATAAGCTGGGCCTAAATAATCATAAGGAATCCACTGCCAGCGCCGATGGTGATTAACAATTTTTCTCTTTAACCGCGGGTCCAATTCGTTTAATTTCTTTTCAATTTGATCAGGCAAATTCCCCAAGAATAATTTTTTAGCTTGGGAATCAGCGGTAATATCGCTCAATACCGCCAGAAATTGACGGTTTTCCAGTTGTTCCAAATTAATCCTGGTTGGGGTGGTCAATAGGCTGAAAACTTCAGCAAAATTAAGCTTAAGTTTAAGCTCAATAATTCTTTGGCGGACTTTATTAATCAAATAATTTGTCAGGTCTTCACCATCGGCATCTACCAAGTAAGTGGAGTAAAAACTGGAGCCATGGGCCAGCTGAATCTTTTTAAAAATTCTGGAATAGAGCAAAGCCAATTGTTGGTTGGAAAATTTAGCCAGATTAACCGACTGGGTCTTTTTTAATAATCGGAAAAGGTCGCGGTTATGTTCAATGGCTTGGCGGTGAATTTGGGAAACCTTGCCGGGATTATTAACAACCAAATCAAAAGTGGCGTCAATCGCCCGGCGCAGTTCAGGCTTTAAAAAATAGGTGGCGGTATTATCTTGATTTTCGTTTACCCAAATGATTTGAGTAAGAATTTTAGAGCCAAAATAAAGATTCTGCAGTTTGAGAAACGATTCGGGCGCTTCGTGCGAGAGCAAAAAACTAACTCGCCTGATTTCCCAATTTTTAGTCCAAATCTTGGCGGTCATAGAAACCTAAAGAGTAGTAATCGGTCTTGATTGAGTAATATAAAATTTGCCCTTGGTGTAGGCCCACTCAATATCCTGAGGACATTTATAATGCTTTTCGATATTAATACAGATTTTAGACAATTCAATAATCTGTTTACCAGAAAGTACTTGCGACTCCTGTTTGGCTTTGGCTACTGGTTTCCAAACAATGCCGCCGGCCTGACTTTTACGAACCAACATCCGTTTTTGTTCAGCCACATTGATATCCAAAATAGATAAATCAGTCTTGTCGACAATATAACTGTCCGGGGTAATCTGGCCGGAAACAATCGCCTCGCCTAGGCCAAATCCGGCTTCAATGATCATTTGATTTTTAGCCTTGGTAACAGGATGGACGGTAAAGGCAACCCCCGAAATTTCAGATTCGACCATTTCTTGAACAACGACAGCCACTGAAACTTGCTGGTCAATCAGCTTTTTTTCATAACGATAGAAAATCGCCCGAGGCGTATATAGTGATGACCAGCAATGTTTAACTTTATCCAACAATGTCTTCTCAGTCGTGTGCAGATAAGTTTCCAACTCACCGGCCCAAGAAGCGATTGAGGAATCTTCAGCCGTAGCCGAAGACCTGACGGCTACATATTTAGTTTTGAGTTTTTTGAATTCAGCGGCAATTTCCTGAGCCAAAGCTTTTGGCATTTTGGTGTCGTGCATAATATCACGAATAACATTGGAAGCCTTATCAATGGAATTAGTATCATCAAAATTAACTTTTGCAAGCAAAGCATCGACTTCTAAATCGGTTTGGGCAACCGGCGATTTTGGGGTTTCATTTAAGAAATGATCAAAGGCTTCAGCCAAAATTACAAACCCCTTAGGCACTGGAATTTTAGCATTAGTCATTTCGCCAAGCGAAGCACCCTTGCCGCCGGCGATGGCAACATCTTTTTTGGAAATTTTAGGGAATGGTTTGGTAAACTTTGTCATATTTTTTAAATTTTGATTTTTAGGGTAAAATAATAATTTAATTCTAGCAGTAATCAGTAATTTTTACAATATTTTAGCTAATTTGAGCTAATAATTTTAATTTTCCTTTGACAATATTTACAAAATATGCTATAATCATATATCGTTCTTTAAAGTTAAATAGTGCGTGTTATATCATTGGTTGGCTCAATTGAGCGGCAATCGCCCTGTGCTGATTGCTGCTTTATCGAGTCAACCAGTGTGATTGGTGACTTATGGCAGGAATGGCGGCCGCAATAGAGAATGCGGCCAGACAAGAAGGATGAGACTGATGCAATCAAGAGTACTGGTTATTCGACACAGTGAGAGAGACAAGGCAAACGAGAAAGACCCCCAGGCCCTGACCGACTGCGGCGAAGTCATCGCATTTGTGATGGGAGTATTTGTCCGGGTCTTCAACTTTCACTTTGTCGACTATGTCAGCAGTCCCCAGCCCCGGTGCTGGCGAACCCTGATCGTGCTCGTCCGCGGGATCTGCGGCTACAAACCGGCTATCGAGCCCGACATTGCGCATGATCCGCGGCTGGATGATTTCAGCACTGACAAGCGCGACATCGTAAGCGAAGGTTTGAAGGCCGCCAAAGCCCATGCCAAGACAGCCGAGATCACCGTCGAAGCGGCGATTATGGAAACGGCTCCCGAGGCAGTAGACATTAAGAGTAGCGAGATGCTCGAAGTCATTGACGAACGCGGAGCCGTAGAAGGAGACCACTTGGTCACCGTCCACGGCGCGGCCATCGACGGCGCGGCCATCAAACTGTCCAACCGGCTGGGTGCAAATCTGCCAATGACGATGGACGCAATTGAAGGCCAGCTTCAATACTGCGAGGGATTCCTGGCGACCTTCGAAGACGGCAAAATCGTCGAGATCGAAATCCTGCGCCTCTCAGAAGACTGGTATGGAATCGCCATCCCGTAGACCCCACCAACGCGCACGCCGAGGGGAGAGATCCAAATATGGACTTCTCTCCCCTCACCCCCCCCACAGCAATCCGGCTGTTTTTTGTTTATCTAAATTATTGTCTTTTAACAATCCTGGCGATCCCGGCATACCCATCAACTTCTACTTCATCACCGTCTTGTAGTACCTCCCTGGCAAACCTGGTTTGAATAACACAAGGAATTCCCGCTTCTCGAGCCAAAGTTGCCGGATGTGAAGTAATGCCGTGACCGCCGTCACAAATTAAACCGGCAGACTTAATAATGGCCGTTGAAAAGCTGGGCACTACCTGAACAGTAACGATAATATCACCCTTTTGGACTTTATCGCATTCGTCCGGATTCATCACAATCTTAACTTTTCCTCTGGCTTTACCGGGCGATACCGGCAGACCAAAGAATTCTTTGATATTTTTATCAACCTTACAAAATTCTTTAAATATCTTTTCGGCTGAATAACCAGTAAAAATTTCAGTTTTAGCAGTCCGACAGTCCCAGGCAGAAAGTCTTAAACGATTATTCAATTCTGCTGTAAAATCTTTACCCTCAATTAAGGCTTGGCGGATCTCGACCGTTTTCATAAACCTGACTTGCCTAATGCTTAAAAATAAGCGCCGGGCGATTTCTTCCAAAACTTTATCAAAATAATAAAGCGATTGCGAAACATGAGTTTTTCGCAGCTCTTTAAGGTTGGCAATATCGCGCATCGCGCCAAATAATTCTTTTTCGGTAACGCTAAATCCCAAGGTGTTTAAATATTTTTTTTGCAGCTTATTATCTTTCTTGAGTGCACCGACTAATCGTTGATATTCCCGACGATAATCTTTTCTAAACAAATCAGCCAAGCGCCTGACCACATCGTCATGACTGATAGCCGGATCTTCATAATCCCTGGTAACCCAAAAATATTTTCTGATATGACTATTTATCAATCTAACAACTGATTGATTTGTTTTCCATCCTGGTTTGTTGCCGATTTTAACGGCCAATTCAAGCAGGGCTTTGCGCTCAATCAGCGCCACCATTGCTTTGGGCTGTTTGGTCAGAATATTCAAAATATCAACCGCCTGATTAGGGTTTTTGATTTTAGATTCAACAAGCTTCAGCAACTCGGCCATAAAAAAATCTTCAACCAGCCAAACCCAGCCGTAAGTGGCATAAACGGGTTTATATCTTTTCTCGTAGTCCTCAAACATCTTGGCCAGCTGCCGATTGGTAGTTTTAGATCCAACCGATTGATGAATTTTTTTGGTAAATTCAACCAAAACCTTGCCGTATTTTTTTTGACTGGCAACCATTTGAGCGGGCCAGCGGCGATTAACCAATATTTTTTTAACCAGCTGTTTGCCTGATTTTTCATAAGAAAGCTTATGGGGAAAGGCAAAAAATAAATTGCCTTGCCAAATACAAAGCATTTCTTTGAGCCGTTGGCCAACATAGCGGCGGGATTCGTCGCACATCGCCTCCATTGACAAATAATTAGGAAAAGGGCTGGTCCGCTGGCGTTGCGACATAAAAACAAAATCTTTCAGTTTAATGTTGTTTTTCATAGATCAATGTAGTGCTCAAGTTCTTTTTTAAATTGCTTAAAATTTTGATAGTAAATCGTTTTTCCACCCATTTTATCCAATGCGACCAAGTTTGACCGCTGATCATCAATATACAAAATCTCCTTGGGCGATATCTTAAATCTTTTAGCCAAAAAACTAATAGTCTCTTTTGAGGCTTTGGGCAGACCAAGTTCCCAAGTATTGACAATGGCATCAAAATTTCTTGGCACTTGAGGATGTTTCTTTTTTAAAACATCAACAAATTGCGTTCTAGTGCTCTTACTTAAAATTATCACCTTATACTTTTTTCGGAGTTTTTTAGCGATTTCAAAAACCGGCTGGTTTATCTCCATTAAACCATAATGAAGATCGCGCAATTCTTGCCAACTGATTGGCAAATTAAGCTCTTTAACCGGCAACTGCCAAGCCTGCTTTTGGGTGATCTGGCGTTGGGCGGCCATTTCAAAATACTTGCGATAAATCACCTCGCTCAATTTTTTTTCGGGAATAGCAAATCTTTTGGCCAAAACCGCCATGGTGTCAGGATAACCTCTACTCATGACTGCTCCATAAGCATCAAAAATTATGAGTTTGATTTCATTTTTTTTCATATCTTTTTAATTATTCCTTTTAACGCGTCAACCTCAATTTTATCACCATCTTTCAAAACTTGGGTGGCGATTTTAGTTCCAATGACACAGGGAATTTTTAATTCACGACTAATGATCGCGGCATGACAAGTAATCCCACCTAAATCGGTAACAATAGCGGCGGCTAATTTCATGGCTGGCACGATATCAGGATTGGTCATATGAGAAACCAAAATATCACCGCGATGCATCTTCATCATCTCTTGAGTAGAATTGATTATTTTTACCTTACCACTGACCTTGCCAGGATAAGCCGGGCTGCCGCCAAACTCCGTTAATGATTTATCCAATACGTTGTCGTCACGGATAAAATTTATCTTTTTTCTGACTTGGTTGGCCTCTGAACCAGCATAGATGACCGTTTTGCCGCGATCAGCAAAGTGAATACTGTATTTCATCCGATCATTGGCCAAGGTAGCTAAATTTTTTCCCGATATAACTTTTTGGTATTCATTAAAAGTTAAAAATCTCACCTGTTCCAACGTCAACCCGCCGCGCCGGGCCAACTCTTTGAACAAATTTTCGGTGGCATAATAAGAATAAAATTGGGCGTCCTTGCTTAACACTTTAACATAAATTGACTCCCTGGCGATATTAAAAAGTTTTTGATGATGACGATGAATTTTCAAATTTTTGGTAATTTGCCGTTGTTTTAATTTAAGATCATTAATTTCATTGTGGTATTTTAAAATCAATTGTTTTGGCCTTCGGTTTTTAACCCGAGATAACTCCTGACGAAAATACCCGATATCCAACACTTTGCCCTGCAAACCGTATTCCAACCATTCATACTTTTTGACATGTCTTATCAATAATCTTTCCTGTTTTGTTTTATCATTCAATAAAGCAATCATTGCTAAATCTTCCTGTTGCTTTTTTATTATGCTTTTTTTAGTAGGAGTGGTTAAAATTTGAAAAGCCGTTAAAGGCGAAATTTTAGAATTTAGATCGTTGCATCTTTCTCGAAGATATTCCATCAAATAGTTGGAGAAAAGATTATCCTTGACTTCAATCATAAACATTGGTCCGCGCCGGTCATGATTTTCTTGTTGGACTATTTCAAATTTATTTAACCAACTCAAAATCTGCTTATCAGACATTTTTGAGACATTAAGTTTTTTAACCTCGCGGGCAAATCTAAAAGTCTCTTTGGCATAATAAATATTTTCTTGGTGGAGCTTATACCAGATTGCCGGACTGGTAAAAATACTGGCCAAATAATCTTTGGATAGATCTTGATATACTTCAAGCGGACAAAATAGATTGCACTCTTTGTTTATATATTCGGCCGACAACCAGCTAAAGTTTTTAAATCCGTATTCTGGATTTTTGATTGTAAAGGCTTCCCAAGTTGAAACAACAAAAAGATAATTGGCATAATCTTCTTTTTCTAATACCACCCATTTTTTGTCAAAAGGAATCATCATATTGTTATATTTTTTTAACTATACCCTTAGTGGCATCAACTTCAACTTCATCGCCGTCCTTTAAAACCTTAGTAGCAATTTTGGTACCAATAACGCAAGGGATTCCCAATTCTCGAGAAACAATTGCCGCATGGGAAGTAACTCCCCCTTGTTCCGTGACAATCGCGGCCGCTTTCTTCATTGCCGGGACAATATCTGGATCAGTAGCAATCGACACCAAAATGTCGCCTTTATTAAATTTTACCATATCTTTAGGCCGAATAACTATTTTAACTTTTCCCTTGGCTCGGCCAATACAACCGGTTTGACCCTTAATTTCATCAACCGCTTTGACTTTGGCAGATAAGACCGGCTTAGCCAAAAATCTGGCCTGATCATCAACAAAAACCGCCTCTTTCCCCAGTTCCACCCAATAAACACAAAAGCGAGTTCTTTTTTTAAGCTGGTACCTATCAAGTTGCCCGGTTAAAAGAGCAGCTTTCACTTCTGAATTTAACATAAACCTTACTTGCATTAAACTAAGGTTGAGCCTTTTCGCAATTTCCACTAAAATCGCCTGCATTTGATAAATCGCAAAAATCTGGGCAAACCGACGGTAAATTTTAGTTACCATAAAATCACCCCATGAATCAATGATGATTGACCATGGCTTTTTGATCTTAAGTTGCTTGATGAGCTTGGCGCGCAATGCTAAATTGGCCTTGAATTCTTTTTCTTGGTCTTGATATTTCTTGGCTAAATCAGTTCCGGAATTAACAATTTTTACCAACTCTTTAAGATAATGTTCAAAACTATAAACCGCATCGCTATTGATCCACATAAAACTGATATAAAAATATTTACGGTAATGATTCTGGATCAATGTTAAAATTAAGGGTTTTATTTTATCTTTAATCTCATCCATGCGTTTTTCTAACATTTTTTCGTATTCTGGAGTATGGGTTTTTAGACCATAAGGAGCGGCTTCCTGCTCCTTAAAGTTCTTATACAATTCCTTAAATAATTTAAAATGATAATGATCATTTTGAATTTTAATGGCAATCTTTAGAAATTCATCCTGTTCGATTTGTAGCAAAGATTTTTTTGTTGGTTGGGTTAAGGTCACCAGATACTCGTTAACTTTGTCTTCGGCCACCCCGGTGCCGCGCAAATAATCTTTTAATGCATCAGTCAAATTATTGTGAAACATATCCGCTGCCACTGGTATCCACCCCCATTGATAATAAATGGTATGAAGCTTGTCATGCTGATCATATAATTGCCATAACCGCCGATTTGACAATTTAGCGAGATTGTCTTGGGGAATTTTTTCGGCAAACGAGCGTAATTTATCAGACCAATAAACAATCTGCTGATTGATCTTGCCGGTAAATTCCGGCTTAGACAAAAATCGTTTTACAAGCCAATTGCCAACTTTATTAGAATCATCTTGACCATAATAAAACCACAAATGATACCCCTTGAAGATACACATGATTTTTTTATAAGCAACTCCGGCGGTTTTTTTAAATTCATTGGCAAAACTGGAAAGCCAGATTTGAGAAAAGAAAAAATCCATATCCGGAATATCTTCACCAAGCATCCAAGGATCTTGGTCCGCCAAATATTTAAGGCCGGTACCAGTGCGATTATTCTTTGGTTTTGATCCAGACTCTAAATTGTGATGTTGATAATTAGCAAAAAGCTGTTTAAGCCCGGAAAAATATGGATTATTTTTATTTAAACAAAAAAAGCGGCTACTGCCTCGCTTTTTAACGATTAATAAATTTAATTCTATAAGCTTTTCCAATTCACGCTGGGTATTGCCCGGATCAAGTTTGGTAGCTTTAACAATCTGCCGAGCGTAAAACCACTGATTTGGATGCTGAAAAAACCAATGCAGAATCTTGACCCGAGGCTTAGAAGTAAAAAGCTTTTCTAACATATTGTTATTTTTACAACATATTCAGACTAGCATAAACCAAAAAGACTGTCAATTCAGCCTTAAATATTTAACAACCAAATAAATTAAATTTTTCTGACTATCCCCTGTTGAGCGTCCACTTCCACTAAATCGCCATCGTTAAGAATTTTAGTAGCAACCTTGGTGCCAACAATGCAAGGAATGTTGAACTCCCGGCTGACAATTGCCGCATGAGCGGTTAAACCGCCCTCATCGGTAACAATCGCTCCCGCTTTTTTGACTGCCGACATTAATCTTGGCGTAGTCATGGGCGAAACCAAAATATCGCCTCTATTCATTTTAGCCTGATCTGCTTGAGTAATAACAATTTTTACTTTTCCCCGAGCCTGGCCTAAACTAGCAACCGTGCCTCTTAGGACTGAATTATCAATTGTCTTTTCTTGAGGAATATGTGATTGATAATATTTTCGGGCTTGAGCGCCGACAAACAGTTTCCATTTACCATTTAGGATTTCAATCACCCAAAAATCTTGCCGAGCGGCCAATTCCGCCTTGCTCAGATCTTGACCCTTCAAATAATATTCCAAACTAAAAGGATCATACCACATCAAATCAGCAAAATTTTTTTTACCGACTGAATGTTTCAGCTGCCCCAAAAACTGATCATATAAATAAGAAGAAACTAATTCGCCTAACTCATACAATAAAGTAAACCAACTCAATATCTCAACTAGCTCACTAGCCTGCTTATTAAGTTTTAATTTTTTTAAAATTTTGGTTTTATTTCTTTCAACTTCCGACGAATGATGGCGCAAAGCTTGAAGCGATCCAAAAACAGGACGAGGCGAAGATAAGATTGAAATGGTACTATCCAAATTTTTGCCGGCGACTTTAACCTTGAGAGCCTGGCGTAATTTTTGAGTAATTAACGGTTCACCCCAATAGCCATATGTAATGGCTCCACGCGAATGGGCATGATGCTTTTTAAACTGCTGATAATATTCAACTAATTCGCGACGATTCAATTTTTTATTTCGTAATTTTTTGGACCAAATATAGCCTTCGGACAAAAATTCTAAAATTTGATTTCCCATTTCATCAGCTCGCTTACCCTTAAATTCATTGATAATTATTTTTTGCTGTTTATTGTAGTCCGAGGGCAAATAATACATTGAGGTAACTTGACCTTGACCGACCAACAAAACATTGGACATACTGGCCTGACCGATTTCTTTAATGCTGTCACGATAAGCAATGGCGCGCAAACTCCGGTCCAAAAGGGTGTTTTCCCTGGTCAATTGTTTAACCCATTCTACTTTATTCATATTTTTTTGACCAAACCGCTTTTGGCGTCAACTTCCACCGTATCGCCGTCCTTTAAAACTTTAGTGGCAAAATTAGTTCCTACCACGCACGGAATTTTCAGCTCCCGACTGACGATGGCCGCGTGACAAGTCAGGCCACCCTCGTCGGTGACAATCGCTGAAGCCTGCCTAATGGCCGGCATTAAATTAGGATTAGTTGCTCCGGAAACCAGAATATCACCCTTGCTCATTTTAGTCATCTCTTCGGGGGAATTAATTATTTTAACTCGCCCCTTGGCTTTTCCGGTTTGAGCGGTCGCGCCGGTAAATTCAGAAATATTTTTGTTAACTTTTTCGATCTTAACATTTTTAGAAAATTCTTTAGCTTTAACACCGGACAAAATTTTTCTGGTTTTACCCAAACGATAATAAACCAAAAACTTCAACCGGCTGTTAATCTCGTCATAATCAACTTTATTATCAATTAAACCAGCGGCGATTTCTTCGGGCAACATCATTCTGACCTGCCTAATCGACAATCCAAGCCGACGGCCGATTTCCAATAAAAGTGGCTCCAAATAATAATAGGAAGCCGATTGCATATCCCGGCGATAGATTTTATAGTAAACGGCATCACGAGCCAACAATAAAATCTGTTTTTCATATCTGGTGAGCTTAAGCTTTTGATAAAGCTCGTTTTGGCGGCGAGCTAGCACTTCTTTAGCTTGGCGATGATTTAGAATTTCTTTTTTGGGATCAATTTTTCGACGGATAAAATCGCGGATGAAGTCAATAAAATAAGCCTCATCACCCGCCGGTCCTTGATAAACATAATGTACCCAGGCGTATTTTTTAGCGTGCCGTCTGATTTTTTGCCAACTATCTTTATCCAACTTTGGCAACAAATCAACAATTTCCCGGCTACTATATTCTTTAAATAAACCAAACACCTTTTTTTTCTTTTTGATATCAACCAAAATACTCAATAAATTCAACTCCTGAATTTTATTAAAACTGTCGGTCAGCGGCGTAGTCAACAGGCTGAAATAATTTATCGCCCGACGATGTTTTAAAATTTTAGACACTTCATCGGACAAAAAAGTAGTTTTTTGAAAATCCAACAACGGTAAAATTAAACCAACAGCATAAAAATCAGTATTCAAACTACAATACTTTTGATAATAATTATTCAGTTGCCGATTAGAGGTTTTAGCTAGGTTTAATCGGAAAACTTTTTTAGTATAAGCTACCTGCCTTTTACCATCACGGACCATTGCCAGAAAAAACTTTTTCAAAATTTCCGGCTTACCTTTTATTCTGGCAACTAGCGCCCGATGAGCCTGATCCCAAGTTTTTAATTGATAGCAATGAGTAGTGGTGTTACCGGTAATTACTTCGGCCATTTCCACGGCAACTCCCAGATGCTTTTTAATGCCAACAAAAATACCGTCAACCAACATAAAAACCGGGAATAAACTAACGACATATTCATGAGCGATGACTTCCCACTTTATTCCCTTGGGCATATAACAATATTTTATTTTGACCGCAAAATTTCAAGAGCTTTAGCTAATTGCGGATCATGATCATTATCGTAATCTTCTTTGGTTAATTCAATCTCAATATCCGGGGCAATACCTTGTTCATTAATACTGCGCCCCAAAGGTGTCAGCCATTCGGCAATTGTCAGCTTAACCGAGGAACCGTCAGAAAATTGCTTAAGGTCTTGGACTGATCCTTTGCCAAAAGTGGTTTCCCCGACAATCGTGGCCACTCTGTAATCTTGCAACGCACCGGCTACGATTTCCGAACCGGAAGCACTGCCACCGTTAACCAAGACCACCGTCGGAATATCAACCAATCGAGGCTGGCGATTACTGTGGTGAGCAGTCGTCACCCCGCTGCGCAATTTTTCCAAGACCACATCTTTGCCATCCACCCATTCACCGGCGATATCAATGGCGGTGCTCAAAAAGCCGCCGGGATTATTGCGCAAATCCAAAATAATACCATTGGGATTTTGCGCCAAAACCGCTTGGATAGTCTTGTTCCAATCGGCTAAAGTATTTTCGTTAAACCAGCGTAATTCAATATAAGCAATCCGACCGTCTTTCATTGAAAACCCCTGATCACCTTCGTTATGACCTTCAGAATCTTTACTGGTTGCAATCACGCTGTCAATTTCAATGGTATCGCGAACGATTGAAACTTCCCGCGGTCCTTCATCGTTCTCACTCATGATCGTCAATGTTACCGATGTACCCTTTTTGCCACGAATAATGCTGACGGCGTAATCGGTAGCTATGCCTCTGGTATCATAACCATCAATGGCCAAAATTTTATCACCGGCCTTGAGCCCGGCGCGGTATGCCGGCGTATCTTTCAAAGGCGCGATAATGGTCAATTGGTCATGCTTAATACCGATTTCCGCACCAATGCCTTCAAAACTCCCCGAAAGCTCTTGTTCAAACTCCTGGGAAATTTCGGGATTAAAGAAAACCGAATAAGGATCACCAAGTGAAGCCACCAAGCCAGCCAAGGCACCATAAAACAATTGAGTATCGGCAATATCGGATTTGACATAATTGCTTTTAATGTAATCCCAAGTCTGCCAAAATTGTTGAAAATCGACATCCTGAGACAAATATTCAGGAATTTTTTCCTCGTTTAAAACCTCGCCCGGCTGCGATTTGGCCGAATCAATTATTTTCAAATCATATTTAAAACCGGCGATCTGACCAACAATAAAACCAAGGCCGAAAACCAAAACAATCGCCGAGACTAAGATATAACCGACAATCGTCCGATTCAATTTTTTGGGATATTTTGATGTTTGATTTTGATCCTCAAAAGACATTTTATTTATTTGAGTTAATCAATAGATTTTATTTTAGCGCCGACCTTGGACAACCGTGAACACAGATCCTGGTAACCTCGCTCAATTGAATAAACATTCCGTAAAATTGATTGACCCTTGGCGGCCAACATGGCAACCAGAATAATCACCGACGGACGCAAGGCGGGCGGACAGACAATCTCGTTGGCCCGCAATTTTGACGGACCGGCGATATAAACCCGATGAGGATCAGCTAGTATCACTTTGGCACCAAGCTTATTTAGTTCGGTGTAATAAATCGCCCGATTTTCATAGACCCAATCAAAAATCAAAGTTTCGCCTTTAGCTTGGGTGGCAATCGGCACGAAAAACGGCAGGTTGTCGATATTCAAACCAGGAAACGGTCGGGCGTAAATTTTTTCCTCCAAAGCGCTGAGCTTGCTGGGATGGGTTTTTAAATCGACCAGCTCCGTATGGCCATTTTTGGCTTTATAGCGTTTGACGATTTCATAGTCAAAGCCCATTTTTGCCAATTTTAAAAGCTCCAATTTTAGAAATTCAATCGGACAACGCTTGATTGTCAAAATGGAATTGGTGGTAGCCGCAATTGAGATAAACAACATCGCTTCAATCGGGTCTTCGCTGACATAATAAGCAATATCTCGATTGATTGATTTACGCCCTTCAATTTCCAAAGTGGTAGTGCCAATCCCTTTAATTTTCACTCCTAATTTTTGTAGAAAATAACAAAGATCCTGAACCTGATAATTAGCTGAAGCAAATTTGATGACTGTCTTGCCAGGAATCCTGGCGGCGGCCATAATGGCATTTTCCGTAACGGTGTCGCCGGATTCATAAAGGACAATTTCGCCGGCCGAATAAAGTTTTCCCGACTTAACCAAATAATGTTTGCGCTCGGTTTCAATCTTGACGCCAAAATTTTCCAAAGCAAACAAATGAGGTAGAACCGTTCGCTTGCCCAGCCGACAACCACCCGGTTGCGGAATCCGAAAAATTTTTTTATCGTGAATCAAAACCGACAACAAAAATAAAATACTTCGAGTTTTAATGGCCGATTCATAATTAATTCGATCAAGCCGATAATTCTTTGGCGGTTTAATGGCAATATCAGTTTTATTAATCCAGGCGATATCAACCCCGATGCTCGAAAGCACTTCCATAATCCGATTTACTTCTTCAATTCTGGCGACATTGTGCAAAACCGTTTTGCCCTTATTCAAAAGCGCCGCGTTCAGTAATACCACTGCCGCGTTTTTTGAAGTGTTGGTGGTGAGCACGCCTTTTAGATGATGGCCGCCTTCAATTAAGTAACTGCTCATAAATATATGGGGACTGGAAATTTTTGCGAAATTAAGGTATATTAGACTTATTAAGTTTACAATTTTTATCCATTTTTTACAAGCCAAGAGATGAAATTAAAATACCGAAGATTAATCTACCTAAGTTTTATCGCCGCTTTTTTGATCATTGCGCCAATTATTAGTTTATACGCCAGCGGATTTAAATATAACTTTAAAACCGGCCGACTGGAAAAAACCGGCATAATATACATTGATTCCAAACCAAAGGGATCAGAAATCTACATCAATAATGAACCGGCCGGAAAAACTCCCAAAAGATTTTCCCGAATGTTACCGGAAAGCTACCAAATAACTGTCCAAAAACAAGGTTACTATTCCTGGCAAAAAGAGCTGGAAGTTCAAAGTGGTCTGACGACTTTTGCCAAAAATATTATCCTCTTCAAACAAACCCTGCCGATAAGCCTAGTCGAAGGCCAAATCATAATTTTTGAAATATCACCAAACAAAGAAAAAATATTCTATTCACTAGATAAGGCGGAAATGGCGGAATTAAGACTGTTGAATATCAAAACCGGCGATGATTTTTTAGTTGCCGTACTTGATAAAAAAACCTACAATCAACTTGAGTTCATTGAATGGTCACCAAGCCAGCAAAAAATAGTAATCAGACAGCTGGTCGGTGACTTCAATAAATATTTGATATTTGATGTTGACACTCTAAAAACCAAGGATCTGTTTGATATTACCAGTCTTAATTTTGACAAAATCAGCTGGGATAAAACCAACGACGCTTTTTTGTACGGCCGGCGCCAGGAAGTGCTTTATCAAATTAACTTGGCGGAAAATAATACCAGTCCGATATTGTCAGCCAACATTACCGATTTTGCCGTAACCAATGACCAAATTTTTTATATTAACGAATTGGCTAATGAGATGTTTTTGAATCGAACGACAATCCAAGGACGAGAAGCCACCGAACCACAAAAAATAAAACTACCAGCGCCATCAAAATTCAATATTCAGGTGGGTAATAACAATTTTCTGGTATTGCTTGATCAAAAAACCAACGATCTGTTTATTGTTAAATCGTCAGCTTTTGAAACACAAGATATCAGCCAAGAAATCATCCTTCAAGATCGGGCCAAAAAAATAATTTGGAACAAAAACAAAAATCGGTTGTTGTATTACACCGATTTTGAGATTTGGACTTTCAATCCGGAAACCGGTCAAAAAGATTTAATTACCAGATATGGTTCGGCGATTGATAACGCCATTTGGCTTCCCGGCAATAGCTATCTGATCTATCAAACCGAAAATGAAATTAGGATTATTGAACTCTGGGTAGATGAAGTTAAAAATGATTTACAATTGACTCAAACGAATACTATCAGCAATATTGCAACTGATGACACTGGCAGCAATATCTATTTCAACGGTGTCATCGGTTCAAAAACCGGCATTTTTAAACTGGAAATTCAATAGCTATTTCTTCTGGGCCGCCAGATTACCGGCTTGAAGCAAACTGTCAAATGATTCTCCCCCGTCTCCCCACCAACCTTTTAAAATTTCAAAAGTCATTTCTTCTTTACTGACATAAAAATTATTGACATCGGTAATTTCCAACTCCCCCCGACCAGAGGGTTTTAAATTTTTAACGGCCTCCCAAACTTGGGCGTCATACATATAAACCCCAATGACGGCTAAATTGCTTTTTGGGTTTTCTGGTTTTTCTTCAATGCTGGTAATTTTGGCGCCGTTAATTTCGGCCACACCGAAAGATTTTGGATTAGCAACTTCTTTCAAAAAAATTTTGGCGCCGGAAGCCTGATTATCAAAATCCCTGGCAGCCTTGCCGATATCATCTTCCAAAATATTATCACCAAGCATTACTACAATTTTTTCATTGTCAGCAAAATCATTGCAAAGACTCAAAGCCTGAGCAATGCCGCCGGCTTCTTCCTGAACGGCATAAGAAAATCTGGCGCCAAACTCCTTACCCGATTTCAACAATTCCAAAAACTGACCAGCATGGCCCTTGCCGGAAACAATCATAATATCCTTAATTCCGGCCTTAACCAAAGTGGCAATCGGATAATAAATCATCGGTTTATTATAAACCGGTAAAAGATGTTTGTTGGTTACCCGAGTTAAAGGGTCAAGGCGTGATCCGGTTCCCCCGGCTAAAATTATTCCCTTCATAATTATTGCAAATAATCTTTTAAAGCATCGTTCCAGGATCGCAATGGATCCAACTTAGTATTTAATAAAATCGAATACTGCGGGCGGCTGGTGGCCAGCGGATAATCTTGCGATTTAATCGGCTGCAAATCAACGGCCAAACCTTTCAGTTTAAAAACTTCAGCGGCAAAATCATACCAGCTGCAAACCCCGGAGTTGGTCACATGGTAAATACCGCATGGCTTAAACTGTTCAATAATATTACGGGTTTGAAGCGCCAAATCAACGGTATAAGTCGGACTGCCGAACTGGTCATTAACCACTTTAAGAGGTCTTCCCTCAGCAGCTAATTTTAACATAGTTTCAACAAAATTCAAGCCTCGAGGTTTGCCAATTTGCGGCGAGTGGCCATACAGCCAGGAACTCCGGATTAAGTAATACATTTCGCAATTTTTAATAAGCAATTCCTCACCGCTGACTTTGGAATGGCCGTAAACATTAAGCGGGCCGATTTGGCTGTCTTCACGATAACCAGTTTTATTTTTACCGTCAAAAACATATTCCGTACTGAAATGAACCAATATCGCACCAAGTGTTTGGGCGGTTTGAGCCAAATAACCAACCGCATCAGCATTGATTTTAAAAGCAGCTTGAGCATCGGTTTCCGCGCCATCAACATTGGTGTAAGCCGCGGCGTTAATAATAACCGTCGGGTGTAGGTCAGCGAGTTTTTTTTCGACGGCGATTTGATCTGTAATATCTAAATCAGTCTGATCCCAAAGAAATGGATTTTGATTGGCAAAAACCCGGGACAAATCATGACCCAACATCCCATTTGCTCCCAAGATTAAAACTTTTTGTTCCATATTACATTATTATGTCATTTCAACCAAGCCCCAACAAACATAAATTTTGTCAGAGATTCTTCGCTTCGCTCAAAATGACAATTTACCAGGCTTTAGCTAATAATTTAGCAAGGTGTTTTCTGAATTTTAACTGTTCTCTGATTGGATTAGCCAATTCAATGTTGATATAACGGGAAAAATATTTTCTAGGAATCATGGCTACATAATCAAGCTGGGTAGCATCAGCAGCACAATGATGACTAAAACCGTTAGGTAAAATCGCACTCAAATGATTACAGCCGACTTTAAAGCTGGCCACTAGTTGTCGGGATATTTCATACTGCTTTGAACCAATATTCTTATAATATTGAAAATGGGAAAGATCAATGCACACGCCGCCGCACTTTTTTAGAGTCTCAAAGTTCCTGATTCGGCTTTTATGGTCGTTATTTTCAATAAAAATCTTTTTGAGGTGTTTTGAATTTTTAAAATTTTTCAGATGCTGATAATGGATAGTGATAACTTTGGTTTTGAATCGTGAAACCAAATAATCTAATTCCCATTCCTTCATATCATGGCGGGCATGAATATGAGGGATAGTTTTTACTGAGGTTTCTTCAAGCAGTTGGTAAATTTTTTTTCGATCATTAATAGCCACTCCGGTCAGAAATAAAGAGATTGTCATCAGCTTCAAGCGTTTAACATCCTTAATCATCTGACGCCAGTTGCCTAAAAAAGTTACCACCGAAGGATAAATCCGCTCAAGAATCTGCATTTCAGTCATTAATTGTCGTCCCTCCGTATTGCTTTTGATAATATTCTTTATACTCGCCACTTTTAACCTTCTGCCACCAATCCCGATTAGCCTGATACCACTGAACCGTTTCGGCCAGATAAGCGTCAAAATTATGCTGCGGTTCATAGCCAAGTTCAATTTTAGCCTTATGCCAATCAATGGCGTAGCGCCGATCATGGCCGGGCCGGTCAGCAACATGGGCAATCATGCTTTCATCTTTGTCAAACAAAGCCAGAACTTTTTTAACCACCGCCAAATTACTAATGTCTTCGGTCGAACCACCGATACAATAAGTCTCGCCGATTTTACCTTTATTCAAGATCAAATCAATCGCCCGGCAATGGTCGGTAACATAAAGCCAATCACGGACATAAAGGCCGTCACCATAAACCGGAACCTTTTTTTCTTCCAATAAATTGGTAATCAACAAAGGAATAAATTTTTCGGGAAATTGATAGGGGCCGAAATTATTTGAACAATTGGAGATTGTTACCGAAAGTTTGTGAGTATGGAAATAAGACCGAACCAAATGATCAGCCGCGGCCTTGGAAGCCGAATAAGGATTGCGCGGGTTGTAGGGAGTCTGTTCATTAAATTTCTGGCCGTCGCCTAATGACAACGAACCATAGACTTCATCGGTTGAAACATGATGAAAACGCTTGTCGTGATTTTTGGCGGCATTGAGCAAAACTTGAGTGCCCAAAACATTGGTTTTAATAAAATCGATATCGCCCATGATTGACCGGTCGACATGACTCTCGGCGGCAAAATGAACGACTGCATCGCAGTCCCGAACCAAAGGCACGGTTACATCGGCGCTGGTGATATCCCCCAAAACAAATTTATAGTTGGGACTATCTTCCAGGTCTTTCAGATTTTCCAAGTTACCGGCATAAGTCAATTTATCCAGATTGACAATTTGGTCATGAGGATGGGCTTCAAGCCAATAACGGATAAAATTAGAACCGATAAACCCGGCGCCGCCGGTGACTAATAATTTCATAATTCAAGTTGGGATATAATTTTTGAAACATATTGATCCATTTCCCCTTCGCCGTATTTTTGGGTTGGATAACCGTTGGCCAAGCCGTCATTGTAATATCGGGGAATAAGATGAACATGAAAATGCGGTACTTCAATGCCAACGACCGAAACCATTACAAAATCAGCTTCCAGCGCCCGCTTAATTGTTTTCATTAAAGTTTTAGCCTTGATGAAAACCTCACCCACCAGCTGGTCGGGAGTATCAACCATCATTGAATGATGGGATTTAGGAACAATCAAAACATGCCCTTTACTGACCGGATTAATATCCAAAAAAGCCAAGACTTGATCGTCTTCATAAACCTTGGCGCAAGGAATTTGGCCGGCAATAATTTTACAAAAAATACAATTTGATTCCATATTTTTATTCCACCACAAATGGCGACGATTGATCATCTTCCCAGCGAATCTCGTCGACTGCATCGGCCTTATTGTTACCCCGATAAAGTTCATTGGGTAAATTAATCACCAGCCCGGGGTTTTCCGAAATACATTTATAAGCATGGACGACACCGGGTGGAATAATTACACCAGCCGGATTATTTTCACCAACTTCGTAAGTTTCCAGCTGACGATAATTGGCCGAACCTTCGCGATTATCCCAAAGGTAAAGCCGAAAGGTGCCAAACAGGAAAACAAAAAAATCAGACTGTTCCTGATGTTCATGGGGACCGCGAACTACGCCGGGCAAAGTTTGCGAAACATAACCCATCGCCGGCCGAAATTCGGATTGGTCATTACGAAAAATTTCAGCCAACCAACCGCGATTGTCGTGAAACTTTTCCAGATTAGTTATGACAACATCTTTAATCATAGCAAGTAATAACAATTATAGCGCAAAATAGGCTTAAAATCAAGATCCAAATCGGATTAAACCAATTGGTTACAAAACCTGGAAAAACATACTCCAATGTTAGTAAAAATAAAAAAGTAACCAGGCTGACACGAAAAATCAGCCGTAAAATTGGTTTTAAAAAATTATCAATCCGGGAAAAAATCATCGGACTAAAATAATAGTCAAATCTTTAATCAACAATCCCCCGTCAGTTTGCGGAATGGTTGAAATTAAAAATCGTTTAACATTTTTGGCTTGATAAATCTCAGTAAGATTAAATTCAAAAACTGCTTTTTGCCAGCCGTCGTCCAAGTCCATTATTACCATCGGTTTAATCAGCTGATATTGCCAGCCCGGACCAACCTGAGGTGCCAAGCCTTCCAATGCCGCGCCCTGAGATTTAAAAGTCAAATAAATTCTAGCGGCCTTAAACCAGGGCAGACTGCGCAAATCAAAATAAACCGGACTTTCCAAAATAGCCAAAACGCCATCCTGGTATTTGGTGCGAATTTCGGGACCAATCAACGACAAAGCGCCTTGGGCATGTTGAAAGTCAGCATTGATTACCAAATCACCATAAACCGGCACATTTTTATTGATTAGCCACAAGCCCAAACCCAAAGGCAATAAAATAACAAGAATCTTAATAATGGCAAACCAGCGTTTGTTCATTTGATTTGGTATAAAACTTCCTGGCCAATATTGGCCACTTCTTCCAAAATCAAATTATCAGCGATTTTTAGCTGCGGTTCAGGACCCAAAGCGTAATAATATAAAGGCACTTTGGTTTTCAAGGCCGGCAGAATTTCAATTAAAGCCGGATTCAAAGACAGCGCCTCGAAAGTATGAATTACCGCCCGCTGAGGAAAAAAAACCTTGTCTTTACGAACTGTGACAATAACAGCATCTTCGGGTGTTAAATCATAAACCTGGCGTGCGACATTTTTATATTCGGCAATTCGCTGGCGCACCGGCACAATACTGTCTGGTTTTTTAAACAGCACCAAGCTGGCAGATTGATAAAATAAAGCCAAAAGCAGGAAGGCGATAACCAACCGGCGCCAGCGCGGAGGAAAAAATTGAGACAAAAATATCAAACTAATTGCCACAAAAGGCAAAGCCATCAAATATAACGGCAGCCAATAACGAACATAGGACAACCCCAAAGTGTTTAAGTGAACAGTCAACTGATCGGCAAATTCCCAACTGCCGTAGTATACGCCCAGCCAGCCAAAAATTACCAAGCTGAGTAAAATATAAACAAAAGTTTCGGGTTTAGGTTTGCCGCGTTGAGTCAAGAAAGCTACTAATCCCAAAACCGCCAACAGCGACAACCACCACAACCGGCTGAAATAATGAGTCCAGAGATTGCTGGCCAACAATCGTGGATGAAAACCAAAAGGCAAGATCAAAGACTTGACCGTATCGCACCACTGGCAAGTAGATGACTGGTCTTGAAGCTGGCTATAACCGGAAGCCAGAAAGCTGCCGTACAAAATCTGCTGTTGATAAAAAATCGGTAGAATCACGGTGGCGACCACGGCTAAATATAAAATGACTTTAACCAAATTCAATTTTGGCCGCAGATAAAAAACCAGGACTAAATAAATAAAACCAATCCAAATAAATTCTGACGGCCGGACTAAAACCGCTAAACCAAGTAGGAAAGCCGAGAGCAGCAGCTGCCAATAATCAAATTTTTTGCCAAACAGGAACGCGATGCTCATTAATAGCAAAGAAACAAACGCGACATTGGGCAGCATTGCGGTCACTGAATAATACCACCAGGCCGGATTAAACAACATCAAAATCGCAGCGATTAACGCAATTTTAGGATTAAAAATTTCTTTGACAATAATGTAAAAAGCAAAGACTGCTAAAACACCCAACAGCGGCGTTAAATAAATCAACGACCAACTGCCAAAAATTTTAGCGATTGTGCCGAAAAGCAAAATCAAACCCAAAAAACTTCCCGGCACCAGCGAACCGTCGGATCGGACATTGAAACTGCGGGGATAAATCTGGTTTTGAGCGACAAAATTAAGCGGCTCGGGTGCGGTCAGTTCGCCGGATTGGGCATAATATTTCGACCAAAAATAATTGGCGGTTTCATCGGGCCAATCAAACCGCTGGCCAACATTAGTATCGGTGGCAATTGGTGTAGCCAAAAAACAATAAACCACCAAAAAAACCAACGCCAAACCGGCCAAAAGGTATCTTGACGATGATAAAGGTGAATTATTTGGCAAACGATTAGTCAGCATTAATTTAATTATAGCAAAAATTAACCAATTTGTGCTAAAATTAAAACTAAGGTTATGAATGACAAAATTTCCAAATTAAATTATCTTGCTGTCAGCGGCCTGTTGGGTTTTTTAATTACGGCTAATTTCCTTTGGTGGCACAATCAAATCGTCGCGCTGGCCGTTGGCGGGGTTTATCTGCTATTTTTTGGATCAATTTTCGGATCGATTTTTATCCCCGAAAAAGGCTGGCAAATACTCTTTGGTATTTTGTTTATGTTTGCCGCCGTCGCTTTAACCGGTGGCAGTGCGATTTACCTGTATCAGTTCAATGCTTATTTTTTTGTATTGCTTATCTTTTTGATTCCCGCCATTTTAGCCACGCCTTATTATTATACCGAGCTGACGGAAAAATTTTCATTGTGGCGGAGTCTAAAGAACTACCTGGCTAAATTTGACGAACGGCGCGAACCAAAAACCAATTTTCTGCTGGTTTTGGGCTATTTGATTTCAGCCGGTTTGGCGACTTGGCTGGTCTGGCAAGGCCAAACCGTTGAATCAATCCAATCACCTTGGCAGGTTATCAGCCGATACTTTTTTGTTTTATATTTTTCAGCCAGCACGATTTTGACAATCTACCTGTTGCGGTCGAAACGAACCAAACTGCCACTAACACTGATTGTCCTCCATGGTTTATTAAGCAGCGGAATTGCCGTAATCGTCTACCAAATCGGTTACGGGTTTGACCCGTTCATCCACCAAGCCAGCGAAAAAATCATTCTGACTACTGGCACCATTACTCCCCGACCATTATACTACTTGGGACAATATGGTCTGGTGATTTTTTTACACTACTTGACCAGTATTGACTACACGATCATTGACCGAATATTGGTACCGGCGATGTTTGCGATTTTTTCGGGGCCAAGCATCTTTTATGTTTTTAGCCAATGGCTGGAAAAAAAATACGCTCTGGTTTTGGCGCTGGCAATTTTAATCATGCCTTATGGCGGTTTTATTATGACTGCCCCGCAAAACTTCGCCAACCTGCTGTTTTTAATAACTATTGTCCTGTCGTTTTTGTATTACAAAAATCAATTGTCGCCAACAGCTTTATGGCTGCTGGTGGCAGCGACTTTGGTGATCCATCCGCTGGCAGGAATTCCGCTGGCTATCAGTATATTTTTACTGATGCTGTTTAAAAAACTTTACCACAGCTACCGCCAATATTTAAGCCTATACTTTTTAACAGCCATTATCTTTACCGTCTTTATTCCATTGGCATTGGCACTCAATGGCTCGGGCCTGAACCTGAATTTACCCGATCTGGGCTGGCGAGATTTACAATGGCTGGGCGGCTGGTTAAACGGCTTTGACCTACCGTTGAATCTGGTTTATTTAATCAATATTAACAAAATCGTACTGGCCGGGGCCATCGTTCTAATTGGGCTGATTTATATTGCCAAGTACAAATTGCTCAAAAATAATTCGGGCTACCTGGTTTCGGCGATGGTGGTATTTATTGATTTCATCATCGTCAAATATTTCATGGATTTTTCCAGCTTGCGCGAATACGACCAGGAAAGCTTTACTTCCCGATTATTGACTTTAGCATTCTATGTTTTAATCCCCTTCTTTTTGCTAGGAGTTTATTTGCTAATCAAAAAATTATGGGAATATGACTGGGCGACTAAACTGCTGGTGATTATTGGGCTGGCCGGATTATTAAACATCAGCCTGTATTTATCTTACCCCCGGCTGAACAATTACGAACCGGCTAAATTTTTTAGTCTATCGGCAGCCGACCTTAAAGCCGTTAATTATATTGAACAAACCGCCAACCCCAATCATCTGGTGTTGGCCAACCAAATGGTAGGTGCGGCAGCAATCAAGGAATTTGGCTTTAAAAAATATTTTGGTGAGGAATTTTATTATTCCCTGCCCAACGGAAACGCCCAAAATTTTTACAATTACTATTTAGCAATGGTTTATCAAGATACTCCGCGCCAGACAATGGAACAAGCGATGAGCCAAGCCCGAGTGAGCGAAAGCTATTTTGTTTTGAATCAATACTGGAAAGATGCCGAAAAAATTGCCGCCAAAGCGTCAGCCCAAGCTGATGACATCATCATCATTGACGGCGGTAAAATCTACATTTTTAAATACAGGCTGCCATAAAATTTAATAACTAATATAAGCGCTGATCAATATCAAATCGGCGTGTTTTTTATTAAATTCGTAAATCTTAGAGATCCTTCGTCCCGACTGCGTCGTGACTCAGGATGACAAAGGGAGTATTCGTGTCGGGACTCAGGATGACAGAAGAATGATATGAAAAAATATAGATTAGCTGTTTTAAATTATTAAACTTAAATTCCGTGTCATTCTGAGGCCGCAGGCCGAAGAATCTAGATCCTTCGCTTCGCTCAGGATGACAGAATGGAGGATTCAGGATGACAATAAGAATACTCGGGATTACAGAATGGGTAATCCAGGATGACATATTGAACATATTCTATCCGGATAACAGACACATATCAAAAAACCAAACTTTAAATTTCACAACAGCAAAAATATGACGATTTTGACTTTAAAAATACCTTAATTTAGTCTTTTTTTATTACTTTTATATTGACTTAATCAATAAAATATGCTATTATACAGACAACTGGCAGGAGCCCAAAAACCATAGGAGATCAAGGCATGCCACTCAAACGCACCTTCAATGAACTGGCCAATGGCCACGAGGAACTCGCCGAATTGTTGCGACAGGTTGCGGACGCGATCGATGCGCCCGAAGCGGATGTGTGCGACGCCGTCGCCACGCTAACGGGAGATAATCCCCAGAATCCGCTGATCGGCCAGGAACTGTGGAAGTGTCTGTGCGACAATTTCCCGATTGGGTGCAACCCACCCAACTTCCTGGACATGACGAATGCCATCAACGGTCGCATCGGCGAACTTCAGGCGCTTGAGAGCGCTCGCCCCTACGCTGGCGGTGTCAGTGCCTACATGGCACAACTCGCCGCAACCGAAGCAGCACACAAGTGCTTGCAACCGGCCGGCGTCGACTAGACACCTTCCCTCCCCCCCCTCAGGAGCCGCTGACTACTCCCCATGTCAGCGGCTCTAAATCTTTTATTGGATAAGAGAAATAATTTTTTTCAAATAATTGCCAACCGAAAAGTTGCGGACTGACACAAAGCAGTTCTTTTTTAATTCCGCGATTTTTTCGGGATGATTCAAGAAGTATTCTAAAACCTCAATTAAATTTTCCTGATTACCGGGCGCAAAAGTAAAGCCGTTGTAATCGTCTTTGACAATCTCGCTGACTCCGCCGATATCCGAGGCAATCACCGGCACATTAGCCACCAAGCTTTCGTCGATAACCTTGGGCGAATTTTCATAACATAGTGACGGCACCACCGTCAAATCGGCCTGACGATAATAATCAGCCAGCTTATTTTGCTCCACCCGCCCGATCAATTGAAAATGCTGGTCACCATCAACTGCCTGCTTAACTTCGGTTTCCGCCCCGCCAGAACCGACAATCAACAACTGCCAATTTGGGGAGCTAATTTTTTTTAAAGCTTCAATTAAAAACAAAATGCCTTTAAAGCGTTCAAGTTGGCCGACAAAAATCAATTTAATAATCTGGCTGGCGGCTTCATCATCAGGCTGTTTGTCAACTTTTTTAAAAATAATCGGATTGGGCAAAATAATTTTTTTTGACTCATAAAAAAATCCCCTAGCTTGGTAATATCCCATCAACCAACGCGAAGGCGAAATTACAACATCGGGACTGCCCATCAAGCGCCGAACCGTTTTTTCGTAAACCTTGTCAATCAACAAGAAAGGTTTTTCCTGGCCATAAATGATTAAACCAGACGGCCGTGAAAGCTGAACATCATGAACCGTATGAATATGTCGAATGCCGGCTTTTTTAATAGCCCGCGGCACCAGATAACCGATACCTTTAAGATTGTGAGTCAAAACCACTTCAGGCTGTTCCTGCTTTAAAATATTTTTAACCCGACGATAGCTGCTAACATTAAAAACATCCAGCGGATGCCAGAAAACCCGTAGCCAGATTGGGCGGTTGTTGATATCTAAAAAGGAAAAAACATTAAATGGATCAATCCGGTAAATTTTCAAGTCGCCTTCCTGCTGAACGCGGTTTTCCCGGCCCAGGGTAATTAAAACCACCTGATGGCCGAGCTTGGTAAGTTCATTAACAACAATATCAACCACCACTTCAGCGCCGCCGCGTTTGTAAGGACGAAATAAGCTATGAATAACGGCAATCTTCATATTTAAGATTTTAATTCCAGATAGAGCCGATCCAGCTTCTGGGCGACAATCGGCCAATCATATTTTAATTTGGTCTGATTTACGCCCTGCCGGCCATATTCCTGAGCCAAAGCGGGGTTGGCCAAAAAAAAGTTTATTCTGGAAGCTAGATTATTGGCATCCTTGGGCTTGGCCAATAAACCATTCATCTCGTTAATCACCACGCTGCGCACCCCGGCCAAATCGGAAGCCACCACCGGCTTACCGCAGCTCATCGCTTCCACCAAACATAGTCCGAAAGCTTCGGAGCGATCAACTGACGGCAGCACTACCAAATCAGCAAGATTATAATATTTTGGTAAATCGTCGTTAGGAACATAACCGGTGAAAACCACGCGAAATTCCAGCTTTAACTGACCAACCAAATTTTGATACTGCGGCTTTAAATCCCCCTCTCCGACAATAACCAACTTCCACGGATAGTCGGCATTACGCAAAATACTCACCGCCTCAATCAAATATTCAATGCCTTTAAAATAATGCGCCTGATCCAAACCACCAACAAACATCACTACCCGCTCATCGGGATTGATTTGATGTTTAGCCAACAAAGCCTGATCTTTTGGTTGAGGTAAAAATCTTTTAGTATCTACGCCATTTGGCACTTCCAAAAACTTGGCGGGATTTTTTTTATACCACTTAGCTAAATCCGAGGTTTGACCATAATCCAACGAGGTAAAAATAATTTTATCAGCCATTTTAACAATTCGGGGTAAAACCAAAATCCGATGGAGTTTGAAAATCCATTTCAACCAACTTTGGCCGATAACATCCATGTGATAATGCAAAACGATTTTAGCCCCTCGTTTTTTTAAACCATGCGACCTTAGCCAAATACTTTCCGCGCCGCCAAAAAATGGATAATGAAGATGGACAATATCATAACCCCGAAGCAACCTAGCCAAGCTTGGAACAAAGGCGGCATTGCCATATTTAAACCAAGGTGAAATTCGCTTAATATCCAGCTCGGTCAGCTCTTCTTTGGCTTCCTCGTACTTGGGGGTAAAAATTGTCACCTGATGCCCAAGCTTAACCAGCTCACCGGCGTTAAAAGCCGCAACATTGCCAATACCGCCGGCATATGGTGGAAAAGTTGGAGTGACAATGGCGATTTTCATAAATTAGCTAAATGAAGAAGAAAAAATAGCGCTTTAAATAATTATTTGTTATGATATAACTAGGTTATACGCGCTATCTTAATGACTAAATTTTACCTTATTTTCAACAAAAAATCAATGAAGTCGGGATAATGGCAAAATTGGACGAAATAATAAAATTCTTAATATTAATTATAAAAACTATGTCATTAAGAGAATCAGGACCATCGGCTCAAGAGATGGGTTTAAAGCCAAAGGAAACAGAGACAGGAGCAGAAAAAGAATTTAATGAATATGTACTTCAAATGAGGCAAGAACTAGAGGACGCCGTTGTTGAAAATGCTAGTCAAGAATCTGATCTTAGAACGGTGTTTCAGAAAAGTCTAGAAATAAATACTGCGTTCGAAAACATAATTGACGATACACAGGGCAACTTTGATATAGACGCGGTACAGGAAATAGTTGACAAGAATGTTAGACTGCTTCGCTTGCCGGAATCAAAATTCTCTCTCCATAGACTTAAAGAACTTGCTGACAAAATTAAATAAGTTTTTAATTATGGCCAACAATCGTTATATGAGTATTATCTGTCCCCACTCGTGATTGACTTAACCTTCATTGAAAAATATAACAAAACTTATGTAGTACAAATAACTTTTATTTTTTACGAGGAAAAATATGACACCAATCAATACAAGATACTTCAAAGAGTACAGGGAAAAACTTGGCTTTACAAACCAAAACGGGGTTAAAATATTTTTTGCCGCGAAAGACATAACCCCAACAATTGATTATGACTATATTAATTTGCTGAATAATAGACTTCTTGAAATTGTCGCAAAAATTAATGATTTAGTAGTAGACAACATTAAAGTAAAAAATATAAATTTGTTTTGTGATAAAAATATAAAAATAGTTTTTGAAAAATTGAAAAAGCACAACATTATTCCAAAGTTAAATAATCAAGGCAGAAGACCCGAGGAAGTTTATTTTTCATGGATGAGGGGTTTTGTAATTTCTTCTTATTTTTTGAATGCTTTAAGTCAAGTTTTTGATGTCGACATCAAAAATATCGATTTAATCGGAGATGATGATTTATTAAATATTGAAACTTTCAAAAGAACACCAAAAGCAGATTTGCAAATCAATTTAAAAAATGGCGAAAAGATAAGAGTTGAAGTTCAATCAGGCTTTCAAGGAATAAATGACATAAAACAACATAAGGTTTTGGAAGCTAAAAAGATTAAAAGAGAAAAAAATATTTCATCAGTGGTAATTCATTTTGATTTATACAATGGTCAAGTTGCTTTTGTGGAAATAAACAAAATTGATGATGATAGTATTAATTGGATAACCAGGCAACAAATGGAAGGACAAACGGTCTTTAATATCGATCAAAATTATTTTGTTTGGAAAGTAACTGAAAATCCACCTAAATATAATGATTTATCTTTTTCATAAGGTATAATAATGGCAAGAAAAATTAAAGTTATAGATTTATTTGCAGGAGTTGGAGGGCTAAGCTTTGGCTTTGCCAATGATGATAATTTTGAAATCATTGCAGCAAATGAAATTTTGCCAAAAATAGCAAAAGCCTACGAATTAAACCACCCAACAGTAAAAGTTTACTGCAAAAATATTAAAGAGTTTGGAATTGTAGACCTACAAGAAGATTTTGGTATTAAAGAAGGTGAAATAGATTTAGTTGTTGCTGGTCCCCCTTGTCAAGCCTATTCAACAGTTGGGAAAAGATTGATTGATGACCCAAGAGGAAAATTATTTCAAGAATATTATAGAGTTCTTAAAGAAATAAAACCAAGAGTTTTTCTTTTTGAAAATGTAAAAGGTTTATTATCAATGCAAGGAGGAGAATTATTATCGACAATTATTTCTTTATTTGAATCTTTGGGTTATAAAGTTGCATATAAAGTTTTGAATGCTGCTGATTACGGAGCGCCGCAAGTTAGGGAAAGGATAATTATTATTGGGACCAAATTGAACACCAAATTCAACTATCCCAAGCCAACTCATTATAATCCGGAAGAAGGACAAACTCTTTTGACACAACATTTGAAGCCATATCTAACTTTATCAGAAGCAATAAGTGATCTACCGTTTATTAAAAGCGGGGAGGAAAGTTTTGAATATAGTGAAGAACCAAAAAACGATTTCCAAAAATTGATGAGAAAAAATGCTCCTAAAAAAATCATGGATCATAATGCTCCCAACAATAATAAAAAGTTAGTAAGTCTTATGGAAAATCTTCCCGACGGAGGAACACCAAATGATTTGCCAAAAGAACTAAGACCTAAAAGTGGTTTTGCGAATACTTATTGTAGACTTTGGTGGGATAGACCAAGCACAACAATTACTAGAAATTTAAGTACTCCTTCTTCTTCAAGATGCATCCACCCAAAAGCGCCCAGGCCTCTAACCACAAGAGAAGGAGCAAGAATACAATGTTTTCCTGATGATTATATTTTTTATGGCTCAAGAAGTGATAAAAATTTACAAATAGGAAATGCCGTACCGACATTTTTATCAAGCGCATTAAAAGAATCAATCAAAAAACATTTTTTAGGATGAGGATTTTTAAAAACAAAACTCACCCTAGCTCCCCTTTTATTTTTAAAAATCGAAAAAACAAATTTATAATAATTGAATAAAGCTATGGAATTCAAAGAATTAGAAGACAAAATTATCCAAAATGCCATTAGGTATGGCAAAAACTATAATATTGAAATTGATGAAGATTTTGCCTTATTAAAACTGTACGAAGAAGTCGGCGAACTGGCTCAGGCAATTTTAATTCACCGTAAAAAATGCCGGCCAGAAAAATACATTAATGAAACCGAATCAAAAAAAGAACTAGCTGATGAATTGGCTGATGTCATTGGTATGGTAATTGTCAACGCTCACCTACTAGAAATTGACCTGGAAGAAACAATCAAGACCAAATGGATTAATCGGGAAAAATAAAATCCTGCTATAATTTTAGTGATATAAAAATCACCCCATGTCATCCTAAAAAAACTAGATTCTTCGGTCTACGGCCTCAAAATAACACGAAGTTATATAAAAAATTCGGTCCCGGGGATAAACGACATCCGCGGGACCGCTGTTTGCGTCGAGCCAGTAGCCCTAAGTCAGACAACGATAAATCTGACATCAAGCCGATGACCACCGACTGATCCGGCAGTCTTGATTTCGACAACCCCCTGCCAGGCGGCCTGGAGCTGCTTGAGCCAAGCGGCAAACTCTTTGAGGCTTTTGTAGCCGTAGGTTTCGCCGTCTTCTTGACTGGCATGGTACTTGCGACTCGCCTCACCATACTCAAACAAGTTGGCGATCACTCCGTTACCATCCTCTTCAAGCCAGGCATTAAGGCCTTCGGGAACGACTCCCCTGAGCTCAACTGCCAAGGCTTCTTCCTGGCGCTTGAACTCGTCAAGCACCGCGGTCTTTTTGGCTCTCAAATTCTTAAGAGCCCCTTTTCCCAATGCCATGCTTTGGACCCTCCATATGTTCAGAACGGCTGAAAACAAAGACTCTGCAAACAAAACAATATACCAATTCATTGTCAATTTGTCAATAACAAACATCAAAAAAAATGCCCCCTATCCTCCTGAACACTTTCTTTGTCATCCCTGCCTGCTGGCAGGCTGAACGAAGAGAAGAAATGTGAATTACCAAAAAATAATATGCCGGATAATCTTCCAATAAAAATCAAATACCGGGTTGACCAAATATTCCAATAAGGGATTTTGGATATCCTGAAAATCAATCCGGCCAACAAACCGTTTGACAATTTCGCGATCTTTGACGCAGCGACTAGCCTGAACGGCTCTGCGAGTATGATAGATTTTTTGCCAGGCCAAAGGACTGAACAAATAATTAATGGCACGCAATTCCTGACGATGCCAACCGTTGAGGAAAGAATAAAAAATCATGGCCGTGTCCATAACCGCCAAAGCTGGGGCAAGTAAAATTAAAGTGGCGATTTTATAATTTTGAAAAATAATCAAATAACGATTGCGCTCCATGTAATAATATTTTTTGATACTGCGGGAAAACTCATACTTGTGATAGACCACGGAATCGGGAGATAGCATCACGCGCCAGCCCGCCAGCCACAGCCGCCAGCCCAAGTCGGTATCTTCGTGGTACATAAAAAAATCGGGATTCAAAAAACCGATTTGTTTTAAAGCTGAAGTTTTCAACAATACCGCGGCGCCCGAAGGATAAGTGATTTCCTTGGCCGCTAAATTCTGGTCGGCGGATTGATAACCGCCGGCGAAAGCAAAACCCAAAAAGTGGATCTCGTTGCCGATACTGTTAATCTTGTTTGGGTCGGCAAACAGCATCAGTTTTGACTGAACCGCACCGATACGGGAATCACTTTCAGCCAGAGCTACTGCCTTAAACAAAAAATCAGGCTCCACGACAGTATCCTGATTCAACATATAAACATAGGCAAAATTATGGTCAAGGGCGTATTGAAATCCCAAATTATTACTGACGGCAAAACCAAGATTGGTCTGATTGATAATTAGCTCAACCTGCGGCCAAGTCGTTTTGAGATATTCAACCGAATTGTCAGTTGAGCAGTCATCGACAGCTAAAATAGTTAAGTCTTCCTGTGGGTAATTGATTTTGGCAAGACTAGACAAACAGTCACCGAGGAAATCGGTGCCGTTATGGACTGCAATGACTATTAAAACTTTCTTACTACTCATGATCTGGTTTTTCGGCCAAGGCTTTGGCCCGGACAATTTTGGTGATATCGCGCTCAATTTTTTCCTGTTTGACGATAATCTTAAAAACGGCAAAAAACAATACGATAATTGAAATATAAACCAACAAATCAGCACCACGACTTACACCCAGCCACTGGGCGATGCTGTCGGTCTTTTGGGGGAAAATCGTCACCAAACCAACCAGCAACCAAAATATTAGCCAAATCAATAATTCCCGAAAAGCGATATCGCGCTGACGGAACCTGGCAACCGTACGATAAACGGCAAATAGGATAAAAACGATGATTAAAATTTTGATAATCATTTGGTTAAACGCCCCAAAATTAATTCAAAAACGATGCGAAAGGAGTTGCTTAAGCGCTGGCCTTTATGCAAAGAATAATCAGTATAAGCAATAGTGACTGGCACCTCGCAGAAAGCCAAGCGATGCTTCCGAATTTGTTCAAGAATTTCGGAAGCATGAGCCATGCCGTCTTGCCGAAGATCAAGCTGGCTGGCGGCTTTGGCCGAAAATGCCCGAAAGCCGTTATGGACATCGGTGACTGTTAAACCAGTATAAATCCTGGTAAATATTATCGCCAGTTTCAAAACGGCCAAACGACTGAAAGGAACTTGATTTTGCTTAACCAAAAATCGAGAACCCAAGACTACTGCCGATTGGCCCGAAATTATCGGTTCAATCATCTTAACAATCTCTTTAGCGTCATGCTGACCGTCGGCATCGAAGGTAATAATGATTTTGGCGCCATGCTTTAAGGCAAAGTTAATGCCGGTTTGTAAAGCTGCACCCTGACCGCGATTAACAAGATGACGCAAGACCACCGCACCGGCAGCACGAGCCGCCGGGCCGGTATTGTCGGCAGAGCCGTCATCAACCACAATCACTTCACTAACCTGATTTTGGGCTCTGAGGCCGGCAATAGTCTGACTGATTATTTTGGACTCATTGTAAGCTGGAATTACTACCGCGGTCTTCATAACTAAATTATTTAAACCGGCTGGTCGGACCCAAAATTGACTTATGAGCCTTGAAGTAATCAATCGCGCCCTGAAGGCCATCTTCTAGCAAAACTACCGGAAACCAACCCAGGCGCTCTTTAATCTGGCTGATGTCAGGCAGTCCCAAAGGAGACATAAACAGCAAGGGTTTTTTAAAAATAATTTTTGATTTTGAGCCAGTCATGTCAATTACTTTCTGGGCGACATCCACCAATTTGTATTCCAAATCACTACCCAAATTCAAAGGACCGCTTTCTCCGCTCTTCATGACTTTAATCATTCCTTCAATGATATCGGAAACATGGCAGAAAGAGGAAGAAAAATCCTGGTCGCCATAAATCACCAAATCTTTATTGTCCAAAGCATCGGAAACAAAATCGGGCAGCATCTCACCGATATTCAATTTCATCCGCGGACCGTAGGTCCTAAAAATCCTGACGATTTTAGTATCAAGATTATAGACTTCGCCGTAAGTCTCAGTCAAAGTTTCGGCAAAGCGCTTACCTTCATCATAACAGGCACGGGGACTCAATTGGTCAACCAACCCGGTGTAGTTTTCCGAAAAAAATTTATTTTTGGCCTCACGCGGACCGTAAACCACCGAAGAGGAGCTAAGCAAAAATTTAGCCTTATATTTGACGGCTAAATCCAAAGCGTTCTTCACACCGACCGAATTGGCCCAGGCGGTCTGAATTCTGGTTTTTTCGAAATCCTTAGGCGAGGTTGGACAAGCTAAATGATAAATCTCCTGAAGGCCCTGAAACTTAATCCGAAAGTCTTCCAATTCCGGCAAAGCCTCCAAGCCCAACGGTTCATTAATGTCGTGTTTAATAAACTTAAAATCTGGATTACGCAGCAGATAATCGATATTGGCCTCATCCCCGGAAATAAAATTGTCAACGCAAATAACCTTATTGTCCTTAACCAACTCATCGCATAAATGTGAACCGATAAACCCCGCCCCACCGGTTACCAAAATATTTTTTTTCTCGAAAATGGCAACTTTTGGCATAACTTTAAATTATATTTTAATCCCAAAACTTTAATATATTATAACCTAAAAAGAACCGGAAAGCAACTTTGGATCAATCCCCGATTTGGCGCCAAAGGTCCAAAACCGGTTAAACCCAAAATTCCAAAAAGTAACAACGCCAGTGGCCAAAACCCAAGACCAACGATAATCAAGTCCGCCGAAATCGGTGAACAAATAGACCAGTAAAGTATTAACCACTACCCCGCTGCCGATTACCACGATGAACTTAAACATCTGCTCCAAAGCCTGACGCCCGCGGTCGCGGTTGCGAAAAGTCCAAAACTTATTGGCCAAAAAATTCCAAATTGCCGAAATCACCCCGCCGAAGGCCGAAGAAATCACATACCAGATCCCAAACCATTCCGTTAAAGCATAAAGTAAAATAAAATTAATAACGGCGGCCAAACCGCCGACAACACAAAATTTAACAAACTGCCGGATGAAAACTTGACGCTTAATAAAATCAAAAAACATAGCTAAAAACTAATAACCGCGGTTCTAACGCCACCGGTATAACCCTTACTGTGGGCAAAAAATTCGGATTTCAACTTACCGTTAATATTAAAAATTTTAATTAAGGGCGCTCCACCTTGAGCTTTTCCGGCGATGATTTCGGCCAGGCCGTCGCCGGTAACATCGCCAACTGCGACCTCCACACCTTTTAGAAAATCAAATTCAAAAGCGAAAAAATCGGAAAGTTTAATGCCCTGATAATTAAACACTCTGACGGTGGGCAAAGAATCTTTTTCAATACTGACGACAATTTCCGCTTTACCGTCGCCATGGAAATCACCAACGGCAACATTCACCCCACCATGGAAATCACTGTTGTAAGCAAAAAATTGCGACAGTAATTTACCGTTATATTCAAAAATCCGAACATGCGGACCGCCGCCGTTCCCAGCGCCAACAACAATGTTGTCACGACCGTCACCGTCAACATCACCAGCGGCAACTTTAACCCCACCCAAAAAATTTTGACCATAGGCCAGGAAACCAAGCTTCTGATTACCATTCAAATCAAACACTTTGACTTCCGGCTCAATACCTGGACCCGGGCCGGTAATGATTTCGGCTTTGCCGTCATTATCCAAATCGGCAGTCGCAATATTAACCCCACC
Source organism: Patescibacteria group bacterium (assembly GCA_034003985.1). GTDB lineage: Bacteria > Patescibacteriota > Patescibacteriia > Buchananbacterales > UBA6539 > JABWCG01. The sequence continues at coordinate 137,506 of JAVEXP010000002.1, read as the reverse complement.
GCGAAAATCTTTGGCGTAGGCAAAAAATTGCGAGATCAATTTGCCATTGATATCAAAAATTCTGACATGCGGGCCACCACCGATGCCGGTGCCGGTAATCACTTCGGGCTGACCATCGCCATTCAAATCACCGGATGCCACCCTGACAGCGCCGTTAAAATAAGGACTGTAAGCAAAAAATGATTTGAACTCCCGACCATCGTCTGAAGCAAGGAGCTTTAATTGCGGAAAAGAGCCGTAACCAAGCCCCGCCAAAATATAATGATTCTGATTGGTTTGAGAAACCGGATTGGTTTTGGCCAACGAAGTATTAATGGCTTTATAGAAATCAACTAGACCATAACCTAATTTATCGCGATAAATACTGTTATAAGAATAAACATCTTTAGTGGCCTTCAAGACCACCGACTGAATTTGGTCAATAGTGGCCAAAGGGTTAAGTGACTTAACGGTAGCCAAAACGGCACTAACAATCGGCGTTGACAAGGAAGTACCGGACCAATAGCCGTTGTAATAATTCTCAAACCCGGAAATGCCGGATTGTTTGACCTGGGTGGCATAAAAACTTTCGCCCGGAGCAACTAAATCAATACAGCTGCCATAATTGGAAAACGGCGACTTAACCAAATTTTTGCCGATCGACGCGACCCCAATAATCATATTTTCACCCTGGGGTCCCTGAAAACAAACCGGGTATGATTTGGCAACATCCAAATCAACGCCATTGACGCCGGGATTAGTGTTGCCGGCCGCCGCCACGACAATAACATTATGGTTATAAGCCTTAAGCACGGCATCAAACAACGCCTGGCTAAAATCATCGCCGACAAAACTCATGTTGATAACATCAGCCCCGTTGGCGATGGCATAGTCAACCGCTCGGATTACCGAGTAGACTTCCCCGCCGCCGTGGCTATCCAAAACCCGCAACGGCATAATCTTGCCTGACCAACTGACACCGGCAATTCCTTGAAAGTTGTTATTAGCCGCCGCGGCAATACCGGCAACAATCGTACCGTGGTTAACGGCATCGGCATCATAATTTGCGCTGAATGAAGGATTCGGGTCAGAATCATCATCAAGAAAATCCCAGCCGTAGACATCATCAATGTAACCGTTGCGGTCATTGTCAATCCCATCATTGGCGATTTCTTTGGGGTTGGTCCAAATCTGATCTTTTAAATCAGGGTGATTCAGGTAAACTCCGGTATCCAAGACGGCAATAATCGGATCTTTGAGATTAGGGTTGGTCTGGCGCAAAAGCAATTCTTTTGACCAGGCCTCCTTAGCATTGACCGCAGTCAGGTACCACTGTAAAGAATAATCTGGATCATTAGGGAAAGCAGCGGCCTGATACAAATAGTTTGGTTCAATGAATTCAACTGAGTCCCAACGGCCATATTTAGCAATGGCAGCCTCAATGTCCAAATCAGGGGTTGTCTTAAAACGATAAACCTTGGGATTACTTTTAAATCTGACTAAAAATTCACCTGGCTGATACTGGCCAAGAGGCAACTGAGAGGCGCGAGCCAATAGCGGCGGATAAAAAACACAAGCCGACAGGCTCAAAGCCAACACCAAAAAAACGCTTGGGATTAAATTTCTTTTCAGTCTCATCAAATTATTTATCTAATAATTCCCCCTGATCCAGAAGTTGTAAAAATTGTTGGGCCTGACCGGAAAATTCTGGGTTTATTTCAACAGCCCTTTGAGTAGCCTGGCGGGCTTGTTCGTTTTGACCAAGCTTGGCATGAATGGCGGCCAGCTGAGCATAGTTATCGGCCGTTGATTCAATTTCAATCTTTAAAAGTTGAGCTTCAAGCATCCGGTTGTAATTTTTAACGCGGGCGTACAAATCAACCAACCGGCCATAGTCCTGAACGCCAGGCTGCCAGTCAAGCTCCTGTTTCATGTACTCCATGTATTCATCAGCCAAATCATACTTTTCAAACATGATATAAACGGTCAACAAATTCCAGTGAACATCAATTACCCAAGGTGCCAGCGCGGCGGACTGTTTAAACCACTTCTCCCCTGCTTCAAAATTACCGAGCAAAACTTCAGCCTTGGCCAACTCGGAATAGACATGAGGTCTATTGGGACTTAATTCAATGGCTTGAGACATTAAATCAGCTGCCTCTTGAACCGCTTGAATATTAGCCGCGGCCGTGGAATTCCGAAAATTGGCCAAAAAAATGTAATGGCGAACATTCAGTGGTTCTTCGTCAATGCTTTTTTTCAGTTCCAAACCGGCAAAACTAATAATCTCTGATTTTTTGTTATTATTAACGCTCTGGTTGGTCAACAGCCGATTGGCAAAATCAGCGATTTGTTGCCGAGCCTCAAACCGACCGGTCAGAGATTGATCAATGGCCTGTTTGAAATAATCAAAAGCGATTTGGACATCGCCGTTGCCAGTCAAGGCTTTAAAAATGTAATTATTGGATTTAAGCACCCGAACATTGACAGCCAAAACGCCAAACAATAAAACCACCGCCAAAGTGGCAAGATAAATATAATTTATCTCCCGATAATTCGTGGCAGACGAATTTTGAGATGAGTACGCCTCAAAATATTGAAAAACAATAAAACCTAAAAACAAAAAGAACGGGATCTCGGTATTAATCGTATCAAAAACAAAAAAATTCTGAATGAAATAGGCAATCAGCAAGCCGACAAATAACCAGCTGGAACTAATTTCCTTAACTTGACGGTACGCGGCAACCAGATAATAAGCGGCCAAAGCCAAAATGCTCAGATAGCTCACCAAACCGATAATGCCAGTGGTAACTCCAATATCAAAAATAATATTATGGGCCCGATCAAACCAAATCCGTGAACCGGCATCTTTGTAAATAGCCGTCGGGAAATACTTGTTAAAAGCATAGTAATAATTTTCCGGACCATAACCAATCAAAAAAGATTTGGAGTTTTCCGACCAACCTCGCCAACTGGCCTGCCAGGTCAACAAGCGCGACTCGGTAGTCAAATCCGATTTGGAAATATTGGCCAGTCGGCTTAAAGTGCCGTTGTTTTGGATAAAACTGGTATCTTTGGCGGCCAATAGAATAAAGGGTGAAATCACCGCCAATAATAAAAATCCGGCAACAGCGGCTTTAATTTTTTTGTCGCGGCTAAAGACCAATCCGGCAACGGCCAAAAATCCAACCCCTAAAACAAAACCAATGATTGCGCCGCGGGTCTGGGTATTGAAAAAAATGAAAAAATCCAACAACAGAATGGCCGACAACAACACTCGAACGGCGTTGATCTTGGTTCGCAGCAGCCAAACCGCCAGAATTAAAGCCTGAAATACCAAATAAGCCACCCAAATTTTAGGGTAATCAAAACCTTCAATCAAAATTGGAATTTTAAAAATATTTAAAAGTCCCCAATCGCTGGTAATAAATAGCTTGTTTAAAATTGAACTCAGAACCAAAAAAATGTCAAAACTTAAAAAACTGACGGCGAAAAGCTTCAAATTGAATCTTTCCTCTTTGGCCCAAAAATATAAAATAAAAAATAAATTAAAAATCAGATAAGCGGCCAAAAAAGTGGCATTACCAACTGTTCCGGATAACCGGCTGCCGCCGGAAGATTCCAGCAAAAAAGGAATTTTCAACCATTGGGCCAGACCCAAAAAACTCATCAGCAAACTGGCAAAAATTGAAAAAGTAAAAAAGGCATGCCAATCTTCTTTGACTTTAAAAACATTGGCCACCACCAAAAAATACAAGACCAAGTGAAACATGTGAAAAATTCCCGACATTCTTTCGTAATTACCCCAGAAGCTACTGTAAATCCCAATACCAAATATTCCCGCCATAACATAAATGACAAAAAAAGCCACCAATGCAATGGTGAGTTTGTCTAATCTGGGACGAAAACGAGGGTTAATGCTGGCCAAAAATAAATAGGCCACAAACATCACTTCAACAGCAATATGGAATAAAACATTTTTAAAAACAATAAAGGGAAAGAAAAAATGGCTGTTCATCACTAAGGGTAAAAATAGAGTCACAAATACCCCAATTTTCAAAAATTTAAGGAGATAATTGGATAGCCTGGCTTCCATAAGTTAAAAAAATGTTATTATAAAGCAAATTAATTATAGCAAAGCCCAAATAATCAGGCAACCGTCAAATTGACTAATTCTGTAAAATTTACTATAATCTAGCTATAATTTTTCTAAAAATTATGGCAAAAAACTCGCTTTTTGGAACAAAGAAATATTTGCTGATTGCCGGGGATATTATAATCCTCTATTTTTCTTTATATCTAACCCTGATTATCCGTTATGGCCAAGACTTTACAACCAACTTATGGTCACAACACCTAGTGCCTTTTACGGTCGTATTTTTAATCTGGCTGATTATTTCTTATATTGATGACATCTATGAACTAAACTTCACCCAGGGTAAGCTCGGATTGCTGGTTAAGCTGCTAAGAACAATGGCAATCGGCTCGGGTCTATCGATAGTCTTTTTCTATCTAGGCCAAAACCGATTGTTCACCATCAAACCCCAGACGGTATTAGCGATTAATATCATCTTAGCTTCAATTTTAATATATCTTTGGCATTTGGTTTTTTTAGGCCTGACCAAATCTTCCAAGATTGCCAATCGGGTAATAATCATCGGCTTCAACAGCTTGGCTAAAGAAATAATTGATAAAATCGACAAAAATCCTCACTTAGGACTGCAACTGGTCGCTATTTTAAGCGAACCAAATGAAGAAATACCACAGAAATTTCAACCACTGATCATCAATCGGCAAATTGGCGAATTAAAAAATATTTGTGAACAAAAAAAAGTTGACATCATTGTTTCAATCACCAATCCCCGCGGGGACAATCTGCTTTCCCAAAGCCTATTTGAATGTCTGCCTTTAAAAATTAATTTTTTTGAGATTGCCAGTTTCTACGAAAAAATTATGGGCAAAATTCCGGTTAACACCATTGAGCAAATTTGGCTGTTAGAAAATTTAAGCGAGGGTAATAAAAAATCGTATGAATATTTCAAACAAATAAGTGATATTGGTCTATCAATTATTATGCTGCTACTGAGTTTGCCATTTATACCATTAATCATTTTAGCCATAAAAATCGATAGCCGCGGCCCAATCTTTTTTACTCAAATTCGGACTGGAAAATTGGGCAAGAATTTTTTGGCAATTAAATTCCGAACTATGGTGCAAAACGCCGAAGTTAACGGCGCCCAATGGGCGGTTAAAAACGACCCCCGAGTTACCAGATTGGGGAAGTTTTTGCGCCAAACCAGAATTGACGAGATCCCTCAGTTGATTAATGTTTTGCGCGGAGAGATGAGTCTCATCGGACCACGACCGGAACGGCCGGAATTTATTGAACAGCTTCAACAAGAAATTCCGTTTTACAAAGAAAGATTATTAACCAAACCAGGATTGACCGGCTGGGCCCAAGTGGTCGGTCCGGCTTATGGCGGCAGCAAAGAAGAAAGTCTAGAAAAATTACAGTATGATTTGTATTACATTAAAAACCGGTCACTGGCTCTTGATATTAGCATTATCTTAAAAACCATTAAAATCGTCTTGGCCCGAAAGGGATGTTAAAAAAATCAATTAAAAAATGATCTATTTTTTTACCAAAGGATCCGAAGATGTCCCCAGCTCGCGCCGGCGGATTTTTTATTTAGCCAAATATCTTGAAAATTTTGGCTATCAATCAAAAATTTTCGTACCGACCCATCGGCCCTGGTGGAATTTATCAATTGAAAGATTCAAAGAAGCAATTCAAAATATCAAAATTTTAAGCGGCCTAAAAAAAGAAGACACCCTATACCTCCATCGGCCCGTCTACCAGTTGGACTTTATAATAATCGTTATATTTTTTCGCCTTATTTTAAGAAAAAAATACATTTTTGATTTTGACGACCCTATCTTCCTGCACTCCCCCGTCAAAACTTATATCTTGACCAAACTGGCGACATCAGTGGTGGTGGGCGGACATTTTCTTTACGACTATGCCGTCAAAATAAATAAAAATACCAAAATTATTCCAATGCTAGTGGATACCGAAAACACCGAGGCAATCAAAAATGATTTTGAAGAAAAACCAATTTACAATATCGGCTGGATCGGCGACGGCAAGATTCACTTCCGCAATCTCGAAATCATCAAACCGGTAATCGAGGGATTGCTTACCCAAAACATTGATTTTAAATTAATTCTAATTGGTGCCAAAGGCCATAGGCCGGTTTATGAACTATTTAATATTCCCGGATTAAAAAAAGAAATAATCGACTGGCTAAAGCCTGAAGAAGTTGGCGACCAGTTGGTCAGATTCGATGTTGCCCTAACCCCCTTGATCCAAAGCCAATGGGAAGAAGGAAAATGTCCCTTAAAGACCTATGAATATATGCAGCATGGCATTCCAACAATTGTCAGTAATGTCGGGGAAGCCAAACACTTTATTAAAAACGGCCAGAATGGTTTTCTGGCCGCCGATACTCAAGATTGGATCAAGGAAATCACTGAAATCATCCGAGATCGAAAACTAGCTCAAACTATCAGCGCTAATTCCCTCTCAACTATTAAACAAAACTTCTCGTACCAAAGCCACCTCCAATCCTACCAGGAAATCTTCTCGGCTAAAAACTAGTTCCTGACGGCCCGACACATTTCATCAATAATCGCGTTGATGTCATATTTATATTGCCAATCAGGGTAATGCTGCTGAAATTTAAAGACATCGGAAATATACCAAATATGATCGCCAATCCGGTTTTGTTCCGAATAAGCATAGTTGGCCTTGCGACCCAAAGCGGTTTCAATTTTTTCGATCGCTTCAAGCATTGAAACATTGGAATGGCGAGACCCGCCGGCATTATAAACTTCACCGGGACGAGGTTTCTGGTGAAAATGCCAAAACATATTAACCAAATCGTAAGAATGAATATTGTCCCTAACCTGCTTACCCTTGTAGCCAAAAATAGTGTATTCTTTGCCGCTGGCGATACACTTGATCAAGTAAGCCAAAAAACCGTGCAATTCGGCGGCGCTATGAGCCGGCCCAGTCAAGCAACCGCCACGGAAAACGGCGGTGGGCATATTAAAATAGCGGCCATATTCCTGAACCATTACATCAGCGGCCACTTTGGAAGCGCCAAAAATACTATGCTTGCTTTGATCAATTGACATCGTCTCATCTATTCCCCGGTAATATTTATGGTCCTTAGCGATTTCATAACGCTTTTCCAATTCAACCAAAGGCAAATAATTGGGGGTATCGCCATAGACTTTATTGGTGGAAGTAAAAATAAAAGTCGCCTCTGAACAGTACTGCCGGGCAAGCTCCAACATATTAAGAGTTCCTAAAGCATTAACACCAAAATCAGTCAAGGGTTCTTTGGCCGCCCAATCATGGCTGGGCTGAGCGGCGGTATGAATAATAATGTTAAAATTGTTATCTTTAAAAACTTTTTCCAATTGATTATACTCTCTAATGTCAATCTGGAAATGCTGATAGTCATTGGGATAATTATTCTGCAATTCCTGCACTTTAGTTTTGGTTGAAGCTTCAGAACCAAAAAAATAAGCTCTCATGTCATTATCAACTCCAACCACTTTGTAGCCTTGACTGATAAAAAATTTAGTTGACTCTGAACCAATTAACCCTCCCGATCCGGTAATTAACGCTTGTTTGTCTTTCATAATTATTAAGTTAATTATTTTTTATTATATAAGGCAGCCAAAAATTGCGATCATATTTCATCCAGCCGTGACAACCAAACGGTAGCTGACGATGATTGCGTTCAAAACAATACCGAGGGCCGATTTCAAAAGCAAACCGCAAAGCAGTATCGACATCCGGAATTTTGAAATCAGCAACTATTTTTTGGGCTTCAAAAGACCAATAACGGTCCTCGTTTAATAATGTTCGCCAGGCGGCAGACTTACTCCATGCCAATTTTATAGCTTTTAAAATTGATTTGGGATTTAAGGACGGAATTTCGGCAATAGTTTGAAAGCTTTGGCTGATAATTTTCCAAAACGGCAATTTGCTTTTTTCAATTACCTCAATTGCCTTATCAATTCGGCGTAAAGAAAAACCGCCATTGCCGCAGGCATCGGGATAATCATACCGCTTAATCATCTGACTCTTGAACCAAGGAGCGCCGATATAATCATCACCGCGCTGGCACCAGTCCAACAATTGATCGGAAAAAACCAAGCAATCAAGCTGGTAAATCAAAAGATATTCGTAATCGCTAAACTGCTTATAGAATCTTTCCAACAGCAATAATTTGGAATAAGATTTAGTACTTTTAAAATATTTAGCCGGAAATCTTTTGGTCGGATATTTTTCCAAATTAATTTGCAAGCCATCGGGAGCAACCAAAAAAATATCATAGCGCCCAAGATATTTTTCCAAATGATTCAAAGATATTTGCTCGTCAGGGCTTAATTCATTTTTATAGTATGGTACGGCGATGACAACTGGTTTCATAACTACTTAGGAACACACAACAAATAGGCTGAGCCTTGGCTTTGCGGTTTGTGATTACCGCGAAGCACATTCACTTCGGAATGGATAATATTCCATCCGGCTGACTCGACCATATTTAGTAAAAATTTATGGCTAAAACGACAGCCCCAAGTCCAGCCAGGAGCCGGGGTTTCAAAATAATTTTTATCCTCGTTAGCCAAGGAATAGACTGTCTGGATAATCAGTGCTTTCTTCACTTTCTGCCGAAGATCCACCAAAAGTCTATCGGGGTTAGAAATATGATAAAGTCCGCCGGTGCAAATCGCAAAATCATAAGGGCCAGCGCTTTCAAAAACATCTTTGACCAAAAAATTAATTTTTTCGGAATTCCCCAAAAGCTTGGTAATCAATTTAGCCTTGCTAATTTCATATTCATTAAGGTCTAAAGCGTCAATTCTTACTGCTCCCTGCCGGACTGAATAATTGGCATAAAAACCATTGGCACAAAAAAGGTCCAAACCAAAAGAATCTTTTCCAGCAATGTCCAAAGCCTGGCCAATCAAACCAAAAATGATCTTTTGTTTACAATTCTGGTTAAGTTTGTCTTTTTTATCTTGTTGCTGGGTCTTGATCCCTAAGTCAGAAAAATCATTGTACCACGGCTCAGCGAATAATCTCTTTTCCTCTTTGGTGAGGTTAAAATAATTTTTAGGATTTCTGATGACCAGTTTAATAACAATAAAAAATTTGCTGATTAAAAAAATTTGCTGTTTAATGATTTTCTTAATCAGCGGCGGGATTATCTTTTTGATTCCATCCATCATAGAATTTATTGTTAAGATAGTTTTTAAATTCCTGAGACCAAAGATCTTCCACCTTAGTTTCTCTTAATTTATTCAACAAATGACTATAAATTTGATCACCAGCCGGCTTGGAAGTATCAAAAATAATGTCAGAAAATAAAGGCATTGGAGTAGAATTAAACTGCAAATAAAGGTATAAACTAATTCGGGCGCAATCGATCTTTTCGGCTGACAGTTTCTGAAATTCGGTAGCCATCAAAACTCGCTCATAATCCTGACGATCTTTTGGCAAAATGGTGAAATTGCCATGCTCAAACATATTCTGACCGGCGGTAATAACCGGTATTCCCATTGAACTGTATTCCCCGATTGCCGTACCCCGAACAGTGACAATCGCGTCGATTTCGTTTACCAAGTTGGCGGTTGAGGTATTCTCCGGGTACAAAATTATATTTTTATATTGGGCAAACTGCCGATGATAAATATCGGAAACTTTTTTCTCGACATGGTAAGCCTTTTCACTGGGGTGCGGTTTTAAAATCCACAAAACATCCTGACGGCGGGAAGCGATTTTTAAAGTTTCAACCAGCCATTCTTCATAATCGTTAAAAATCCCGTTGACATAGCCATGAGGGGCATCAACTGTAACATGTGGGAAAATGAAAACCCGATATTTGTACCCTGATTTAAATAATTTATTATACAATTCTTGATCAAGCAATTTGGCTTTGCCAAAAGCATTAATGGCATTCCAATCAGCCGGATTGACATTGCCGGAAAATAAATTTCCAAGATACTTATTGGCCCACTCAAGGGCTTGTGATTTTTGTTGTTCCATGATATACACAAAATCATCTTTGCTGGGATGAGCAGGATAAATATCCAGGTCAGCAATGGTCTTATAACTTTTGTAAACAATCCGATTAGGGCCAAGTTTGGCATAGAATACACCTAATTGATTAGCGATCGCTGCAGCCGAAGGAATGCCGCCAGAAATGTAAGCCTGTTCGACCCCAAAATAAAATTTTGGATGACATTGCTTAAAAATCCGCTCATAGCGAAGATACAAACAATAGGCATAATAAAGAAATTTAATATAACGGGTATTCCAAGGATTAACTGTCCCCCAGCCAGTCGAGTTAATGCAGGTATCATAAACAAAATTGCCTATTCGGTTTCCCCGAAATTTTAATTTCAACAAACTGGCCCTGGTCTTGCGCGGTAGCCAATTCAAAATTGCCAAAACAAAATATAATAGCTTAGTCCAATAATTGAGTTTGATACTATCTAGATAAATTAACTTATTAATTCCATAACTCTTGATTAATTCAATCAGCTTCTGATTTTTAGAAGTGGAAATTAAAACGATTGGTTCAGCCTGATATAGATCCATGAACGCCCTGGCGGTAACAAGTCTGACATTGACATATTCGATATCCGCCAAGGTTAAATCGAGTAAAAAGCTGCCATTAAAATTTTGCCGGGCTGGCCAAAATTTTTTATTTTGTTCAATAAATTCTAAGGTAATTTTATCCATTTTTTTTCAAATATTTATAATAATACGGCAATAATTTAGAATATATTTTTTTCAATGGTGATAACTTTTTAGAAACAATTGGACAGCCCTCTTTCCAGTCACCTTTGGCCGATTGGGGTATTTTCCAAGTTGAACCATACAACAACTCAAGATATTTTTCAATCGGCTTAGGAACATTATAATTAACACCATCATAAACTACCGTGTCATGGCCAATAAAATAGTTGCGAGAAATCCTCAAAATATAATCTTCTTCGCATCGATTAAAACAAAATTGCCCGCGACGATACCAACACAAAACATCAAAGACCACTCCGCCGGAGGAAACATAAATTGCTTGCTGGACTTTTTTACCGTAATAAATTTTTTTACCAATAACCATCCCAGCCTGCTTTAAAGCCTGATCAATCTGATTAATGTCGGGATTCATAATGTCACAATCAATATCAGTGTCATGGCCAATCAATTTACCATCACGATAAAGGCCCAAGGCAGTGCCCCAACTCAAATGATAATTAATCCCCGCTTGATTTAAAGCCTCAGTGCAACTCTTCATCACCTGGATAGCATCAAGGGGCATCGCCATCGTGGCATTAAAATCGTTAAAATAAACCGTTTTATAAGGTTTAATTTTTTTAATTAAATGCCAAATCATCCTTAATAATGAAAGCAAATATTTAATGATATTTTCCTCAATAAATGATATTAACCGATTCGACATAATGCCTAATATTATGTTTATTTAATTTGCGTTTAATCAACTCATCTAATTTCTTTTGCTTGCCAGCCAAACTGGTTTTGCTTTTTAAAAAACTAAGATTAAGATTTAAATTAAGCACTCGGCCATTAACTAGATGCCGAGTAATACCAGAAGGAATATGCTGATTGGTTTTAGCAAATTTAAAAATGTCTGATTTGGTAAACTTAGGGAAAACAATCAAACAGCAGTTTGAACCATATTCCTTTTTGATTCGAACCGAATTGTCATAGTCAAGACGATTAATTTGATATTTGCCATTGTATTGTTTAACAAATTGCGACATTTCAGCCAGCTGGTTCTTTTTAAAAATAATTTTCTTTTTATTTTGACAAACAAAATCCTGATGGCAAATCAGATGATTCCAAGAACTGAGATTAACCTCGTTAGAAAAATAGTCTACAACCTGCACGGCAATATGAGGAATACCCAACGCCTTAAAAACTGAAGTTCGATTAGCGCCATCCAAAACTAAAAACTTGCCACCTGCCAAGGGACTAACAACCGGCGGATCAATTAATTTGCCGCTAACTTTAAAAAGCTTGATATAGCGCGCAATACGCGCTTGGTCGGCATCTTCATGGAGCACCAAATTTTTTACCGGAACGATTTTTAGCCTAAAATTCATAATGATGATTTATAAAAATAAAAATTGTAACGCCACAAAGAATTCTGATAGCCATCAATGACTTGCGGTTCAATAACAAATTTAATATCATGCTCTTCAGCGAAGTTTTCAAAAAAAGACTTAGGATAATACAATTGACCCAACCCCTTATATTTTTCTTCATATTCTTTATTGCCAATTTCTTTTCTTCTTAAATCTTCGGCAAAATCTTGTTTAGCCTGATCATTAATATCCAAAACTGCCGCTCGACCAGATTGATTCAAAACTCGAAACATTTCATTAAGCACCTTGGCGGCATAATCAATGCTTGGTAGATAATGAAAAATGCTATTACTGATGACCACATCAAATTCACCATTTTTAAACGGCAAATTATTGGCTTGACCACAGACCAAATTGGCCCCAACGAGCACTTTTTTGGCAGCGTCCAATAACGACTGAGAGTAATCCAAGCCAGCAACATTATAACCCTGCTCATATAAAGGCAACAAAAATGCTCCGGCACCACAACCAATTTCTAAAATTTTATCATTTTTGCTAATCCTCAATTTAGCAATAGTTTGCGAAACATATTTTCGCCATTCGGCTTCAGTAATCCGCCCAATCTTAGAATCAAAGCCATCATAACCGATTAAATCGGCAAGACTAGGCTGTCCAGTCTTAGCCACACTCCCCTTTTTCTCCCAAATTTTATGCCAATTATTTTCCATCTGATAATTCTTTTTTAAGCGCTTTGATTAACAAATCAACATCGGCTTTCTTCCTAACGCCAAACCGAACATACTTCTGGTCGGCCATACCACTTTTATTACTACAATCCTTGATAAAAATATTATGTTTTAGAAATAATTGATCGCGCAGCTCGGTACTGGAGACATTCCCTTTAATCCGACAGGTGATAAAATTGGTGTACGATTCGATTGGTTCAAGTCCGCCCACATTTTGCAGCTGGTTCATCAAATACTGACGATCATCATTCATTAATGCAATTGATTTGACAAACTCCTTTCGATATTTAGTTAAGGATTCTAAAGTATACTCAGCAATAGAGTTGACATTCCAAATTGGCAAATTAATTCTAATTTCATTAATCAAATCGATATTGGCCGACAAAGCATAACCTAAGCGCAAACCTAATAAACCCAAATCCTTACCCATGCTCTTAACAATCAATAAATTGGAAAATTCGCCGAAAACCGAGTGCATGCTTTGGCTTTTGTCTAATGAAGTGTAGTCAATAAAAGATTCATCAACGATTATTAAGTCGAGAAAATTCAATTTTTTAACCAAACTTTTTATTTCAGCCAAGGGCATAAATTTACCGGTCGGATTATTCGGATTAACTAAAACAATTGAATTACAGCCTTCCCGCCTGGCCAAATCTACAACCTCCTGTTCATCAAGATCAAAATTATTTTTAGAAGTATCAAACTTAACTATCTGCTCGGCCGTCAACAGTCTCTCATATTCATTAAAAGTCGGTACCGGGATCAACATTTTTTTAACCAAAGTCCTGGTAACATAATTTATTATCTCGGATGAACCATTGGCGGTCGCTAAATACTTATCTTCAATCCCCAACCAATTGGAAAGGATCCGACTAACTGAATTTTGAGACGATGGATAAATGGCCAATAAACTTGGTAAATTTACTCGGATTTCGTTAATTAACGACAAGGGCGGAAAATACCAATTATAAAGATAGGAAAAATCCATAAAATCATAACGCCAAAAACCACCGTGAGTATTAAGGGCGGCGTCCAGTCTGGTTTGGGGATTAGCAAACATCATTTCCGCCCGGCGCAGATCACTAAAATCATCTACTTCCATCCATTTAACACCAGAAATAACAGCGGCTTTTAAAACCGGGTTACGGAAATTGATGAATATTGAAAGGATTAATTCATAATATTTATTCTTACCTTGGGTGCTGACATAAAGATCAAGGTTAGGAACGAAAAACTTTTCCAAAAAATCTTTAGTAAACAGATAGATGTTGACGGTTTTGTAAGTATTGGAAAAATCAAAATTTTCTCCTTGATCATCGGAAGTTATCAATTTTGTTATCTCGCTGTGATCATTAATGGTCACTACCGTTCCATCCATAAAAGGTTCGAATCGATCAACCACGACCCGGTCTTCAAGTTTTTCAGAAATCAATATATCAATTAATTTTTCCTCAAAAAAAATGTCGCATTCCATCAAGATAGTATCATCATGCAACACATCTTTAGCCAACCATAAAGAATAAATGTTGTTAGTTTGATCAAAAATTTTATTTTCAAGATATTCAATTTTCATCCCGTTCCAGTCATAACCAAAATGATTTTTAATTTCATCCTGAAGATAACCAACAACAATAAAAGTTTTGGCAATGCCTTTCTTTGATAGAATATTTAAATCATTTTCAAGAATTGGGATGCCGTTTACCTGAACTAATCCCTTAGGGATTTTGTCAGTCATTGGTTTTAAACGGTTGCCTTGGCCGGCGGCTAAAATTAATGCCTGCATAATCAAACTAATTATTATAAATTAAATACCAATTTTCTTGATCTTGATGATCCAAAACAAAGCCATTTTTCTCAAACAATTTAATTGAAGGAATATTAAGTTTCTTGATTTGAGCCAAAACAGCTCCGCGACCACCAAATTCTTTAAGGCTTTGAGCCAACAAGATACCACCCAATCCCCGACTATGAAATTCCGGATCAACAGCAATCGAAACAACATAATAATTTTTATCAGGATCGTAATCAAACCGACAATAGCCAATAATCTGATTGTTATTTGCTAAAACATAACAAAGATTTTGCCGAGTGGTAAAATATTTCTTGTTAAACCAACTAAGATGATTTTCCAAAGTGATAATGTCCGAACTGCCCGAAACTTTTCTGACATCTTCGTGATTTCTAATTTCCCAAATTCGCTTAATGTCATCGGTCTCAACCGGGCGGACTAAATAATTTTCAGTCATATCTAAAATATTAATCAATTAGGTCGTTACTCAAAGGCGTTCCTCGTTCAATGTCCTGAACCGCTTTTTTACCCATAATTTTCGGCAAAAATTTTGGTGGCAAACCATAGCCGGGACGAATTGAACGGACATTTTCTTCAGTAAAAGTTTCACCGCGCTTGATATCCTTAACAACAAACAGGGATCGCTTAAACTTCTCATTAGGCTGTTCACTGAGGCCAGCACCATACTTTGGCCGGCCAATAATTTTTTCTGTTTCTCTGACAGCATTAACCAAAGATTTAAATTCGTCCGGTTCCAAAGAAAATTCTTTATCCGGACTGTCTGACTGTCGGGAAATAATAATATGTTTCTCAATAATTGACGCGCCGGCGGCTACTGCAGCCACCGCCGCTTCGGCACCTAATGAATGATCGGATAGACCAGACACTACTCCAAATCTATTGATAATATCAGTAATCGTCGAGATATTCATTTCTTCGGGGTTGGCCGGATAAGCATTAATACAATGCAAAATAGCCAAGTGGCTGCAGCCATTATCCCGCAAAATTTTAATTGACCAGGCGATGTCTTCAACTGAAGCCATGGCCGCTGATGCAACCACCGGTTTGCCGGTCTTGGCTACCGCCTGCAATAACGGCAAATCAGCAAACTCATAGCCGGCGATTTTATAAAGACTAACTCCCAAGCCTTCCAAAAAAGAAACAGCGGTTTGATCAAAAGGCGCGGAAAACCAAACCAGGTCCTTGCCCTCGGCATAGGTCTTTAATTCAGCCTGCCACTCCCACGGCGTATAGGCTTTTTGATAAAGACTGTACAAAGTTTCACCGGCCCAGTTGCCGCCAGTAATTTTAAAATATTCTTTGTCCGAATCAATGGTAATAGTATCGGCAGTATAAGTCTGCATTTTCACCGCATTAGCACCGGCTTGAGCGGCCGCGTCAATCAATCCTTTGGCCAAATCAATTGACTGATTATGATTGGCTGAAATTTCCGCGACAATAAAAACTGGATTACCAGGACCAATTTTTATTTCACTGTTGGCGGATTGAATGATTAAATTATTTATCATATAACTTTATTACTGTCGTTTAAATCTCTAAACTCATATTTGCCGACTTCAATATCGGCAATCCCCTGTTCTTCTTTGGCAAGCCGTTCAACCATTTCGGAACTATTATAAGCTTGACTAATCAGGTTGGACCACTTGTCTGGATCATGATCAATTAAAACTTTTTCGGCGGAAATCAATTTAACACTATCATTTCTCAAATCAGCCAGCTGATTGAAATTATCAATCATCGCTTTAATGCGAGGCAAATGATACTCATTAGAAACTATTCCAAGTTCTTTAATATTTTTTTGTGCCGACAGCCGCTGAATTTCCAATAATTGTTCATAGGTACTATTGGAAGTCACTTCTTTAAAAATATGATCAGACGCTACACCATTTTCTATCAATTCTTCGGCAATAATTTCGGCCAACATCGGCGCATCAGCAACATTTTGCAGATGGCCCTTCCCGGCCGAAGCAATAATTAATAATTCCGGATCATCAAAGTAAAGATAAGTGGCAGCTTCAACTCTCAGGCGATCGCCGGTTACACCGGCGTGATCACCTGGCTCACCAAAATTAGTGGTATGCCACTTGCCGTTTTTATCTTTAATAATTCCACCGGCTAAAACGGCAACGGCTCTAATTGGTATAAAATCCAACATGATTACCTAACTTTAAAAATATCGGTTATCATCCGACTTTTAATACCCTTGGACAAAACTCCTTTGGCCAACTGATTGCTCAATAATTCAAATACTTGATTATAATGACTAAGAACAAAATCTAAATCTTTTTGTCGGTGGCTAAAACTGATGTTATGCTGACCATACCATAAAACTCCCCTGGCTAACAACTCTTCCTGGACATAAGATTTTATTTCCATTGCTTTGGCAGCGCGGTGGTCATGGAAAAAGAAAATCTGCCAGTGATTAGCGCCTTTCAATTCAACCACTTCCATTAAGCCATGTTTCTTAATTATTCTTTCAGTGCCGATTTTTAGATATTTACCGGTTTGATCAATTACTTTAGAAAAATTATTATTTTTCATCTCTTGGATGGTGGCA
This sequence comes from Patescibacteria group bacterium, assembly GCA_034003985.1. Classification (GTDB taxonomy): domain Bacteria; phylum Patescibacteriota; class Patescibacteriia; order Buchananbacterales; family UBA6539; genus JABWCG01. The sequence goes on along the minus strand of JAVEXP010000002.1, from coordinate 120,222 downwards.
ATAGCAACTGCCAGTGAAAGACTCTCACCACCGAAAGTGAATGAATAAAAAATATCTTCGACTCTTTTCATATATTGTCTTTTTCCAACCAAAGCGGAAATTGGCATGCCATTAGCCATTGACTTGCCAAAACAAGAAAGATCTGGCGTAACTTCAAAATATTTTTGAGCGCCGCCCAAACCGAAACGAAATCCGGTTATAACCTCATCAAATATCAACAGCGCGCCGTGTTGATGAGCTAATTTTTTAACTTTGGCCAAGAAATTATCTTTTGGCCATTCATAACTCATCGGCTCCATGATAACCGCGGCAATTTTATTACGGCGAGATTTGAATATTTTAGCTAATGATTCGAGATTATTATATTCAAATTTATGAGTTAACTCAACTGTCGACTTCGGCACCCCGAGTTTTCTGGTAGTACTGCCAATATACCAATCATGCCAACCATGAAAACCGCAAACCGCGATTTCCTCCCGACCAGTGATTGCCCGGGCCAATCTGATAGCACCGGTAGTAGCGTCAGAACCATTTTTGCCGAATCTTACCATTTCCGCACTTGGTATATATTTAATCAACAATTCAGCCAATTCGCCTTCCAACAAAGTAGCGAGTGAAAAACTGATTCCTTTCTTAAGCTGTTTGGCAATGGCACGATTAGTCGATGGATGATTGTAACCCAAAGATACAGCCAGTAAAGAATTTATCATATCAACATATTCATTTCCATCAACATCCCAAATACGACAACCCTTAGCCCGACTAACAAATAATGGCGCCGTACCCTTAACATATTGCAGATAGCTTTTACTAAAGGTCTGCGAAGCAAGCGGAATCAACCGATTAATCTTTTTAAAAGCCTGATTACTTTTTTGATATCGATTTTTCATATTTTAATTTTAGATTAGGTCATTCTTTAATGATATTTCCAGACCCTCATTGCGCCTGATAATATTGTTTTTTTGGTATTCCGGATTAGCGTCTAAAAATTCAAGGTAATCTTTAAAATTAGAGTCTGGCGGTAGATTATTAACTAAATGCCTGATCACTTCCAGATCAAGCGGTTCATCAAGAGTTAAACGATAGCCCGAGTAATCAATATCTGAAGACACAAAACCTTTTTTAAATAACTCATTGTTCCTAATATAAAGCGTAACATGTTCGCGGTCTGATTTTTTGGTGGCGTTTACTGCCGCTTGAATAAGCGCATTTCTGGAAAATACCTCAACATCCATGCCATCGGGAAATGTGGGCTCGGGATCAACATTATTAACATAATCATAATCACCATTTTCAAAAAAACTTATCACCTGATCAACAATTTCAGGATCCATTAATGGACAATCGCCGGTAATTCGAATAATCGTATCAAATTCAGGAAAACCCAAGGCAGATTGGTAATAGCGATCAAGGACATCATTTTCCGAACCCCGAAAAAATTCAACTTTATTCTTTTGAAGAAGGTCAACCAATGAGTCATCGGTTTTTTGATCAGTGGTTGCGACAACAATCTTATCAATTTTTTTACTGCGAACCAATCTCTTCAAGAGATATTCAATAACCGTAAATTCTCCCAACCTCATCAACATTTTGCCCGGTAAACGGCTGGAACCCATTCGAGCTTGGATAATACAAAGATTATTCATAAACATGTTCTAATATTGCAGTAGCCCTGATAACATCATTGGAAGTTTTGGTGTTATTAATAACACAACCCATAAAATACTTTATTTCTCTTAAATAGCTTTCATTAATTTTATAACTCTTGTAATGAGCCATCATCTTCCGGCCTTTTTCATTCTCCAGCCAAACGATGTTATCATCAAAATTCCAATTTAAATTACCCTTTTCGCCAACAATTTTACAAGATCGACTATATTTCTTTTGTAAATAATCACAATGGACCGTTCCAAAAACTTTATTATTAAATTCAAAACTGACAACGGCCTGATCTTCACCTACTCCCCGCAAATTACTGACATTGCCAGATATTCTGGTTTTTGATTTTACCGACTTAAAATTATTCAACCAGAAAAGCAAATCAAACTCATGCATGTCATTTAAAATGATGCCGCTCTTATAGATAGACTGATAATCCTCACCAGGCCGCCAAGCTGGCAAATAGTGGCCGAATTCGTTCCGAATGCTGTAAATTTTTCCCAAGCTACCGCGATTAACCATCTCTTTCATCTTGATTAAGCAAGGATGAAACCTCATATTACAAGCTACAAACGATATCAACTTTTTTTGCTTAATAATACTTCGGAGTTTTTTAACATTTTTTAAACTGTCCGAGAGTGGTTTTTCAATGAATAAATGACAGCCAGCTTGAGCGGCCATCAAAGCATATTTAATGTGAAGATTATCTGGCGTACAAATAAATACGACACCATAGTTTGCCAATATTTTTTTAGAGACCTCCGGCAAACTAATGCGATTTTCGTATTTAATAACCTTGGGATCATAAAAATCAATATCTTGATATCCGGCCTGAAATAAATTTCGATAATGTCTCTTACCGATTGATCCAAAGCCAATTATCAAAATCCTGATTTTATTATTCATATTCTTAAAAATTGAGGCCTATTGATGTTGTAAATAATTAATTTTGATTTTTTAAAATATTATATTTCAGCTCGGCCAAATACCAATCCTCTTCCGTATCAATATCCTGGACATACCTGAAAGGCAATACAAAACCTCTAATATTAGAGGTAAATATTTTCTTTTCCCGCAAAAAAGCATCCGTTTTCATAAAGTAGAATTGACCAGCATCATGATATTTAGGGACAAAATCCTGGGTACGACCAAAAACATTTTCCGGATACAACATCGATAAATTGCCATCATCAATCTTGAATGCCCGCTCAATAGGATGCCGATATTTCATAACCGATATAACGCCGTCTAAACCGTCGCCTTTTAGCTGGTCAAAAGCAGAATTTAATAGTTGGCTAGTCACAAATATGGAGGTGGGATAAAGGCAACAGAAGAAATCAAAATTATTATTCCGCTTACGATAATTTTCGATAACTTCACTGATAACATCGGCCGTAGTGGCATGATCATTAGAACTTTTGGGTGATCTGAGAAAAGGGACTGAAGCCCCGAATTTTTCGGCAAGGCTGGCTATTTTCTTACTATCAGTCGAAACAATCACTTCATCAAAACATTTAGAATCAATAGCGGTTTCAATGACATATTTAATGATTGGATAACCAAGAAAATCCTTAATATTTTTATTAGGTATCCTTTTGCTGCCACCACGGGCCGGAATAATAGCAATTGATTTCATGACGACATCTTATAATATTCTTTAATGGAATTAACTACATAATCCTGCTGTTCTAAGTTTAGCGCGGGAAACAAAGGAATGGTAATGGCTTGCGAAGCATAAATGTCAGCATTTTTCAATTTGGTTTTGGCATAACCATTACGGCGATAAAATGGCTGGGAGTAAACTGTCGGATAATGAAAATTAACACCAATCCCCTTGGTTTTCAAAAAATTATACAGCGGCAACCGATCGTAAGCTTTTTTAGTCCTAATGACGAATAAATGCCAACTGGAATGAAGATCTTTTTGTTCAAGCGGTAAAATTATTTGTGAAACAGATTTCAGCTGATTAATATAGCGATTAGCCAATTTCCGACGAGTGTTGACAAACTTATTCAATCTCGATAATTGATTAATTCCTAATGCGGCTTGAATGTCGGTCAAACGATAATTATAACCAAAATCAGTCATTACATTAAAACCCCGACGATCTTTAGTGGTTCCGTGATTCCTAAATTTAATCAGCCTCTCCCAGATATCTTTATTATTGGTTAATACCACACCGCCCTCACCGGTAGTAATACTCTTGACCGGATGGAAACTCATCGTCGCCACATCCCCCAAATTACCGGCCTTCCGGCCGTGGTAATCGGCACCCAGTGAATGAGCCGCGTCTTCAATCAACAATAATTTATATTTTTTACAAATATTTTTAATTTTCTGATATTCCGCGGGTTGACCGGCAAAATCGACGGCTACGATTGCCTTGGTTTTCTTGGTCAATAACTTAGTAATCTTAGTTTCATCAATATTATAGGTATCTAATCTAATATCGCAGAACACCGGTTTAGCCCCAACTGCCAAAATCATATTAGTAGTCGCCACAAAAGTATTGGGACTAACAATAACTTCATCACCGGTTTTAAGGCCAGCGGCCAAATAGGCTAAATGTAAAGCAGCTGTACCGTTACAAACCGCTACTACATATTTGACGCCACAATATTTTACCAGACTATTTTCAAATTCTGAAACTTTAGGACCGGTAGTCAAAAAATCAGATTTTAACACCTTGACGACTGAGTTAATATCGTCATCCCTGATTGATTGTTTGCCGTAAGGAATCATTTTATCCAATGGTTAATTCTTTAACAATTTTGGCAATTTCATCCTTATTCAGCCATTTGTCATTTTGATTACTCTTATAACTGAAGCCCTCAGTAAGTTTTTTGCCGTCTTTTTTATATTTGTCATAAACTCCTTCAGCAAAAAATATAAATTGGGGTAAAATTACATAATTATTTTCCAATTCATAACCGCAAGCTGATTCGTGTTCGTTCACCAAATCTTCATGAATCTTTTCACCGGGGCGAATGCCACTTACGGCACGATTAACCCCCGGGGTAATCGCCTCGAACAAATCAATTAATTTCATACTGGGAATCTTTGGAATAAAAATTTCACCACCCTCCATATTTTCCAAAGCAAAAACTACCAGCTGAACTGCTTGATCCAAGGTAATCCAAAAGCGAGTCATCTCCGGATGGGTGATGCCGATTTTATCGGCTTCGGGACTGTTTAGTAACAAATCAACAATACTGCCGCGACTGCCAATCACATTGCCGTATCTGACGGCACTAAAAATGGTTTTACCGGCACCGTAAGAATTAGCGGCGATAAATAATTTTTCGGCGGCCAGCTTGGTGGCACCATATAAATTAATCGGCTGCGCGGCTTTGTCGGTGGAAATCAATAAAACCTTTTTAACACCTTCGTCAATTGAAGCTTCAACAACATTCTGTGAACCGTAAATATTGGTTTTAATTGCCTCGATCGGATTATACTCCAAAGCTGGAACCTGCTTTAAAGCGGCGGTATGAATAACTATATCAACCCCATGCAATGCCCGCCTCAACCGCTGGAGATCACGGACATCACCGATAAAAAACCGCAACCGGTCGTCGGCATCATGGGGCAACAAAATCTTTTGCATTTGACTTTGTTTGAGTTCGTCACGGCTGAAGACAATAATTTTTTTGGCCTGGGTTTGAAACAGAAAGTACTTAACTAATTTTTTTCCCAGCGAGCCAGTCCCGCCCGTGATTAAAATTGTTTGATCTTTGAACATATTGCTATTCCTTACTAATATTAGACATTTTATAAAAATAGGTGTCTTTATTTTTTAATAACTCCTCGGGCGGACCAGACTCAACAATTTTTCCTTCCGCCAAAACAAACAATTGATCAACATTCTTAATAGTTGAGAGACGATGAGCAATAATAATAACCGTTATTTTCTGGTGCAAAGATTCAATGACATCCTGGATTCTCATTTCCGATTCACTATCTAAAGCGCTAGTAGCTTCATCTAGAATTAAAATCTGGGGATTAGTAGCCAACACCCGAGCAATGACAATCCGCTGGCGCTGACCGGCCGAAAGCATAACTCCGCGATCACCAACAAAGGTTTGATAACCGTCGGGCGAACCAATAATAAAGTCATGAATATTGGCCATTTTAGCGGCTTGTTCCAATTTTTCCCTAGAAATATCGGGCCGATAAAACTTAATGTTATTGGCAATTGTATCATTGATCAAAAATATATCCTGCGAGACATAGCCAATATTATCACGCCATTGCGACATCTTGATATCCTTAATGTCGGTGTCATCCAATAAAATTCTACCGGACTCGGGATTTATCAATTTCAAAGTCAAATCAATTATTGTTGTCTTGCCGGAACCAGACGGACCAATCAAGCCAACAGTTTGGCCTTTGGAAACCACTAAGTTCAAACCACGCAAAACTTCTTGATTTTTTTGGTAACCAAAATTTATATTGTCAAATTTGATCTGATGTTCAAATTTAAAATCGGCTTGGCCGGCGTCAATTTCTTGATTCAATTGAGAATTTTCTTGATAATCAACAACACTTTTCAAATAAGGAACATGCTCAGTGATGGTGTTAAGACTGCGTTCCATTTTTTGGATATAAATAAAAATTCGATCAATTAGGTACATCACCGCCACCAGCACGGCAAAATTGAAATCCGGCGATTTATACATTGCCACAAAAACGATGCTGACAAAAACGATGCTAATCGGCTGAATGAACGAACTGGTTAAACTCTTGAAAATCACGATGTTAATCCGGCCGCGCTTTAATTTATCAAATAAAATTTTACCTTCGTTAATCACCTTATCGGTGACATTGGTTGCTTTGATGCTTTTGATTCCAAAAATATTTTCGTTGACATGATGAGCGACTTCTTTATTGATGTTGGTAACTTTATGGGAGTAGCGCTTAACCTGAAACAACAACGGCCGCATAGTGACAAAAATCAAGCCACCCAGCCCAATGGTCACCATTGTTACCCCAAAAGAAATATTAAGAGCAATGACAATGTAAACCAGCAAACTGGTACTGATCATGATGGCGGTGCCAATTTCGCGCAGTAAAATGGCGCTGGAAGGAATGTCAATCAACAAAATAGTGTCCAAATATCCCAACTTTTGTTTTATCAGATGCAGCCAATCGGAACGCAAAATCTCCTGGAATAACGATAATCGGGTTTTAGTTTCATAATTAGTGGTAATGATTATCTTAATATACTCCAAAAGAATCATAATTAAAGCTTTGACAAAAAATAGAATGCCAATAAAGACCAACAAAGACTTAATTGAAAATGACAAGTTAAAGAAAGCAAACAGATTCTGAATTACCACCATAATCGCGTTTTGCTCAGTCTGAGCGCTTTCCACCACCAAAGACAACAATGGAATTACCGCCGTAATACCAATACCTTCAAGCAACCCACCAACCAAGCTCAAGCCGACCAAAATAAGCATTTGGAATTTATATTCACTAAATGCTTTAACCGACAACCGAAAGACTCCGGATACTTTGGCTAGATAATCAGACGGCATAATTTACCATTTATTTATTTTATCAACGACTTTCTTTTTGACACCCAAATAGGACTGTGTGGCCTTGGCTTCCAACTCCGGCGATACTAATCTCAGAATTTCCTTGCCTAAAATCCGGTATTGCCCGCCGACCTTATTGGCTCTGATTAGTCCCTTTTTCAACAAACGCTTAATCGTGCTGTTACTAACTTTCAAAAATTTCTGCGTCTCGTCCGTGGTATAAATGGCATTGGGTTTTATTTCTTCAGTCATATAATTAATTATATAACTAGGTGTCAATAAGTGTCAAATGGTGTCAACTTAGATTAAACTTATAATTTTTTTGGCTCTATTAAGCCAACTATACTGCTGAGAATCACTGAAAGATTGGGTGGCAATTTTGGATGCATAATCTTTATCAGTCAAAACTTTTCTAATGCCTTGGGCTAATTTGCCGGGTGAATCCGGTAAAACCAAGCAGGCATTCTCATTATTCAAGACTTCCCTGATTGAAGGCAGGTCTGAGGCAACAATCGGCTTTTTGGCTGCCATATATTCAAACATCTTCATTGGGGAAGTATAATTCACCGATATCTCGCGATTGGCCGAATTGGGTAATACCAAAACATCAGCGGCCTTAAGATAAGCCGGGATTTTCTTGTGCAGTTGTTGGCCTAAAATTAAAATATTTTTTTGCTGATTGTTTTTTTCTTTAAAGCGTTCAATGTCTTGCTGGGTGCCACCGATAAAAACCACCACCTCATTATCCGAAAGTTCATTAGCGGCATCAGCCAAAACCTGGGTGCCCTTCCAATCATAAAGATGACCAGTATAAACAATGATATTTTTATCCACCGGTAACTTAAACTCTTGACGGAGTTGAACGGGAGATTGGGTAACTTTTTCAAAAACATCCAAATCAACCGCATCGGGTAAAATTTCAATTTTATCCTCCCCAACCCCCAGCTTGACCAGCTCGATTTTGAGTTTTGAAGTAATGGCAAATATCTTATGGCACTTATGCCAATAACGAACATAATTTGTCCGATGAGACGAAAGATTATGAGCTTCCCAAATTACCGATTTGGAAAACAGCTGTAAGACCGGCAACAAAATTTCATCTCGGGTATAAAGAACATCAAATTTTTGACGATTAAATAATAAGTAAGGGATAAGACTAATAATAAATAGCAGGGATTGAACTTTAATATAAATCCCGGCCGGCGCGGCCAATAAAAATCTAGGATCAAGCGAAAAAATCTTTTTAATCTTAAAAGATGAACTAACATTATAAAAATCGTAAGGATCTTCTTTGGCCAATTCATAATTTTTTCTCGTCGGTACTACCAGCTTAACTTGAACGCCACTATTACCCAAGGCTTCACAGGTCTTGGTAATTTGAAGCCCATGGGCTTTTTCGGTCGGGATTCTAATATTGGCAATATAGTAAATTCTTTTCATAATTATTTAATATTGAGAATCTCTTTAGCCAAGCGTTTTACACCTTCAACATAAAAAAGTGAACGGCGCGGCCCGGTATAATGTTTAATTGATATTTCATTAGTCCAAGGCGACTTGATGGGATAGATTTCTGGGGGTAAAAAAGACAAATTTTTTAAACTATAAGCATACCCAAGTTGATCGGCAAAATACAAATTCTTTTCAACTTTGGTGTCTAACTTAGTCAAAAACTCCGCTAATTTTTCAAGGTCAAAACTTTCCTGGCGATAAAAAACAATCCCGGAATTTGCCTGGGCTAAATAGTCGGCGACTCTTGAACCATCTTTAAAACTGACATAAATAGGAATATTATTTTGCTGCATCAATGATTTATCATCACTACTGTCAAGCGCCTGCTTGATGATGATAGGTGGTCCAAACCAGAAAAGATCAGAATCAATCACCAACCGAAAACTCTTAGTTGAGACAAAGTAAGGATCAATCAATTTTTTAAAAGAAAATTTTTTATAATTGGCACGAAAATCATTTAATATCTGATAATTATTAAAATTAGACTGATAATCTTTCAAAAAATCACTAGTCTGATAAATCGCTACCGATGGAAATAATCTTTTAATTAATCTTTGATCGGCAGCCGTCAGACTACCATCATTATGGACAACAACCTGACCAATCATTTCGCCATGACGATAAAAACTGGCCAGCGACCAAATAAACATCAATAAATCGCGGTGGCAGGTTAGAATATGAACAGATAAATCAGAATAGTTAATTGGCCGATCCAAAGGAGTTTTAAGCCGAAAAATCTTTGGGGCAACAATATAGCGATAATAAAGGTAGGCCCAACCGTGGCCATAAACCAAGAAGGCCTTACGGATATGAAAAAATTCTAGCTTCAAATTTTTTAAATTCATAATCAGTTAAATTGTTCGACTATTTTTTTAACCAAATTATCCAAATTATGACTATTAATCACTTCTTGGCGCAACTGATTGCCAAAATTATCTTTTTGATCCCGAGACAGCTTAATTAAATACTTGATTTTCTCAGCCAATTGCTTGGGATTATTTTGTTCTACTAAGAATTCAGAATTCAATATTGGTTTAAAGGCTTCATTGCTGGTCAAAACCAAACAGCCGCAAGACATCGCTTCCAAAACGGCTTTATCCAGACTGCCAGTATTACTGAGGTTAAGAAAAATATCACATTGTTGCAACTTAGCTGGAAGCTGATCGTTAGGAACGGTCCCTAAAAATTTTACCCGACTGGCAAGGCCCATCTTCTGAACCATTTCTTGTAAACTATCCAAGTAGACTTGATGAAGCGCCAAACCAATACCACCGATGATTGAAAAAGAGAGGCTTTTAAAACCATCTTTAACCAAAATATCAACGGCTTTAATCATAGTTTCATAATCTTTAGTCGGTGAAATTCGCCCGACAGTCAATAGATTTTTAATTGGTGAATCCGATTCACTCGGGCCGGGGACAAATTTTTCGGTATCAATTCCCTGACCAATAATAACCAACTTTTTAGATTTGAGCCGGAAACTATCAATTGATGAGCTGATTATTTTATCAGCCAATTTCTCGGCTAACTTTAAACGCCAGGAAACTGAACCATGAGCATACCAAACCACTAGCCGCTTACCAAAAATTTTAGCCAACAAAGCAGCCAATAAAGTATATTCCGGATTCTGATGACAAAAAATCCCATCAACCCCCCTGATATTTTCCCACAGTATTTTTTGAAAGGCTAAAATTTTAGAAAATTTATTGGCGGCGGCTGGCAAATGAAACACTTTAATATTATCAGACAAGCCGGAACTATCCCCTTCCTGCCAGCTAATCACTCGCAACTCATCAACCTGCTGGCCCAATTTTTTAACCCAATGATAAATGAACCCGGCCAGGTGTTCGTTCTTATCAACTTTTCTGGTAATCATTAATAATTTCATTGTTGATTTTTTATTTTTAAAGCTTCCCTAATCAACGCCGGACTATCAACTGGATTATAATATTTAAATTTGTCCAAATCCTCAATATCAAGCCATTCGGGCATACCAACATATCCTTTTTCATAAATATCAAGATTGTCAATTGAAAGCTTGCCGCCAACTTGTTGACACAAAAAATAAATCACCACCGCATTATAAGGCCGCTTGCCCGAACGGGTAAAAAAGAATGAGGTTTGGGCGTGAACGATTTTTCCCGGTTCAACCTGTAATCCGGTTTCTTCAAAAAATTCCCGCTTTAAAGTCTGCTCAAGAGTTTCATCAATATTCACTCCGCCGCCGGGAAAATCATAGCCATCCCATTGTTTAGAAAGTAAAACTTTGTTGTCCTTAATCAAAATACCATAAACCGAGGGACGAAAAGTCAACTCGCTTGAGTCAAAATCACGAAGTATACCCTCGTGATTGTGGCAAGTTATTTTAACCATTAACTATTTCCCTCCAAAAATTAATAATCTTGTTAGTATTGTCACCAAATTTTTCTTGAACTAATTTTCTGCCGTTCTCTCCCAACTCTTTGGCTTTGACCGGATCATTTAATAATTCAATAATTTTTTCGGCCAGTTTTTCGGCATCACCAATAGGCACCAAATAACCATTGTAGCCATCTTGAACAATTTCTTTGGCACCGGTCGTGGCCGTGGCGACTACCGGCTTACCACAAGCATTTGCTTCCACCAACACTTTACCAAAACTTTCAGAAGTAGAAGATAAGACTACCACCAAAGATTGATGATAAAAATCAATCAAAGCAGATTGGCTAATCTTGGGATAAGCAACTAACGGCAAACTGCTAAAATATTCTTTCACTTGAGGACCGGCACCACATTGGACAAAATCCGCATTAGATATTTTATCCCTAACTAACTTAAAAGCTTTAGCTAAAGTGGAAAAATCTTTGGCTTTGTCATAACGGCCAACATGCAAAACCATTTTTCGGCTTGAAATCCGAGAGGTTGAAATTTGATATTTGGCTAAATCAACCGGAGTAGAGATAATTTTAGCCTTAACCTGGTGTTTTCCCAATTTTGATTTTTGGCCTTCGCTCATTACCCGGATGGCGTCAGCTTGAGAAACCACTCGGCGGGAAACTAACCAAAGCGACCAATTAAATTTTGACTCTTTCAGCCAATTAATATTCCCCCAAAAATCGCCGTGAAAATGGACTAAAAATTTAGATTTAAATTTCTTCTTAAGGCGGCAAGCAACCATGCCGGTCACAAACGGATCCTGACTAGTTACCAAGTCATAACGATTATTCTGGAATAATTTGGTGCCAAGTTTTTTGGCATCAAAAAAATAACGCCATTTTGATTTGGAGTTAGTGGGATAAGCCGTAACATTCGATGAAATAGGAAATTTTGAAAAACCATCTTGAGAAAAAACAACCACATCCAGCTGGTCAATATGTTTGCCATATTCCGCGTGGCGTTGGATAACATCGCCCAACTGATTTTGGCCAAGTAATCCCCTGTCAATTGAAATCATTAAAACTTTCATGATTGCAAAACTCTAATAGTCTCTTCAATCATTTTTTGTTCGCTAAATTTTTCCAGAATATTTTTTGACTCAGCCACAAACTGCTTAACCAACTCCGGATTAGTATCAAGTTTAATAATTGCCTCTCTTAATTGCTCTTGGTTATTATATTCAACCAACAAACCATTGACTCCATCGGTAATTAATTCAGGATTACCGCCAATTCTGGTGGTGATCACTGGCGAGGATGCGGCCATCGCTTCCAAGACGGTATGAGATAAACCTTCATAACCAGTATTTAAAATAAAAATTCCTTTTGACATTTCGGACACCAATTCTTGACTGGTAACTTGACCGACCAGTTCTACCCGATCAGCCAAACTTAATTTATTGACCAACGAAAATAAATTATCATAATCTGGACCTTGTCCAAAAATCGTCAATTTAAAAGCTGGATCCAATTCTGGCATCAGCTTAATCAAAGTTTCAAAACCTTTCCAAGGAACCAAGCGCCCAGCTGAGATTAAATTTTTAGTATCAATTGATGATGAAGCAGCGGTATTAATCTCAAAAGAATTATAAACGACTTCGATTTTATTTTCGGCAACCCCCCAGGCCTTGACGATATGTTTTAAATATTGACTGGGAGTAATCACCTTATCCGCGGCTTGGCAAACTAAGCGTTCAGTTTTTTGTAGCAGTCCGATCTTGCCGGCAAATTCCTTGGTTTGGAAATCGTCAATTGAAAGCTTGGTTTGTCCGGAATTTCTGGCGCTTTCCCAGGCATAATCACCCACCACCTTGATCACTAATTTCTTTTTTAATTCTTTGGCAACTTTGCCAGCTGGCTGGCCGGAGCCAACCGGACCCATGGCATAAATCACATCAGCCGCTTTGGCCAGGGTTTTAAGCTGACGGTAATAATTAAAATAATGAAGCGGCTTAAATTTGCTCCTAATTATGCGATGAATATAAGGTTCATCGTTTTGATGTCTGGCATCACTATAACAAATTAATTCAACCTGCCAGCCACGAGCAATCAAGGCTTGGGCTAAACGCTGGCTGTAAGTAGCCGGACCGCCGATATCAGGCGGAAAAATTTCAGCGGCAATAACTAATTTCATAAAGAATTAAAAATGTCTCTCATTTGACTGGTAACCAATTGCCAATCATATTTATTGACTGCCAATTTCTTGCCGTTGTCAATTAAGCGCAAACGCAAATCATTATCCGTCAGTAATAATTTGATCTTATTTTCCAAATCTTTGGGATTGTCGACTTCGCAGAATAAACCGGTTTGGCCTTCGGTGATAATATCAGGGATGCCACCAACTTTAGTGCCAATCACCGGCAGGCCAGCAGCCATGGCTTCCAGAAAAGCCGAACCCAAACCCTCGGACCGCGACGGCCGGACAAAAACATCGGCAATTTTCAAATATTTTGGCAAATCAGGCTGACCGATGTGGCCCAAAAATAAAATTTTATTTTTAACACCCAATTCCTGGGCCAACGCCTCCAGTTTAAGCTGCAACTCACCTTGGCCTAAAATTAAAATTTTGAGTGGCAGATTACGGGCGGATTTGATCAAAATATCAATACCATTCTTGTGAACCAAGCGTGAAGCAGTAACCACGATTTTATCGGCTGAAGTAAGATTCAATTTAGTTCTCAATTCATCAAGCTGGGCTGAATCAATATCGGTCTTAAATTTTTCCAAATCAACGCCGTTAGGCACGATACTTGATTTACCGCGATAACCGTACTGAACAGCCCGATTGGATAGATAGCTGCTAATTGATTGGATGTAGTCAGCGCGGCGATAAATTCGACGGTAAAGCGGACGGATTAAAAAAGTCCGGCTCCAGATCCGCTTTAATGAGTCCCCTTCTTGCAAAGTCAACAAATATTTGATTTGGGGAAATTTGTTTTTTAACCGCAAAGCCACCAATCCAGCCTGATTGGCCATAATCGCCCAAACAGCATCATACTTTTTTTCTTGGTGCAGTTTGGTCGCCAATTTAAAACCAGTCCAGGGAAATAAATACTTGGAAATCTTTCCTCGGCCCAACCGGTGAATATTAACATTGCCAACCTGCTGATTTTTTGGTTGTTGCCCATCCAAGTTTACCGTAATCATATCAAAGTCGATTTCGGGCAAACGATCGGTAATTTCTTTGACGGCCAACTCAGCGCCGCCAATAAAAGGCAAATATGCCAATGAAACAATTAAGACTTTCATTACAAAGTTAAATATTTAAATCCTAAATTTTCTACTTCGGTCTGATTGTAAAATCCCTTCACATCAAAAATTAACGCCTGGTCATTACAAATTTCTTTCAATTTAGCCAGGTCATAATCGGCACTGCCAAAAATTTGATGGGGACTGAAAAGTAAAATACCATCAAACTTGACTGGTGATCCGGCTAAGGACGGCAAATAAGGATAGGCGGAAAAAGCCTGCGGCTGATGCTTGGCGGTAAAAACTGGATCATGCCAATAAATTTTACTTCCCTGCTCGGCCAACCGCGACATCACATTAAGTGCCTTGGTATTGCGCGAATCCGGCACATTCTCCTTGAAAGTAATGCCCAACACCAAGACATTGATTTTGCCGGCAAATTTTTGAGCGACCAGACCGGCCATTGATTCATTTACTTCCTGGCCGGATAAAATAATCTTTGGCTCATAACCTTCCTGCTGAGCTTTGTAGGTCAAATAATAAGGGTCAACGCCGATACAATGCCCGCCAACCAAGCCCGGTGAATATTTATGAAAATTCCATTTGGTGGCAGCGGCCTCAATCACATCTTTGGTATTGATGCCCAGCTTGTCAAAAATCAACGAGAGTTCATTCATTAAGGCGATATTAAGGCTACGCTGAACATTTTCAATCACCTTGGCGGCCTCGGCCACTTCAATAGTCTGAGCTTCATGCACCTGAGTAATTTGGCCATAAACCGCCTTAAGCCTGGCCAAAGTCTGGGGATCGCTGGCCGAAATTATTTTAGTGATGGTTTCAATAGTATGAACCCGGTCGCCGGGATTAACCCGTTCGGGCGAATAACCAAGCTGAAAATCCGTACCAAATTTCAGCCCGGATCGTTGTTCCAAAATTGGCAAGCAGACTTCCCGGGTACAACCGGGATAAACCGTGCTTTCATAAACGACAACTGAGCCGGCTTGCAAATTCTTACCAACAATTTCCGAAGCGCTTTCCAGCGGCGTTAGATCCGGCTTCAGATCTTCGGTAATCGGCGTTGGCACGGCAACAATAATAAAATTGGCTTGGCTAATAATTGATGGGTTGGCCGAATACTCAAGCTGATATTTTTTTAAATTATCAATCTCCCCCGTTTCATCAATGCCATTTTGCAAATCTTTTATTTTACGCTCGCTGATATCAAATCCGCTGACGGAAAAATGTTTTGACAGCAAACAAGCCAAGGGCAAACCAACATAACCTAGTCCAACCACACAAATTTTTTCTTTCATAATTTAAGATATTTGATAATAATTTTTATACCACTCAACAAATCGAGAAATACCTTCGGCGATATCGGTGGTTGGTTGCCAATTCAATTTAGTCTTGGCCTTGGTAATATCGGCATAAGTTTCGACAACATCACCATCCTGCAGGGGCAAATAATTTCGTTGTGATTTTGAGCCCAAATTGGTTTCCAACAAATCAATAAAATCTTCCAAAGCTACTGGTTGATTATTGCCGAGATTAAAAATATCGTAGCCGTGACAGTTATCCAAAGCAGCCAGCACGCCCGCGACGATATCATCAATATAGGTAAAATCACGCTTCATCTGGCCATTATTATAGACATCAATTGGCTCACCTTTCAGAATCTTTCGAGCAAAAGAAAAATAGGCCATATCCGGCCGGCCCCAAGGACCATAAACTGTAAAGAAACGCAAACCAATGACATCAATACCAAACAAATGATGATAGGCATAAAATTCCAATTCGTTGCTCTTCTTAGTGGCCGCGTAAAGAGAGATTGGCCGGTCAACCGGATCGGTCTCACTAAAGGGAATTTTGGTGTTGGCACCGTACACTGAAGAAGACGAAGCAAAAACGATCTGCGTTACATTGTGCTGTCTGGCGTTTTCCAAAATATTATGAGTACCAACAATATTAGATTTAATATACTCTTGCGGATGTTGAAGCGAATAGCGAACTCCGGCCTGAGCGCCGAGGTGGCAAATCTGGTCAAACCGATGATCAGTAAAAACCTGGCTAACGCCAGTTTCGTCGGCTAAATCAATCTCATAGACTTTGGCCTGACGGCCGACTAAATTATCCAGTCGCCCGCGTTTTAGCTGAGGCTCGTAGTATGAATTAAAGTTGTCGATAATGACAACTTCGTCTCCCCGAGCGATTAATTTACCGGCGACATGAGCGCCAATAAAACCGGCGCCGCCGGTCACTAAAATCTTCATAGTTTAGCTAAATTGAACCTTGATTATTAACAAAGAATACTTTATTATTATTATATAAATTCGGCTTTCAGTCAAGCCAAATAAACCACAATTTATCCACCAATTTATGGCTCAACCAAGCAAAATTTTATACCTAATTACCCAATCAGAATTCGGTGGCGCCCAGCGCTATATTTTTTATTTAGCAACCGGCCTGACAGGACAAGGTTATAAAACAATTGTTGCCAGTGGCGGCAAAGACGGATTACTAACTAAGTTAAAGCAACAAAACATTGAAACCAGACCATTACAGTATCTGGTCAGGGAAATCAGTCCACTTAATGATTTCAGAGCCTACTGGAAAATAAAAAAGCTAATTAAAGAGTTAAAACCAGATATCGTCCACTTAAACAGCAGCAAGGCCGGAGTTCTGGGTGCCTTGGCGGCCAAGCATGCTGGGGTAAAAAAAATATTCTATACTGTTCATGGTTTTGTCTTTAACGAACCAATGGCTGATTGGAAAAAATTAATATATCTTTGGGCCGAAAAATTTACGGCCAAATACAAAAATAAACTAATCTGTGTTTCCCAATTCGATTACCAAACCGCAATTACCAATAAAATTTGCAGCGAAGAAAAATTAATTGTCATTCATAACGGCATCAATGACTTTCCTCTATTAGAACAAGAAACCGCCAGAAAAAAATTAGATTTGCCACAAGACGAGATAATAATCGGGACAGTGGCCAATTTTTATGCCACCAAAGGACTATTATATTTGATTCAAGCGGCCAAAACGATAATTAAAGATTATCCTAATTTAATTTTTGTCATCATCGGCGACGGCCAACTTAAATCGCTGCTGCAAAAAGAAATCGTCGATGCCAATTTGGAAAATAATTTTAAACTTTTGGGAGTTGTCGATAAGGCTTCTCAATATCTTAAAGCCTTTGACCTCTATGTCAGCTCGTCGGTCAAAGAAGGGCTGCCTTTTGCCATTTTAGAAGCAATGAAAGCTAAATTACCAATCGTGACTACTAATGTTGGCGGCGTGCCGGAAATGATTCAAAATAAAAAAAACGGCCTGCTGGTTAAACCAGCCGACCCTGAAGCTTTAGCAATAGCTATTGCTAATTTGCTTACCAATAAAAATTTGGCCCTGGCCTTAGGCAAGCAAGCCAAACAGGATGTTGACACTGATTTCAGTCTTGATAAAATGATTGCCCAAACCGAAAAACTCTACCGGCAGTAATTATTGCCAATGATATACCGCTACCACCTCACGGCCGTCAGGCCGTTTTATTTTCCGGGTTAAATAGTCCCTGATTTGGCCGACCAGCTCCTGAGAATAAGAAGTGCGATCAATTTCTGGCTGTTGAAGCATCTGCGAATCAATTAGTTGGAAAAAATAAAAATCATTAATCCCCTGCTCTTGCCAAAATTCTTTGGATTGAGATAAATAATCTTGGGCCGTAATAATCGGCCAGCCTTGATAAATCATCCGGCGATGAAACAGCCATAAAGTCGCCAAATCAAACATATCGGCATCATAAATAACCAAAGTTTGAGAAGACTCCTTGCCTTGATTTTCAGCCAACTCAATCGCCTGATTTTTTATATCTTCCAAAAATTGGTAACGAGGAACAAAACTGACGGCCGGATACTTATCAGCCAATAAGCTATCAAGATAATCATCAAGTTGTTTGTAACCCCACTGGTAACTTTCAATTTTTAAGTTGGAATAAGTAATATTTTCGGCGCCAACAGGATAAGGCAAAATCAAGGTATTGATAGTGAAAATCAGCTCCAAACTAACCAGAATGGCCAATAAAGACCGCTTCAACAGCCGGGGCTGTTGACAAATAAACCAGGCGACAAAAATAATAATATAAGGCACGACTACCGCCACAAAACGCTTGCTGGGACCGATAATCAGAAAAGACAGCAGCTCAAAAATTATAATTAAAAACAAAAATATTACATTAGGATTGTGCCGAGCGCGAATAATAAAATAAATTAAACTCATTGCCCAAACAATAAACAACGGCCACATCAAATTACTGAACAAGGCCGGGACTAAATGGCCAAACCGATCAGCCAGACTGCCAGCCTGAATTTTGCCAGGCAAAAACTGCCATTCTTCGACTGGCTGATTGAACAAATAAGAAAACTGCAAATCAAAGTGCCCGCGTTCCTGAAACATCTTGAAGTTATAAATCAATACCGGGCTAAAAATTACCAGCATTAGTAACAAAGTCAACCAAAATTTAGACTGGCGAAAAACTGAGCGGCGATAAATCAAAAAATAAATAAAAAATACTGGTAATAAAATAAAAGCCGTATATTTAATCAATGCCGCCAAACCCAAACTAAGCCCCCAAAGCCAATGACGATTATCTTCCAGCGATCTTAAGAATAACCAAACTGACAGCAATGAAAATAAAATTACCAAAGATTCCTGCAAGCCAATCCGACTGATCCAAACCTGACAACAAGAAACGGCGACAAGTAATGCTCCCACCAAGGCTAAATCAAAGCGCTTAAACAATTGCCACGATACCAAATACAAAAGATAGACGCTGACGATTCCGGCCAAAACAAACGGCAATCTCAAGGCAAAAACATTTTGGCCAAAAACAGTGAAAGACAAATGCTGCAAAATAAAAGTCAAGGGAGGATGATCATGGAAAGAAAGCTTAGCCCAAGCCGGAACAACCAAAAACCACTCATAGGGAGTGGTTTGGTAAGGTGAAACGAAAAAATCAAGATAGCCAATACTGCGAAAGCCGATTAAGGCTTCATCGGTAATAACATCGGCTTTGGTAATACCCCAAAACCTAAGCGAGGCGGCCAAAGTCAAAATTGCCAAAAGCAAAAATAATTGGCGAGAAAATTTTTTCATTAAAAATTAACGCTTATTCAACTTTTCGATTTCGGCTTTGATTAGTTCATCATCCGGATCAATCTTTAAGGCCTCCTGAAAACTTCGCAAAGCCTGCTCTTGCTGATCATTGTCTAAATAAAACTGGGCAAGCAAAACATGGAGTTCGCTGCTCAAAGGGTTATTAGCAATCGCCTCCAATAAAACTTGCTTGGCACCTTCCATATCATTCAAGCTGTAGCGATAAAAATCATAAAAATTCCGATAAAACGGCAAGTTAATCGGCTCATTAGCTGAATTGGCAACAGCGGTCCGATAAGCAGCGAGAGCTTTATCTTTATCAAACATAAAATTAGTATACAAATCGGCCAAGTTGCCGAAAGAAACGCTGTTTTGAGGGCTGATTTCACCCACCCTAATCCAAATCGCCTCGGCGCCATGATAGTCCCCAACATCTTTTTTGACGCGCCCAAGCTGCAACAAAACATAAAAATCGTCCGGTGACTCATCAAGTAAACCAAGCAGACGATCAAATTCCTGACGATATTGCGAAATCTGATCTTCGCTCAAGTCGGTCCGAACCACTTTGAATTCGGATAAAACAACCGGCTCCTGTTGTTGTGGCAACAGCTTAACCAGGTCGGCGGAAAAATACCAACCAATACCAATCAATACCAACAGCAAGACAACGATTGAAATAATAAGATTAATTTTTTTCTTACTCATAGTTTTAATTTAATTTTAATTTATAAACTTCAAAGGCTTGGTCCCCCGCCAAATTGGTAATCGACACAGTATCAGCTCCGGCACGACTGAATAAAATTGCCAAATTTGCAGACGACACTTGGTCGGGACTGGCTAAATCGTGATTGGTAAACAATAAATCGTTTTCACCTTTCAGATAATATAAATTTCTAACGCCAAGCTTGCCAAAAAAACTAAACCAATTATCTTCATTAATAACGCCAGAAGCAACCAGGTCAGTCGCCGAAGTAAAAAGAATATGGTGATAAACAGTCCAACGGCTAAAATACCACTTGGCCGAAAACCAATTCAGATTAGGGTCAAAAATATAAACATCTTTACCATTCAGCGAAGAAACGGAATACACCAGATCGCGCCGGCTGTTAATGACGGTTTTAGAATAACTGGCAATGTCAGTGTTGGCTTCAAGATATTCGGCCAATTGGTTAAACCCGCCGTTGGCCAGGCGGTTAACGGAATAGTATTTACCCCTCTCACCAAACGGTTTAATCACCAGATTAGTGTTGATGTTAAAAAATAGTTCAAAACCAAAAATCAAAATTAAAATCAAAATCAACCCCGAAGTTTTGAGATTCTGGTAATTAGTCCCTTTGATAAATAAGTCATACCCCGATATTATTCCCAAAGCCAGGATCATTGCCACCCACGGAGCAATAACTGAAAGAAATCGAACCGCTGTTCCAATGATTGAAAATTCCAAAGTAAAAAACAACAGCAGCAGCAGCAATAAAAAATTTTTTTTGTTTCGCCAAGACAGCACCGAATCGTAGATTATCATAATCAAACAAACAACCAATAAAATAACAAGTGGTAAAGACACCATTTCCCGCAGATCCCAAACACGAATTAAATTTACAGCATAGTCAGTTTGACCATCATTAAACTTCGGCCAGTCTTGGGAAATATCCTGACGGAGTAAGCGAGAAAATTGCAAATCAAAATGGCCACGAGCTTGGAAAACCTTGAAATTATAAAAAATCACCGGCGAAAACATTAGAGCAGCAAGCAAAATGGCCGCGATAAAATATTTATTGATCAATAATCTTTTGTTAACAACAAATAAATAAATAAAAAATACTGGGATAATGAAAAAAGTCGTATATTTGGTAAGAATGGTAAAGCCCAACGAAACACCAAATAAAATAAAATATTTAGGATTATTTAGAGCCAACAAAAACAAATAGATGGTCAAAAGAATAAAAAACAAAGCCACGGCTTCCAAATAGCCGACGCGACTGGCCCAAATATGATAAGTCAGAATACTCAAAATAAAACTTCCCAATAAGGCGATGTTGGCATTATAAAGTTTTTTAATAACGAAGTATAACAGAATAACTGAACCTAAGCCGGCTAAAGCAAAAGGCAAGCGAGCGGCGAAAGTAGAAATACCAAACAATTTAAAAGTTAAAAACTGCAAAATAAAAACCAAGGGCGGGGCGTCATGAAATGAAAGTTTTGACCACCAAGGTATAGTTTCAAACCAATCAACCGGCGTAGTCTGAGTATTGGCATCCATAAAATCAAGATAACCAATCGCCCGAAAGGAATTAATTGCGTCATCAGTTTGCATATCAGCCCGATCCAGCCTGAAAAATATCAAAAAAACGGCCAATAGTATTATCAGCCCTAAAAATATTTTCCGATTTTTATTGATGAATTCCAGCATAAATCTAGATTAAATTTAGCAAAAAAAACCAAGTCTGACAACCTAAACCCCCGCCACTTGGCGGGGGTTTTAGGTTTTGGCTGTTTTTTACAACAGCCCAACTATGTAATTTTCAGTAAAGGTTATTTAGTGAAAGTTACAGCAGTTGAAGTAGCGGCTAACTTACCGCCGTCAGCTTCGGCAACGAGGTAACCATTTGACCACTGTGCTGATGAAGAAGCAGTGGTGGAGGAAACTTCCAAAACGGAAGTCCGCCATAAGTCGCCCCAGATAAAGCTGCTTTCGTACATTTCGTCGTCAAGAGCCATAGCGCTAGCTGGCATGGTGCTTGGCAAAGCGGTGTCACCCAGCATCTGCCAGGAGATTGAACCGCCGGTAGCACCGCTGGAAGCAGCACAGTTCAAAGAATTACATTCTAAGTCGGCTCGAACAACGAAAGTCCTGGTCTGGCCAGTAGCAATGACATAAGGCTGGACATTAGTACCACCTGATGCCGGAGCAAGACCGTCGGAAGTCATCAAAAATTCAACGATCTGGCTGCCATTACCAGTGCCGGTGGTCAAAATGATACCGGTGGAGGTAGCGGCGACATCTTCTGTACCATCAGTCAACTTGTAGTTGGTGGTGGTAGCAGTTGAAGTGGTAACCAAGAATTGAACGCGATACAAGGCGACTGGACCAGCAGAACTGGCAGTAACGCTGAACTTGTAGACCGGTTCATTGGTCTTGGTGCTCAAAGTTCCGCCGTTAACCGGGCTGGCCAAATTCTCGTTTGGCGTAACGGTTGGAACGCTGCGGAAAACATATTGAGCGGTAGTCGAAGCATTAGTAATGTCTTTGCTGGTGATGGTGGTGCCGGATTGAGCGCCCTTGGCCGTAATATCGCTAGTGGCGGCAATCTTTAACCATAGACCTTCACCGGATGAACCAGTACCCAAGGCCCGTTCATAGTCGGCAGCGGCAGTGTCGGCCTTTAGGGTCAACTTGGTGCTGCTGTCTTTAGCGACGACAATCGGGTTGTTGGTGACATCGAACAAAACTGTTCGGTCAACACCGTCGGTACTAGTTGGCTCAACTTCGGCCAGCAAAGTGCTGCCGTTGTAGAGATACAACTTGTTAATCTGGTCTAGACCACCACCGTTGGCTTGAACGGCGGTTAAGTACAACTTCTCGATATTAACATCTTCGTTAGTAGCGGAAGCGCTGAAAACGCCAACAGTCAAACCTTGTGAGTTAGCAGGCAACAAACCAGCTTTGGGCGCGCTGCTGTCACGAGTGATAGTCAAACCACCAGTTGACTTGATAGTCATGGTTTGACCGGCACTTTCGGAAACAGTCAAAGCGGCATCCAAATCAGTATCCTTACCTTTGGCGGTAATGGTTTCTGAAGTCTGGTCTTCAATACCAACGCGGATGGTACCGTTGTTGGTAGCAGAACTGCTGACATCACCCTTGATGGTCAAGGTCTTGGAAGTTCCCTTAGGAATAACTAAAGGAGTGGTGAAGGTGAAGGTTGAAGTGGCATCGGAAGCAGCGGTAGTCTTGGTGGAAGTATCGGAATCTGGATCATTGGTGACTGACAGTTCGGTTGAACCGTCAAAAATGCTCCAGTTGGAAACTTCTGATGGACTGGCGCTGGCAACCGCGTCAACTTGAACCTTGATCTTGGTAACCTTAATGTCCTCACCGGATGATTGGGCACCTAGGACAACATTAGCAAAAACGAAGTCTTTGGAACCGGCAACCACATTCTGAGCAACCGGGGTGGAGGAAATTGAGATTGACAAAGCGGCTGACTGAACTGTCATTACCGCTGAACTCTGGTCGGTACTTGGGGTTGGACTTACTGACAAACCAGTACTTTCACCCTTAGCCGTAACCTGACCGGGGTTGATTCTGACAACAATCGTATCGTTAGTACCGAAATCAGAATCGATGTCGGCTTTAACGGAATAGATGTGCTTACCAGCTGGGACAGTGATTGAATCAGTAGTGGTAGCAACCAATAACTCAACAGCATTGTTACCACCATAAGCAGAAACTTTGCTTACCGGGTCAATTGGACCAGCGACAACTTTGCCATTTTCGTCATAAACAGTTACCGCGGTAATATCAACAGCACTATCGGTTGATAAGTCACCGGTTGAAGTGGTAACGGTAAACGCGATTGGCAATGAAGTGATTTCAACTGGTTCACCCTTGGCTTCGAATTCGAATTTACCCAATAAAATCTGAGTAGCATCCTCAGGAATATTGGTGGCAGACAAAGTAGCGGTGCTAATTCGCAAGGCACCACGATCAATGGTGGTTATTTTGGCAGTGTAGAATGGGGTGGCGTCAGCAACAACTTCGGCGTCGGAGCTGGCAGCAACCTTGACTTCCGCACCATATAATTCACCACGAGCATAGATGTCTGATTCGTCTTCAATGTCGAAGCGGATGGTCCGGTCTGAACCATCAAGGATGTCTAACTGCAAGTCAACTTGAACGCTTCTGCCTTTTTGAATGACAATCGGGTTGGCTGATAGGTTGAAAGTAACCTTACCATCGCTGGGCTGGGCTACGGTCGCGACTACAGCATCGTCGACCAACAAATCTAAGTTGGCGACATCGGAATCACCGGCAGTACCACCTTCATCCCAAGTGATTTGAGTCACTTTGAAATCTTCAGTGGAGTTGGCGGATAATTTGACGCCGGAAACGATGTAGTTGGTAACGCCGATCTTCTGGGTTGAAGCATCAGGCTGATTGGAACCCTTGTGGACGGTCAAAGTACCGACCGTAATGGTTCCATTGATATTCTGGTAGTGACCAACGATTGGCAAGCTGCCAATAACCGCGGCACTGCCCGACAAGGTAACTGAATCCAAGTCCAAGCTTGGGATTTCACCGGCGTAAGCAGCGGTGGCGCCCAAGTTACCAGCCAAGTAAATGGTTTTGGTGGTACCGGCTGGAATAGTAATGTCTTGATTGAAGACAGCCTTGTGTTCGGAATTTAAGGTTTTAGTGTTGC
Source organism: Patescibacteria group bacterium (assembly GCA_034003985.1). Taxonomy (GTDB): domain Bacteria; phylum Patescibacteriota; class Patescibacteriia; order Buchananbacterales; family UBA6539; genus JABWCG01. The sequence continues at coordinate 95,337 of JAVEXP010000002.1, read as the reverse complement.
CAATTCTGGTGTTGGTGCCAGCATCAATCAAAGCGATTGAAGAGAAAGGACCATCGGAAGCGACGGTGCCACCTCTTTTAACAACCAACTGATCAATGACAATGTCACCATCAGCGGAAGCAGTCAAATTAACCTTGGTCATCCGATTATTAATCGTGTTACCAAGTAAAAGACCGCTGGCTGGGGTATCAGAAGCCAAGGCGACGGTTAAGCTGGTACCGGTTGATACACCGGATCCACCGCCAAGGGTCAAGTTCAAATCATCATTAATGGTAGCGGCATCTTCCATTTCAGCTTCTTTGTCAAAATCGGAAGCTGAATTAATGGTTTCGCCGGCTTTGTATTGGCTGAATACGCTGGTAACAACCGGGATAATCATTGATTCCCAATTGGCACCGTATAATTCGACAGCTGCTTCAGCACTACCGATTGGTCGAGCAGTACCATTACCAGCAATGGCGTAAACCGTTGGACTGAAAATGTTCCAAGGAGTTTCACCATCAACAACCTGGACTAATTTGACGCCAGGTTTTGGGAAGACATTGCTTCCTAACTGGTAGCCGGAAAACTCGGTGTCAGAAATGGTGACGACACCCGAGAAATCACTATACCAAGTGAAATAGTCAGCTGAACTGGTAAAAGTGTGCAGCTTGCTATCAGCACCAAGGTAAAAAACGGCTGGACTGCCGGCTTTCTTAACTAGATCGCCGGAAACGGCTGCTCCCACAGAAAAAGGCATAGCGAGCAAGCCTACTGACCAAACGACGGTTGAAATAACAACAGCGTAGGTTAGTAATCTTTTAGTCATGTTTATTTCCTTTCATTAATTTTGTTCATCAAAGCTTTCCGGTTAGGCTGACAGCGATTTTGTTACGCCTAGGCGAACCTAACAACATCGCCTGCGGGCACAAAGCCGTTTAGCTTCTAATTCCTTGACAGGCGAAAGACTCCAAGTCATTGGATCGACCTTTGCCTTAGGTCATCAAGGGAAACTAAACCCTAATTGGTCCAAAAAGTATCAATGAACTTTTATTTTAAGCCCCTAACTTAAAGTTAGGATTGCTTACTAAAATAATTATTCTGTTTCCACTGTTTCATCAACTTCTGCCGAACCCGAATCAGAAACTGACTCGGTATCAGTCGTTGCAGCGGAATTGTCCTGATCATCAGAATTGTTTTGTCCGATGCTTACATCGGTCTGATTGTCTACACCTTCGACGATGCCAGGCTGATCAACCGATTTGGTTTCGTTACTGCCGGTCTGATCCTCCGACTGCAGCGCTTGCGCTTCAATATTTTCAGCCAACTGGCGGGCGGAAGCGACAACCTCGGCCACGGCATCCTCAAACTGTTTCTTATCAGCATCAGACAGATCGGCGGCATTTTGATCCAAATTTTTAGCCAGCTCTTCGGTCTTTTCACTAACCGCTACCGCCATCCTGACTTTAGCGGCCTGATCTAGACTGATTTCATCTTGGCTGATTTTATTCAAATGATTACTGACAGCCACCACATTATTCTTGAATTCTTTAACAACGGTTTCAATTTTCTTCTGCTTCTCTTGCGGATTGGCATCGGGTTGGGCCACAATCTTATGGAATTCGGCAATCCGCTTTTCGGCAAATTCAATCTTTAACTCTACTTTCTTTTGTTCGTCGGGAGTCAAACTGACATGGGTTTTTTCCAAAGCCAATTTGACGGGATACAAAGTGTCGCCGGGCAAGCTGTAAAAAGCGGCGTTAATGGTCAGACTGCTAGAAAGCGAAAAAACCAAAATCAAAATCATCACGACGGCTGGTTCAAGTAGATGCTGACGAAAAGCGGCGGTAAACAAACCAAGGTAGTCTCCCAACGAAACTCGGGTTCTGGTTGGTTGGCTGCTGCTAATTTGCTGCAACAAAAAATTCCGGTTGAGTTCAACCCATTCGGAACGAGGAGAGACTTCGTCCTTTAAATTTTTGAATTCGGAAATGATATTATTCATCCTTTTTATTATCTATCAAATCTTTGCAAACCTTAAGGGCACGATGGAGCAAAACCCTGACTGATCCCCGGGACTTGCCAAGGATGTCGGCGATTTCACCAATCGACAGTTCTTCGACATAGCGCAACAAAATTACTTCACGATATTCATCCTTTAACTGGCGCAAAACTTTTTCGATGCTACGCATGCCAAGTTCGGTGTCAATTCTGGCCAGCAAGCTTTGCTGCCGCTCATCCTGGACATTGTTCAAAACCTCTTCGTCCCGAGTCAGATCCCGCCGGGCATTCCGACGATAAAAATCAATCACCAAATTTCTGGCCGAACGATATAACAGGGCCCTTAAGTTTTCAATTTCTTCATCACTTTCAGTAGCATACTGCCAAATCTTTAAAAACAATTCGGAAGTTAGGTCTTCGGCATCCTGCCGGCTAGCCACTTTAAAATAAATAAATCTGTAGATTGGCGTAACATACAGATCATATATTTTAGAGAAAGCTTCCGGATCCTTTTTCTTCAGCCGTAATAATAGCAGTTTTTCCTGAAATTTTGAAGAATTCATTAAGACACTAATTAAGACGAGATTTGGGTCAATTTGTTACAGTAATAGAGTATACTATAACTATTTTTTAAAATAAAGTCAAAGTAGGTTTAGCAATACAATTAAGGGCCTAATAATATTGCCAAACTGAAAAAATTATAATATACTTAAGTCAATAATTATCATTTTTGTCTAGACTAGTCTAGACAAAAATCTCTAAACCAAACAATATGTCAAATGTCATCAGGTTATCAGTTTCCGAGGCCGCCAGACTATTTGGCGTGGAACAAAAAACCATCAGGCGCGCCATTAAAGACGGGCTATTAAAATACATCGTAGTCCAAGGGCGGTATAAAATCAATTTCGTCAGCCTGCTGGAATGGTCGCAAGGCAAAACGACGATCAAAAATAAGCTATCTCAAAAAGGGATTGGGAAATATGTGGATAAGTGGAAAATTAAAAATAAACTCTATTCCCCTCACCCCGATTTAACTAAGAAGGATTTGATCAAAGAATAGATTGATTTAAAAAAATGCGATTACCCTAACATCGCATTTTTTGTTGCAAAACTACTGAGTCAAAAGTGACAAAGTGACATCGAAACTGATTACTTGACCGTCACGCAGAACTTCCAAAATAATTTGATCGGCAGGCTGATACTGTTGAATCAATTCGGTTAAACTGCTATCCTTTCCAACCAACTGCCCTTCGACACTTAAAATAATATCGTTTAATTTTACACCGGCCTCAGCCGCCGGGCTGGATTTGGTTGGCTGTTGAAAGACCAACGCTCCCCGATCCAAACCCTGGCTAACCGAATCACTCAAACCAATAGTTTGGGATAAATCCAAATATTCAACACCCAAATAAGGGCGCTTGACCACATTGCTGCGCAAGACATCAAGTGCCACCGGCCGAAACTGATTGAGCGGCACCGCGGTGATCAAATTGTCATTTAAATCAACATAATTTATAACGCCAACCACCTCACCAGCGAGATTAACGACCGGACTGCCGACAAACGACTGATCAAGATGAGTGTTAAACAAAAACAAATTATGATATTCTTCCGAACTCTGAATTAAATCCTGCGGCGAAGTTAAATCATAATAAGTATTGCTTTTGAGATTCAAAACTTCAACCTGGCCCAAAGCATTTAAGACTACTGCCAATTGTCCGCGGATCATTTCGTCGCTATCCCCCAAAACCATCACCGGCAAATTGCTGGCAGAAATTTTAACAAAAGTAATGCCACTGACATCGTCGGTAATATCTTTTTCAATTTGGTAAATCTTATTTTGGTAAGCAACCGCCAACTGATTGACTTGATACCGGGAAAAAATCTTGCTATCGGTAACCAGCCAGCCGTCACTGGTCAAAACAAAAGCATTGGCCAGCAAATCAGAAGGTAGATAAGCTTGACTAATAGTATTATTCGCCGTTTTTTCCAAATAGATACCGGCTAAAGAAAGTTGAGTTTTTTGGACAGCCTTGTCAACGGCAAAATCTTGTTCAATCCCCAAAAATCTTTTAAGCCGGCTGAGTTCCGGGATGATCGGAGCGATATTAGTATTGGCCGCAATGTAACTATCGGCATATTCAGCATACGGATCAAGATAAGTATCAGCCACCAGTTGGCCAACCACGCCGGCGGCAAAACCAAAAACCATCGCCAGAATTACCACCTGCGAAACAAATTGATTAGATTTTTTACGAAAAATTTTCATGTTAAAACCATTTAGCCGTCAGGAAAACAACAAGCAACAAGATGCCACTGATAATCAAGTAACGCTTGGCGACATTAACCTCCCTGATATCCAACAACCAATTACGGGTCAGGCCACCCATTAAATAATAAGCAAGTGTAACGATCAGACTGTTGACCAAAACGCTGGTTGGCAAAAAAGAAACAGCGTAAAACACTTCCAGGCTAATGAGCGTAATTACCATAACATAAAGCCAGGCATCTGCCAAGGATTTCTCGCCGACCCAAATCATTTGATAACTAAGCAAGAAAGTGATAAAGGCAAAAATTAACAGACACAAAGTCAATTTTACACCCAAAAATAACATCAGACTGAACAATGTTGCACAACCAAAAAAGATTGTCAGTAAATCAATGTGGGTGGCGATACTCTCCAACGAGTGAAGTTGGTATTTCAATCGGGAATGAAAACGCAAAAAGATAACCTGCAAAAAAATCCAGATTACCAAAGACGAAAAAATTACCAATAGCTGTCGCAAAATCGCCCCCTCCAAAAAACTAAGAAAACCCAACTGACTAACCAAAAACAATAATGGTGTTATTAACAAGCGCCAAAATTTTTTTGATTTTAAATTCCGGCCGGTCAGCTGCCAAATCGCCGCAATCAAACAAAGCGGAGCCAAAGAAAATAATGGCCAAAGCAAATCAGCCCGGCTCAAAACCAACTCCGACAGCAACAAGATTGCCAGACTACAAACAATGGGAATGGAGCGATTAATTATTTTCATAATAAGTCAGCTTAATTGTTGCGATTTAACTGTTCATCAAGGCGCTGATCAATAAGGGGGCCAATTTTTTCCATCGCGGCCTTGATTTCTTCCAAATTCAAATAAATTGCCAGGTTGAGCTGGCCGTCAGTCAAACTGAACCGTTCCAGTCTGATATTAGGTTTACCGGTATCGGCTGAAAGGTTTTTGAAATTAGCTAACAGACTGGCGAATGGATTATCAGCCTTAGCCCGATTAGAAAAATATGCTTTAATCAGCCAGTCGGATAAAGCCGGGGGCAAATCCAAATCACCGAACCTTAACCTGGTAATTTGATAGTCCAGTAGCCCATTTGAAGTAAATAGTCTGGCTTCCAGAGTCAAAGTGGTTTTTACCGGCCGCAGCATCGGGCCAAAAAATTCAAATCGACCGTCGCTAAATATAATTTGCGACTGCGAGCCAAAAGCGGCATTGGCGGACTGGGCGAGATTACGCCTTAAATAACCGGTCAAATTTTCCTCGGTAATATTCAAACTAATAACCCCGGCTTGCTCGTCGAAAGAAACGGTAAAGGGCTGCGAACTGGAGAGTTGGTCTTGAACCGAATCAACAATCAATCTAGTGGGCTGCGGCTGGTGATATATCAGCTCCGATACGCCGGGAAAATAGACAATACCGGCCTTGGCCATAATCACCAAACCTAAAAGACCGAGCACTAAAATAAAGATTCCAACGGTCACAAGCCAAAAGCGCTTAGTCTTGGTCAAAAATCCAAAATACCAGCGCTCGGTTTTTTGGTTTTGATTAATCGGCTGGGCCTTGGAAGGGTTATCCAATTGATTAAAAAAATTATCGGTTGACATTATTTTAATAAAATATTATGGCCAAAAAATCAGCCTGATCGGCATAGCCATTATCGCTACCGCCCAGACCATCGGTGCAAGTATTATCGTTGAGCTCTGACTTATCGGTCTCCATATTTTGAGCATGAACGGTAGGATAATTTACACCCAGACAGACATTACTAGCGACATAATAATAGTAATAATCAAGCATAGAATCACCGCCGGTATCCAAAGGATCCTTGGGTAAATCTCTAAAATACGGTCTTAACATTTCATCCAACTCGCTCCCCCGACCCAGGTAACCGTTGGCGGCCGGGAAATTATTACCGTGATCCTGGGCATAAAGCCGCAATGCCTTGGCATACTGCTGAATGTCATAGGCTCTTTTGGCATCGCGCGATTTGGCCCGGGTGTTTTTAATGGAAATAATCCCCACGGTGGCAATCATGGTAATAATCAAAAAAGCAACCATCAATTCAATAAGAGTGATGCCTTGTTTCTTTTTGATCATATTGTTATTAATTTAACCACTCGGTTTGATTAATTAAATCCTCAATCCGGAGCTTGACGGACGAAAACTCACTTTGGTCATTATTATCAGCCGCTTGCTCAAGCAGTTCAAAGTCAAGCACCAAATTAAAATGAAAATCCAAATCACCTGCCGGCACCGTTAAAACCAATAAGCTATCTTTAATTCCCAAGAAACTTTGACTAATCCGATAATCACCAATAATTTCCCTAACCTGACGCTGATAATCAGCCGCTTGCTCTTGATAATCGGGTTCGGCAACTTGGGAAGAATCGTTAACATTACTAGGCGGCGAGCTTAATTCACCAATATTCAATTCATCAACTGGGTCAGTCGGACTTTTGACAACACAACCGGCAAGGACCAAACCAGCGGCTAGAAAAAAACAAATTAAATTCTTAGCACTATTGTGAATCATTTAGTAAATAGAAGAAAGCAACATAAAAACAAAAATACCAATCATCGCCAAAGTTAACAAACTAGTTACCGCTGTCATCAAAGCTTCGGCGTAACGCTGCTGCATTGCCAAATAAGCCGGATAACCAAACATCAAAATCGCTGAAATGCCGGCGCTGAAAACAAACATTATTAAAACCAAAACCGGACCCCACATTTGAGCCGGATAAGGCGGCGGGGTTGATTTGTCCAAAATCTGAATAAATAAGCTAATCAGCAAAATATAAACCGACTGGGCCATACCGCCCAGAAATCCGAATTTTAAAACTTCGGAATCATCTACTTTTTGTTTTCGTTTTAGCATAGTTTTAAATGTTAAATTTATATTTTATTTTAAAAAATCATTTCCCCTCTGGCCATAGTCATCTCGATCCAATCATTGACGGTGTCATCCCAACGGTAAGCTTTGAATTTGTTAACGGTTTCGGTGTCGGAATATCTGTACTCAACCGTTACATCACTGCCAATCCGCCGGCTGCCAATGGTCTTTTTGTCAACCACCAACGGCTGGACGGTATGTTCCAGCTTCATCTTGCCCAATGGCCCCTGAAATTCAATTATTTCAACGGTTCCCGGACCGATATCTTCGGGCAATTCTTCAGTCCGCTGATTAATAATGTCAAAATTATCTTTAATGTGCCCGATAACTTGTTGCCATTTTTCATCAGTCATGAATCAAAACATTAATAATAAGTACTCAAACTGTCACCAGCCCGGCCGGTTCGGTTAATATAAACTTGTTCGTCAATAATTCCCTCCTCATAAAGCTTTTTAATTGATGACTGCATCGTAACCATCCCTTCGCTGCGGCCGGTCTGCATAGCCGAAGCGATATGGGCAATCTTATCCTCTCTGATCAAATTGGCAATTGCCGGCGTATTAATCAGAATCTCGCGTGCCACGGTTACTCCGCCACCTTTTTTGGGCATCATCTGCTGGCAAATCACCGCGCGCAAAGAAGACGACAATTGAGTCAAAATCTGCTGCTGACGATGCGAGGGAAACATATCGACAATCCGTTCAATGGTTTCGGGCGCATTATTGGTATGCAAAGTTGACAGCACCAAGTGACCGGTCTCCGCCGCCGTCAGGGTGGCCGAGATTGTTTCCAAATCGCGCATTTCACCAACCATGATGACATTGGGATCCTGACGCAGAGCCCGCTTTAAAGCTTCGTCGAAAGAAAAGGTGTCGCGCCCAAGCTCCCGCTGTTCAATAATGCTTTGCTTTTCATGAAAAATAAATTCAACCGGATCTTCAATCGTAATAATATGCGCCCGGCGCTCCTTGTTAATCAAATCAATCAACACCGCCAAAGTGGTGGATTTACCGGAACCGGAAGGGCCGGTAACCAAAATCAAGCCCTGATTAAGATGGGTTAAGCGATAAAGGGTTTCATCTAAATTGATATCTTGAGGATCGGGAATGGTTTCCGGAATAACGCGAGCGGAAATGCCAATATGACCTTCCTGCTGATGAAGGTTGACCCGAAAATGCCCGCCGTTGATATCCAAAGCGATATCTAATTCTTTATTTTTTTTATAAACATCAATATCGGATTCCTCCATCATTGAAAAAATTGCGGCCTCCAAGTCGGTGGAACCCAAAACTTGATCTTCAATAATCTGTAAATTACCGTCGATGCGCAACGACGGTTTATTGCCAGAAACCAAATGGAGGTCTGAGGCCTGATGCTGCAAGGCCGCTTCAAAATATTTTTTGATATCCATACATGAAAAGATTAGATGATCGCTTGGGCCAAATAAAAATAAATTTTATTTGGTTCACATCAGTAATTATAACACAAAATCATGCTGTTTTGAAAGGAAGGCATGAGCCCGCTTAAGCAGGCTACGGCCCTCCTGATAAAACATCCGATCCTGGGCGGTTTTAAAATCAAACCAGCCATAATCAATATGCTCATCGGAAATTTTAACCTCATTTTCCAAAACCTCGCCCAGATAAAAAACGGCCTGTTTGCAGACCTTTTCTTTCACGCCATCTTCAATCACAGTATCAAAATCGTAATCATAACCGTCGCAAAACCCGTCAATGATTTTAATATTGGTAATGCCGGTTTCTTCCCGCAGTTCCCGCAAAGCCGATTCCAGCTCGGTTTCCAGCCCCTCCTGGCGGCCCTTGGGAAAATTCCAATAGCTACCACCGTGATGCAAAAGCAAATAGCGAATTGAGTGACCATCTCGTTTGAAAGTAATAACACCGACGGTTTTTTCTCTAACCATATTTTTTGATACTAATTATCAAGATATTTTCGATTTTTTAATTCCAAGGGAAAATAATCTTGGTCTTCCTGCCAATCATAGTCGGGTGAGTATTTATAGTCTTTGCCGTAATTCAAATCCTTCATCAGCTTGGTGGGAGCATTGCGCAAGTGCAGCGGCACCGGCTGGTCCATAGTATTTTTGACATCCTCTTTGACCTGGCCGTAAGCCCGATAGACTTCCACCGATTTTGGCGCGCGCGCCAGATAAACCACGCATTGACCCAAAATAATATCACATTCCGGCATCCCGATAAAATGACAAGCCTGATGGCAAGCCACGGCTTGTTCCAAAGCACGAGGATCGGCCAAACCAATATCTTCCACCGCCATTCTAACCAACCGCCGCGCGACATAGAGCGGCTCCTCGCCGGCTTCCAGCATCCGGCCAAGCCAATACAAGGCCGCATCGGCATTATTGCCCCGAACGGACTTGTGCAGCGCCGAAATCAAGTTGTAATGTTGCTCACCGTCTTTATCATAAAGATAGCTTGATTTTTGCAATGATTCTTTGATAATTTCCCGGTCCAAAGTCACCTCGCCGTCATTTTTGGTTTGACTTGATCTGACCGCAAACTCCAAGGCATTGAGCGCCACGCGGGCATCGCCGTTGGAAAGGCTGGCCAAATATCTGATAATTTGATCATCGGCTTGAACTTTAAGTTCACCAAAACCTTCTTTGATGGCCCGAGACAAAATTATTTCCAGATCATGTTCGGTCAGCTGCTGCAAAACAAAAACCCGGCAGCGAGAAAGCAAGGCGGACACCACTTCAAAACTGGGATTCTCGGTAGTAGCGCCAATCAAAGTGATTAAGCCTTGTTCAACATAAGGCAATAAAGCATCCTGCTGGGCTTTATTCCAACGATGAATTTCATCAATAAACAAAATAGTGCGCTGGCCGTTGAATTTGCGCCGGTCAGCGGCGGTTTTGACGATTTCCCGAAAATCCTTGACCCCCGAACTGACCGCTGAAAGCTGAACAAAAGTTGATTTGGTCAATTTGGCGATGATTCTGGCCAAAGTGCTTTTGCCCGTACCCGGCGGTCCCCAAAAAATCATGGAGGGAATTTCATCCTTTTCAATAGCCTGACGCAATAATTTACCGGTGCCAACCACATCTTTTTGACCAATAAAATCCTGCAAAGCCTGAGGCCGCATGCGATCAGCCAAAGGTGAATGGCTTTTTAAATCCTGCTCTAACTTTTGGTCAAATAAGTCCATTGTTTTGTTAATTTTAGGAGAAAATTGATATTTAAGCCTTGGATACCAAAAATTGATTAATGGGGCCAAAAAACGCAATTTTAAGGCAAATATAGGCTATTATATTCTACCCTTAACCAGATATTTGGTCAAAAGCCATAACTATTGACAACATTTATTAAATATGCTATAATATCATTATCCTAAATTCTTGGGCGCAAGAGGGCTGCGAAAATTGGGCTGCAACCAAATTAAGCAACCAACCAAGAAAGGACCCCTGTAGCATGTGGATCGTTACGAAAGTAAACCTTGGACTTCTGGCAGTGGTATTGGTGAGTGGATTGCTGTGGCAGCCGCTTGGTCCCGAAACGACAGCTGGGCACATTGCCCAATATGTCGTCTGGGCTGGACTGGCTCTCGTTTCACTCATCTGCATCAGCCTCGGGCTGATTGACCTGCTGCACCGGAAATGGGTTTTGGCCGGACTGAACTTGACCGGGAGAACCGTACGATTTTTCTCACCCGTGATCGTTTTCATGGGCGGGGTGACCTTCATGGTCAAATTCGTATGGCCAACCCTGGTCGAGATGGGCCGAACTGGGCTTTGGCAAGAAAAGCCACTATTAGGGCATGCCCTGATGTGGCTGAGTATCGCCATTGTTGTTGCCGCTACCATGGCGGCAGTCCAGTGGTCAGGCATACTGACCCCCAAACGCCCCAATCCAAGATGATCCTCACCCCCCACCCCCTGAGGGTCGATGCCACTCCTGCCGGCACGACCCTCTATTTTTTTTAAAAAAAGATAGTTGATTTTATTGATAAAAACCGCTAGACTAATAAATGCCATCGGGCTGTAGCGCAGTTGGCTAGCGCGCAGCGTTCGGGACGCTGAGGTCGCGGGTTCGAGTCCCGCCAGCCCGACCAAAACAAAACCATGAATCTAGCTGAACACAAACAAGCCTTAAAACAAGAGCTCAAAGTCAGCACCGGTTTATATATTATTCAGAATGACAAAGTATTATTAGGCAAAAAAATCAAAGGATTAGGAGAAGGCAAATGGCTGGGCATAGGCGGCAAAGTTGAAATGGGTGAAACGATTTATCAAACGGTCATCAGAGAAACCCAAGAAGAAATCAAAGTCACACCATTGGATTTTGAAGAAGTGGCAATAATTGATTTTTATTTTCCCCTGACAAAACAGTTTACCAATTGGAATTTTCGGGTTCATTATTTCATCGGCCATAAATTCCAAGGGCAAGTCTCGCCAACTCAGGAGATTGAGCCACAATGGTTTGAGCTTCAAAAAATTCCACTAAATTTAATGTGGCCGGATGCCGCTTATTACCTACCGCGCATTTTAAACGGAGAAAAACTGAAAGGAGAATTTTTGTACGACAAAGATATCAAAATCATTGATTGGAAGCTGGAAGCTGTGTAATATTTGTTAGCCCAATGACTAAAACAAAAAATAAAAAAGTGATAGTTGGCATGTCCGGCGGAGTTGATTCGTCGGTTTCTTTAATATTGCTGAAGCAACAAGGTTTTGAACCAATCGGCGTTTCCTTGAAATACGCCGTCTGGCAAGACAAAGAAAATCAACTGCGCGAAAATGTCTGCTGCGACAGCGAATCATTCAAAATTGCCAAATATGTCTGCCAAAAACTGGATATCCCCTACCATATCATTGATGTCTCGCAAGAATTTCAAAAAACCGTAATTGATTATTTCACGGATGAGCTGAAAAAAAATTTGACCCCCAATCCTTGCGTGGTCTGCAATCCCCAACTGAAATTTGATCAACTGTTCAAAGCGGCCAAAAAATTGGGGGCCAATTATGTGGCCACCGGTCATTATGCCCAAATCCGCCAAAATTCCAAAACCAAATTATGTCAGTTACTAAAAGCCAAAGACTTAGCCAAAGACCAAACCTACTCCTTGGCTTTTTTACCCCAAAAATTGCTTGGAAAAATAATCTTGCCTTTGGGAAAATATACCAAAAGTGAAGTAATAGCCATGGCCCAAGCTGCGGGTTTTAGTTTTTACGAAAAACGCAAACAAAGCCAGGACTTTTGTTTTGTCTCGGGCAAAAGCCTGAACAGTTTTTTGACCAAATCAATCGGCCTGAAAGAAGGACCGATTAAAAACTTGGACGGTAAAATTTTAGGCAGTCACTTGGGACTTCATTTTTATACCATTGGCCAACGCAAAGGAATCAAGCTGGCCGGCGGCCCTTACTTTGTGGTTGGTTTTGATTTAAAAGATAATACTTTATTAGTCTCCAAATCAGCCGCTGATTTAAACGGACTCCAGACAACTTTAAAACCCTGTAATTTTATTTCCCAGCCAAAACCGACCAAGCCAATTACAGTCAAAGCTAAAATCAGATCGCAACATTCGGCGGCCAAAGCCAAGCTGGAAACAAACAATGGCAGCGGCATCTTAACTTTTAGCAAACCGCAAAAAGCCATTACCCCGGGACAATACGCGGTATTTTATAATAAGAATATCTGCTTGGGCGGGGGAAAAATTATTAAAGTAAAAAAATATGACTAAAATTATCAGTCACTACCTCATTAGTTTAATTATTTTTTTAGCCATTGATCTGGTCTGGCTAGGGATGGTGGCTAAAAATATTTACCAGCAACAACTTGGGCAGCTAATGCGCCCGAATCCGAATTGGCTGGCGGCAATAATTTTTTACGCGATTTATGTAGTCGGAATTTTGGTTTTTATCGTTTATCCCTATCAGCAAAATTTAACAAAAGTGTTATTAATGGGAGCGCTGTTTGGTTTTATCGCTTATGCTACTTTTGATCTAACTTCTTTAGCGGTAATAAAAAATTGGCCTTTAAAAATGACTATTATTGACTTAATCTGGGGGGCGGTGCTGACCGGTAGCGTGGCAATATTATCAGCCAAGGTTTTAAGTTTCTTCAAATAAATGAAGGTTATTTGATTGGTGAAATCTTTCTCAGCTTCTCAACAATCGGCGGTAATTTGGCAACCAAATAATCGATATCTTGCTGAGTATTAGATTTCCCCAAAGTTATGCGCAGACTGCCGTGGGCAAAAAGGACATCCATGCCCAAACTCATTAGGACATAAGAAGGCTCAAGCGAGCCGGAAGCGCAAGCCGATCCGGTCGAAACTGCGACGCCCTCTTGATCAAGCAGCAGCAGCATACTTTCACCTTCAACGCCATAAAAACTGAAATGAGCGTTATTCGCAACCCGCTTTTTCAAATCACCATTAAGCTGCGATTTGGGGATGGTCGCTAAAACTCTGGTGATCAGATCATCCCGAAGTTTTTTAAGTCTTTCATTGTCACTAGTGAAGTTTTGAACAACCAATTCAATGGCCTTGGCCAGACCGACAATTCCCGGGGTGTTAATTGTGCCGGGACGCATTCCCTTTTGCTGATGACCGCCAAACTGAATCGGGTGCAAAGGTACCCCGGTTTTACAGTACAAAACACCAATTCCTTTTGGTCCATAAATTTTGTGGGCTGAAAGCGAAAGCAAATCCACGCCGAGTTTAGCAATATCCATCTCACAGTAATTAACGGCTTGAACGGCGTCGGTATGAAAATAAATTTTATTTTGCCGCGTTTGATTCAGTTCTTTAAGCCAAGCGCCAATCTCGGCAATCGGCTGAATGGTACCAATTTCGTTATTGACATACATGATTGAAATTAGTCTGGTATTTTCCTTGACCGCTTCTTTGATGTCAGTCAACGAGACCAAACCATGACTGTCGACATCCAAATAAGTTACTTCAACCCCCTGCTTAGCTAATTGAGAAACTGGTTCCAAAATCGCCGGGTGTTCAATTTTTGAGGTAATAATATGCTCGCCTTTTTTCGCCAAACCCAAAATAACAAGATTGTCGCTTTCGGTCGCCCCGGAAGTAAAAAATATTTCGGTGGTTTTGCAATTCAAAAAATCAGCAATTACCTTTTTGGAATTTTCAACGGCCGCCAATGATTCCTGGCCATAATTATGAAGTGACGAAGCGTTACCAAACTTATCCAAAAAATAAGGCTTCATCGCCTCAAACACTTCCGGATCAACCGGCGTGGTTGAGGCATGATCAAAATAAATTTGAGGCATATACTTTAAACAGCTTCAATACTTTTAAACCCCTTGACTTTATTCCTTAAAACTCGACCAATGCCTTCTTGCAAAGTAAGTTGTGACATCGGACAGCCGGCGCAAGCCCCTTGCAATCTGACTTTAACAATGCCGGTTTTGGCATTAACGCTGATTAGTTCAACATCACCACCGTCCGCTTGAAGGCTTGGGCGAATTTGATCTAAAACTTTTTTAACTTCTTCTTTCATACACTTAATCTTAAACTAGTTTAAAATTCCTTAACTTTGAAAGCTTTAATTTCGGGGTATTGATCCAAAACACCTTGTTTGGCCAAATAATTCTGAATAGCGACCTTGAGACCGTCAGACGACAAAACCGAACAGTGAATTTTAATCGGCGGCAGAGTGCCTAAGCCCTCAACAATTTCGGATTTTCGCAAATCCCAGGCTTCGGCCAAAGTTTTGCCCTTGGCCATGTCGGTTGAAATTGAAGAGCAAGCGATAGCCGCGGCGCAACCCAGGGTTTCAAACTTGATATCGGCAATAGTATCTGATAGGCGGTCGGCCGAATCAGATTTATCAATTTTTAAATAAATTTTCATAATATCGCCGCACAAAGGATTACCAACTTCACTAACCGCATCGGCCTTGGCGATTTGCCCCTGATTATGGGGATTTTTAAAATGTTCAATTACCTCTTGAGAATATTGCATAAATTATTTTTTAAAAGCTTGAGTCAAAGTAATTTTGTCCAGTGATTGATCGACAGTTTTTTTAAGCTGAAGCCATAAAACCCGCGACCGACAATTTTTTTGACGCGGACAAACATAATTACCATTTAAGCAGGCCACCAGGCTAGGATTATCGTTAAGCAAATTCATAACCTCTCTTAAAGAAATTCTAGCGGGATTTTTGGTCATCAAATAACCGCCTTCGCGTCCCAGCTGCGATTTAATCCAACCGGCCTGCTTGACAGGAATCATCAATTGCTCCAGATATTTCAAAGAAATTCCTTCTTCCTTGCTAATATCATTAAGTGATATTGGTTTTTTAGAATAAAAAGTTTCGGCCAGCCGTAAAATCAAGCGCAAGCCGTTTTGTTCCTTGGATGACAAATCACCAAAAAAAGACATAATAATTCCTAGTTAAATACTAGTATTTTATACCACGCTAAAAATTATTTGTCAAAAATAAAACAGCCCAGTTTTGCCGGGCTATAATAGGCTTACTTTAACTAACGAAACTGGGATAGCAATTTTTTAATACTGCGTTTTTTAACCACCTGATTAGCAACGCCATTGCCTTTGAGATATTTAAGATGATCCGAATAAGTCGGAGTCTTTTCCTGATAAATAACACCAATGGGCAACTTCTTAGTCTCGCCAGCCTTGCGATAAGCCTTAATTTTGTCGTTAGGCTGGTAACCACTATCCAATTTATAAATCATTTTTTGATACTGTTGTCTGATATCAGGATCATTAAAGATTACACAAGGCTGAATTACATCAATCAAAGCAAAACCGCGATGGTTAATGGCTTGCTTAATTAGTTCTTTAAGATGCTGGATATCATCGGAATAACCTTGGGCGACAAAAGTTGCACCGGCAGTAATTGCCAACTGCAATGAATTCAAAGGTCGTTCAATCAAGCCATCGGGAGTCGATACTGTTTTGCGTCCCTGAGCAGTAGTCGGTGAGGCCTGACCTTTGGTCAAACTATAGCTATGATTATTGTGAACAATATAGACAATGTCAATGTTTCCCCGGCAGGCACCGAGAAAATGATTAGTCCCCTCGCCGTAGGCCGCGCCATCACCGGCGTCAGCAATCACGGTTAGTCTTGGATTAGTCAACTTAATACCATAAGCAACCGGTAAAGACCGGCCATGCAAACTATGGAAAACATAACCATTGTGCCAATTAGCACCATTACCACAACAACCAATGTCAAAAGCAAAAGCCACCTCGTATGGCTTACGCCCCAGCTCGGCCAAAGCTTTTTGAACGGCCGACCAAATACCAAAATTACCGCATCCCGGACACCAGGTTGGTTTTACATTGGTTTTAAAATCACTTTCGTTAGCCATGGCTATAAAAATTTATTCACATTATCAATGATTTCTTCAGGAAAAAATTGGGCACCGTCATACTTAGTCAGCCGTTCATCAACTTCAATGCCGGTAGCCTCGCGCAACAGGTTGGCGAATTGACCGGATTGATTATTTTCAATGGCAATCAACTTTTTAACACCTTTAATTTTGGCTCGCATAAAACTTTCGGAAAGTGGCCAAGGAGCCATCACATGCAAATAATTAACATCCGGCAGCTGCTTCAAGGCTTCAACAATCGGACCCTTGACCGAGCCCCAGCCAATCAAAGTAATTTTGGCTTGGGCCGGACCAATCAGTTCCGGCTCGGGCAAATCCTCGATAATGCCGTCAAATTTAGCGGCGCGTTTTTCCATCATCAGATTACGCATTTGAGGATTAAAACCTTCAATTGTAAAACCATATTCATCGTGCTCGTCGCTGTTGGCAATATGGAGACCGTTTGGTTGTCCCGGAACCGATCGCGGTGAAACACCGTCTTTTGTAAGTTGATAACGCAAAAACTTTGACAATTTGGCCAGCTGCTGATTGGTCAACATTTTACCGCGATCAACCGTAATTTTGCTTTCATCCAAATCAATAATTGATTTATGGGCTTCGGAAATATACTTGTCCAATAAGATAAAAACCGGAACTTGCCACTTTTCGGCCAGATTAAAAGCTTGAGCCGTTAGATAAAAAGATTCTTCGGGATCGCCGGGCGCTAAAACGATGCGCAAAAAATCCCCGTGGCCGGCATGGGCCACAAAGCTCAAATCACCCTGTTCGGTCCAGGTCGGCAAACCAGTGGCCGGCGCCGGACGCTGAGATTCGACAATTACCAAGGGTGTTTCGGTCATGGCCGCCAAAGTCAAGGCTTCAACCATTAAAGCAAACCCCCCACCGGAAGTGGCCGTCATCGCCCGAGCCCCGGCAAAACTGCCGCCCAAGGCCATATGGATAGCGCCAATTTCATCTTCTGGCTGTTTGACAATCATACCGACTTCTTCGGCCCAATCGGCCAAACTGTGAAGAATTGAGGATGCCGGAGTCATCGGGTAAGAAACCAGATAATTACATCCGGCGGCCACGGCGGCCAAAGCGAGAGTGTCGTTAGCGGTGACAATAAAAAAATTGGGCTTTTTATGATCCTCAATTGGTTTCAGCTTATAGCCAAAATCCTTGACCTGAAAATTATTTTGGGCATAATCAAAGCCAAACTGCAAAGCTTTAAGGTTCATGGCGACAACTTCTTTTCCTTTTTCGGCAAAACTTTCAGTGACAACAGTTGTTAAAATTTTAAAATCAAAATCAAGCAAAGCGGCGCAAGCGCCGGTAATAATGACATTAGCCGCAATTGATTTAATCCCAGCACTTTTGGCCAGGGCTTCAAGCGGCAAAGCATAAAATTTACGACCCTTGATCTGGGCAGGAGTTGGTTTAAATTTATCGCTATCGTACAAAACCACGCCGTCGGCGGTGACATCAGGCAAACAGTAATCCAGCGCTTCTGCGGTTAAAGCAATCAATAATTGAGTATCTTTATAAATCGCATTGACCGGATCCGATGAAACGCTAACCCGATAAGTAACCAAACCTCCCCTAATTAAAGAAGGATATTCGGAACTGTCAAAAGTAAACAACCCGGCGCGCGCGCAGGCCTTAGTAAAAATGAGACCGGCGGCTTTCTGACCGCCACCGGCCAAGCCACCAATCTTCCAAGTTAACACTCGATCAGTTTTCATACCTCAATTATTGTAGCACGATATTAAAAATAGTAAAACCTAATACTGCAAAATCATTTCCGGCCGTTTGGCTTTTTTTGCCTGATGAAACATAATCTGCTCAATATTATAAGTGCCAAATTTCGGCGCTTCGACAAAACCCTGCATAGCGGCTTCGGCAAACCAACCGCTATGGATCCAGTCAAATAGCCATTGGTTGGTATATTGAGGATTTTCCTGACTAACGCCGGCGCCGATGGTTCGAAGCCACTTGCGATTAAAATCCTCCTGACTGCCAATTGGCGGAGCGATGATTATAGGCAAACCCAAAGCGGCGTAAAAACTTAATTCTGACGGCTTGGTCCATAAAATATCAGTGGTTCGAAGCGCCTGATTAAAAAATTTGAAATAGTCTTCTTTGTTATTGGCATAAATTATCACCAATCCCTTACCAAGCTGGGAAGCCAAATTGATTCTTTTCGCTTCAGCTTTAAAATAATCACTAACCGTATTGTGAATTCCGGCTACCAGAATAATCCTAATTTTACCAGTTAAAATTTCGTTCTTAAGGCTGTTAATAATAACTGCTCCCAGATCTCGTTGGGCACCGGCGCCACCAACCGCAAATGTCAAAGTCAAAGGATGATCGCTGGTCTTGGGAAGTTTTTTGACTCCCAAATATTTCTCCACTACTTCATTATAATGTTGAAAATAACGGCAGTCGGGATCAAGATTAACCAAACGCTGAATCAAATCCTTTTTTAAAATTTCCAGTTTAAGACCGCCGGTGTTTTCCAAAGGCAAAGGAAACCCGCTTAAAAAAATATTCTCTGATCTGACACCGTAAAGTTTAAGGCGCTCCACCACTCGATAATTAGGAGCAAAATATTTAATTCGGCTGGAAGCCGGATATTTTGGCGCCCAAGCCCGATTAATATCAGTATCGGTAGTTAAACAATAGATTTCGCCGGGATAATTGAACACCTCGGCCATAAAAGCCGGCACAAAAAAAGTGGTAATCAAGGGCAGAGGTTTTTTTGACAGTCGGTCAATCAAATCGCGGCCCCAACCTTCTTTTTCAATTAAATCATAGATTTTTCTGACTTGCAGGCTCATGGCCGACAAATCGCGCCGAGGATAGAAATTTGGGATTTGTTGTAATCGATCATAAAAACCCCAAGCGATCCGACCAACAAACGGAACTTTTTTAAAACGGGAAATAAATTCATAAAATTCGCGTGACTGCTCCCAAATCTGGCGGTCACGCTCGGGAATGCCGCGATAATTATTGGCGGTAACGACCTCGCCTTGCGGGGCCAAATATTTTAAAGGATAAGAAGCCCGCTGATGGCCATACCCCATGTTGACAGAAACCACCCAGGCTTTATCCGATTGATAAAGTTTAGTCATGATAATTTTATTTTAGCAAAAAATTTATGGAAATAAAACATTATCAAGGCAACAGCCAGAGGTGTTAGTTGCATATTGATCCGTGCCAAAGCACTCAAATCGTAAGCTTTGTCTGTAAAAATAATAATTCCATTATAACTAAAAAATATTACCGCCAACAGCCCTGTTAAATACTGCAAAGACAAGCTCCGCTTTAGATTATTACCACCAAAAATTATCAGCATAAATACCGCCAGCCACAAAAAATTAAAATGACTTCGAAGAAATATTGAACTCAAAACCTCACTGATGAATTGGCTGTTAAAGACTAAGTTGAAAGTACTGGAATCGCCGCTCAAAATATCCAAGCGATTTAAAAACCGAAACGCCAACCAAGGAAAAATCGTTAAAGCGGCAAAAAACCAATGCCAAAACCAGTCTTTGAATCTCAATTTTTTGATAATCAATAAATAAAGAGAACTAAAAACCATTACCGGAAAAATAATTGACAGCCCTTCATTTTTGGTCCAGATACTGAAAGCCAAGGCAATGCCGGAAAGGTAAAAATATGAATTTCCCAGTCCGGCCAAAAAATAAAAAATCGAAATAACCGTCAAAAACAAAAATATCGAAAATAGCAAATCGGCATAAGGCACATGAGAATGAAAATAAAGCAGTGGCAAACTGCTTAAAGCATAAGTAGCAATTATTTTAAATAACCGATTAACATTTTTGGGCACGGAGAAATAAAAGATAGCCAATAGCAAAAGATAATAAATCAGACTAGCCAAATTGACAAAACGATCCACAAAGTCGCCGGCCGCGAAGGCCAACCAAACTTTGAAAATAGAATCATTTAACGGATAACTCTTAATACCACCTCCCAGATAAAAATTCTGATTTGAATCTAGCGGCACAGCAGCTTGAGTATAAATCACTTTAGCCCGCAAATTCCAATTGTTCCAGGCGTCAAAATCATAAGTGGGAATATAGGTAATCTGCCATAAGCTAGCGCCAACCCTAATAATTAAAGTCAACACCAAAAATCCGAAAGCTGATTTAGTAAGAAGATCCCAAGATTTAAAATTTTGCCGTTGAACTTTCAGCCAAGGGATAAAATGTTTAGAATTGGGCCAGGGCAGCTTTTTTTCAGCAATAAAAATCATAAAACCAAAACCAAAAATTTGGGTGACGGAAGAACCTAAAAAGACCCACCAAGTCAAAGGTTGATGGCCAAAAACATTGGCCGCGAAGACATCAAGAGTAAACCCGGCAATTCCCAGCAGCCAACCGACAAAAAACTTGAAACCAAAACCAAAAGACTTGCTGCGATCAATCAGGTAAGCCAGTAGATACCCCCGCGGCCACAGTATTAGAATTGCCAAAATAATTTTTAAGTAAGAAAAAATCATTGTTCAATAAAAATAAAAGAATCATCGTTATAGACGGCAATAATTTCTCCCGGGTCGGTAATTGGCCCTTGCTGATTATAAAGCCTTGAATCCTGATCGTTATATTTTATATCTTGACGATTGTAGACCACGGTAGCTTTGGTCTGATTGCCGGAAGGTAAAACATCTAAAGGATAAACCAAATAAGTTAAAATCCTAGGCAAGTGGCTGCTGCCAAAACTATAAAAATTAAAATTGGAAAAACCTTGGCAGTGGCTCTCAACCCAGTCCGCAAACTGATAAAAATCACCATAATTACGAAAACTTTTGACTTGTGTACTTGGCGAAAGATAAGAACGATAATCGACCAAATGATAATTTAAAAATTCATAAGCCATCCGCAAGTCAGTGATCAACCAAAGGGCCACCAATAAAATCAAAGCCCATTTTCGCCAGCGTTGGAAATAGATGACCAACAAGATCAAAACCGTTAAGACGGGGATAAAAACAATAAACCCCGGGTGGCCAAAAATCAAAGGGGCTGGGAATAAATTGACAGTATAGGGCGAATAAGGAGCCATCCGCCAATAGTCAGAAACCGCCTGTTTAACAATACCCGCGCCGACAGCTTCAAGCTTAATTTGTTTAACAACAACATCACTGGCGCCAGCGGAATGAAGATTGATACCAAATTCCTTAACATTCTTAAAAAAACGATGGCGCAAAGAAAAATTGATTACCTGATAATCATCACTGGGATCAAGCGCGCGCTGAAATTCAAAACTGGTTTGAGCTAAAGTTTGAATATCGGCAGTCAAAGTAATAACCAATGGCCGATTAACTTTAAGTTCAATCATTAAGTTATTAAATTGATCATAACCAAAAGGCTGATTGTAAATCAAATAAGCATCACCGTCGTTATGCAAAAGCAGACCTTCGTCTTGCGGATAGAGACCTTCGTCGGAGTTATTAAAAATCTGCCAGGTTTCACCGGCCTGACCAGAAACGAACGACGGAAAATCAAAAATGACTTTGGTTTCCTCCGCCCAGACCGGATGACTGGCTAAAAAAACCGAAATAAAAATGGCGAAAAATAAAATAAACTTAAATCGCATATTTATCATTGCCTGGCCGACTCGGGCTGCCCCTGTCTAAATAATAAACTCTAATATTTAACTATTTTCTTGACCTGTTTGACGATTGCCCGACGGTCGATTTGTTCGTAGCGCAATAGCTGATCGGGTGAGCCGCTTTTGGGAATCTTACGAACGGCCAAAGAATAAATGGCCACCTCAACATCCTGTAACGCTGTTCGGACAGCTTCACCAATTCCGCCTTCTTCAAAATGATCCTCGACCACAATAATCGCTTTGGTTTGTCTGGCCGCTTGTCTTAAAGCCACTTTATCAATCGGCTTAATGCTATATAAATCAATCACCCGGATATTGATTTTCTCTCTGAGTAATTCCTGATAAGCGGCCAGTGCCTCGTGCAAAGTGATACCGGCGGCAACAACCGCCACCTGATCATTGGTTGATTGCTTTAAAACTTTGCTCCCACCAATTGGAAATTTTTCACTTCGTTTATAAAGCTGAGGTGTATCGGCCCGGGTGGTTCGCAAATAACAAATGCCGGGGTGATTGATTGCGGCAGCAACCAATTTTTCGTCAGAAACATAGTCAGCCGGATATAATACAATGCTGTCCAAAACCGCGCGGAACATCGCAATATCTTCCAGACCCATTTGCGAAGAACCATCCTGGCCAATGGAGGTACCGGCATGTGAACCGACGAAATTAATATGCGAACCGTCGCCCGAATACTGAGCCATCCTGATTTGGTCAAAAGCTCTAGTAAAAAAAGCCGCGAATGTCGAGATAAAAGGAATTTTACCCCTCGTGGCCAATCCCACTGCCACGCCGACCATATTTTGTTCGGCAATATACATCTCAAAAAATCTTTCGGGATAAGCATTTTTAAAAGTTTCGGCGTAAGTCGAATTGCTAACTTCGGCATCCAACACCACCAAATTAGGATAGCGCGAATGAAGTTTAACCAAAGCCTGACCATAAGCTTTGCGACTGGCCAAGGCTAAGTTGGTATTTTTGGCAACGGTTTTGGACTCAGGAGTATATCTTTTAACGGTCAAACGCGCCGGTAAATTAATCCTTCCTTGAAGTTTCTTGTTAACCACACCAAGTTCGGCCAAAGCCAAATTGAACTGTGCGGAAGACAAAGTTCTACCGTGCCAACCATTTTTATTTTCCATCAGACTAAGGCCTTTGCCTTTCAAGGTTTTGGCAATAATCATGGTGGGTTTATTCTTAATTTTGCCAAGCTGACCAAAAGCATTGGCAATCTGCCTTAAGTCATGCCCATCAATCACAATGGGGTGCCAGCCAAAAGCCTTAATCCGTTGCTGATAAGCCTTGATATCATGGCCATACATTGTCTGGCCGCGCTGACCAAGGCGATTGACATCAATAATGCCAACTAGATTATCCAATTTATAATGAGCCGCCAATTGCAAAGCTTCCCAGACTGAGCCTTCGGCCATTTCACTATCCCCCAGCAAGACATAAGTCCGATAAGACAATTGATCAATTTTGGCGTTTAGCGCCATGCCAACGCCAATTGAGAGGCCATGGCCAAGCGATCCGGTCGCCGCCTCGGTATAAGGAAACAGGGCGGTTGGATGGCCTTCAAGCGGACTGCTGAACTGACGCAAAGTTTTTAATTCCGATTCGGTAATTTTGCCGGCGGCGGCGTACAACGAATAAAGCAGCGGCGCACTATGGCCTTTGGAAAAAATCACTCGGTCATTGTTGTGATATTTTGGATGATTTAAATCATAACGCAAAAAACCGCCGAAATATAAAGTGGTCAATAGATCAACGGCCGACAGACAAGAACTGGGGTGGCCGGAACCGGCGGTGGTAGTGGAAACCAAAACATAATAACGAATCAGCCTGGCCAGATCTTCTAATTTTTTAAAATTAACCATGTAATTTCTGCTCTAAATCTTTAATTGCCTGTTTGATGTCAGGCTGCATAAAAATGGCGCTGCCGACAACCAAGCCATTGGCACCACAATCGGCAACGGTTTTGATGTTGGCCGAATTGATTCCCCCATCAACGCTGATAAATTGGTCTGGCGCCAACTGCCGAAGGGCCTTAATTCGGTCCAAAGTTGACGCCATAAATAGCTGGCCGCCTAATCCCGGATCAACTGCCAGCAACAAAATTTCTGACAACTCCGGCAAAAATTTAGAAACTACCTTGATATCGGTTTGTGGTTCTAAAGCCAAACCGGCTTCCAAACCCATGGCCTTGATGGCGGCCAAGATTTGATGATGGTTTTGAACGGCTTCATAATGAAAAATCAAACGCTGACAGCCAAGACGCCGACAAATTGAAAAATAATCAACAGGATTATCAACCATTAAATGAGCCGAAATTTTTAGCTGATAATTGAATGGCTCCAAAATATTCAAATCAGCAGAGACATTGTTTACGAATTGACCATCCATAACATCCAACTGGGCCCAGCGGACCAAACCGGAGACAGCGGCCAAACGGCTATTTAATTCGGCCGGGCTGGAGGTTAAAATTGCCGCAATGATTTCGGAAGTCATATTACCAAAAATTCTTTTGTTCAATTCTTTTAATTTTATTGATCCGGCGCTGATGTCTGGCGGCTTGAGAAAAAGATGATTTCAGCCAGGCCAAAACAATTCTCTTAGCCAAGGCTGGACTCAGACCGATATTTTTATATTGTTGTTGAACCTGCTGACCGCCAGCCAAACAAAGAATATTGACATCATCATGCTGGCGCGCCAATTTTGCTTCGGCTTCACTGCGAACCGAGGCAGCCCTAATACCTTTAATCTTGTTAGCGGCAATACACGCTCCTTGGGCCGAGCCGCAAAATAGAATTCCCAATGAATTAGGAGTTAGTACAACTTCATTGGCGACTTTGGCAGAAAAATCTGGATAATCATCATCCTTGTCAAATACCGTATTACCCAAATCTTCCAAATCGTATTTTTGGTCAGTTAAAAATTTTTTAATTTTTTCTTTGAGTTCAAAGCCGGCATGATCGGCGCCCAGATATATTTTCATAATTCTAAATATCTTTAAGCTGGCCTAAAAAGGCATTAATAATCGACAAGACAACGGCGAATAGCAATGCCCACCAAAAATTGGCAACTTCAAAACCATTGACCAGCCAGGCAACCAATAATACCAGCAAAGCATTGATCACCAGAGTAAAGAGACCCAGCGTCAAAATGTTAATTGGCAGGGTCAAAATAATAAGCACCGGTTTGAGTGAAACATTGATAATGCCCAAAACCAATGCCGCTATAATGGCCGCCGTTAAAGTCTCAATCATCACGCCAGGCAATAAATAAGAAGTAATCAAAATTGCCAAAGTGAGAATTAACCAGTTGACTATTAAAATCATATAATTTGAGATTATTTCCTTATTTATTTTAACAAAAAATGATGATTTTGACTAATCAGACTTTAAAATAAAAGAACCCCGAAAATGGGGTCTTTTATTTTAACGGTTTGAATTCAGATTACAAAACAGCGTCTTTGGCAGCTTTGGCAACCCGGAACTTAACAACCGTCTTGGCGGGGATTTTGATCTCTTCACCAGTGGCTGGGTTGCGACCCATGCGAGCCTTGCGGTTGACTTTGACCAATTTGCCAATACCTGGAATGGTGAATTCACCATTAGACTTGACTTCTTTGTAAGCCAATTCAACCATGGCATCTACCAAACCGGTAGCGTCTTTTTTGCTCAAACCAGATTTTTCTGCCAAAGTGGCCATGATTTGAGTTTTGGTCATTTTAGCCATAACTTTAAATTATTATTAATTAAAATTATTAATTAACAAAGCCAAAATCTTTAATCAGCTCGGTCATAACCTGTTCATCCACAGCACTACTATCAACCTTATTATATACTATTCTATAGAATTTGTCACCATTGTTAAAGTAATATTCAATGGTTTTCAAATTCCCTGGTTTTAACCCCTCATAGCGCCGGGCGGGTTGGCCGGCCGCTTGGGTTTCGGTCTTGGCTAGATCTGACAGCCCAATAGTCAGTTCTTCCAAATTTTTGTCAGATACCGCCACAACTAACCGGCCCAAAATTTCGGCATTCAAATCAGCTAGTGGGGTCGGATTAGCAATAAATAAGTCCTGAATGTCTGGCAAGGAATTACCAAGCTGGTTTTTGATATAATGACGCCAATACCAGCTACTTGGATATTTAAGACGATAACCCAGTGCCTTGTTTTGATATTCCGAATATTGGACTTCGGGATTATCCTGTCCAGGTGTAATTTCTGGCTGACTAATACTATCATCAGCCGTGACATCAAGTGCAGTAGCAGGTTGACTGTCTTGAACACCTGAAGGATTGTCATTGGCAACTGGCTGAGTACAACCGACCAGTATCAGTGAAACGACTGCCAAGGTAGTAAAAATCCTAGTCATAGGCTTTGGCGGTTAATAATAAACGCTATAATTCTAACAAAATTAGCCTGATTATTCAAATTTAATCCGTAGCTAGACGAAAAAACATACAACATCTATAATAATAGCGATGAGAAAAATAGTTATTGATATTGAAACTAAAAATACTTTTCAAGAAGCCGGCGGCTTTGATCCGAGGCTGCTTAATATTTCAGTAGTTTCAATTTACGACTCCGATTCCGACAGTTATCAGAGTTTTTTGGAGGCCGATTTTTTTAAACTGTTTAAAATCCTGGAGCACACTGACTTGATCATCGGCTATAATTCTGACTATTTTGATATTCCCCTGCTTGATAAATACTACCCCGGCGATCTGACTAAAATCAAAAGCGTTGACTTGCTGGCTGAAATAAAAAAAGTCTTGGGCCGGAAAATTCCCCTGAGCGCCGTGGCGAGTGGAACACTGGGAAGTAATAAAAGCGGCAAAGGGATAGATGCGGTAATTTGGTGGAAGCAAGGTGAAATCGAAAAAATCAAACAATATTGCGAGCAAGATGTAAAAATCACCAAAGAGCTTTATGATTTCGCCCGAACCAACGGTTTTCTTAAATATAAATTAATCAACGACATCTCCCAGATACCGCTTAATACCAGCAGCTGGGAAAAAATTGAAAGCCACTCCATCAACCTGACCATGCCTTGGTAAAAACTAATTATCAAGCTGGCGAATGGGCGATTTTTTAATGATTTCAATAATTTCTTTTTCGTCCTCGGTCAAATGATACAATTTAAAATCTTCCTTGCTAATGGCCTTGAAATCACGATAAACCGTTTTACATAAAAATTGTTCAAGCGGTTGCCAAAAATCTTTTCCGACCAAAATAATCGGAACTGGCAAAATTTTATTGGTCTGAATCAAAGTCAAAATTTCGAAAAATTCATCAAGGGTACCAAACCCACCGGGAAAATAAATATAAGCTTCGGCGGAAAAAGTCAAACAAACTTTTCGGGTAAAAAAATAATGGAACTCCCGAAAATCCGAAACATAAGGGTTGGTTACTTGTTCCTTGGGTAAACTGATTGTCAAACCCAGAGAATCACCTTTGCCTTTCAGCGCTCCCAGATTGGCGGCTTCCATAATTCCCGGGCCGCCGCCGGTCAAAACTGCATAGCCATTCTGAGCCAAAGCTTTGGAAAGCCTAACTGCCTTCTGGTAGTAAGGATTCTCGGCGCCTAGTCGGGCCGAACCAAAAAAAGTAACCGACTTCTGATGAGTCTTGATAAAATCAAAACCCAGGGTAAATTCTTTGGCAATATGAGAAATTCTCTTTTTAATGTCGCGGTTAATTTCTTCGGTCGTCAGCGGCTTAATCGGCAAATCAACCGACGGCAAATTCAAAATCGTCTTTTTAGTGACTGGATCAACAGGGCGTTTTATTTTTTTAGCCATAATTTAATTGGTAATACATGATTTAGCTTTAAATAAATCAACGGCAGTTGGCGACTGGCCACTTTTAATCTGATCAACCCGTTCCTGACCCAGTTTGGCAATAAAACACTGTTCCAGTTCCGGCGTAATGGTTTGGGGAAGCTTGGCCGGATCAATACCAATTTTTTCGAGCATTTGCTCCTGACTGTCAGTCAATAAAGGATGCTTATCAACCGGGTTAGAATCTGTCGCTTGACTATCCGTTGACTCGGCGGAATCAAAATTGGTGTCAACCTGAAAACCATTCATTAATGGCTGGAAAACAAAATAAAGGTAAAAAATCAACCCGACTAACAAAAGCAAAATGACTAGCATGACCGCCAAAATGGCTAACAATATTTTTTTCATCGGCTACAATATTATGTTCCAACAATTATATTATAGCAATTAGGGCCAATTAAATCTAATCAATCTCGAGCTTGGCCAAAAAGTCTTGACGCTCATTACCAATTAAAAGCTTCAACTGGCCTTTGGTGGCCACCAAAGGCCAAAGCTCATAATTCACTTCCGTATTTAAAAAATTCAGACTCAAAGCCAAACCGGTTTGAGTGTCTTGGGAAAAGTATTGATCAAAAACAAAATTTCCCAAAGAATAAAAAATTGGTTTGCCTTGATAAACTTCTAAACCTTGAACAACATGGGGGTGATGACCGATGACAACATCAGCGCCGGATTCAATCAGTTGATGGGCTAAGTGACGCTGCATTTCATTGGGCTGAAGTTGATACTCCTGACCCCAATGAATGTTAATAATAATCCAATCGACTTGGAAACGAAGATCGATAATCATTTTAGCTACCAGATTGGGATTAAGTTTTGCGCCAACGCCGCTAAAACCGACCAAAGCGATTTGCTGGTTGTCTAATGTCAAAATCCGCCAGCTGCAATCAGCCACTTGGCCGTCGGGGCAACCGGCGTAATCAAATCCCAAAGCGGTCAGATTGGAATTAGTCTCATCGATCCCCCGCTGGCCTTGATCAAAAATATGATTGTTGGCCAGATTAAAAAAAGTAAAATGATATTTTTTAAGTGCGGCGACATCTTTTGGGTCAAAAGCAAAATCAAACTCTTTGACGGGATCATAATGCTGACCGCCATCAGTTACCACTCCCTCTAAATTGGCACCGACTAAATCATACCCCATAAAAAAATTATTCCGGTTTAAATCGGAAAAAATATAATCAAATCCCTTAGAATTAATCAACTCTTTAACATGGCGATCCAACATCAAATCGCCAAAAAATAACATTTTTAGGGAAACCGGTGGCACTTGGTTAGTCAAAAAACCGGTGATGTAGCTGGTGGTACTTGGTAAATCCGGCTGGTTAGATAAAATTGCAGAATTTGAATTATTCAATAGTTGAAAACTGGCGTGATAAAGCTGACCGTACTTCAATAAAGCATAAACCGCCGGCGGCGAATCAACGGCCAGGCTATAAATTTTTTCCAAATCAAAATTAGTCAGGGCTTTAATTGAGGCTTGGTCGTCCAGCTGTGCCTGATCACTTGTTTGATAATGAGAAAAATCAGCACTAACCAGCAACAACATTTTTTTTGATTGAGAAATCTTGAATAAGGCCTCGGCTAATTCACCAGCGGTAGTTTGATCAACTCCCGGCTTGATGATAATTGGCAAAAACTTGGCATGACGAAAAGTCTTCTTGATAAAAGCCACTTCGACATTAATGGAATGTTCGGCGGCAAAAGGCTTTTCTTCAACAGCTAAGTTTAGCTCGTCTTTCAGTTGATTTAATGCCGCTTGGTCAGGTGATAAAATACCATAAGGAGTTTGCCAATCATAAGCCGAGGCAATCAAGTCGGATTGCCCGGCCGAAAAATGATTGGGGCCCAATAAAACAATTAAATCAAAATCCTGACCTTCAAGCTGACGAAAAAAATCAGCGATTAAATCCCCGGCCAACAAATGATGCGGGATTACCCCGCCAAAAACCTGACTGCCGGCCAAATCAAAATCTTGTCCGGGAAAATTATAAAGTTGCTGATAAAATTTCAAATCGGCCGGGTTGGCATAATGGAAATCCCTCGCTGGCAGTTCAAAGTAATCGACAATTGGTGCTGGCCGATGACTGACATTAAACAAACAAACCCCAAGCGCCAGCAAGCCTATCAAAGATAGGCTTGCGACAATGACTAATAGAAGTAATTTTTCTTCTCGATCCATGCTATTTAATCAGTTCGGCCGACCAGATGTCAGCAGGCGGCAATGAGCTTGCACCCTCATAAACTTTCGCCTGCCAATCTTCATCAGCCAACCGTTCACCAAGTTTGTCGGCAAATTCATAATGGTTAAAAACCACACCGCGCGTCAAACGGGTTCCATTAATATCTTTAACGGCAACATAGATAATATATGGTTTGCCAGTAGCCTCGTAAAGAATCTGCCCCTTGAGCGCATCGGTATGAATATCGGCAATAATTCCAGCGCGCTTTTCTCTGGTAGTTAATTCCTGTCCGGGAAGAGGTTCGGCAACTTGCCTTAGAACAAAACTAATGGTCCGCAGCTTTTCGAAATCTTCATCACTGATTTTTTGATCCAAGAGTTCCTGCTTGGCGATATCTCGCAAAAATTCAATGGCGTCAATAAAAGTGTCATACTTATCTTTGTAATCTTCTGGCATGGCGTCGCGTAAATCCAAACCGGTCTTGGTGGTTTGAGCCAAACTGATTAAACGATTCCAAAATACCAAATCTGGTTCGACATAACCTTTGACTACCGGAGGTAATTCAAGATCTTCGGGCATTCCGGCACCAAGCTCGGCATACGACTGCTTGGCATAAAGTAAGGTATCATGCTTAAGTTCAGTAAAAGACCCCAGGACAGTACCGAGATTTTTCTGCTGCCAAGCCTGGGTCTGCATAAAATAAGGATAACCTTCACCATAAACTCCCAACAACGGCCGAAATAAGTTAAGCCAGCGCCAATAAATATTCTTCAGCCAAGTATTATTGTCATAAGTGGCAAACTCAGCTTGCAAACGATTAAGCACTTTGGCAATAATTTTGTCGGACTGGCGGTCTTGTTGAACAATTCGCTCAGGATCATTAACCCAGTCATCCAGATATTTTTCAACTAGACGATTCTGGGGCTGTAAAATATGGATTGGCATCAAAGCCGTTGGCATACTTGGCAACATTTGACCGGTTTCCGGCTCGGGAGCGCCAGCACCCTGAGTCAAATTATTGATAATATAGGCATCAGGCGTAAACCGCTGCCCCATAAATCGGAATTGCTTTAAATCATTCAATAATTCATCACGCTGTCCCCCGTCATCAAATACCCACAGAGCTTCAGAAATAATTTTTGGAGCTGGCAAATCGGCTTTGGCCTGAGCGATAAAGTCATTAAGTTTTTGGCTATCGGCGAAATCAGCCGGGCTGGTGGTTGAACCATAAACTTTTTTGATTACATCAGTATATTGGTAAGGCGTTAAATCATCAACTTCGCCGACAAAAAAATTGATAACCGCCGCAAAATCAGACCACAACTTGGACAAATCCTGATCGCTAACTTTCAAGTTGTTAACTTGAGCAGTTATTAGCAAAGCATCACGAGTCAGTTCCGGACTGGTCAACGGAAAACCCATTCGACCATACCACATCATCGCGATAAAATAGCTTTTAAGAATATCATTTTTGGTATAATGTGATCGTGGCTTGAATTGAGTATAATCATTTTGAAACTCTGGACGCCAAGGGGTGAATAACGGCGAATCGGCAATCTCCTCGGCTGAAGCAATTAATAACAATTCCTGCCGGGCGAGGTCATAAATTTCATCGGGTAAAATCTGACCGTCATAAGTTTTATCAACCAAACCAAAAACTAATTCCGCCGCACTATTTTTAACGGTCTGCTCGTCCATTGCTTGAAGATATTGGGCATAAGTTTCAAAATCCGAAGGCTCAAGCTCAACACCGGATGCTTTGTTGCCGGCATCCAGAACCACCAAGGGAACTAAATAATAAGCACTCAAACGCTTGTAAGAATCCTTAAGCTCGAGGTTGGTAACCAAATTGTATTTTTCCAGAGAATCAAGAAACAACGCTTTGGTCATCGCTCGAAGCATTGGCTGGAATTTTTTTTCTTCAATACTTTGAAAACTACGATCAATTAAAATATGATAAAGGTGCAACCCCAAATCGCTGGTAATAAAAACCGCGTCATCGGCTTGGCGAAAATATTCATTGCGACTACCGCTAAAATAGTTGTAAGAATCGACAAAATCATTTAGACTGGGTTCTTTACCAATAATATTATTCGACGCCAAGAAAAAACCATCGCTACTGAGAGCGGATTGCTGGGCAGCGGAAAATTCAATGCCGCTGTCTTGTTTAAAACTTTCCAAATTGGTCAATTCACCAAATTCGGGTTTGGCCAAGGGAATAGCAGGAACAACATTATTAAATTCCTCTTCATTTTGGGCAAAGACCGGCTGAACTAAAACAAATTTCCAAGAATCTAATAGTCCCTGTTCTTCGGCAGTAGTTTGAGGTGGATTACCGGGCTGGCTTCCAAAGAAAAAATAAGCAGCAAGAAAACCCAATGCCAGGATCGAAACAATAACCAACGCCAAACCAAGCCAAATAAATTTATTAAGCGACTTCTTGCCGGAAGCCTGAGGCTCCAACGAATTAAAATCTTTTTGATTGATCATATTTTTTGGTTATTCGCCTGCGGGCGGCTAAAAAATAAAAATTTGATGATTAAATAAATTACCACAAAAACAATGGCCGTTCCAATAAGTCCGGCTAACGACCCGGCAAGCAATTCATTATTAATTTGACCAAGGCTGTAATCAGGTATTAAAACCGCAAAAGGATAATCAAGGGCAGTCTGGATGAATCCTTTGCCAATGGCAACCTTCTCCAAGCCATCTGGACTAGCAGAAGCCGACAAGGAAAGTAAAGCGCTGACTAACAAAGCTAGGACCAACAGCCCAAAATAGCGCTTAGTCATGACTGTGCCCCTCCGGCTGATATTTCATAAACCACAACACGAAAACGGTGATTAGTGCTTCGCCAATACCAATTAAGGCATGAATTCCGACCATTGATGGCAAAACTGAAACCAAAGGAATGGTGCCAGAAATTGCCAATTCCAAGGAACAGACTATCGAAGCCAAAATCACGCTAGACCAAGCAGCCAAAGCCGCCGAAATAAAAAAATTTTTTTGGAAGCTACTAAATAATAAATAAAGATAGTAGCCGCCGATTGCCCCGATAATACCCATATTAAAAATATTGGCCCCTAAGGCGAGCAAACCACCATCGGCGAAAAATAACGACTGGACTGTTAAAACTGAAGAAATCACTAAAAGTCCTTCCAGCGGACCAAGCAGGATACCGGCTAATACACCGCCAAGCAAATGGCCGCTGGTGCCGGAAGCCACCGGAAAATTGACCATCTGGGCGGCGAAGATAAACGCCCCAACCGTGGCCATTTTAAAAATTTTATCTTTTCCCGATTTAGTCAGTTGCCTGACAGATGGAGAACCAAATTCAAATCCCTCAACTGTTTTCAGAACGGGTACTTTAATTTTTTCAAAAAAATCTTTACGAACCTTGGCGCCGGCACAGATCTCAGCCAAGACGGTGACCCCCAAAAGCAACCCGGCCGTCGAGTTATTAAGAAAACCATCAGGAATGTGCATAAACCAATAATTTAATAATAGAGATGTAGCGTTAGCGACATCTCTATTATACAAAAAATATTAGGTTAATCCAAATTAATCATCAAAAATAAAAAGTTTGTCAATGGTGGTTTTTAAAGCTTTGGCGACATCGTGAGCCAACTTGAGCGACGGGTTATATTTCCCCTGCTCTAAAAAAACGATAGTCTCCCGCCTGACTCTGGCCTGGCGCGCCAAATCCTCTTGAGTGATATTCAATTTTATTCGCCGATCTTTGATCAAATTATGCATAAAGAATATTATTTACACTCAATGCTTGGCGCGGGAAAATCCGGCTGACCATGTTTAACCCACTGGCCGTTGACACAAAGCCAATTATCCTCGCCGGAAAATAACCTGAGAGCCGCAATTGCCATAATGACAAAAAATATCAGGACCAAAATAGTATAAATTAATTTTTTATCGGTAAATTTTATTCGGCATTGGTAACGAAAAATCAAAGCGTATAACAGCATTAAAATACAGGTTGAAAAAGCCAAAGTCATGGCAATTGGTTCATAGGCCGGATTGAAATCGCGGGCGGCATAAAGCAAAAGCATGCTGACAACGGCCAACCAAGAATATATTTGGATTGCCCAAAGTGCGGACTTACCAGCGGCTGAATAATCGCGTTCGTCAGCCATAATCCCAGATACTTTGCGGCGCAAATAAAGCAAAATCAACGAGCTCAGCACCAATGAGGCAATCGGAATAAGATAATTACTAAAAACAATCCCCTGACTAAAAATTACAGCTAGAATAAAAACAAATATTAATTTAACGATTTGATACTGTTTGGGGGTCATAAATTTAATGTTAGAATTAATTAACAATTCAATGTTATATTATTCTAACATTAATGTCAAGCCTTTTATCCCCAAGGCACTAAAGTTCGTAAACCTTTTCGGGTTCAGGAATAATTGAATTTATTTTTAATTTTTGTTTTAAACCATCGGCCACCATCTGTGAAGCTTTGGTCTCGCCATGAATCAGAAAAACTTTGCTGGGTCTTTTCCAAGACATTTTTTTGACCCAATGAAGAAGTTTGGGCTGATCAGCGTGAGCCGAATAAGCACCAATGGCAGTAACCCTGGCTTTTACCGGCACCAACTGGCCATCAATTTTGACCACTCTTTTACCTTCGTAAAGCTCCCGACCAAGAGTTCCTTGGGCCTGATAGCCGACAATCAGCAATTGATTCTTACTGCCAGGCAAATAGCGAGGCAAGTGATGCAAAATCCGACCACCATTAGCCATACCACTACCGGCAATTATCACTTTGGGCGAAACTGAAGTATTAATTTTTTTTGACTCACTGGCGGTTTTAGTATATTTAAGACCCGGAAAATCAAACAAATTGTCACCCTTGGCCAGTAATTTCTGCGAAGCTTGGTCAAATAAATTTTGGTAATGACGATAGACTTGCAGGGCTTCAATAGCCAAAGGACTGTCAACATAAACCGGGATGGCGGGCACTTTACCACTTTCCACCAGATGATTCAATTCATACAAAATTTCCTGCGTTCGCTCCAAGGCAAAAACCGGAATTAATAATACACCGGCATTTTTGGCAGTCTGGCCAAAGGCCGATTTAAGCATCTCCAAGCGCATACTAGCAGGCTCATGAATCCGCCCGCCGTAAGTTGTTTCCATAATAACCACATCCGCCCCGCGAACAAATTCCGTATCGCGCAACAAAGGCACCGGCGGGTTACCGAGGTCACCAGAAAAAACCACCCGTTTTTTTGTCTTCCCCTGCCCTAAAGTCAAAACTACAAAAGCCGAACCTAAAATATGTCCGGCGTCATAAAATTCCAATTCGACATCAGGCGCTAATCTGGTTTTATGGCGATAATCAATGCCAATAAACCGCTGGATGGTATCTTGAACATCCCGCTTGCTATACAATGGTTGATGGTGATATTTTTTAGCTTCATATTCAAGGATTTCGACGGCATCAGCCAACATGATTTTTATCAAATCTTTAGTTGGCGGCGTGCTGTAAATTTTTCCAGCAAAACCGTCGCGGCACAACTTTGGCAAACGGCCAATATGATCAGCATGAGCATGGGTAGCGATCACAAAATCAAGCCTGGCCGGATCAAAACCAAATGGCGCATAATTTTGCTTTTCAGCCTGAGCGGTTCCCTGAAATACTCCGCAATCAATCAAAAAACGACTTTTGCCGGTATTGATATAATGGCATGAACCGGTAACTTGCCGGCAGGCGCCATAAAAAGATATCTCCATAAATAATTTATTTTTCAATTTTTAATCTGGCATCAAAATTTTTATTTTCGGATAACATAAAATTATTCCGGGATCAATTTGAATACCAACTTGGTAATCCAAATTGCAATCAGATAACCCAGGGCAATACCCGTCCCCATAATCAACCACGACTGCCAGCCCAATGGGACCAAGCCAAAAAAAGCATTAAGTGGTGTGTAAAGAATAAACAGCTGAGCGGCAGAAGAAGCAAGCAGGGCAACAATCAACCATTTATTGGAAAACCAACCTAATTTTTCCTGAGAACGAATACTACCAACTCTGACAAATTCATAAAAAACAAAGCCGGTCAGCAGGGTTGACCGGGCCACATCCAAACCCAGCGGTAATGTCCCTACGAATATTGCCAGCAAAATGGCGGCTTTTTTTAAACCAATACTACCAATCAGCCAACGCAAACGACGACTCAATATCAATTTATTTTTACCGCGAGGAGCTTCTTTCATTACATCTGGGCGGGCGGGATCAACCCCCAAGGCCAAAGCTGGCAAACCATCGGTCAAAAGATTAATCCATAGAATTTGAGCGGGAAACAGCACCGGGCCGGAAATGTCAACAAAAATTGTTGCGATAAAAATAACAAAAATTTCAGCCAAGTTGCAGGTTAATAAATAATTGACAAACTTCCTGATGTTATCAAATGTCTTACGGCCTTCCTTAATAGCGTTGGTGATGGTGGCAAAATTATCATCCAATAGAATAATATCACTGGCCTCTTTGGCCACCTCCGTGCCTTTAATTCCCATGGCCACGCCGACATCGGCTTTTTTCAGAGCCAACGAATCATTAACGCCGTCCCCTGTCATCGCCACTCGATAGTGTTTTTTCAAAACTTCCAAAAGGCGTAATTTGTGTTCTGGAGTAGTGCGGGCAAAAATATTAATATCCGCGGCCAACTTCATTTCCAGTTCCGAGTCTGACAGCTGCTCCAGCTCATGTCCCGCTAAAGCGCCGGCGCTCCGCAGGCCGACCTCCCGAGCGATGGCCTGAGCGGTTAAAATATTATCGCCGGTAATCATTATCACCCTGATGCCGGCGCTTCTGGCTTGAGCCAATGATTCAGTCACTTCCTGACGAGGAGGGTCATGCATTGCTTCCAAACCAAGCCAAACTAAATTATTCTCCAAACTGTTGAAATCTTTCTCGGCCACGGCTTTGGTTTTTCTGACAGCCAAACCCAACACCCGCAAACCGTTTTTGGCAAATTCTTTATTCTGTTTTAAAATTTTTTCCTTGTCTTCAGGCTTAAGCTTAATAAGCTTGCCGTTATTGTAGACTGAGCTACAATGCTCAATCAAAACTTCCGGCGCCCCCTTGCTGAAAATTTCCAACTGAGCCTTTTTAGACTGATGATAAATCACGGTCATCATCTTGCGTTTTGAGGTAAACGAAATCTCACCAACTTTTTGATACCCGGGTTCCAATTTTTCTTTGAAAATTCCCGCCTGAGCCGAAGCTTTGCGCAAGGCAATTTCCGTTTCATCACCAAGATATTTGGGATTTTGAGCGGTACCACCAATCAAAGAATTATTACAAAGTGCCCCGGCGACAAAAAATAACTTCAGTTCAGCATCCAAACTGGCCGGATTAACAAGATTCATATCTAAAGAACGGTCGCGCAAATGGATATATTTGACTTCCATTTCATTTCTGGTTAAAGTGCCGGTTTTGTCGGTACAAATAATATCAACCGATCCGATTGATTCAATTGCCGAAAGTTTACGGACCAGCGCTTTATTCTGGGCCATAATTTTGGCATTAAGCGACAGAGTCAAGGTTAAAACCGCTGGCAACCCCTCGGGGATGGCGGCCACCGCCAAAGATATCGCCAGCAGAATAGCGACGCCGGGACTATATTTCAAAAGATTGACAATTGCCATGGCCAAAACCAGGCTACCAATAATTAGAGAAATATTGCGGCTAAAAACCGACATCTCCTGACGAAACGCACTTTGGTCATCGGGCATTGTCTGAAGTTTCTGAGCGACTTTGCCCATGGCGGTTTCCATGCCAGTACGAACAACCCGTGCTTTGGCAAAACCGGTGTTAACGAAGGTATTCATAAAGATGGTCTCGCCAATCCGCCGATTTACCGGAAGCGATTCACCGGTCAGGCTGGCCTCATTGACTTGTAAATTGAATACTTCAACTAACTCGGCGTCGGCCGGAACGATGTCGCCTGATTCGATTAAAATAACATCACCTTTGACAATTTCTCCGGCCTTAATTTTGGTTGCCGCTCCGTCGCGCAAAACTTTGGCCAAGGGAGCCGCCATTTTAACCAGAGCTTCAACGGTTTCTTCAGAGCGATACTCCTGGATAAACCCAGCCGCGCCGGAGATAAAAACGATGATTAAAATCAGGATCGTATCAATTAAATCAGGAGTCTGCCCCGGAATGAAACCGATTAAACCCGAGACAATGGCCGCGCCGATCAAAACCAAAATGAACGGCGAAGTAAATTGATCTAAAAAAATCTTAAACGGATTGATTTTTTTTATCCGCTTAATTTCGTTGAAGCCATACTTCTTCAACCTTGCCCTTGCTTCAATATTGGTTAAGCCCTTGATATCCATCTATCTTTTCCCCCTTTTGACTAGTTATAAATTGATAAAAAATAAAATTGTCTGACAGTCAGGCTTATTGATTTTATCTTACACTATGAGAACCCAACCAGCAAGCTAAGCCGGGCCAATCTAAAACGCCTTATTTGAAAATAAGGCGTTTTAGATTAATAATTACGAAACCTATCTCTTCCAGATATATTTGGCCAGCTGCCAACCGTATTTAACAATAACCAACGCGATAAAGAAATAAAGAACATACTGCAAAGCCCAAAGTAACACCACTGCCAAATTAATGGTAATATCCTGAGCAACTTTATTGACATCACGGACAAACGATTTAATCTCGTTTTTCCAAGAATCTTTCAGATCTTGAGGATCAACAAATTTGTTCTCAAAAATATAAACATTAAAATAAGTGTAATCAAGCCGATCCAGCTGCTCGGATTTGGCCCGCTGCAACCTTTCCAGCTGAGCGTTAACATTAATCCGTTCCTGGGTTAGTCGCTCAATGATATTAATCTTGCTATCAATGATTTTGGCTAAACTTTCAACATCCTGGGTACGAGTCGCCAATATCGTAATATCGTCGTAAGCAGCGACGGCATTGGCCAAAGTTTCTTCAATTGAAGCCATTTTCTTTTCCAGAATCTCCACTTCACCGGTATAATCCTCGACTAAATTTTTTATCGTATAAGTATTTTGATTCAATTCCTTGGGATTAAGCGATTCAATGACTCCAATAATTTCCGAGACGCTGTCGCGCTTGACTTTAAAAGTATAGTTACAACTTTTTTCGTATTCGTTAGCATTCTCGAAAATGACATCGGAACGAGATTTAAGATCAACTATTTTTTGACAAGTGTCAGCTAAACGGCGAGTTTCCACGGTAGCGCCATATTCGGTAACTTCAAACTCTTCGGCATCGTTGCCAGCCACAATATCGCCAGCCGACGGCACGGACGGTGAAGCGACATTACGGAGAGACAAGCCGGCGGTACCCCCCGCGGACTTATCGTAAGCCATACTACTGGTGTCATAATAAGATTCTTCCATCAGTCCCACGCCAGCTGATTTTTGACTGACTAAATTCCGCAAACCGGAATTAGACAACAAAACATTAAACGATGAACCAATCAACCGAAAAGCTACGACCACTAAAATTATGGCGGCCAATACCAAGCCGGTGATTTTTAAGACATTCATCGGTTCCAAGTGAAAATCCTTTGGTAATTTCATATATTTTAAAAAATAATAAATTTTTAACTCAAAAATATAAAACGATGAAAAAATCCAAAAGTAACAACCAATAAATATATTATAACAAACTATTCCAAATTGATAAAAATTTTCTATAAGCCAAAAACCGCTTTAAAGCGGTTTTTGGCTTATAGAATTCTTTTTTGAGCTAGAAGCTTCCGGAAGGACGACTGAGGCTGGAATTCCTCATGGCATTACCGGCGCCGTCCTTAACCGTTCCGCCAGTTTGGGTAGTAGTGCCAAAACTTTGATCAGTAACCCGAATATCACTACCATTAGTC
Organism: Patescibacteria group bacterium; assembly: GCA_034003985.1. Taxonomy (GTDB): domain Bacteria; phylum Patescibacteriota; class Patescibacteriia; order Buchananbacterales; family UBA6539; genus JABWCG01. The sequence continues at coordinate 55,292 of JAVEXP010000002.1, read as the reverse complement.
AAAGTGACTGTCAAAATCTTACCGGTTGAATCTAAAGCCAATTTGACGGTAAATGTTCCGGCGCTGGCTACGGTCCCGGCATCAAACACCGCGATTTTTTCAATTACCACCGCGCCGGCGGCAAAAATACTAACTCCACCAGCCAAAGTATAGGCTACTCCGTTAATATAACTGCCCTGATCTAAATTGGCATTAATTGACTCGGGATCAATTTTTTCACTGAAAGTAATGGCAATAGTATCACCGGCATCAATGTAACCGCTATCACCGCCATTGGCAACCGCCACTTTGGTAATATAAGGATAGCTGTCATTATCCCCACTGTCATTATCCCCACCAAAGGTACCGGCTGGAATATCAATACTGGAATCACTGGCCATCTCATTATCATCAGTATCGCGGACGGTACCGCCAGTCTGAGCGGCATCACTAAAGTATTCATCGGTAATTTCAACATCCGTACCGCTGGTCAAGGTAATGGTTAAAACCTTGGCATTGGAACTTAAGGCCAATTTGACGGTGAAAGTTTCGGAATTGTCAACCGAGCCCATGTCAAAAGAAGCAATCTCGTTAATTGAAACCTTGCCGGATGAAGAAACTCTGATACCACCAACTTCCGAATAAGAAACACCTGTGACATAACTACCCGCTTCCAAATCATCGTTAATCGACTCTGGTTCAATTGCTTCGTTGAAAGTAATGGCAATACTGTCGCCCGTATCAATATAACCGCTGTCACCGCCATTGGCCACGACAATGGCCGTAATATACGGGTTACTGCTGCCATCGCTGCCGTCATCATAATCACCGCCAAAAGTGCCGGTCGGATCGGTAATACTGGCATCGCTTGCCATTTTATTACCATCAACATCCTCAATCGTTCCGCCGGTCTGACTGGCATTATCCAAATCTTCTTCAATAATTTCAATGTCACCGCCGCTAGTCAAGGTAATAGTCAAAATTTTGCCGGTGGAATCAAGGGCTAGTTTAGAAACAAAAGTTCCCGAATAGCCAACAGTGCCGGCTTCAAAAACCGCAATGTCACTAACAATTACTTCCCCGGAAGAAGAAACTCTAACTCCCCCTGTTTCCGAAGACAGAACATTGGTGACATAACCGCCCTTTTCCAAATCATCGTTGACTGATTCCGGATCAATTGCCTCATTAAAACTAATAGCAATACTGTCACCGACATCAATAAAACCTTCGTCTCCGCCGTCAGCGACTTCAATTTCCGTGATATAAGGACTGCCGTTAGTATTGTAGTAAGTGCCGCCAAAACTGCCGGTTGGATCGCTGATACTGGAATCACTAATCATTGTTTCACCATCTTTGTCTTTGATGGTGCCACCGGTCTGGCTGGCATTACTGAAATCTTCTTCAACAACTTCCACATCACTACCGCTGGTCAAAACAATCTTTAAGGTCTTGGCATTGGAACTTAAATCCAACTTGACGGTGAAAGTTTCGGAATTATCAACCGAACCCATATCAAAAGAAGCGATATTGGTAATTGTAACCTTGCCGGACGAAGAAACTCTAATACCTCCGGTATTAAGATAAGAAACATTAGAAACATAATCACCTTCGTCTAAATTGTTGTTAATTGAAGTCGGATTAATCGCCTCGCTAAAATTAACGGTGATAGTATCACCAACATCAATGTAACCTTCTTCCCCGCCATTAGCCACCGCGATTGAAGCAATATAAGGATTGGTGCTTTCGGAACCGCCAAAGGTGCCAGTCGGATCGGTAATGCTTGAATCGTCGTCCATGGCATTGCCATCGACATCTTCAACCGTACCGCCGATCTGGCGAGCGCCACTAAAATCTTCTTCGGTAATTTCCACATCGCTACCACCAGTCAAAGTAATCGTCAAAATCTTACCGGTGGAATCAAGCGTCAATTTAACAGTGAAAGTTTCCGAATAATCAACCGAACCCATATCAAACTCGGCGATATTAGTCACCGTCACCTTGCCCGATGAAGCCAGTTTAATACCGCCGGTCTGGGAAGCGGTGACATTACTAACTGAACCGCCTTTGGTTAGGCCGCTATTGATTGAAGTTGGATCAACTGATTCGTTAAAATTAACAATGATGGTATCGCCAACATCAATATAACCCGTCTGGCCACCATTGGCTACTGCCATCGCTGTGATATACGGATCACCACCAACCGTAGTGTTAGTGTTGGTATTGGTATTGGTGTTACCAACCTGGCAAACCCGGCTCTTGTTGGAAATAACACACTTGCCGGTTCTGGCCTTAAGAGCACTGGCAATTGATAAGCCATGGTTGGCATCAATGCTACCGGTATTTTGAACTTCGGTATCAGGATTATAATCAGCGACGCTGTCAATCGGATCACCAACCGTATAATTGACAAAGAATGAATCAGCCACATCATCGACCAATAAATTCCAATTATCGCCATAAAGCGCCTTAGCAATCGCCTCGGTAGTTACCCAATGCAAAACGCCATTATTAGAAACGGCATAAATCTTGGGATCAGTCTGAATTTTAATAAGCAACACCCCAGGGCGGTAAAGCACATTACCAACTAACGGAATCTGGCCCAGGTCGGACATACTGATACTGACTACATCATTAAAATCGGGAAACCAAGTCTTGAAAGTCTGCTCACTGGGAAAAACATAGCGTTTGCCGTTAGAGGCAACATAATAAAGTCCGGAAACACCGCTGGTTTTGACGATCTTACCGTTATAACTAGCGGCGGCCGTTACTCCACCAGTCGTCAATAAACAGGCAGATAGGACAAAAGCCCCAACTAAGATGAAAGAGATGATTTTTTTTGCCATATTTTTTGATAAATATCCAAATTAGGGCTATTTTTTATGCCCATCATTGGTTAATACTAAAAAAATTGATTTTTTATTTCTTTTCTATATTCTCAAAAAATCTAGAAAAGAAACTACCATATATAATTATAAAATAATTTTAAGAATCAAGCAAAGTAAAGCCCCTCCAACCACTACATTGCACCGCATCAAATTTTAATAATTTAACCGTTAAATAATTCTTTTATTCTAGGAATTTTACTATTTGCTTCGTCATAACCCTTGCGGTAGTAATAATCAATTTTGGCATTACTAAAATAGCCAAAAAATGTTTCACGCCAATCACGGAAATTGATCTTTAAATCATTGGCCGGAGAAATAACAATGTCGGAATTGTCTTCAATGATTTTACTTCGCAATTTTAAAGAAGACAAATAAAGCGATTTCAAAATAGTATTAAAACGATTGCGATTACTCTCTTGAACAAATTCCATCTTTAGACTGACACTGATAACAATACCCTTCGCTCCGACTTTAGTCCGGGCGATATCAGCCGGATCGGGATTTAAAACACCACCGTCAATTAATTCATAATCCTGAAATTTAAACGGCCGCCAAATTCCAGGAAAAGCGCTGGAAGCCAAAGGAACAATTAGCGGATCACCTTGCTCAAAAATCACTTCCCGGCCGGTTTTCAGATCAACCGTAACAATCGACATGGGCCGTTTAGCCTGCTTGATGTCGGAGATATCATTTTGTTTGAGATATTTTTTCAGAATCTCTTTAAAAAGTGACCCTCTAAAAATTCGAAACCACTTGCGCTTTCTTTTGAATTCCTTCATTATCTCTTCGCTAGACACTCCGATGTTATGCAAAATACCAACTACCGAGGCGGCCGAACAAGTCACCAAAAAATCAATTGGTATATTATGCTGTTCCAAGGCATCAATTACTCCCAGGTGGGCAAAAGTCTTAGCCCCTCCCCCACCAAGTGATAAAGCAACCAATGGTCGCGGTTGATTATGTAACTCAACTAGCACCTTGGATTTCTGTCTGTCTGATTCTAGAATTGTTGGTTCTTTGCTCATACACTTAGCTATCTCATCATGGCATCAACAGCCGGCAAAACACAGGCGGTTTGAGCAGCGCAATCAACCGGAGCGTTAATGACGGTATTGGTCACACAATTACGCTGAGCAGCAGTCCAAGTCGCGCAAACTTGTAGACAACTATTATAAGCGTCCTCTTGATCGGCAGGCGTAATATCATCACCATATCCGACACATTTAGCATAATTGCGGCAAGCGCGATCACAACTGCCCGGCAACGGCTGATTGGCAGCTTCTTGATCGCCATCTTTAACCTCAGTTTCCATACAATAAGGCGAAGCATTCAACAACTGGCCACAATCATCAGCGGCCGAGACGCATTCAATGGTGTCATCGGTCCATTCGGCTTCACACATTAGCTGACAAGTAACTTCATCCATAATACTGTCATCCAAGCTTTGACCGGCCGCTTTCATATCTTCAATTTCGTCATGGCACAAATCTTGAATGGTTCGGCCACATAAGCCACTACAAATGGTGGCCATATCGGGCTGCCCTTCTTCCTGAGGCGGTTGACTGGGATTGGAATTGCTAGTTGAAGCAATGTTGGGAGTACAACCGGTCAAAGCCAATAGACTAGTCAAAACTAAAACGGTTAATGCCTTTTTCATTTTTAATTAAAATTAATATTTAATATTATTAACCAATCTTTAAATTACGGCCGGTAGATTTTTTAACAATCGAAGGATTATCCTGAACAATTTTTCGGGCACGCTTATCAGTATAGCTTGAGCCAATAATTCCCAAAGCGGCCAGGGCAATACTGACACCGCTCAAAATAAAAACCGCGGTAAAAATCCTCGCGCCATCAGTAATCGGACAAAGATCACCATAGCCAACAGTACAAACTGTAAAATAAAATAATTAAACCCAGCGCCAATCTTCCAAAAAATAATAAGCAATCATTCCTAAAATTACCAAAAATAAAAGGGCCGAAATGGTCGTGAATTTATGGACAACCGGATGCGGCTTTTGATAATCTTGGTAGTGACAGCTAGCCATCTAAAACCCATTTTATCACAAATTGTAAAATTAGCCAGGGTAAATCAATTTTTCAGGCTAGCGATAATTCGGTCAACTATTCCATCCAAATCAAAGGATTCGCGTTCTTTTTTACAATTGGTTTGGGCTGGCTCATCATAATTATAGCACTGCGGAAATTGTAGCGTAAAACTAATGGTAGCAAGCTTTTCATCCCAAATGGTTGAATAAGAATACTGGGTGTAAACCGACCCGGCCGCACCTTCGCTTAAAGCTTCAACACAATAAATTCGGTCATCAACTTGCCGGCGCATAACCCTTTGTGGCAAACTACTTTCCGGTGAAGTTTCGTCACAAATTAATTGATGGACACTATCGGAAAGGGTAACAACTGGTGGCCAATCAACGGTACTAATATATTGAGCGGTTAATTTTTTGGGGTAGCTAAAACTAATTTTTTGAACCTCATCAACAAAAATTCGCCATAAATCGTTGTTCTCCCCTACCTGATTGGAATTATAATCAAGTGCCACTTGACAACGGCGGTCCAAGCAAACAGCTTTTTCGTTTCCCAAACATTGCAATTCACCGGTTGACGGAAAAGAATTAACCAGTTTTAAAATTCTTTCGGCATTGTCCCGGTTAACCACAATCGCGCAGCTGAATGGCAAACGGTTAGCAATAATCACACAATCAGGATCAACCTGACAAGAACTGGCCATGGCAATCCGATAAGAAATAAATGATTGTTTTATTGGCAGGAAAGAAATAAAAACCGTTATCAAAAACAGAGATAGACCAAACAACAAATAAGTGGCGTTTATTTTCCAACTGGTTAATCTTTTGTTAACTTGGACAGCGCCAAAATAAACCACCAGAAACAATGCCAGATACAATAAATAATCAAAGACGATGTAATGGTACAAACTGCCCGGCGAAAAAATCAACTTATCAATGGCAAAACCATCAAGGACATCTTTAATTTGATAGGTAAAATAAGAATAAGGCAGACCATAATAACCGCTCATGATCGTCCCGCCAATCTTGACTTTAAAAACCGCCAAAGATGACAGGGTTGTCAATAACGAGCCAAGGATAACAATCACCCAGTCAAGCTTGGTCTGATATAATAAGTAAAGCCCTTTGAAAAATATACCCAATAGCCCACCCAAAAAACTGAGGAAAGCATAGACTAAAGCTAAAACAACAGTATCGCTGTCCCATAATAAATTAAAAGGAAGCGGCGAGGCATAAACCAAACGAGACATCAAATACATCCGCAGAAAAATTAAAGCAGTCATTAAAAAACCAAAAATTAAAGAACCAGCCAACAGTTTATCCAAAAATTTATAGCTGACCTTTTCAGGTTGCACCCAGACCATAAACAAACCCGCCATAATCAAATAAGGAATAAAAGGCCAGTCCAGATGTGAAATCAAAATCGTTACCAACGAAAACAAGACGGCGCAAATCAGGGAAGTAAAAATTACCGGTTTAAATTTCTTCATATTTTTTTAAACTTTTTCTTAAAAAATAAAATTATACGCCCTAATATATAACCGAATATAAAATATTGTCCAAGGCCAACCACAAAAAGAAAAACAGTTTGCGGGATAATAGAATCACTTGATAACCCTAAAGTAGGTAAGAGAATGGATGCCGGCATATGAAAAATCACCATCCCTAAAAGTCCTTCTTCAAATATACCAGGGCGAGAATGTAATAAACCGTAAGCTACAAACCAAATCCAAAAAGCTAAATCAAGAGATGCAACTATTAAACCTGCAACTATTGGTAAAAAAGATTTTTTCTTCATAATCATTATTCTTTGGATAATTAATCCCAACTATTTAATCCGCTTCCTGATAAAGGTATAGCACCACCTAGATATTTTGGTTTTGAATTAAAAATAACATCAAACAAGGCCTTAACCTTTGCTAAAGTTTCCCTTCTATTCATAGCCTCCTCTCCATAATATCTATGAAGATTAGCACTCACTCCACACGATTCAATCCCCAATTTATCAGCAATATACAAAGCCCTGGATAAATGAAAGGCTTGAGTTACTATGACTAACGACTGCACCTGGAATATATATTTAGCCCTATACAAACTGTCATAAGTATCAAAACCGGCATGATCTAAAAATATATCATTTTGGTTAACTCCATTTTCCAATAAATATTCTTTGGCTGAATTTACTTCATCATAATCTTTTCGGCCATGGTCGCCACTGACTAAAATCTTTTCCACCTTACCTTCTTTATACAACCCAACAGCTGTTTGAACCCTGTCTCTAAAAATATCGCTCATCTGGCCGCTATCATAGACCTTGGCACCTAAGACTAAAGCGGCTTGTTTATTCAGATTATCCTGATTGCAAATATTTCTCCCAAATTTGTTAATATTAATATTGACTAATACTATAAAAATAATGACGACAAGAATAAAGCCAATAGACAAAATTAAAATCTTTTTCATAAATACACTTATCTACTTCTGGTAGTGATTAGTGATAGCAGAAATTATATAAATCTTTTTCATGGTTTAGTTATAACACAAAATATGACAAACAAAACCGAGCTAGTTAATTCAGATTAACTAATAATTAACTATTCGACAAATATATTAAAATATAAATCTGCTGAATCAAAACTCAAATTCAAAAACAAAAAACTCGATATTTCAAATTCGTTAAAAAATAAAAAAACCTAGAAATTGACATCGTATTGCCCGAATTAAATATTAAGTCTAATTATTATATTAACTTAATTAAAACTCTGATAATTTATTTTCAACGGCCCTTAAAATACCAAGGTAAACCTCGTTACTAGTGCTTAAATAATAATCTTTTTTCCAAGCCAAAACTTCTGCAATCGCGTTACTAACTGCCTCCTTGGCCGTCGAAACCGCTTGGGCGTAAATATCCTTTGCTTTCGGATTTTGGTTTATTTGATGAAGCGTATCAAGAACATTATTCCATTTTTCTTCCAATCCACCAGGTGTGATATCCTGCTGCCAATTTAAAATAAAACCTTCTTTTCTAAAAGGTTTGTGTAAATTTAATTTTTCAGCCATCATATATTCTCGTAATGCTCCTTCGCGGGCTTTCTCTAAAATTTTCTCAAGATCAACCACACAATCACCCGCACCAAGCCTTTTGTACTCTTGGATAATTTCATCTAGGTTTCCCATTAACTCTAACAACCGGTCATCAGCGCTTTCCAAATTATACTGACCCTTTAATTGTACTGTTAAAATATTAGCCATCTCTTCTAAGGTTCCCCGGTCATTATCATTCATCATATCAGGATTTAGCCTGCCTAAATATGAAACAAATTTTTTTCCATCCTGCAAATTAAGACGCATTGTAGACCCTCTTTTCTTTTCTGGAATACCCTCTTGATCTGCAGTAGTCAACGCTCCCGTTGCTACAGGCTGCAACTCCAGTCCGGCATCATCCAAAATTTCTATGTTTCGTCGTCGCAAATTTTCAACTGACAATTCTTCGCCTTTACTTTCATCAGATTCATTGAACCTCTCCGGTATACTTTTTTTTATAATTCGCCCCATAATTGCGCCTACATTATAATAATCATCGTATTCATGCAATTCTTCTAAAAGCCGGGTTAAGCCTTGCGGCGTTGATCCTTGGTTATTTTCTTTTTCTCGTTGACTTGGAGCTGTGCTTGACATATTGTTTTAACTTTAATTACTATCTTTATATTCTTATTATACCAAAAACCTATCAGCTAGATATTTATTACCTAATTATAGCACAAAACCGCCTTAGGCGGTTTTACTTGGCAGGGGCGGAAGGTGTTGCACCCTCGTCTGCGGTTTTGGAGACCGCCGTTCTACTGTTGAACTACGCCCCCATACCAAATTGTCATTCTGAGGGAACGAAGTGACCGAAGAATCAAAGAGATTCTTCGCTGCGCCCAGAATGACAATTTGCATGGTCTATTTAGTTTCTTTGTGAGCGGTGTGCTTTTTGCAATGCTTACAATACTTTTTCAACTCAAGTCTGTCTTTAAGAGTTTTCTTATTCTTGCGTGAAAAATAATTGACTCTTTTGCATTCCGTGCACTCCATTTTAATCATGTTGTCTTGTGACATACGACAAATGCTTTAGAATTAATACCCTACTGGAGCCGGGGAGAGGAATCGAACCCCCAACCAACAGTTTACAAAACTGCTGCTCTACCGTTGAGCTACCCCGGCAAACCTGGTGGGCCGGGACGGATTCGAACCGCCGAAGGCATAAGCCAGCTGATTTACAGTCAGCCCCGTTTGACCGCTTCGGTACCGACCCAATATTTTTTTACTGGAGCCGAGACCGGGGATCGAACCCGGGACCTCATCCTTACCATGGATGCGCTCTACCAGCTGAGCTATCTCGGCATATTTTTTGATTCCGTTCAACTCCATCCGACACGCCTACAAACCAGCCGGACATCTGAACAAAAATAATAATTGACAACCAACAATCGGCCAGGGCGGTCAACTGTTAATCGTCAACCTTCAATTTTACTGATTTCCTCTGCCAAAGCCTCCAATTTCTGATTATCAGGATCGGCTTGCCTGAGCTTTTCGAAGGCTTCTTCAGCCGATTTTTTATTCTTTAATATTATACTGATTTTCAATAATAAGTCAAGGAATCGCGGATTATTGGGTTCCAACTCAACTGATTTCTCAAAACTGGTCAAAGCCTGTTTGGGCTTATTTTCCAATTGGTAAACCCAGCCCAAATCCGAATAACAATTGGCCAGACGATGTTTATCTTCGCCGGCATCAGACTTTCGGCTTAGATTAGTCAATAATTTCAGCAAATAGCGCAAAGTTTCACGGGCTTTGCGATAATCTTTTTTTAAAGTGTAAATCCGCCCCAGCAAATCATAGGCATCAAGATTACCGGGATCCAATTCAATAATATTAATGCTCTCCTCTTCGGCTTCATCCAGTTCCTCTTCGGCAATCAGCTTATCAATGTCTTCAAGCTTCTGGACAATCTGCTGTTGCAAATCAATCTTTTTTAACGGCGTGGCATTCTTGATGGTTTCTTTTTCCAATTCCATCGCCCGGTTATAAAAATCGGTCCAAGCATCATTAATTTTCTGGGCAAACGGCCGCGAGACTTCCCTGATAAACCGAGAAAAAGAAACGAACTTGCGATAAAGCCGATCAATCATAATCCGATTGCGTACAACATTTTCCCGCTCTTTAGAGATGGTTTCAACCTTAATGACGGCCAACGCGGAAAAATTTTTAACAATAATATAGATGATTCCACCCAGACTAATGATAATGACGGTTAGTGGAATTAAATAAAGTGACATAAAATTAATTAAACATTTTGGATAATTTTGACAAACTCCTTGGCATCTAGACTGGCATTGCCAACCAAAACGCCGGCGGTGTTATCTAACGAAGTAAAGTGGCTGACATTATTGCCGTCAACGCTACCACCGTAGATAATCGAAAAATTATTATTAATTAACGATGAAGGGAAAATATCAAACAAGCTTTGGCGGATAATTTGATGCGCCAGTTCAGCCTGCGAGGGATCAATCGCCCGGCCGCTGCCAATTACCCAGCGCGGTTCGTAAGCAATAATAACCTGCTGATCCAAACCAACATCAATGCCTTCCAGCGCTTTGGTGGTTTGGTTGATTAAAATGTAATCCTGGCTCCCCTCTTGGCGCTGCTGAAAAGTTTCACCCACGCAGACAATCGGGGTCAAACCAGCGGCTAAAGCCATTTTAATTTTTTTGTGAACCATTTCATCAGTCTCGTTGAGATACTGCCGACGCTCGGAATGGCCGACAATAACATAGCTGCAACCGACTTCGCGCAAATAAGTGGCCGAGACTTCACCGGTAAAAGCGCCTTGGCGTTCCCAAAAACAATCCTGAGCGCCCAGCTTAATTTTGGTTTTATTCAATAAAGCGCCAATTTCGCTTAATCCGACAAACGACGGACAGACCGTCACTTCAACATCACCGCGCAATTTTTGGGCACGCAAATCTTTGGCCAAATCCAAGCTTTCGGGTAAACCAAGTTTCATCTTCCAATTGGCAATAACAATTTTTGTTTCTTTAGTCATATTAAAATATGGTGGTTATTCCCAAGGTGGTTAATGTCACAATCACTCCGGCCAACATCGCACCAAGAGTGATAAACACTAGTGACTTTTGTTTAGGGATGCCGAAGATAAAAGCCGCCACCGCGCCGGTCCAAGCACCGGTGACCGGCAAGGGCACGGCGACAAACAAAGCCAGCGCCAATTCTCCCCAGCGTTCATACTTACCAACAAATTTATGGCGAGTGCGGTCAAACAGCCAAGTAAAAAACCGATTAGCGAAGCGATAACGCTGCATCAGGTAGCCTGACATCGGCCCCAACAGCCACAGCAGAAAAACCACCGGAATAATATTACCGACAACGGAAAATAAATAAGACTGCAAATAATCAAGATGATAAACAGTCAGGGCAACAGGAATTGACCCGCGTAATTCAACAATCGGCAACATTGCCATGATCATGGTGGCAATTTGCGGGGGTAAATAGTTCAAATAATCAATAAAGATCATAAACAATTCAAGCTTTATTATTATACAACAATTTGGCTAACTTTCAATTGGTTGGGGCACAGGCCAACGATAATGGCGCAAAACCCAGTCAATCAAGCCCTTGGTCTCCTGCCAACGATCTTCGATTGTCGCCGCGCCCAATAGCACCAAAGTCAAACTTTGATCCAGGGGCGTTTTGACTTTGATCAACAGGCAATAACCAGCCTCATCCAAATAACCGGTTTTTGCGCCAAGAATTTCGAAAGCTTCGTCATTCAAGAAACTGAGCAACAACCGATCGGTATTTTCAACTTTCACCGCCCGACGGGTATTGCTGGTGGTAAATTGATATGCCACCGACTGCAAAGCGGATTGGATGTCCTGATTGGCAAAAGCGGCATTGGCCAATTTAATCAAATCAGCACCGCGCGAAACATTGCCCGGAGCCAAACCACTGGGGTCGGCAAAATAACTGTTTAGCATTCCCAGTTCAGCAGCCTGACGGTTCATCTCGGCCACAAAATCCTGACTGGTGGCGCTACGAGCTAAAGCAATTGCCGCTTCGTTACTGGAAGCCACCAGCATCAAATTAAAAAGATCTTTGACAGTTACTGTTTCACCGGTCAAAAGGTAAATCTGACCGCCCTCGCGCCGGTCGCTGGCTTTAATCTCAACGACTTGATCCCAACCGGGATTATGCGATAAAAAAACCAAAGCGGTCATCAATTTAGTGATACTGGCAATTGATCTAGTGGCTTCAAGATTCTTGGCATACAATGAAACGCCAGAATTATCATCAACCAATAAAATCTCCTGGGCCGTAGTTTTAATTCCAAGACTGTTGTCAGAGATGAGCTGCGGGCTGTTAGAATCAAATTGATTTACAAAAATCGAATTGCCGCCAGCAGCGCCAAAAAAATTAAAGCCAGGACCGATTAACAGACTGGCAATAATCAAGCTGGAAATCAGATTAAGCATAATTAAATTCTACTCCTGATTCTGACCGCCAGTAGACCCCAAAACTTTCTGAATACTTTCATGGGAATTTAACTTTTCGTAGTCAGGCAAATCGGATTGGTGGCTCAAACCAAGGAATTTCAAAAAATCAAAAGTGATGTTGTAAGTATTCTGCATTTTGGCGCTGGAAGCCTTGCTTTCCACCAAACCCCGAATTAACAGATTGCGCAAAATTACCGAACAGTTCACCCCCCTAATTTGTTCCAGTTCCGCTTTGGTAATCGGTCCGCGATAAGCAATAATGGTCAAAGTTTCCAATGACGCTCGACTGAGTTCGCCGGTAGTTTCTTCTTTGATATAATCTTTAACCAATTTGGCGTTATCCGGCGAACTGGCCAACTGAACCTTGTCGCCAATCCGCTGAAAAATTACCCCACCCTGGCGCTGATCATACTCGACCGACAATTCTTTGATTGCTTCGCTGACCTCTTTGGTTTCAGTCTTGGTCAAATCGGCTAATTTTTTCAAAGCCAAAGGCTGGTTGGAAATAAATAACAAGCTTTCAATTTTTGATTTCAGATTTTTCATATACTAAGTCAATTATAATAAAAATTAATTTTGAACTCAAACCGATTAATCAAGGCGGTTGATTTCAAAATCATCAAAATTCTTGGACTGCCTGACTATCACCGTTCGCTGTTTAATTAATTCCAAAATCGCCAAAAAACTGACAATGACTTCCGTCTTGTCCTTGGCTTCCTTAAGAATGTCGGAAAACTTAGTCGTGGCTTCGCGAAATATCCGCTGACGGATTTGGGCGATTTTTTCCTGGATATTAATGCTTTTTTTGACTACTTCAGTTGGCAAGTTCAACCACGGGTCAAGGTTTTTAATGACATCCTCAAAGACATCATGCAGCCTATCTTTGGTCAACTTCGGCGGCGGGGCAAAACCAATTTCTTCGGCCACCAGCAGTTTGGACCGGGAAAAACTGAAACGCTTCTTAGCAATCAGGCTCTGAACAACTTTTGAAGCATCCAAATACTCTTTGTAGATTTTCAACTGGCCGGTAAGCTCTTCACCTTCATCTTCTTCATCCCACTGTAAAAACGGCAACAACGCCTTAGACTTAATCAACAACAATCGGGCAGCCACCACTAAAAAATCAGCCAACTCCGAAGCGCTGATATGCTGTGAAGCGGACTGATTAAGGACTTCAATATATTGTTCGGTAACCTGAGCCAGCGAGATCTTAGTAATTTCCAGCTTCTGCTGTTCAATTAGCTGAAGCAGTAAATCCAACGGTCCTTCAAATTCTTCAATTTTTATCGGATGCATTAAGTCTTTACAAATTAATAAATTTATGTTATTTTACCGCTGTCCAATACCCCAGGAGGAGATGAAAATGCCACCCGCACTAGAAGTGCCACCCCCAGATCTGGTCATACCAGACGCAGTGTCCCGGGTAATCCGGGAAACGCAGCGCCAAGTTGCCGGCCTCTTACCGCGCGGCAATAAAAGCTGCCATCACTGCCTTGAGCCAGGGGTAAGAATCGTTGCCCTGAAATCAATCTATGGTGGCGACATGCGCTACTTCTGCCTGCATTGCGGGCAGGAAGTAAGCAACCAAATCATCGGGTAAAATTTCAGACGCCCCAACGGGACCAACGAGCATACTTTGACTTGGCGGTCCCTCTATTTTTTCTGTTTTAATTTCTTAGTATTACTCTTCTTCATCTTTACAGTCTTTTTGGCCGCCTTTGACTTGGCGGTTTTTTTGACAACTTTACGAACCGGTTTCTTAACATTTTTTTTAATCAGCGGTTTATTTTTAGCTAATGCTTTTTTCTTTTTTGGTTTAGCCTTTGATTTGGCTGTCAACTTATAGCCACCGGCTTTGGCGAAATTCACCAACTTGGCTTGTTCCAAATCAATAAAATCTTTAGTCTTCATCCGCACCGAATCGGTAAAGCTCCCGGCTGACAAAATAACATCCTTAACCTTAAGCAAGCTTTTATCAACCACCACTTCAATTTTATGAAGCCCGCCGAAGGCCGTCATTGAACCGGGCTTAACCTTGAAAACTTTGACCATCACCTTCTCGTTGGGGATACTGACTTTCCTGGCCCGCAACGACTTTTTTAGTTTAACCATATCAATTCTCATATGAGCCGGCAGCACCGCAATCACATAAGCTTTGTCGGTTGCCACCAGCAAGCTTTTGGCAATCTCTCTCAGCTCCCGCCTTAAAGTCTGGGCGGCATCATAAGCGGTATAAACAGTCTTGTGGGTCAACTCATCATATTTGGCCATTTTTTTGTCCAAATAATTTTTGGTACTTTTGGGAATAGCCATAATAATTTTATGTTAATAATTATTGAACAATCACCGGGCGAAGAGCTGAACCCTGTTTCATGTCTTCGTTAATCAACTGTTTGAAGCACTGGTAACCGGCGTCGTGAAAATGCCATTCTTCGGCGGCGTAATAACGATAGTCGTCGTCTTCGGTGGTTATTTTAAGACTGAAAGTAGCGCAAAGTTCGTATTCATCTTCGCTCAAAATATTATACTCATAGGACTGCAAAGTGGCCGGATCTTTAAAAACAGCAAACTGGCCGGAGTTTAAATCTGACGGCAAAACTTGCTTTTCGTAAAAATAAGACCTAATATTGCTGTTTAAGTTGCTTAAATCGTCCGCGCGCTGACGGTCAAAATTTTTCAACCGAGCCTGATACGGCGTATCGATAATAAAGAAACTGCCAATGATCGACGCCAAAGCGACAACAATTGTAAGCACAAAAAATGCCAACGAAACATTGCTGCGCTTAGAATAGTCTTTACGGCGCAAATCATAAAGATAATAGCCAAAAATCGCTCCGGCAATCAACAAAACCACCACGATCTTCAAAATGCTCGACATTGTATAATCGCCATTAAGCAACTGAAAAACCAACTGAATCAACCGGCCGATAATATTTAACGCGGCAACTAATAAAATTAAATAAGTCAACCAACGGTAAACTCCACTTTGGGGATTTAAATTTCCCTGGCGATAGTTTTTATGTAGTAAATTAATAATCAACAAAAAAATTGGCGTAACAATCAAGGCTGAAGCCACGCCAAACTTTAGCCCGGACTGGGAAAACCGGCTTAAACCGCTGACCGTGCCCGGACTAAGAAACTTATCAATAAGCTGAAATAAAATAATACCAACGGCAATTGATGTCCAGCTTAAAGTGATTAGGCTAAACAAATTAAAAAAGGCATCCAGCGCACCTTTGCCTTTAAATTGTTCGGATGGAGTTTGATCGTACATAAATTTAAATTAATTTTAATTTCTAATTTTGAGTTTTTAATTTTATTTTATTTTCTTTAGCTTTTTAAACGGTAGCGGCGGTTGAATACCAAACAACTCTCTGGCCACTTTATTGCCTTGAGGGGTGAGCCTGGCTTTATCAATAAACCATTTACAAGCAGTCCGCCAGCCATAACCGATAACTAGCTCTTTCTTAATCAAGCGCTCAACACTCTTGGTGATGATATTAGCCAGATCTTTGGGTTTAGGCTTGGTTTTGGCGTTACTGTAAAACTTTTCCAAGCCTAATTTGGAAATGGTTTTGTCTTTTGTCTGGTAGGCCTGCTTCAAAATATATTTTTGTAAAGCGGAAAGTTTCATCCCGTTAGCGGTAAGACCTAATTAATAATGTATTAGAGTGAATGAACTTCGGCGCTACATTAATCGGCCATGGCCGTATCAAAACCTTCGAGATTTTCTCCTTTTTCCTTGGCTTGAGCAATGGCTTCATCGGATATCCTGACATTAGCCTCTTTCAAAGCTTTGGAACTAACTGGACTTGGCGCGCCCATCATCAAATCACGGCTGTCCCCGGTTTTAGGAAATACAATCACCTCTCGAATGTTGGGCTCATTCTGCAAAATCGCCATAATCCGATCAATACCCGGGGCAATCCCGCCATGAGGCGGCGCACCGAAGCTGAAAGCTTCAAGCATGTGGCCGAACCTGGATTCAATTTCTTTTTGGCCAACTCCCAAAAGCTCAAAGATTTTTTGCTGAATATCACGACGGTGGATTCTGATTGAGCCGCCGGCAATTTCAAAACCATTTAAAACCAAGTCATAACCATAAGCTCGCCACTCTCTAGGCTGGTCTGGATTCTTTTCCATGTCTTCCAAATTAGGCATAGTAAAAGGATGATGACTGGCCACCAGTTTTTTTTCGGTTTCAGAATATTTAAACATCGGCGGGTCAATCAGCCACATAAAAGCCAGCTCATTGCCATCTTCCTTATTTTTTCTTAAGTCAGGCTTGTCGGTCCCGTATTTTTCCATACACTCCGCATAAGTCAGCCGAGGAAAGGGCTTGGCCGTAATTTTTTTCTGAGGATACAGTGTCTCAACCAATTCGATCATCATTGGTTCAATCAGCTGAAAAATATCTTCTTGTTCAACAAAACTCATCTCCAGATCAAGCTGGGTAAATTCGGCCTGCCTATCTCCCCTGGTGTCTTCATCGCGGAAACATCTGGCAATCTGAAAATATTTTTCTGCGCCAGCCACCATTAAAAGCTGCTTGAACTGCTGGGGCGATTGGGGCAAAACATAAAACTGTCCCGGCCAAATTCTGGAAGGAACCAAAAATTCTCTGGCGCCTTCAGGCGTGCCTTTGGTTAAAATCGGGGTTTCAATTTCCAAGAATCCCTGATTGTCCAAATAATCGCGAATAAACTTAGTTACCCGATAACGCATTACCATGTTATTCTTCATCCGCTCTGACCGCAGATCCAAGTAACGATATTTGAGCCTGATTTCCTCGCCAACATCGCTGGTATCTTTATCAATTTCAAAAGGCGAAGTTTTGGCTTCGTTTAAAATTTTTAAGTCTTCGCCAGTCATTTCCACTGTGCCGGTAAGGATTTTATCGTTAATCATATTATCCGGACGCTTGTTGATCTTACCCTGAATTTCCACCACAAATTCCGAACGAAGATTATTGGCTAAGGTATGGGCCTGCTCAAATTTTGGCTCAAATACAATCTGAAGTAGCCCCGAACGATCGCGCAAATCAATAAAAATAATCTTGCCATGATCACGGCGGGCATGAACCCAGCCTGAAACCGTTACTTTTTGACCGGCTTTTTCGACCACCTCCGCAATGGCGATTCTGGACATAAAAATAAAAAAATTAGCTAATTAATAACTTTATTCTACCTAAATATGGGCTCTTTGGCAAGCCATGAACCTTGACAAAAAAATCATTATGAGCTATGATGAACTTCTCAGAATAACCGCAGCCGGGCTTTACTAAAAAGCCCAATTACTGAGGAAAGGAGAACCAGCATGGTTACCCAAACCCACGCCAGTTCTCGCGGAGTCAACGCCTGCACAAGCAGGTGTTGCCAGCTCATTCGACAGGCCATGGGGCAAGACGACAAGACACTCAGTGTGTCGCAAGAAGAGCTCCTGGCCATCAAAGGGAGGCCCAACGCCCATGCAACCAGCAAGAAGGAGAACGCCCATGTGCGAAACGAAGTCACCATTCCCGAACCCGGGAGCGACGACAGACGACTCGTTTTCGTCCATATCGGCAACTCCCCCCTGTTCGGGAGCGCAAGCTAAGCCAACCCTCACCCCCCCCCTCATACGACCTAGCCGTCGCTATAACTTCGGCTAGGTCAAATTTTTTATAAAAAAATACTCCGTTTCGTCTAACCCGTAGGTTGAACGAAACGGAGCTGGTAGGCAAGGAACACGGTCTTATTCGACCGCCGCTTGGAATCCGGGGTTGAGTCTGGCCCAGGCTTGCCGGTCCTGGTACAGAGCGTTGCCGATCCGGGCGCGGTCAACTTCGTTGAGGGCAACGCCGGCGGCCAACTTGGACAACACCTGCGACAGATAGCAGCGCAGTACATGGGTTCCTACCCGCAAAATCTCGGTGCACATGTTACCGTCACCCGCGGGAACCATCATGTCGTTGATGTTGTCCGATCCGAACCGGACTTTGACACCAACTTTCAGACACTCCAGCATCCGTGCGATGCTACTGTGCATCGGCACCATCACCGGACGCTGCTGGCGCATCGACACCGCCGCCGTCGGGCAGACGATCAGCCCGATATTCAGGCGCAGCAGGGCATCAAGCAAGCGCCGGAACTTCTCCTCGGAATACGAGGACGGCGACAACATGTGAACCGCCCAGATCTTGGGATGAATGCCATCACCAATCACCCAGTCGATCACCTCCTGCTCCATCGTATCGATCACATCAATGGTGCGGAAGGTGCCGTGTTCGGTCGGTTCACCGGTCTGGTCCAAATGGAGATGCAGCTCCTTATTGCTGTCACAAGCCAATTGCACCAAACGCCGAACATGCTGCTCGAAACCAACCTTGCCGTCGCGATGAAGACGGCCATTATTGACATCAAAATCGTCCTTTTCCGGCAACCCCGTCAAGAAATCGGCCGACTGCGCGGCGGCCTGATAGGTTTCCCAACGACCGCTGCCCTGTTTGAGACCGAAAATCGGACTCGGTCCCACTTTGAGAACAATCCGGTCGTGGAATTCCTCCCGAAGCTCCCGCATCACCCGCCAGGCCAAGAGACCTTCTTCGGCGATGCCCGGACAGGTATCGACGCAGGTCCAACACTCCGTGGTACCGTAAGCGATCAAGTGGCGCAAGACCAAGGATACCCGGTCGCGCAAGTCGCTTTCGGTATAGGCCTTGCCGCGATGGATATTACCCACCGCCTGCTGCTTGACGGTCAGCGGAGCGCCAGCCATTTCCAGGGGCGTTGTCCCGATGTGCTCCAGGTACTCCGGAGCCAAGGTGTAAGCCCGATCAAGATGGCTATGGAAGTTGATGAAGCCTCCATTCTCCATCGCCATGTCCATGAACCCTTGGGCGTAGGGGTCAAGCGGATACCACTTTCCAAGGTCTTCCGCTTTGACTGTTACTGCTGCTTTTTTCTTTGAATTCGGCATACCTGCTGATCCTCCGTTTAGGTTTCCTGCCAGTTTCCTGCCAAAATGACACAAAAAAATAACGGCTCGTGCCGTTAATTCCAAGGTTGTCAATGTTCACAACCTCCTTCGGTCTATTTTACTACAAACCTAAATATAAGTCAAGACTTGAAACTTAGCTTAAATAAGAAAAAAAACGCTTAGTTTTAAGCTCAGACTCAAGCTGATTGGTTAAAAAATCATCCAATTTAAAATCATCATTAATGATATTTTGACTTGGGCCAAATCCCAAGAGTGTCAGCAACTTAACAGTGAAAGCTTTTTTAATCAACTGCCAGTCGACTTGGGAAAAATCATTAGTATCCAAGACAAACAAATATTTTAAAAGTAAATTAAAAATTTTGTCATCAGCCTCTTCGGTCTTGGTCAATTTGTCAATGACTTCCAAAGCAAAGCTGGCTAAAACAATTTTTTTAAGGTCAGTTCGTAAATTTGAAAAATTTTTAATCATCACCGCGCCGGCGACATGATCGTAGTTTTTGCCTTTGGCAATCAGCAAATTAACAACCGACCAAGGTTGAAGATGGGAATTAAGTTTACTGTTAATTTTTTTAGTCCCTCGCCCCAAAGCAATCACTTTGCCAAGCTGCTGGGTATAAATAGTAAAAAGCTGATCATTTTCCTGATGATCAGTTTGTTTTAAAACAATTCCCTGAGCTTGATATGAAGCCATGATTATTTTGGCAGTTGGTCCAAATAAGTTTGCAAGATCAACATCGCCGCGACCGCGTCATCCGGACCTTTTTTGACCAGGTCACGGCGTAAGCCGTTAGCCAGCTTGGTGCTTAGGCGTTCATCTTCAACTTCCACCGGTAAATCAATATTATCTTTAAGCCAAGTGATGAAAGCCAAAACTTCTTTCATCTGCTGGTTCTGCAAATCCTTCTGGCGCCAGAAAGTTTTTTTATCGCCGTTTTGAAAGCTGACTGGCACGCCGACAACAATCGCTTCAATTTCGTTTTCTTGGCAAATTTTTTTGAGTTCTAACAAAACTTTTTCCCGGCCGGTGTTAGCTAAAACTTTCAAAGGCAAAGCAAAACTTTTAAGCTGATCTGATTTAGCCAAACCGATTTTTTTGGCGCCATAATCAATTCCTAAAATGGCCATAAATTAGCGAGTTAAAATTTCCACGCCGCGTTCAGTAACGGCAACGGTATGCTCAAAATGAGCACAAAGGCTGTTGTCGGCTGTCACCACCGTCCAGCCATCGGACAAAAAATCAACTGCTGCTTCACCGATATTGACCATTGGTTCAATGGCTAAAACCATTCCAGGCTGTAATTCAAAATCGGTTTGCCGCGGATCGTAAAAATTAGGAATTCGCGGTTCTTCGTGAACTTCATAACCAACTCCGTGTCCGACTAATTGGCGAACTACGGAAAAACCGTGTTGTTCGACATAGTGCTGAACCGCTTTAGAAATGTCGGAAATATGATTGCCGGGCCTAACCTGCTGAATTCCCCGCATCAACGATTCCTGAGTGACCGTCAACAGTTTCTTTGTCAACTTTGGCACTTTACCAACGGCAACAGTAAACGCCATATCGGTAAAAAATCCTCTACCCTTGGCCGGATACTCCATACCGATATCAATGGTAAAAATATCACCATCTTGAAGCCGATAATCGCTGGGAGGAGTATGCACCAACTGCTGATTGACAGAAGCGCAAACGGTCGAAGGAAATGGCGGACTGGAACCGTCTGAGGGATAGTTTTTAAATGCCGGCAAACCGCCGGCTTCAATAATCATTTTTTCAGCCAGCTCATCAATCTCCCGAGTGGTAACACCGACTTTGGATTGATTGAGCAGCTCACGAAGAATTTGAGCCAAAATTTGACCGCCCTGACGAATAACCGCAACTTCTTCGGGCTTTTTGATGGTAATCATAAAATTTAACTTTATTTATGCTGGGAGATAATTTGATCAATTTGGGCATAGACCCCTTCAATATCTTTTGAACCGTCTACCCGATGCAGTTTGCCCGACTGTTCGTA
Source organism: Patescibacteria group bacterium (assembly GCA_034003985.1). GTDB lineage: Bacteria > Patescibacteriota > Patescibacteriia > Buchananbacterales > UBA6539 > JABWCG01. The sequence goes on along the minus strand of JAVEXP010000002.1, from coordinate 33,840 downwards.
AATTTCCAACAGCGGTTCGGTTTGCTCATGATAAATTGCCAACCGCTGTTTAATGGCTTCGGGCTGGTCATCATCTCGTTTAAATAGCCCCTGACCACATTTGTTGCAGACACCTTCCTGTTTAGGCGGATTATATTGAAGATGATAACTCAAACCGCATTTACAAGCCAACCGCCCGCCCAATCTTTCAACGGCCGTATTGTCGTCAATTTCAATCACGATCGCAAAATTGATTTTGGCAATACTGTTTAAGAAATCAAGCTGCTGGCGGTTGCGCGGATAACCGTCCAAAACAAAACCCACCGTACAATCCGGCTGATTAATCCGATCTTTGATAATTTCATTCGTCAATTCATCCGGAACTAGCAAACCTTTGGTTAAATATTCAACAACGCGCTGGCCAAGTTCAGTCTGATTTTTTTGGTGATAACGAAAAATATCGCCGGTTGAAATATAAGGCAATTCATGACGCCGGGCAATAAATTCGGCCTGCGTTCCCTTGCCTGATCCCTGGGGACCGAAAATAACGATATTCATTTCGTTAAAGATTATTAGTAATTCTGTAGTCAGGAATTTGACTTCCGCCAAACTCATAATTGCCAAAACCTTGTTGACGGATACAAGGTTTAACCAAAAGCCAACATCAACACGACTTATTTATTGATCAAGCCCAATAGATGCCGTTTGTCGATTTCGGAAATTTCACCTTTGGCCCGAAGTTCGCCGACAACTCTAATGATTTCTTCTTTAGTAACACCCCCGTCATCAAGCTCTTTAACCAGCGCCTCAAAGACATTGGGGCGTTGGCGATAATCCAGACTCTTGATCTGGTACAAAGCATCTTTAATCTGTTGACTGGTTTTAAAAATTTTATTGGAAGAGAATAATGGCATACCAAGCTTAAGACAAACAGTGAATTAAATAAAACTATTTGGCCGTAAGCCTTTAGAGACCTTCGTAATCACGCATGGTCAATTGCGACTCAATGCGCTTGAAGGTTTCAATAACAACTGAAACGACGATGAGTAAACTGGTACCGCCGATAGCCAAAGTGGCTACCCCGGTGAAGCTCCGGACAACCAAAGGCAAAACGGCAATTAAGCCCAAAAAAATGGCACCGGCTAAAATAATTCGATGAGTAGTGTGAGCCAGATATTCTTCCGTATGCTTACCAGGCCGAATGCCCGGAATGAATCCACCCTGCTTCTGTAAATTTTCGGCAATTTGATTTGGTTTGAAAACCACCTCGGTATAAAAATAGGTAAAGCCAAAAACCAACAAAAAGTACAGCACGCCGTAAAAAATTTGATTTTGAAATAAAGCAATCACTTGTTCGGCGGCCGTCACCAAAAAAGCTGATTTAGCACTCAAGAAAAATTGGGCAACCATAGTCGGCAACAAAATAATTGAAATCGCAAAAATAATCGGAATAACCCCGGCCATATTGACCCGCAAAGGCAAGTGAGTGTTAACCCCGCCGTACATTTTCATACCTCTTACGCGACGAGCATAAGAAACCGGAACATTGCGCTGACCTTCGGTGATAACAACTACTCCAACAATGGTGATAATGGCAATCGCAATAAAAATTGCCATATTCAACAACTGAGATTTGTCAAATACCAACAAAGTTTGCTGAACGGTGCTGGGAATACTGGAAACAATACCGGCAAAAATCAACAACGAAATACCGTTGCCGATATTCTTTTCCGAAATCAACTCACCAATCCACATTAAAAACACCGTGCCGCCAGTCAAGGTAACAATGATGGTAAATAATGTCCAGGAATCAAGCGTCCCGAAAATTTGTTGAGATGAACGACTCAATAAAGCAATCAAGCCATAACCCTGCATCGCGGCCAAAGGGATGGTTAATAATCTGGTCCATTGATTGATTTTGCGCTGGCCAGCCTCCCCTTCTTTGGAAAGCTCCTCTAATTGGGGAATAATCATAACCAACAGCTGAAAAATAATGGAGGCCGTAATGTAAGGTGCTACACCCATGGCGACAATTGAAAAATTTTCCATCCCGCCGCCGGACAAAATGTTCATAATGCCCAACAGCTGATTAGACGCAAAAAAATCACTCAGAGCCTGAGTGTCAATTCCAGGAATTGGAATATGAGCCGCCACGCGAAATATCACCAACATCGCGGCGACGAATAAAATACTATTACGCAAATCCTTGATTTTCCAAATTTGGATCAATTTTTTTAACCACATATTCCGAAAAAATTCAGAGATTTATTTGGAAGATTTTTTAACCTTGGTAATGAGTTGAACACTGCCACCTGCTTCCATTATAACTTTTTTTGCCGATTCTGAAAAACTATTAGCCTTAACATTTAATTTTTTGGTCAGTTTGCCCTGGCCCAAAATTTTAACTCCAGGTTTAACGGTTTTAATTAATTTTTTAGCCAACAAATTCTTAGGGTTGACCAGTTCGCCATCGGCAAAATGCTGCTGCAAATCTTCTAAATTAACAACTTCCGGTTTTGGCTGCAAGGATTTAAAGCCCCCCAATTTTGGTTTATTACGCAAGAGCTGGTTTAAACCGCGCCGCTTTAAACCGCCGCGACCGCCGGACCGAGCGCGCTGACCCTTAAGACCGCGCGCACTGTAAGTCCCTTTGCCCGAAGCATTACCGCGACCGAGGCGTTTGGATTTACGATTTGAACCTTCGCTTACTTTTAAATTGTTTAAACTCAATTCGGCCATAATATTTGCTTATTTTTTCTCTTCGGATTTAACTTTCTTTGGCTCAACTTTGTCCATCTTCTTGATGGCTGATTTTTTTGGCTCAACCCGTTTAAGCATGCTTAAAGCTTTCAAAGTAGCCTGAACATTATTAATCTTATTGTTGGTTCCCAAAATTTTGGCAACAATATTGGAGACACCGGACAAATCCAAAACCATCCGAACCGCGCCGCCGGCGATAATCCCAGTACCTTTGGGAGCCGGTTTCAACAAAATTTTAGCGGCTTTATATTTCACCGAGATTTCATGAGGAATGGTGTCATTAATAATCGGAACATAAATCAGATTCTTTTTGGCCTTGGTTACGGCCTTATTGACTGCCAAAGTCACATCGGCGCCCTTGGCAATCGCCGAACCGACTTTCCCTTTCCGATCACCGATTACCACGCAAGCCCGAAAACGCATCCGCTTGCCTCCGGCCATGACCCGGGTAACTCTGGCAATATCAATAATCGTCTGGTCAAAATCTTTTTCGACTGGTTGTCGTCTTGATCGTTCGGTTTTCACTTTTTTGATAGTAACTTCTGCCATAATATTAAAACTTTAGGCCTGCTTGTCTGGCGCCGTCGGCTACGGCCTTGACCCGACCATGATATTTAGAACTGGATTTATCAAAAACAACATCAATGATTCCGGCCGCTTGAGCTTTTTTGGCAAGTAGCTCCCCAACCTTGGCCGCCAACTCAGTCTTAGTTCCCTGATCTTTGATTTCCGAATCTTTAACGGCCACCAAGGTTTTGCCAGCTTGATCATCGATCAGTTGAACATAGAGATGTTTTAAACTGCGAAAAACATTAAGCCGTGGTTTACTGGCCGTACCGCTAATTTTGGCGCGCACTCTTTTTTTGCGGCGAATCTTTCGTTGTTGTTTATGTTTTAAATCGGACATAAATTAAAATTATTTACCCGCCTTGGCCGCAGCTTTGCCGGCCTTGCGTCTAATTACTTCATCAGCGTATTTGATTCCCTTGCCTTTGTAAGGTTCGGGTTTTCTGAATGATCTGATTTCAGCTGCCGTCTGACCAACAATCTGCTTGTCGGCGCCAAAAACAGTAATGGCGTTCTTTTCCACGGTAATCTCAATACCTTCGGGAAATTTATACTCAATCGGATGAGAATAACCCAACTGCAATTCCAAAACTTTGCCCTTGACGGCGGCCTTATAGCCAACACCATTGACTTCCAATTTCTTTTCAAAACCTTTGGTAACGCCGGTAACCATATTGCCAATTAAGCGCTGGAAAAGCCCCCATAAAGATCGCTGTAATTTTTCTTCGGGGTTATTTACTGAAACCGTAATTTCCTGATCCGTTTTGATAACCTTGACTTTAGGATGAATGGCTTGGCGCAATTCACCTTTCGGACCCTTGACCACAATAAAGCCATTGTCCAACTTAACTTCGACTCCTTGGGGAACTTCAATATGTTGTTTGCCGATTCTGCTCATAATTAATAAATTTCACAAATTATTTCACCACCAAGATTCTGTTTTCTAGCTTCTTTGTTCGTCATTAGACCCTTAGAAGTGGAAATAATGGCAATGCCTAAATTATTTAAAACCGAAGGCAGTTCCTCCTTGGCGACATAAACCCGGTGTCCGGGTTTGCTGATTCGCTTTAAGCTGGCGATCGCCGGTTCTTTGCCCGAATATTTCAATTCTAATTTAAGCTGGTCGAATTTACTATCCTGTTTACCGGCTTCCAGACGAGTGACTTTTTTAATATAACCATTCTGCTGAAGAATTTCAGCAATTGCAAATTTAATTTTGGAGAAAGGTAAAACCACTTCAGGCTTAGCGGCGGCCTGGGCATTGCGGATTCTGGTAAGCATGTCGGCGATTGGATCGGTCATAGTGTCAAACTAAAATTATTTATTACCAACTAGATTTCTTCACACCTGGGATTTGACCATTACTGGCTAATTCCCTAAAACAAATGCGGCAAAGATTAAAATCACCCATATAGCCGCGGGTTCGACCGCAGCGCCAGCAACGATGAACAATCCTGGTGGAATACTTAGGTTTTTTCTTAGATTTTACAATTTTTGCTTCTGTTGCCATAAAAAATTATTTACGAAATGGAAAACCTAACGCGCTCAATAAAGCCAGTCCCGATGTTTGGTCCTTGGCAGTAGTAACAACGGTGACTTGTAAACCATGAATCTTTTCGACCTCATCGGATTTGATTTCCGGAAAAGAAATATGTTCTTTGAATCCTAAACTCAAATTACCTTGCGGATCAATTGATTTCGGATCCAAACCACGAAAGTCGCGGATCCGAGGCAAAGTAACATTGATTAACTTGTCAATAAAATCCCACATCCGCTCACCGCGCAAAGTAACCATCATCCCGACTACCAAGCCTTCTCTGATTTTAAAATTGGAAATTGATTTCTTAGCAACCGTCTTGACCGGCTTTTGACCAGTAATCCGACGCAGAGTATCTTCGGCCACTTCGTTAAACTTTGGATCCTTTAAACCTTGACCCGCACCAATATTGACAATTACTTTTTCAATTTTAGGAACAGCCAAATTGTTAACATAGCCAAATTCTTTTTTTAAGGCTGGCAAAATCTCTTTTTGATATTTTTCCTTTAAACTATTCATAACTAGCTAATTATTTCCTTACATTTTTTACAAATTCTGACCTTTTTATTATTATCCAAAATTTGATAAGCGACTCTGGTAGTTTTACCGCATTTGGGACAAACCAGAGCAAGATTGGAAACTTTGACCGCGGCGGGAAACTGAATCCGCTGGCCTTTTTCACCCTGCTTCTTGGGCCGCATATTCTTATACAACAAATTGGCGCCTTCAACCGAAACTTTATCTTTTTTATTAAAAACCTGCAAGACTTTTCCAACTTTACCTTTGTCTTTACCGGTTAAAACTTTTACTTTGTCGCCTTTCTTAATATTCATAGTTTTACTTTACAATACTTCCGGGGCTAAAGAAATTATTTTATTATAACCTCTGCCTCGCAGTTCCCGAGCCACCGGACCAAAAATCCGGGTACCTTTAGGTTCTTTAGATTTTTTGTCGATAATTACCCCGGCGTTATCATCAAACCTGACATAAGAACCATCTGGTCGGGCAATTTCTTTATGGGTCCGGACAATTACCGCATGCAAAACCTCGCCTTTTTTAACCGAACTGTGAGGAACGGCTTCTTTAACCGAAACGGTAATAACATCGCCAATTCTGGCGTAGCGTTTTTTATTGCCACCCAAAACCTTAATACACTGCAATTTCTTGGCACCGGTATTGTCTGCAACTTTTAACATTGTTCGAGCTTGAATCATGGCTAGAAAATTAAGAATTCTTAGATACCGCGCGCCAGGTTTTAGTCTTACTCAGAGGTCGACAAGCGACAAATGTAACTTTATCGCCAACCTGAAATTCGTTCTTTTCATCATGAACATGATATTTCTTGGTCACGGTAAAACGCTTTAAATATTTCGGATGAAGCTTGGTTCTGACCACATCAACCACAATAGTCTTATTACCCTTGGCGGAAGAAACAACACCCTGTAATTTTCGCTGATTAACCTTTTTAATTTCTTGATTAGACATATTAATTATTTGACTTCATTACTATCAGTTTGATTGTCGGCAAGTTTGGTGCCAGCCAATTTGGAATTCAACAAAGTCTGAATGCGAGCGATGGTTTTTTTGGCTTCCCGAACTTGGCGAACATTTTTAAGTTGATCATTGGCAACCTTAAAACGCAATTCCCGCACGCTGTGCTGAAGATCGTTTAAAATCTTTCGTAGTTCCTGTTCACCTTTATTTTTTAATTCTTTGAATTTCATAATTTACTTGATAATAAAACTAGTTTTGACCGGCAATTTATGAGCAGCTAAACGCATTGCTTCTCTGGCTTTGTCTTCGGGAACTCCATCCATTTCAAACAAGATCATGCCTGGTTTAATAACCGCAATATAATGATCAACCGCCCCCTTGCCCGAGCCCATAGTGGATTGCTCACCCTTTTTAGTAACTGGTACATCGGGAAAAACTCTAATCCAAATTTTGCCGCCGCGTTTGATAAATCGGGTCATAGCACGCCGCGCCGACTCAATTTGCCGGGCAGTTAACCAAGTATTACCCAAAGCCTTAAGTCCGAATTTACCAAAACTCACTTCGGTTTTGGCTGTCGCCTTACCGGTCAGTTTGCCTTTAAAGCTTTTGCGATGTTTCATTTTCCTTGGTGACAACATATCTTAAATTATTTCTTGGTTGATTGATTATTAGTCTGTTGATTCTTATCTAAATCTTTTTTAAAAACTTCGCCTTTATAAATCCAAACTTTAATACCGATTGCCCCATAAGTTGTCCGAGCAACGCCACGCGCGTAATCAATGTCGGCCCGCAAAGTGTGAAGCGGCAAACTGCCGGTTGTCAAAGTTTCAGACCGGGCGATTTCCGCACCGTTCAACCGGCCCGAAATTATTACCTTGATTCCCTTGGCATCGGTCTTGCTAACTCGCGCAATAGCCTGTTTCATTACCCGCCGAAAAGGCATACGCTTTTCAATATCAGCAATCATTGACTGCAGCACCAACTCGGCACAAATATTGGGATTGGCGACTTCTTGGATATTAATATTAAGACTGGCTTTGGGGGCCAAAGATTTGGCTTTAATTTTTTTCTTTAAATCTTCAACACCCTGACCGCCGCGGCCAATGATAATTCCCGGCTTGGCAGAATGGATAATGATAGTAGTTGCCGCGGGCGTCCGTTCAATTTCAACTCGTGCCACCGACGCTTCTTTCAATTCCCGCTTTAAAAATTTCTTAATGGTTAAATCTTCCTGCAAAAACTTGGCATAGTTTTGGCGGGAAAACCATTTGGAATCCCAACTATACAGTTCGCCGAGTCTGAATGCTTTTGGATGTACTTTTTGTCCCATAATTTTTAACCAGTTTTACGTTGAAAAATACCTTTTAAAAACCCTTGCGAATCATGACCCTGTTCTGATGGTGCTTTAGGGCCGCCCGACTTTGGACCAGATTTGGCAACTTCGTCAGGATTAACAACCTTAATTTCTTCTTTCTTGGCGGCTGGCTTGGCGGCTGGCTTGGCTACCAACTTGGCACCGGCAGCAACACCCAAAATCAAATCAATGTGACTGGTTCGTTTGCGAATAGCCGCTGAGCGACCATGAGCCCGCGGGCGGTAACGCTTTAAAGTCGGACCATCGTTAACTACCAAGCTTTTAATATATAAATCCTTACGATCCAAATTAAAATTGTTTTCCGCATTAGCAATGGCGGAATTAATCAATTTTGTCACATCTCTAGAGGCGGCCTTAACAATAAACTTCAATTGAGCCAAAGCATCATCGACATTATAACCATTCAAAGGCTTGACCACCAATCTGACTTTTCGGGGAGCAATTCTGATAAATTTGGCACTAGCCCTAACTTCGGTAATCACATTTTTGGCTTCAACTTTTTTTGGCTTAACAACCTTGTCGATTTTCGGCTTGGCGGCTCTGGCAGTCTTAGCAACATTAACCTTAGCTGATTTAGCATCAACCTGCTTCTTTGGCTTTTCAGTTTTCTTGGTTTGTTCAGTCATGATAATAATTATTTCTTTTGAGTAGCATCAGCTTGGGCTTTTTTGCGATCATCCGAAGCTTTTTGAGCAGCAGCGCGCTGCTGTTCCTTAGCAATCTTACCGCCATGGACGATAAATTTCCGGGTTGGCGCAAATTCACCCAACCGGTGGCCAACCATATTTTCCACCACCAATACCGGCACATGAATCCGGCCGTTATGGACACCAATAGTATGCCCAACCATCTCGGGGGTAATCATACAAGCTCGATCCCAAGTTTTAACCATTACGCCACTGCCAACTTTAACATCCTTAAGCTTTTTGAGCAACCGTTCGTTGATATATGGACCTTTTTTTAGACTTCTTGACATAAATTATAAAATTATTTGCGACGCTTCTGGCGACGACTGCGAACAATGAATTTATCTGAATATTTATTATTCTTCCTGGTTTTAACACCCAGGGCCTTTTTACCCCAAGGAGTTTTTGGCGCCTTCATACCAATTGGGTTATGACCTTCACCACCACCATGAGGATGATCTACCGGGTTCATAACTTTACCGCGAACGGTTGGACGAATACCCATATGGCGCATCCGACCGGCTTTGCCGATTCTAATATGCATTGAATCCGGATTAGAAACCTGACCGATGGTTGCACTAGCTTCTTTGGGAATCAAGCGAACTTCGCCAGACGGCATTCGGACAGTCGCGTATTTGCCTTCCACCGCCATCAATTTGGCAGTTGAACCAGCGGTTCTAACCAGCTGAGCGCCTTTGCCCGGAACAACTTCAATATTATAAATAATTGAACCCAAAGGCAAATGTTCCAACGGCATCCGATTACCAGGTTTAATCTCGGTTCGGGTTTTAGAAGAAACTACCTGATCACCGGCCTTTAAATCAACTGGCGCAATCATATATGACCTCTGGCCGTCTTCGTATTTCAATAAAGCAATTCGCGCTTGACGGTTTGGATCGTACTCAATCGCTTCAACGGTGGCAGGCATATCAAACTTATCACGACGATAATCAATCAGCCGATAATATTGTTTGGCTCCCCCGCCCCGATGGCGAACGGTAATTTTACCCTCATTATTGCGACCGCCGGTTTTCTTTTTGATTTTAATCAATTTCTTTTCCGGCTTCTTTTTATTGATGTCGGCAAAAGTATCAACCGAAGTCTGGCGGCGAGCGGGAGTAGTTGGTTTGTAAACTTTAATTGCCATAATAATTAAACTCCTTCGTAAACTTCAATTTTGTCTCCCGGTTTCAAAGTAACAACCGCTTTCTTCCAGGCCTTGGTTGAACCGTAAACTCGGCCATAGCGAACGCGCTTACCGGAAAAATTCATAATATTAACTTGGATTGGATCAACTTTATAAATTGATCTAATTGCCTTTTTGACTTCAACCTTGTTCATCTTGGGATCAACTGAAAAGACATATTTATTGGCGACCCCCAGCTCAGTGGCTTTCTCGGTAATCAAGGGTTTAACCAAAACGCGAAAAGCCTGCCGGGAAGCGCCTTTGATTTCTCCGGCTTTGGTTTCAGCCTTTTTAGGTTGAACTTTGACTTCCGGCTTAACTTCCGATTTTGGCTCCTGAATTTTGGAAGCTTTGGCTTGAACCTGCTGCTTTTCCTGATCTTCTTGTTTCTTGGATTTAAATTTATCTAAAATTCCCATAGATTTATTTGACAAAAGTCTTTTCAATTTCGGTGATGCTGGCCAAAGGCAGTAATAAATACTGCTTCTTTAAAACATCAATCACATTAAGACTGTTAGCCATAATACTATCGACTTTTTCTAAATTACGAATTGAACGAACCAACGCTTCATCTTTTTTCGGCAGAACCACCAAAACACCAGCATTATTCTTCTTGGTTAGCTGTTTTTTCTCTCCAGTTTCGGTTTTATCTTTTTTGACTGATTTTTTAGTAGGTCGTAAATTCAAATTCTGTAAAATTTCTAAAAATTTCTTGGTCTTGGCTTCAGTCAAAGATAATTCATCAATTAAAACAATCTTTTGGTTATGAGCCTTGTCGGATAAAGTCATCAACAAAGCTTTCTGCTTGGCTTTCTGATTCATCTTCACCGAAAAATTACGATCTTTGGTTGGACCAAAAGTAATACCACCACCGCGCCAAATTGGTGAACGACTGGAACCGTGACGGGCCCGACCAGTACCCTTTTGACGCCAAGGCTTGCGACCGCCACCGGAGACTTCGCTGCGATCTTTAGCATGAGCAATAACCTGTCGGCTATTGGCCTGTTGGATAACGACGGCCTGTTGAACTAATTCCGGCTTAATCTTTAAACCAAAAATTGCCGGATTCAAATCCACTTCTTTGACTTTTTCACCTTTAAAATTGTAAACGGGAAATTTCGACATAATTATTTGGTTTCTTCTTTCTGGTCGGTGGAATTATTTTCATTTTTAACTTCTTTGACCGAGCCTTCAACTTCTTGGGCAGAAACAGTATCAATGGCTTCTTTGACTTCGGCCGGATTTTTTTCAACTGACTTGTCGGTCTCAACCGCCGCTGATTCTTCTTTTGGTTCTTCCTTGGCTACCGGAGCAGAAATTTGTTCGATAATGATATCGCCCGCACCCGAAACTAGCAAAAGATTGTTGCGGGAACCGGGAACAGCGCCTTTGATAAAAATTTCGTTAGCTTCCGGATTAACTTCAACAATTTCCAAATTCTTGACTGTTACTTGGCTGTTGCCCATCTGACCGCCCATTCTGGTGCCTTTGAAAACATGAGCCGGACCGGTAGCGCCGATAGAACCAGACATGCGCAATTGATCTTTATGACCATGGGTTTTGGGACTGCCATGAAAACCATGGCGCTTAACAACACCCTGAAAACCACGGCCCTTGCTAGTGCCGGTAACTTTGACAACATCGCCGGCGACAAAAGTATTAACAGTGATTTTATCACCGACTTTTAAGTTCGCCAAAGCCTGGGCATCAATCCGAAATTCTTTAAGATAACGAAAATTACCAAGATTCTTAACATGACCTTTGAGGGGTTTGGCCAACTTTCTTTTGTTGCCAAAACCAATTTGCACAGCAGTATAACCGTCTTTGCTGTCAGACTTGGCTTGAGTAACAAAACAAGGTCCTGCCACGACGCGGGTAACCGGAATTACGGTTCCATCGGGTGAGAACTTCTGGGTCATTTCTTTTTTTTCGGCCAAAATGAATTTCATACCTTATTTAAAAATAAAAATCTGCCTCAAATAGCCAGATAAAGTGCTGGCAAATTGTAGACTTAATTTAAGTTAGCTTTTTCAATCTCCTTAAGCGGACGGCTGAGGTGATAAAGGTTTTTTCCCGACTTGTCGGGAAAGCTTTCTTTATTGCCTTAACGCCACTTTTGGTATATACAAATTATTTTACTTTACGCCATTTTGATTTCGACATCAACTCCGGCCGGCAAATTCAGATTCTGCAATGAATCAACAGTTTTAGGAGTTGGTTCCAGAATATCGAGCAATCGCTTGTGAATCCGCATTTCGTACTGATCACGGGAATCCTTATGGACGAAAGAAGATTTTAAAACAGTATATTTCTTCTTTTCGGTCGGCAAAGGAATCGGGCCCAAATACCTGGCACCGGTCCGTTCAACCGTATCAATAATCGTCTTGGTCGACTGATCAATAATCTTATGATCGTAGGCCCGAATTTTGATTCTAATTTTTTGCTTGATTTCTTCAGCATCCTCAGATTTGTGGGAAGATACTGGAATTCTTTTAATGGCTGCCATGGTCGTGAAAGAACTTTATTTATTGATAAGCCCCCCGAAAAAATTCGGGGGGCATTAAATCATTTACTTAGTAATGTTAGTTACTACACCAGCACCGATAGTTCGACCACCTTCGCGGATAGCAAATCGCTGATTCTGTTCCAAAGCCACTGGCTTGATTAACTTGATCTTCAAGTTAACGGTATCACCAGGCATGACCATTTCCGTACCTTCCGGCAATTCAACATCACCAGTAACATCAGCCGTGCCAATATAGAATTGTGGCTTATAACCCTTGAAGAAAGGACTGTGTCGGCCACCTTCTTCTTTGGTCAAAATATAAGTTTTGGTTTCGAATTCAGTATGAGGAGTAATGCTGCCCGGCTTGGCCAAAATTTGACCGCGTTCAATATCATCCTTCTTGGTGCCACGCAACAGTAAACCGGCATTATCACCGGCCCGACCCTCATCCAAAGACTTGTTAAACATTTCAATACCGGTAACAACCGTCTTTTGGGTTGGTCGCAAGCCAATGATTTCAACTTCGTCATTAAGCTTAATAATACCACGATCAATTCTGCCGGTGGCAACAGTACCGCGACCTTCGATGGAGAAAATATCTTCAATCGGCAATAGGAAAGGTTTTTCAGTATCGCGAACCGGTTCAGGGATATATTCATCCAAAGCTTTGACCAATTCTTCCATTGGTTTGGTAGCTTCCGGATCTTCCGGATTTTCCAAAGCTTTCAAAGCGGAACCGCGAATGACTGGGATTTCATCTCCCGGGAATTCATATTTCTTTAACAAATCGCGAACTTCTTCTTCAACCAAGTCAATTAGTTCTGGATCTTTAACCTGGTCGACTTTATTCAAAAACACAACCATGGCCGGAACATTAACCTGATGAGCCAAAAGAATGTGCTCACGAGTCTGAGGCATTGGACCATCGGTAGCAGCGACAACCAAAATCGCACCATCCATCTGGGCTGCACCAGTGATCATATTTTTGACATAGTCGGCGTGACCCGGACAGTCAATATGGGCATAATGGCGGTTTTCACTTTCATACTCAACATGGGCAGTAGCAATGGTAATACCGCGTTCACGCTCTTCGGGAGCACCATCAATTTGATCAACGGACTTGTTTGAAGCTTTCATCCCCTTTTTGTTGAGGTAGGCTAACAAAGCTGCCGTCAAAGTAGTCTTACCATGGTCAACATGACCAATGGTACCGACATTCAAATGAGGTTTGCTTCGTTCAAATTTATCGGCCATTGTATTTTGTTCCTTCTATACGATCTTTGTGAGCCAGCTCCGGACCTAATTTGAATCATCCGGAACGGATCGTGTTATTTTTTATTATTTAATAATAAATTTAAAAGCACTTTTGAGTATATAACAAACTGACGGAATCTGTCAACACTAATCTACCGGTTCAAAATAGTATTTTTCATTACTCAAATCGCTATCGTTTGTGTCCACAAAATTTTTGGCTTGATTAAGCGATTTTTCGTGGTTTTCTGCAACTTCATTATTCTTATTCAACTCTCCTACCGCACTCTGAATAATCTGCCAGTTATCCAAAGACTCATTTTGAGTGCTGGCTTTCCAAACCGCAATATCCTGATTAATCTTGTCCAAAAGCTCTGACTCACTTAAACCGGCCAATTGGGAACGGTTTAGCACCATCTTTTGATAATCGTCAAAACCCACTAAAACATAGCTGGGATTACCTTCCTCATCAAGTACGATACAATTATCTCCGGTTTTTTTGGCTAATTCCAGCAATTTTTTGAAATTATTAGCCATAATATTCAAATTATTTACTAACTTTATGACCGGCCGGCCTTAATTACCTCAGCCACATTGCCGGGAACTTCAGAATAATCATGAAATTCCATTGAATAAGAAGCTCGGCCCTGGGTCATGGAACGAAGTTCTGTCGCGTAACCAAACATTTCGGCCAAAGGTACCTTGGCATCAATCACCTTAGACTGACCGCGGTCTTTCATTTCTTCAATTTGGCCCCGTTTGGAATTCAAGTTACCGATTACATCACCCATAAAGTCTTCGGGAGTAATGACTTCCACCCGCATGATCGGCTCAAGCAGAATCGGGTTGGCGCGCTTAGTGGCATCTTGAAAAGCCATGGAACCAGCGATTTTGAAAGCCGCTTCCGAAGAGTCGACTTCATGAAAACTACCATCGTAAACCGTGGCTTTAATATCAATCATCGGATAACCGGCGATCACGCCTTTGTCCATTGCTTCTTTAACCCCTTTTTGAATTGGAGGAATATATTCCCGGGGAATAACCCCGCCTTTAATTTCATCAACGAATTCAAAACCTTCGCCGCGGCTTTTGGGTTCAACTTTAATCCAACAATGGCCATACTGACCGCGCCCGCCGGACTGTCTAATATATTTGCCTTCGGCTTCGGCTTGACCCTTGATAGTTTCTTTATAAGCCACTTGCGGTTTGCCGACGGTCGCTTCAACTTTGAATTCGCGTTTCATCCGGTCAATAATAACTTCCAAATGCAGCTCGCCCATACCGGCAATAATGGTCTGCATGGTCTCTTCATCACTTTTGACTTGAAAGGTTGGATCTTCTTCCGCCAATTTCTGTAAAGCCAATCCCATCTTTTCCTGGTCGGCTTTGGTTTTTGGTTCGACTGCAACCTTAATAACCGGTTCAGGGAATTCAATTGATTCCAAAACAATCGGATGATTTTCATCACATAAAGTATTGCCGGTAAAAGTGTCCTTTAAACCAACCGCGGCGGCGATGTCACCGGCGTAAACTTCCTTTACTTCTTCGCGGGAGTTGGCATGCATTCGCACGATTCGGCCAATGCGTTCTTTTTTGCCGCTGGTTGAATTATAAATATATGATCCGGCCTCCAAAAATCCCGAATATATTCGGAAAAAACAAAGTTTGCCGACAAACGGGTCGACCGCAATCTTAAAAGCAAGGGCTGAAAAAGGTTCATTATCATCGGCCTTGCGGATCTCTTCCTTGCTTTCATCTTTGGGATTGAATCCAGTTACCGGCGGAACATCAAGCGGACTGGGAAGATAATCACAAATGGCATTAAGTAACAACTGGACACCTTTGTTTTTCAAAGCCGAGCCAACCAAAATCGGCATAATCTCATTGGCAATGGTAGCCTGGCGTAAAACCTTTTTAAGTTCAGCCAAACCGATTTCTTCGCCACTAAGATACTTGTTCATTAAATTTTCGTCATACTGAACAATGGCTTCCAAAAGCTCGCTGCGGTATTTATCGGCCAATTCCTTCAAATCGGCCGGGACTTCGGTTTCTTCAATTTCCCGACCCAAATCATCTTTGTAAATATGGGCTCGTTGGGTTAACAAATCAACAACACCCAAAAAACCCGATTCAGCGCCAATTGGCAACTGAATTGGATAGGCAACTTTCGTCAAACGATCACGAATACTTTGCAAATCGGCGTAGAAATCAGCGCCAGTGCGGTCCATTTTATTAACAAATCCCATCAAAGGGACTTTAAACTTTTCGGCCTGATGATAGACGGTTTCAGATTGCGGTTCAACACCGGCAACGCCATCAAAAACGACCACACCGCCGTCCAAAACACGCAACGAGCGCTGAACTTCGGCGGTAAAATCAATATGACCAGGAGTGTCGATGATATTGATCCGACACTTTTCAGTCTCTTCACCGCGCGGCGCCCAAAAACAAGTAGTCGCGGCGGAAGTAATGGTAATTCCCCGTTCCCGTTCCTGCTCCATCCAATCCATTTCAGCCGCACCTTCGTGAACTTCACCAATTTTGTGTTTTTTTCCGGTGTAAAACAAAATACGCTCGGAGACAGTTGTCTTACCGGCGTCAATATGAGCAATAATTCCGATATTCCTGGTCTTCTCTAAAGGGTATTCACGGGGCATAATATGAATTTTCAACAACCAACACCCAATTAATAAATGTTAATTGCCTTAATGTTAATGATTAATAGTTAGATTATCTAACAAAGTGAGCAAAAGCCCGATTGGCTTCAGCCATTCTGTAGGTATCCTGGCGCTTCTTAATGGCCGCA
The DNA here is from genome assembly GCA_034003985.1 of Patescibacteria group bacterium. GTDB lineage: Bacteria > Patescibacteriota > Patescibacteriia > Buchananbacterales > UBA6539 > JABWCG01. The sequence goes on along the minus strand of JAVEXP010000002.1, from coordinate 17,693 downwards.
CCTTCTTTGTTGTAAGCGGCGATCAATTCATCGGCCAGCTTCCGGCACATAGCGGCACCTTTACGGTCATGAGCGGCTTTGATAATCCAGCGGAAAGCCAAGGTATTTTTGCGGTCGCCAACAACCGAAACCGGAATCTGATAGTTACCGCCGCCAACTCGTCGGGATTTAACTTCCACTTCCGGAGCAACATTTCTAATGGCCACATCAAAAACTTCCAAAGGATCTTTGCTGGTTTTTTCTTTGATGATATCCAGACAGTCATACATTACCTTTTGAGCAACCGAGTGCTTGCCGTGGCTCATCAAATGATTAATAAATTTGGCGATAACAGTACTGTGGTATCGCGGATCGGGAGTAATTTTTCGTTTAGGAGTTTTTCCTCGCATAATTAATAAAATTGGCCAAATTTAGTAAATTAACTGGCAGCCTTGGTCTCGCGTTTTGCGCCGTAAAGACTGCGGCCCTGTTTGCGTCCTTGGACGCCGGCCGTATCATAAACGCCCCGAACAATATGGTAGCGAACACCCGGCAAATCCTTAACCCGGCCGCCGCGCAACAAAACCACGGAGTGTTCCTGCAGATTATGGCCTTCGCCGGGAATATAAGCGGTGACTTCCATGCCATTGGAAAGCCGAACTCTAGCAATCTTTCGTAGTGCTGAGTTAGGTTTCTTGGGAGTCATGGTAGTAACTTTAAGACAAACCCCCCGCTTAAAAGCCGAACCCTTAGGGAGCTCGTGTTTTTTGCGGCGCAAAGTATTAGAAACCACCCGCATCGCCGGGGTCTTGGCTTTTTTTGCGCTAGATTTGCGTTTTTTTCTCAATAATTGATTGATTGTTGGCATTTGAAGTCTTAAAAACCTGCCTTAAATGGCAGTTAATAACACAAAAACATACTAGCTAATTATCAGAAAATAGTCAAGCTTAAAGTTATAAACCGAAAAACTTAATAAAAAATGTGTAGACTAAGGCAAAAATATAGCTTATCAGCGGCATAAATAAAAACAGCAAAACCAGCGAAACCACCAAACCGTAGCGAGCCATAAACAAAGGGTTGGCCAATTGGGTTCGGCTGACCAGACGACTGACCGGACCAAAAGTTCCTAAAAAATTCCAACCATCAAAACCCGGCAACGGCAAGGCGTTGAAAATCGCCAAAACCAAATTAACCTGCATTAAAGAGCTAAAGAAGATGATGCCAAGATTATTGCCAGAAATTCCCAGATACTGAGAGGTAATCTTCAAAATTAAGGCCGAAACAACAGCCAAGACAAAATTAGTTGCCACACCAGCAACCGTTACCCAACGATAAGCCACCACTCCCCCTTTGAGCCGGAAAGGATTGACCGGCACGGGCTTGGCCCAACCAAACAAGAACCCGGCGCTGGAAAGATACAACATCAGCGGCACCAAAACTGAACCGACTGGGTCAATATGAACCAGCGGATTAAGCGACAAACGCCCCATAATCCTGGCGGTATCATCGCCAAAATGGTTAGCCACATAACCATGGGCGATTTCGTGCAAAATCACCGACAGAATAAAGGCAACGATAAAAATTAAAAAAATTATACCTGACATAGTTACTTTAATATAACACAAGACTTGATTTTTTTAAACGGCTCTGCTATATTAGCATCATTAACTATTCAACGATTATATGGCTAATTGTGAAATTTGCGGCCGCGAGCCATTGAAGGCCAACTGGAAAAGCCATTCCAACATCAAAACCATCAGACGCCAAAAGATCAATTTGCAAAGCAAAAAGATTGACGGCAAAAAAATGTTGGTCTGCACCAGCTGTTTAAAGACCCTGGCTAAAGCCGCCACTAAATCAACCAAACAAAAAACTAAGTAATTTTTCAATCCTTAGCTTGAAACTTTTAATTGAGTAAAAATTACTTAGTTTTTTTGTACTTATTATTTTGATGTGAGATAAACCATCAACAAAGCAAAAAAGAAACACAAAACATAAGCAACAGTAAAATTTAGCCAATGCGTCCTGAATTGAGAATTAAGAATAATTAAAGCAACACTAAAGAATATAGCCGCGATTGCTCCATATACCCCCCCAATCAAAAAATTACGGGCAACAGTTTTGTCGTTCAAGGTCAACAAAATATAGGAAACAGCAAAAACAATTGGTATCCCGCCAATAGCACCTGCCAACTTTGGTCCGGAAAATTTAGCAATAAACAAAATTACTGCGGTAACTAAACCAGATATAACACTTTTTAATAAAATATCCATAAAATCATTATACCATAATTATCGCCACCTACCTTTGAAGACAAAATCCGAAATCGGCTGGCGATTTCTGGGTTCAGACTGTTTGGCTTGGAACTGCGGACTAAGCTTGGACTCATCACCGGGATGACCGACGGCAATCATAGCGATGACTTCAACTTCTTCCTTTGGAATGCCTAAAACTTCATAAGATCGTTTGATATCAAACCCGCCCATTTCATGAGCCACCAAATCTAGGCTAACTGCTTGTAAAAATAAATTTTGTGCGCCAGCGCCCGTATCATATTGATAAGTCCGATTGGGTTTGTGATGGTAGTTATGATGGCGCAAGCCACAAATCACCAACAGCAAAAAAGCATCTTTGGCATAACTATTACCTTCATCCAATAAATCAGCCAGGACATTAAATTCCTGCTCGTTATCCCGGGTAGCATAAACTATCCGCCAAGGCTGTTCATTGCGCGAAGACGGTGCCCAACGCATTGCTTCAAACAATGAATTTATTTTTTCCATTTCAATTGGCTGCGCCGAAAAAGCCACCGGACTCCAGCGTTTTTTTATTAAATCATCAAGGTCGTATTCCGTTGGCGTAAACTTATAAGGATATTTGTTCATAGCTTAACCATAGCATTAAACTAAAGGTTTTTAAACAAAATTTCCTGAGGTCTTGAAACTAAAAATTTTTTCAAGTCATTGGTCGCAATAACCGTTGTAGCACGATTGTCATTAGGGTGAAAGCCAATTTGGTCATATTGCCAAAAGTCATTGTCAACAATAACTTTAAGATTTTTGGATTGACAATTAATCAGACCAAAGACCGAAACCGAACCGGGAACCAGCCCTAAAAATTTTTTCAAATCGTCGGATGAAGCAAAGCTTAAACGGTCTTCCCCCAAATCAGCGGCCAATTTTTTAAGATCAGCGGTCTTGTTGGCTAAAATTAAAACCAGGTAATAACTGGTTTTCTTTTGATTGCGTAGAAATAAATTTTTAGTGCTGGCGCCGGGAATATCGGTCTTCAACTGAGTTGATTGAGCAACGGTAAAAACTGCGGGGTGTTCATAATTTTGATACGGGATATTAAGTTGATCCAGAAGCTTCAAGACTTGATCCATACTAATTAATATTTATTGTCATCCCCGCCCATCTTTCTCATTCCATTGTTCAGATTCTTCGCTTCGCAGATTCTTCGCTTCGCAGATTCTTCGCTTCGCAGATTCTTCGCTTCGCTCAGAATGACAAATGGTCGGGCTGGCGGGACTCGAACCCGCGACCTCACGCACCCCATGCGTACGCGCTAGCCAACTGCGCTACAGCCCGAAGAAATTAAAAATCCTTGGCAATTGAAACAATTTTTTGGGAAACAGCCGAGGAGTTTGCCACCACAAAACTTTTAACCTGATCATGCTCGCGAACTTGACCGAAAAAATCAGTAATAATAGCGCCGGCTTCCTGGGCGATCAGGTGCCCGGCCAAAAAATCATGCCACTCTCCCCGATTAACAACAATCGCTTCAATTCGGCCGCTGGCCAACAAACATAAATCAAGCGCCGGCGACCAATTGATTAAAAGTCTTTTGATATCCAACGCTAAAATTGGTCTGGTAATTTTTAAATTTTCTTCATCGGAAACATCATAACCAGTGTTATACCCAACCGTGCAACGGTCAATTGCGGTTTCAACATTCACTTTGATTGGTTGACTATTTAAGAACGCCCCTTGGCCGCGCTGAGCATAATATAAATTGTCGGTGATTGGCGAATAGACGGCAGCGAAGATGACATTATGACCCTGAACCAAAGCAATTGAACAGGAAAAATAAGGAATACCCAAAACAAAATTATTAGTACCATCCAACGGATCAATATAAAAAGTAAAATCCGAACCGCGGTCAATCATCCCGACTTCTTCGGAAAAAATATTATAATCGGGGTAATGCTTATTTAAAATTGCCAAAACGGCCCGCTCGCTTTCCAAATCAGCCGTGGTTTGCAGGTCGGCGGGGCCAAGCTTTTCATTAATAATATCCAAATGCCGCCCAAAATATTTTTTGAGCTGTTCCCCGCCCTGGCGGGCGGCATCAATAATTGGCGCAAATTGATTATCCATAAAATTAACTTGGTTTGTTTATCATAGCACAAAAAAACAAACTCGCAAGAGCAAGTTTGAAAACCTAAACTCCACTCCAAACTGGCCAAAGCTTTTGGCTGTATTCAGCCTGCCCTGTCGAGTTGCCGCCCGCTAAGAAGATCAATTAAGACTTTCTAGGCGCTTGGCGCGTCGCATTTGGCGTTGGGGATCGCAGTCAACCAGCCAAAGGCTAATGACGATTTTGAATCCCTACTGATAAAGTTTGTCCCAAAACTTTAACCAATTTTCGGAAGTGAAGTTATCTACATTATAACAGTCACAGGCCAGATCGGTCAAAAGGGCAAAAAAAGAAGCCCGCGGCAATTAAGCTTTGGGCTCCGGTAAAGTCAGGATATGACAATACTTATGATTTCAGGCAACCTCGGCTCTGGGTTCAGTCTGGCCGTAGCCGCGCTGACGATTATGTTCGTCCACCAACGCCACCAACTGTTCGATTTGATCAGGACCAATCGCCTGATCCTTGTCGCACAGGGCCTCCTCGGGCTTGGCGTGACACTCAACCAGCGCCACATCGGGGTTATGAGTCAACCCTTCGGCCAAATCTCTCAAGACCAGATCGGCACGACCGGCCATGTGAGACGGATCCAGACAAACCGGCGGACGGGCCCGATCATGGAGTTCGTCAATCCAGGAAAAGTTAGGCGTGAACCGATGGGGGTCGTGCTGGTCAACCTTGTCCAATCCGCGAACGCAAAAGATCAGTTTCTGATTTCCCGAAGGAGCGCTGCGTTCAACATCAAGGCGACCATCCTCGTCCCAGTACATCGGGCCATACAGAACCCAGCCCGCAAGCTCCATCAGTTCGTCAATCCGCGTCATGCGCAGACCGTGCTTGAGCATGACGATAAAGTCATTCTGTTCGCCAAGCTTTTCCAACAGTCGGTAGTTGCCGGAATTGCGCGCCCCGACCCACAACACAACATCACCGGTAAAGTGAGTACGATCGCGCAATCGACGAACAGTTTCGACATCGGGACTCTCGATGACCTCGGTCCAGATTGATTTCATGCCGTTGCTTTGAGCAATACGCATGAATTTTTCCAGCACATCGGCCCCGAAACCGCGGAAAGCCTCGGCCCTTGAACGGGGCTTGCGCCAACCGCCGCGAATGTGCTGGACACCATGACGAGCCAGCATTTCCAAAGTCGCGGCAGCATGCTTATCAATGGCGCAGGGACCAGCAACCAACAAGCAAGGGTGATTCGGACCAATAGCCGAAGGACCAATCGGGATAACTAACCGTTCCCGATCTCCATTCATCGCCGCCGAAACCGTCGAAGGCGAAACTCGGACTACGCGCTCAACGCCCGGCAGGTTCTCGAAAAGATATTCCGGCAAACTACTGGCCTTAGTCTTGCCGTCTTTCAGATACACCTCAACGGCCGTATACTTCGCCCCGTGTTCGGCATGTACTTCGGGACAAAGACCATAGCGATTGGCCTTGGCCACCACCTCGTTGACATGTTCATGGTCTTGAGGAAGACCAGGACTCATATGGACAATCATGACTTCACTCCTCTGGGTTACCAAACCCGGCTATTGTTACGCTGTTGGTGATGGCATCCCCGGTTGGGAACAATCACAAACCGGCGTTCAAATACCTGACGCTCAACCAGCTCGCGGTCAAACGCCAAATTGACAATCAGGTAGTCGATGATACTGCGGCGCTGATCGACAGTCATGCTGTCGGGAAAGCGCCACAGGTATGCTTCAACCGCCTGTTTAGGGGTCAAATACTGCAAGATAATCCGCCACCAGCCGCTTCGGCGATTAACACCGTAGCAACGCGGGGTCTTGCGAACCAGCGACCGGACAGTCCGGCGCGCCAACTCAGTCTGCTCAACCGAAAATTGGTTGGGCGACACTTCGCCGCAGGCCAGATCAATCACGACATCGGCTTCGATTTTCCGATCGGGCAGGTTTGCCAAAACTGTCAGCACAGCCTGGTTCATCGCTTGAATGAATCCATCTTTTTCCAATTCCGACATGGGTCAACACTCCTTATCCGGGTTAAGGCTCAACGGCCTAGACAAAACTGGTGCTTCTCTCTTGAAATTGCCAACACGAATGTTCCCCTGCTTGGCAAAGGTACAGTCGCGCAAGGCATGGACACCGAGATTGACGCAACCTTTACTGCGACAGCTGCCGGAGTAAAGCCAAATACGGTAAAGCTCGCAGTCCACCAAAATCCTTGGCTCCGAATCAGTCACCTCAATGATCTGACCGGGAGTGGAAAGATTATGGGGACAAACGATCCTGATCGTGTGTTCGTTCATGTCGGCTGACTCTCCTTGTCTCCGATGTCTCCGGCCAATGACCTCACGGCCGAAGCGGCGCTCTTGAGCTGATCGGCCTCATGCTCGATGGCGGTGATGGTCTTGGACAGCATGTCAGAAGCTTGGCGCCAAATGTGATCCTTCATCTGACAAGCGGCACAGGCAAAGAATTCAATCTGAATCGTACGGAAAGGCGCTGAGGCCCTGCCTTGATGAATGATCAGATTGAACTGGATGAATTCCCCGCCCTTGTGACCACCGCCATCTCGCAGTTGATCAATGGCCGGCAGAACGATTGCGAACTGCCAAGGTAAGACCGCGGCGAGCAATTCGGGCGTAAACATCTGCGGCAATAACTCAACTAACTGCCGCCAATCGTAGCGCAAACCAGTCAGCTGGTCAGCGGTTTCAAGCTTCGTGCGGCCAGGGCCGCCAAACCAAATCTCGATCGGATTCATGGTATTCCCTTTCCAAAGGTTTAAACCTGACTAATTTTCAAGGCACATTCCCTCCCTAGGCATTATTGCCTAATTCTTAAACCCGTAATTTCTAGGTTCAAAAATCAGACAATAAACAAAAAACTGACCGTTTTATCAGTAGATCAGTTCGCTTGCGTCTTGTGAATTTTTATCCTATTTTAGCAAAATTCAAGCTCCCCGTCTACCGGCCAGTAAAGAAATAAAAGTTGAAAAACCAGTTGTTTACTCGAATTGTTTGCATAGGATATAGCTAATTTACAGCAATTGTGCCAGAATGTCAAGCATCTTAAACTTCAATTTTGGAAAATAAGTAGCTTCCTAAAGCCAACAGGGCCAAAGTAATTAGGCCTAAAATGAAAAAGTCGTTAACTAAACCCAAATGAGCTCCCTGAACCAGGCTGCCGCGCAGACCGTCAACGCCATAAACCAAAGGATTGATCCGGGTAGCCAGTACCACCGCTTCGGGAAAACTTTCCAGCGGAAATAACGCACCGGACAAAAAGAAGATTGGCATAATCAAAAAATTCATAATGATTGGGAAAGCCTGCATGTCTTGCAACTGAGTGGCAATGGCCGTTCCCAGAGCAGTAAAGACCAAGGCGGTCAACAACATAAAAACCAAACCCAAGGGCAACAATAAAATATTAGTCGGCCGAAAACCGACTACCAGGGTCATTAGCAATACCACCACTCCCTGCAAAGTGGCAACGGTCGCGCCGCCCAAAGTGCGACCGATCATAATTTCAAACCGCGATGAAGGCGCAACCAAAGTTTCTTTCAAAAATCCAAACTGGCGATCCCAGATAATTTCAATGCCGGTAAAAATGGCGGTAAAAATAATGGCCATGGCAATAACGCCCGGACCGATGAATTGTAAATAGTTGCCTTCGCCGGCTTTTTGATAAATCGGACCAAAACCAAAACCCAGCGCTAATAAAAACAAAAGCGGCTGGCCCAATGAACCAATCATTCTTGGTTTGGATCGAAGATACCGTTTAATTTGTCTCAACCAAAGGATATAAATAACTTTCATATATTTTTTAATGACGCCAAGCTTTCCGATGATTGCGCAGGCGTTCGACGCTGCCGACTTCTTCATCGCGAATACTGCGACCGGTCAAGGCCAGAAAGGCATCTTCCAAAGATTCTTTATTGGTCTGTTGTTTTAATTCGTCGGGACTGCCCGCAGCAATAATCTTACCGTGATCAATCACCGCTACCCGCTTAGCTGCCCGGGCGGCTTCTTCCATATAATGAGTGGTAAAAAATACGGTCATTCCCTCTTCCTGATTCAATTTTTTAATATAATCCCAAATATGATTTCTGGTTTGCGGATCAAGTCCCAAAGTTGGTTCGTCCAGAAATAAAATTTTAGGATGATGAACCAGACCGCGAGCGATTTCCAGCCGGCGCTTCATCCCGCCGGAAAAATTTTTAACCAGCTCATCTTTACGCTCCCACAACTCAACAAATTTCATCATTTCCTCAATCCGCTGACGACGAGTAGCTTTGGGCACACCATACAAGACACCATGAAATTCCATGTTTTCCCACGCAGTCAATTCATCATCCAAACTCTGGTCTTGAAAAACTATACCAAAGGAATGCCGAACTTTATTTTGTTCTTTGACTGGATTATTACCATTGACTAAAACTTCACCGCTTGTGGGAAGTAACAGAGTAGTCAACATTTTGATAGTAGTGGTTTTGCCCGCGCCGTTTGGTCCAAGAAAAGCAAAAATATCTCCCTGTTCTACAACAAACGAGATATCATCAACGGCGGTAAATTCGCCAAAATTTTTCTTTAAATTCCTAACTTCAATGATTGCCATAACCACATTCATTCTAACTCTTTTTAGAGCTGGCGTAAATCAAGAATTAAAAACCAATGGCTTATCGGATCCTTCGCTTTGTTCAGGATGACAGAAGGGGCAATCAGTCTGTCTGCCCTGCCTACTGGCAGACAGGGATGACCAGTTAAAAAATGAAATGATGAAATGAGAGGTTGAAAATGAATTGGTGGAAAATTTGGCCATAAAAATAACCCCCTGAGCGAGTGAGACCCAGGGGGATCTTGGCAAGTTGCAGCAATGCCAACCATCAATTATGCGGCAAGAAATGTTGTACCCGGGACATCGATTCCCGCGATGATGCGAGTGACCACATCGGGCAGATTGCCGCTTGCCAAATGGACGGTAACGCCCGCCACGGTAGCCATTTGAGCAGCTTCCAACTTTGGCTTCATACCAGTCGGACGCGATGACACCAACTTAGTGGCCAAGGTCATGATGTCGGGAGTGATCTCTGCGACTACCGGAATGGGCCGGGCATTGGGATTCTCGGCCGGATTCTGTTCGAAGAGACCGTCAACATCGGAAAGCAAAATAAGCTTTTTGGCCTTGATGCCTTGGGCGACAATGGCGGCTAGTGCGTCGTTATCACCATGATGTTCGGCTGCTTCGATTTCTTCGACCGATGCCGAATCATTCTCGTTCAGAATCGGGATGATGCCGCTACGCAAAGCCTGATTAATGACCGCGATCATATCTTTGGTCAGAAAGTCGCGGTGAGTACCAAGTACCTGGCCAACAATCATCCCCCACTGTTTGAAAGCATCACGCCAATGAGCCATCAGTTCCGGCTGACCGACCATGGCGGCCACCTGCTTTTCCAACAAGGTTCCCTTGCCAATGAAACCATTGCCGCAATCGATCGCACCGGAAGTGACAATAATCGGATGCCAGCCAGCTTCATAGACAGCACTGACCTGTTGAGCCAACTGACTCAGCACGGCCAAACGAATCTTGCCCTGGGTGGAAACCAACACCCGAGAACCAATTTTGACAACAACTATCTTTTCCAAAGAGCTATCCTCCTTTCCGAGGGATTGAACGGAAAACAAAAAATAGCCCGGGAAGTGGGCTATTATAGTTGTACAACAATCACAAATACCCGCTTCCCTATGGCAAGCTTGGCGGAACGGGTAAAGTTGGATTATTGCGTTTGAACATAGCTGTATCCTACTGCGCTTGTTTAAAAATGTCAAATAAAAAGAGGTCGCGTCCAACAAGGATACGACCTCATTACTTTGCCAAGAAGCAATCAATTCAAGCCGTCTAGGAAGACAGCCGAGCGAATCCTTCGCGCAAAGCGTTGATCTCATCCTGAAACATGAACCGCGCCCCATTGGGATCCACACCCGAGCGGTGCAGTTTCGGATTGATTGGCTGAAGATCGTCGACCTCGTCGACGGTAATCAGCACATAGCGGCTGGCACTTTTGTGAAGTTCTATCTGACTGAGCCAGTCGAATGGCACCAGAGTCAGGAAATGCAGCACCTGTTCAGCCGCCGTGACCGCGACACCGTTGATCACCGCAACATCGGTTTGCGCCGTCAGCTCGGCAAACGCCAACCCGAGCTCTTCGTGAGCTTCGCGCAAAACCGCTTCCCGCGGTGTTTCGGTTTTGCCGTGAACTGCCAACTGGTAGCAGCCGGCAAAACTCTGCGATTTCTGCTGCTCGTGATCCCAAGGACCGCGTTGCTGCAAAATCGCCACCAGTTTTCCATCAGTCGGATTGGTGGCAAACACCGACAAACTGACGGATGTCGTCCCTGAAGACATGTGACAAGCCTCCTTAATTTTGGACGAAAATTCGCCCGTAACACAGTTTTTCAGAAAACTGTTAAACATAGCATAAATAATAAATAAAGTCAATAAATTTAGTAAAAAAATAAGGGGGTCGAAAAAATTTTACTCTCTTCGATCCCCTTGAGACAACACTAGGCAACGGAGCAATTAATGGAGGCCGTTGCTCTCGCCGCGAGCCAGACGATTCAGCGCCTGCATATACGCCTTGACGCTGGCCATGACGGTGTCAGTATCAACACCTTGGCCCTGACAAGACCGACCATCAAGCGCTAAAACGCAAGTGGCTTCAGCCTGAGCATCAGCCCCGCCGCTGACATTGTGGATTTGGTAGTCGACGACGCTTACTTGCAAGCCAGTCGCCTGACTGATGGCCTTGTAGATTGCATCAACCGGGCCATCGCCAACGGCCGCGACCGGCGGCAACTTGGCACCGTCGTGAACCAGAATAACAGACGCGGTCGGCACCGGAGCACCGGCGACGGCAAACGCATATGGGCATTCCCAAGTCAGTTTGCCGCGCAAGCCGATGGCATCGCGCACCACCGCATTGATGTCTTCTTGGGTGAGTTCAGGCTTGTGAGCCTGCAAACCCCGCAAAGCGTCATAGGCGCTTGCCAGTTCTTCGGGTGCGAGTGCACCGCGCTGTTCGCTAACCGCTTTCAGCGCTGGCTGCAACAACTGGGCTTCGGCCTTGGTGATGTTTCGTCCGCTTTCACGGATAATGGCTTCAACCGCGGCCGTACCAGACTGCGAAGTAAATTCCAACTCCTCGTCACCGGCCCGGCCAATTACCGTCGGATCAAAGGGGCGGTAAGCGCCTTTGGGACGACCAAAAGTCTGAACCGCCCCATGCTGATGAATGCCGGAGCGCTGCATCAGACAGTCGGCGCCAATCAAAGGAGCCTTCTCCGGAATCGGTACACCCGAGAGCTCAGCCACCTTAATCGCCGTTTCGTAGAACAACCCCAAGTTGAGGCCAATCTCCACACCGTTACAGTGCAGAGCCATCGCCGTCTCATAGAGACTGGTGTTGCCGGCTCGCTCGCCAAGCTTGTTAAGCGTCACTTCCAACTGTCGAGCGCCGGCGAAAAACGCTTCCACGGTTGTCGCGGTGGCCATACCCAAATCGTCGTGGCAGTGAACCGAAACGATTTTGGAATCAGGCAAAGCTCGACGAACTTTGTCGACCATCGCAACGAATACACTGGGACGATACCGCTCGACGGTATTGGGCAGATTGAAGACATCAACCCCGGCTTCGGCGAGTTCTTGGAAAACGCTGATCACCCAGTCCAGGTTTTCCAGACAGTCGCCGAAATGCTCTGGGCTGAACTGGATGTAACCATCGTTGCCCAACCCGGCGCGCGCCAGCTTGACGGCATCCAAAGCCATCAAGCGAACCTCGTTAGGTTCACGCCGCAGGACGGCGCCCATGTGATACGGCGACATCCCGACGAATGAATGGATCATCGGTCTAGCTTTGTCTGCCGCGCCGGTAATATCACTCAGGGCTTCAATCGCCGAGGTGACATCACGATGATTGGCCCGCGCCAACGCGCCGACCACCATCTGTTTTGGAGCTTGCGCGGCCAACAGGTTGACACAATCAAAATCCATCCGGCTCGCCCCGGGATAGCCCAGTTCCACGCGCGAAACACCCAAGTCAACCAGCATCTGGAAAATCCTGGATTTCTCGGTGAGATTCCAGGGTCGCCGAAGCGCTTGATTGCCATCGCGCAAAGTAACATCGTGAAAAATCGGCACCGCCGATTCTTCCAGGGGTTGCAGTTGCAACATCGGTGGTGCACCCGGCACCATTACCATTTTTCCTGCCATGACTACTAATCCTCCGTAATGGTTGAATTTCCAACCGGCCGGCCGCAATGCGGACAGACCGACACACCTTGACACAGCATCTCGCCACAGTAACCACAGCTATAAACCGGATGAAGCATTTCCCAAATCATCCAGCCCAACACGATACCAACGCCGAACAAAAGCAGCGCTCCTAACCAATATTCAGACAGCAAGTTGAACATAACACCCTCCTCCTCTATGGCTATCGCCTAAGTTGTCAAACGACCTTCCCTCCAACAATCAAAAAAGCCTTCCAGTGGAAGACTTGCCAGTATCTATCTATAACTATTTAGCTAGGCACGAGTAAATCTTCCACCTGTCGGCTGGAGTAGCAAGAGGGCTAGCAATAGCAAGCTTGATTGTTTAGCGCCTGCACTGAGCGCAGTCGAAGTGAAAGATTTCATAAGTACTAATACCCTACACCTTCGGCCTAAAAATGTCAAATCTATGAATGCCGGCGGCAAAGATGAATCCTGGATTCCCGCTTTCACGGGGAAGACTGTAAAAAAAGGAGCCTTTGGAACATACCAAAGGCTCAACCAGAATTTGGGCTTAGTAAGAAGGAGCTAGGCCTCGCAGCCGTAGCGGCGCAGATCCAATGCCAACTTGGATTCAAGGCGCGAACGCGAAGTCAAATGATAAACCAAGAAAGGCACGCAATGGTAGCGCAGGTGATCAAGTCGAGTACGCTGACGATTACGCTTGGCTTGCTCTTGAGCCGAACGACTGTCCAAGCTCAATTTGTCAGTCAGCCGATCCATTTCGGCCAGATGCTGACCCAACAACCGCTTAAGCTCGGTCGGACAGCGTAGCTGTTCATCGGAACTCAAGCCAAACGCCGGCGCCAAAGTAGTACAGACAGGATAATCCTCATCATGAAATCCGGCACATACCATATCGCTTACCTCCCCAGACCATGATCTTGCAAGATCTGGTCAATATTGAGAATCCCCGGACCCGTCGTATTGCCTTCGAAAATCTCCAGCGAGCCGTTAACCCGGATCGCCAGACAGCGGCAGGAACCGCCGACGCCAAAAGCACGACTAAACTCAAGCCAGCGACCGGTAGTAGATAACCGATCACCAAGACACAACACTTCTTCCCCACCTTGAGAGCTTAGGGAAATTTTCAGGTGCTCATATAACCCCGACCAAGGAGGTTTGACACCATGAAAAACTTTGACCGGCTTGGACGACATAATACCGTCTCCTATGGTTGAAGCCCAGATAATCAAAAGAGCAAACTGACGGATTGAACGGGACTCGAACCCGTACTCAATGCTTTCTCCTCCACGGAAAGCAGGCTTTGGACAATTAAGTTATCAATCCGGACAAAAACAAAAAACTAGTCCTTGCGAGACTAGATGATTTCACGCTTGATTGTAATCTACTGCCAAACTGAAATCATCTAGTCTTGGTGACTAGTACGACGACATTGACGACTACAGTTTTGGTAGCAATAGATTTCATATCTCTAGCTTATCGGTTTTTAGAAATAATGTCAAATAATCTAAGAAAATCAGATATTTTCGCAAAAAAAAGCTGGCTGAAAGGCATCGGTCAGCCAGATGTCCACAAGGCTAGTTTAAGATTACTGCAATCGGCTGACTGGTCAAACAGCAGTCAAAAAAAGAAGCCGGGCGTCTGGGGAGACGACCGGCTGTTTATTGTCGTGAACTTATGTGCTAACTATGATGATTCTGATTACAGACATTGACCGCGGCTTCGGCAGCCAGAATTGAAGCCATGGTTTGGTCGGGATGAACACCGATAGTATCGAAGTCGCCCTGACCATTATGCCACTTGATGTTTGCCTGAACCAAAGCCGAATGCTGACCGCCCGGCGGGATGACCGGATCCCAGTCAAGCAACTTGGGGATGACTACTGAGCGCCGACGAGCCCACCGGTGGAGCGCATTCATGAAGCCGTCAAAACCGCCATCACCATGAGCCGAAATTTCGTATTCGCGTCCGCGAAAGCGAATTTTGGCCGAGGTTAAAGCCCGACCACGCAGGGTCGAATGGCTATCAGCTTCCAGCACCTCGAAGACGATGCACTCGGGCCGGTTCAGAACCTCAGCAATAATGTAGGGCAAATCGGCAACTGTCACCGGCTTGCCTTCATCGCCAAGGTCTTTCACTCTCGTTAAGACCGCGGTAACCTCGTCATCGTTCAGGATAAACCCAAGCAACTGGGCATTACTGCGAACGCTGGCTTTACCGGCCAGCTTGCCCAAAGAATGACTGAGCTGCCCGCCGAATCGGCCGGGATCAAGCTTGGGATGGCGGTAAAGTTCCGCCTTGCCCTTCTTGCGACCGCGCTCATCGCCATGGGCATGAACGCCGGCGGTATTCACCCGGGAGTTAGTGCCGCTGATGGACTTATTTGCTGGAACACGAACGCCCGAGACCAAAGCCATCATCCGACTGGCAGCCACCAACTTCGATTCATCAATACCCAACTGACAGTTGGACAAAAAGTCGGCGATGCCAACTACCGTTTCATCCTGACAGGTGTTGCCACACCGTTCGCCAAGACCGTTGATGGAAACATGGACACCGCCAACCTTGCCGGTTCGAACCGCCGCCAGGCTATTGGCGGTAGCCAAGCCGTAGTCGTCGTGACCATGAAAGTCCAGGATCAGCTTCGGCTGCCAGCTGGCAGCTTGATTGACGAATTCCTCGACTTGCCAATAACTCAGAACACCCAGGGTGTCGCAGAGCATTGCCCGCTTGATGGGCATTTTCGCCAAGCCGGAAAGCAGGCTACGGACATATTCGGGAGAATTCAGCATGCCCTGCGACCAGTCTTCCAAATAGACATTCACGGTCAAACCTTGGGCAACGGCGTATTCCACTGTTTGGCCGATTCTTTCCAAATGGCCAAGTACATCAGTGCCGAAGGTATCTTCGCAATGGCGCAAAGACCCTTTGCACAGCAGGTTGATGACCTGACCACCACCGGATTTGATCCAGTCAACCGACTTATGACCATCGGTAAAACCAAGGACCTCAATCCGATTGGCAAAGCCATTAACGCTGGCCCAAAGCATCACCTGTTTGAGCATTGCCAGCTCGCCTTCGGATACCAAAGCCGACGCCACCTCAACTCGATCAACCTTCAACTGGTCAAGCAAGAATTGAGCTACCGCCAATTTCTGTTTTGGCTTATAGCTCTTTCCCGGAGTCTGTTCACCATCCCGTAGGCTGGTGTCCATCACTTCAACATATCGACGCATACTCTTTTTCCTCCTGCCAGGTCTTGGATGAAAATCATCCTAGTTATTAGTTCAGTTGTCAGGGTACCATTCTGTCTTAGTTAACCCCTCCAAACAAGACAATCAAAAAAACCTTCCGGGTGGAAGGTCTCTCAGATCGTCTTGTTAGACTTTTTTACAATGTTGAAAGACTTCCACCCTCTGGCTGGCTAATGATGATAATGCCAATAATAATGTTACGCGATGTGGAAGTCATAAATTTAATAATGATATCTTAGACCATTTCGCCAAAATAGTCAAGATTCTTAGTCAAAATTGCTCAACCAAGCCAGATATTACAAAGTGGCGCTGCCAATTTCACCATCATCACCACTGTCCTGAGCCAAAGGATCAGGATAAGCGCAGGAACCGTCATCCTGGGTGGCCAAGGGTTCATAATTATCAGCCCCTTGATCAGTACAGCCTAGAATAACAATAGCCGGGGTACTGGCTGAATCAGGATAAGTACAGGAACCGTCATCCTGAGTGGCAGTTTCATTGTAATTATTGGCACTTTGGTCAGTACAGCCCAAGACTACCAAAGGTTCAGTACTAGAAGGACTGGGGTTATCAACAATTGCCTCTTCGTCCGTAGCGGCTAAGACCGTAATCACGGTATCCTGGCTGACGGTATTACTGCCATCGCTAACTTCAACGGTGACGGTTACCGGTGTATTCTCATTAACTTCGTCTTGACCAATTGTCCAATAGACTAAGCCACTATCCCCTGACAGGCTACCTAACGAAGGTTCAAAACTCCAAGTGAAAGTCAAATCATTGCTGGTAGTGTCGGGATCACTGACCTGGGCCCAAAGTTCAACGGGAACCCCAAAGCCAACACTGCTTAACGAAGCAGTCAGGCTGTCGATGACTGGCGGCGTCCCCTCACCCTTGACGGCCAAGGCAATCCAGTCGAAAGTAATATTTGCCGCTTGGGCTTCGGGGATATGAATGGTAAAGCCCTTGGTCGTAACATCTTTAATACCATACAAAATCAAATTGTCACCTCTAATCGTGATGGTCACCTTCGGCGCCACTTCATATTCTTTCTGGAAAATCACCTTGGTACTGGTGGCGTTGGCCGTAATCACCGCGCTACCGGCCTGATCGCTGGAAGCATAGATCTTGCCTTTGACTTCAATGTCATCATTGAAGACAACTTTATGTTCAAACCCGGCTTCACCAACGACATACAAGGTGCCGTAGAAAGTGGCGGACTGCTGGACTATCAAAGTATCAACACTTAAATCAGTTTGACTAACTGCCAACTCTTCAGAACTGGTGGCCCCCTGATTTTGGTCGGCAAGCAAACTATAAATATCTTCAATCTCAGCCTGGAGATAAGACAAAGTCGAAGAAGTATTCTGCAAAGTTTCTTGAATGGTCAAATCAGTATCAGCCAAATCGTTGATACTACTGGCATAGCCCAACAAAGTTGCCTGAGTGGACGAAGCGAATTCTTCAAAAGTGCCGGCCGTATTTTCCAAAGTTGCCGCCCGCAACAAAAGATCGTTCAAAGTGTCTTGAAGCTGAGACATTACTGAATTAGCATTGGCCAATTGACTGCGCCAGGCATCTGATTCAAGGTTAATTTTAGTATCAAGCAACAACAAGCCGGGATTAATAAGATCGCTGATTTGCTGATCCAAGTTAAGATTATTGACGGCGGCAGCAATCAACAAATTGACTTCATCTTCTATTTCCATTTCAGCAATCCGATCGGTAATCTGACTTTCAATTTGCTCAACCGTCAAGCTCTTATTACGCCGCGAGAT
>JAVEXP010000008.1:0-27370 GCA_034003985.1 Patescibacteria group bacterium | reverse complement strand
CCGTTTGTAAAATTAATTACTAATTATAAAATTATGTCTTTTCAAAACAAAGTTGCCATCGTTACCGGCGCGGCCCAAGGCATTGGCAAGGGGATTGCTACTGTTTTGGCCCAGGCTGGCTGCAGTATCGTAATTTCTGATCTTGATCAAAAAAAATGTGAGGCGGTTGCGGCTGAATTGAAGGGTTTGGGCATTAAGGCTAAAGGTATCGCTTGTGATGTTTCGCAAAAGTCCGCTGTTGATAAATTAATTGCTGAAACCGTTAAAGAATTTAAGCATCTTGATATTTTGGTAAATAATGCTGGAATTTTTCCGTTTGTCTCATTTGACAAAATGACTGAAGCTGATTGGGATAAAGTCTTGGATGTCAATTTAAAGAGTATTTTTTTGACTTCCCAGGCCGCCGCGAAAGTAATGTCTAACGGTGGTCGAATTATTAATATTTCTTCCATTGCTTCTTTGGTCGGTTTTGCCGGTTTAGTTCACTATTGTGCTTCCAAAGGAGGGGTTAATGGGATGATTCGAGCCTTGGCTTTGGAGCTAGCGCCTAAAAATATTACAGTTAATGCCGTTGCTCCTGGCGCGATTGAAACTCCTGGTGCCGCTTCCCCGGAAGAAGCCAAAAAACAAACCATTGCCGCCATTCCTTTGGCGCGTATGGGCCAACCCGAGGATATCGCTAACGCCGTGGTCTGGTTGGCTTCCGAAGGTGCCAGCTATGTCACCGGTCAGGTGGTTGTGGTCGATGGCGGCTGGACTTTGCGTTAGAATTTATGTCCGAGATTAAACTGGGCCGTTATCGCCATTATAAGGGCAAAGAATACCGGGTGATTGGCGTTGCCAAACATAGTGAGACGCTGGAGGAATTGGTGGTTTATGAGGCTTTGTACGAAAATGAAAAATCAAAATTATGGGTCAGACCCAAAGCCATGTTTTTGGAATCGATTGAATTGGCATCCAGAGTAGTTTCACGATTTGAATACCTTGGTAAATAAAGAAATAAATAAAAAACGGAATTATTAAATGACTCCGTTTTTTATTTATAATTTAATCGACTCTGATTTCTCGTCGCCAAGCACTGGCACCGTTCAGAAAGACTTCTTTGCCGTTTTGGTCAAGCAAGGTCAATTTGAACCGCATGATATAGGTTCCCGGTTTGACGCCGCGGGGGTCAAGGGTAAATTTGAATTCGCCGGTTTCGCCTGGTTTGATGTAGCCTTGATTAACGGCTACGGCCGCCACTTCTTGTCTTACCCAGTCGGCGGGGTCATAAAAGTAGCTGGCTGATCCGTCGTCGTTATAAATTTCTAAGGCCGTTTTTTTAGCCAGCCAAGTATTATCCGCGCTGTTGTTTTGAATCTTCATGGTGATTTGAATTGGCTTCCAAGTATTTCTGACCGCCACTGGGATATTTTGTTCCACAATTTGAGCGCTTAATCCGGCTTTCACGATTACGAATTTGCTGATTGAAGCAATTTTAGTCGGTGTGCCGTTTTTATTGTAATAAAGCGTGAAAGTTTGGGTCAGTAAGCCGCTTTGGTCAGCCGGAGCGGTTAAGTTAATATCAAAGCTCGCCAATTGATTGGCGCCAATTGCAGTTTCGTTGGGGCTGAATTTAGTTTGAGCGGTAAATGAACTGGTGGTTTTACCCTGGTCGGTAAGTTCCAGCCAAATTTGGTCGCCTGACCAACTGCCTGATCCGGTATTTTTGAAAGTGATTGTGGCGTTTTGACTTTGGCCGTTGATCAATATTAGGCTTTCGGGCTTTAGAGCCTCGAAACTGCCGGTATAATCGTTGCTGTTATTATTAGTTGGATTGCTGACGGTGGAATCCTTGATCGTATCATCAATATAATCAATTATTTCACCGGCCTCGTGGGCTTCCAATAATGCGCTCCTGACTCGGACGGCAGAATTCTTTTTATTTATGCCCCAAACCCGATCAAATATTTCTAGATCTTGAATTCGCATTCTTGCTCCTTGAGAAATCAGATAATAATAGCCGGTGTCGGCGCTCAGGACAAAGGTGCCGTCTTTTAGCAATGCCGGTTTGCCATTTGAAAATTTTTCCAGAGCTTGGCCGCTGATTGGTTCACCTTCGCGTGAATTGAATCGATTTTCCCAGACCTCGGGATATACTTCGTGCTTTAAGCCGTCTTGAATCCACCACCTTGCTCCGGTTTCATCTCGGACCAATTTACCTTGCGGGTAAATTGAATTGACTGAAATAATATCACCGAGCTTATAGCCGTTCAATTTGTTTTCACTAATTGTCGGCACTTGGCTTGTAGTAATGGCGATTTGGACATCATTTAACAAAGCCAAAGCGGCGTTGTCAATAATCGGTCGTTTGGTATTTTCGGTCAGTAAATAGATTTGGCCGGAAGTTGCTGATCGCACTACGGTGTTATTGCTAAAACTAATCGGTGTGCCGTCAGGATAATTATTCAGTTCGTTTCGAGCTGCCTTAATGGCGTCGTTGGCTCGATAATCTTTAAGAAATAATTCTTTGGAATCGAATTTTCTTTTGGTGTTATCTTGAATTAACCAGTAGTCGGTGCCGTCGGTTACTACTTGACCATCAAGAAATTTTTGATTGCTAAAATACCGGTGCCAAATTCGCCAGAATAACCGATTGCCGCCATAAGGTGCCGTTACGCCCAGCTCCGGAGAATAACCGACATAGGGCGTGTAAATATAAAGATTGGCCGTGGCTTGATTAGCCGGGGTGATTTCATATTGATCGTAAGTTTTGGCCACTTGTCCTACTCGGAAGCTGAACTGGCTGGCTTTTTGGGCATAAATTTTTTGAGTTTCGGCGGCGGCATCAAGTTGATTGTAAAATCCTCGGTATTTTTCTTTGCAGCCTCCGCCGTAGCAGCTGTATCCGGTCGCCCAGTCCAAAGCTTTTTCAGTTGCCTGTTCGCGGCTGATCAGTGCTTGTTCTTTTTCCAGCGTCGTTAACAAAAATTTCGGATTAACTCCTTGTTTTTGGCTGATCTCCCAAATTATTTGGGCGGCCTTCATTGTTTTGCCGTTGATTATCTGGCTGAATTTGGCCAGCACGCTATTTTCGCGTTCTAAAAATTTTTGGATTGCCGTCTGGGATAAACTGCTCTGGTCGAACATTTCTTGGTCGGTGATGATGTTGTTTGGGTTAAAAGTTCTGGCCCCAGCAGTAATCGGCCAAGTCGACAACGGTAGGACAAAAAAGGCCAAGATTAACCAACTTAGCCGCGTGATATTTTTTTTAAATTTAGGGTGATTGTTTTTGGCGGGTAATTTTATTGATTTCATAAGCTTTATTCCGTAGTAATTTTATCATCTTTCATCGACGCTGTAAATTATTGGCATTAAAAATAATTTTATGTTATATTATACACAGTTATTGTTTAAATATTTTGATAATTTAACTTTACCTTAGAAAGGGGGTGAAACTATGAAAAAGAGTTTAATTTTGGGTCTAACAGTTTTATTATTCGCCTTGTCAGTAATGCCGGCTTTTGCTCTTAATGTTGGTTTAGAGTACGGCACTTTGACCGGTTTGGGAACCAAGGATTTGCGCGAAGGAATCATGGCCATTGTCAATGTTTTGTTGGGATTCTTGGGTATTATTGCAATTATTATCATCCTCTACGGAGGCTTTGTTTGGTTGACTTCCGCTGGCAATGAAGAAAAGGTTGGCCAGGCTAAAAAGATCATTACCGCCGGTATCATCGGCTTGGTGATTATCTTCGTTTCTTACGCCATTGCCAGCTTCGTCATCGGCGAACTTATTACTGCTACTGGTGCTAATTAATATTAGCAATCTAACTAATCGCCAGCAGCTTGTTGGTGCTAAAAAGGATTTATGTCGTCTTTAACTGATTGGAGTGCAGTAGCTACTGCTTCCTTCATGGAAATTTGGATTAAGTTTGTTAGTTTGATTCCGGCAATTTTGGGGGCAATCATTATTTTTTTGGTTGGCCTGTTTGCAGCCAGAGCCTTGGGTCGGGTAGTGACTAAATTGCTTAAAAAGCTTTATATCGACCGAGCCATTCAGGCTACTGGACTCAAAAGCATAATGGAAAAAATCGGTTTCAAGCTTGAAGTTAGCGAGGCCTTAGGATTATTGATCACCTGGTTTTTGTATGCCGTTGTTTTGGTGGCCGCCGCTGACATTTTGGGTTTAAACCAGATTTCCGAATTCTTGCGGGATGTCGTGTTATACATTCCTCATGTTATTATTTCCGTGGTAATTTTAATAGTTGGTATTGTAATCGCCAATTTTGTTTTTACCTTGGTTAAAGAGACGGCTTTGGCCGCTCAGATTGAAGTGGCCGACTTTTTAGCGAAAGTTGCCAAATGGGCAATTGTTGTTTTTACTTTGATGGCAGCTTTAATTCAACTGCGGGTGGCGACCGAACTGATTCAGATTTTGTTTACCGGTTTGGTTTTGATGTTTGCTCTAGCCGGAGGAATTGCTTTTGGCTTGGGCGGCAAAGATAAGGCTAAAGAGATAATTGATAGGATTACCAAACAATAATAAAACAAAATTATAAAAAACACCCGGCAAGCAAGCCGGGTGTTTTTTGGTTTTTAAATCAAGGCAATAATTAACCAGAATAAAACCGCCAAGTCATTTTTAAAATAAGGGACATCAACTAATCCGTGGATCAGAATTGTTATCATCGCGGCCATTAACCCCAGCCTTAACCAGCGAGGTTGGTAGTGGTCTTTAAAGCCTTTAAAAAAGAATTTGATTATTAACCAGCTAAAGCCGATTAATCCCAGTAGTCCAAGTTCCGACCAGAAATTTAGGATAATATTATGAGGATAAAGTAAATCTTCAAGCTTAAGTGGATCACGGGTTTGGTCTTGCAGCTGGTCAAATCCCAGTATTCCCAAACCCAGTACGAAATTTTGAGCGTTACTAGTCAGTCCCTGCCAGCTGGTTTTAATAAGGATTAGACGATTTTGACCGCTGGCATCTTGGAGAGTTAAAAGTGGCAGAATTTTTTCGCGACTTATTGGTATTGCTAAACTGATAATAACTAAGCCCATAACGATTATCGTTGTCCATTTTTTATCCCAGCCAAAAAAAGCCAGAAAAACCAGGGCAGTAGCCAATCCCAGCCAGGTGCCTTGGGAAACGGTGAATAACACCGCCAAAATTGCTGGTATTAGCACCAGTAGTTTGCCAACAGTGCCGGTGATTTTTTTTTCACCCCAGATGAACCAAGAAAGATAAATGGCAATAATCGGACCGAAATACAAACCAATGGCATTGGGCGAACTGAAAATAGCAGTTACCCGTCGATTGGCTTGGGCAATCCAGCTGGCTTCAAAAATCCCAAAGGCGCTGAATTTTTGGTAGATTGCCAGCAGGGAGATTGCCAGCATGGAAAGTCCAAGTGCCCATAGGACATATTTTTTATCTTTATGGCTTTTGATTACATCGGCAACAACCATGAAAAACATTATTGGTTCAATAAAATAAGCTTTCCATAATCCGGCACCGGTTCGTAGGTCTGGTGATAGCAATAGGGCGATAATAGCGCTAGCAATGATCAAAATGATTGGCCAGCGATAATATTTGTCGAAATTTTTTAAGCGGTGATTTTGCCAGTGGTTTAATAACCAGCCCAGGAATGTCAGCCAGATGCAGATTTCCAGGAAAGTTAAAGGCAAAAAATATATTTTTGATCTTAATAAATAGGTCGGTAGCAGTAGAGTTGTTAAACTGACTGCCCAGACTGGTTTTTTATAAGCCAGGTAGGCCAAAATTGCCAGGGTGATCATTAGTAACACATTGATTGGGATCCAAAATTGGTTTAATAGATGTTGAATATCCCAGGTGAAGTCAAACCAAAACATATTAATTTATTATTTTTATATAAAATCCTTTTTTGGCTTTGGCGACCCAAACATTCATTCTTTGTTGGTATGGTTTGTCAACTTTTGTCAGCCTGATCAGTCCATTTCTATTTTGAAAATAAGGATCAACGGCCCGGGGTTTTGATTTGGTGTAGAAATCAGCTTGGGCTTTTGGTACTTCTTTGGTTTTTAAAACCCTGAGTAATTGAAGGCGGTTGGCAATTTCTTTATTTTTTGATTGTTTTAGCAATCTTAACAAATTTTTGTCGGTGGTAAATAAGTCTTTTTTGGTGATAATATTTTTCGCCAAACCTTCTTTAATTGCTTGTGCCATAATTTCGAATAATGCCGACTGGGTTGGATTACACCAAACCAGTTGGGCGATTTTCAAATAAGCTACCGCGAATTTTTTAGCCCAGACTCTATTGGTAAAAAACCACTGGCCACTATTGGTTTTTAAGTTGGCCAGAAGTTCCCGAGGTTTGGCATTGGTGACTCGGCCTAGCGACGGATCGCGTAAAGTATAATCAATCCGGTCAGCACAAAGATCTGGTAGATCTTTTTCCAGTAGCGGCCAACGATGGTGATCCAAAATAATTTTTGGGTTGATTCCGTGTTCTTTTAAGATTTTATTTATCCCCTGGATTTCGAAAGCCTTTTCTAACTTGCTATCTTGATAATCTTGGGCGGCGTGGCTGTTGAAGATGTAGTCGGAAACATGGGAAAAGGCCGTATGGGAAATGTCATGTAGTAAACCGGCTATCTGTTCATTGAGTTCCGCACCATATTGGCGCAATAGTAGCATTACGCCGACAGAATGGTCGTAGCGGTTTAAATAGCCGGGGGAAGAATAATGTAAGTCGTGTGGTCCCAGCTGGCTGACTTCCTTTAAGCGCAAGATTGCCGTTGATTTTAACAAATCAATGATTACTGGTTCGGTGATTATAAATCGTCCGTAGATTTTATCTTGGATTATTAGTTTTTTCATTGCTGAATCGCCGTTATTTCCGAAATGGTTTTTTTGTCAAAGCCTTTGAGCAGGTACAGACTGACAAAATATACTAGCGCTCCCAGTGGTACGGCCGTTGTTAAGTTTGGCTCAGGTAAAAGATATAATCCCACGGCCATAATCAAACAGGCAATTGTTGATTTCAAAAATGTTTTTAGATCGGGTAAAAAATTTATTTTTTGATGGAGAATATAGGCCGCGCTGATTAAGGTGAATAATTCCGTTACTACCGTCATCCAGGCCGCACCCCAGTAACCGAATAATTCAATTGCAACCAAGTAACCGATAATCGAGAGAGCCGCGTTAATGGCGTAAAATTTGATCATTTTTTTCTGTAATCCCAAAGCCACGATTGCATAGCCGAATAAGCTGGCAATAAAGATTGTGGCCGTAGCCAAAAATAAGATTTTGATGATTTGGCCGGAAATCGCGAAATCAGGGCCCGATACCATGATCATCAATTGTTCTCCCAAGAAGTAACCGCCCACGATCATCGGCAGCGACATGATAATCAAAAAATTGAAGCTGACCTGAATTATTTTTTTTAGAGCGGCAATACCGTTGACCGCCGCGGCCGTTGACATTAATGGCAGGATTAATCCCAAAAATAAATAGGCGATATTGATTAAAACTTCCAGGATTTTATAAGGCGCAGCATATAAACCAACTTCCTGAGGCGTTCGAACCAGTGACATGATAAAAATATCGCCTTTAAAGTAAATCAAGTTCAAGGCAATAGTAATACCAATGGGCCAGGTGGCAATCAGAATTTTTTGCCAAACTTGGCTGTCAAAGGCAAATTTAATTCTTATTTTTTGACGGACTAATTTATAAGTCAGAATAAAGACAATGACGCTATCCAGGATAGCCGCTACCAAAATGCCCAGCAGTCCCAGGTCGTATTGGATTGCTAAAATGGTCAGAACTAGGTAAGCCAATTTACCGCTGACTTCCGCCGCTACCGCTTGGCCCATGATCAGGTTTTTTTGGAAGTAGCTGGTCAGTACCGAAGTCAGCGCCGCCGCGGTAAAGCCGGCAATGGCAATGACCATCCCCAATTTTACCATTCCCGGATAGGGCATCAATAAAGCCAGTAGCACGGCAAAACTTAAGAATAGTAGGGAAGTGATCAGTCTGATTGCCAAAACATTGCTGATGATTTTTGTTTCGTCTTCTTGGGGATCAGAAATCAGCTTGGTGGTAGTCATCTGTAACCCCAGGTCAACCAATATCCCAAATACCGCCAGATAAGCGTAAATGGTGGCAAAGTAACCATAACCTTCTTGACCCAGGTAGCGCGTCATCATGCCAAAACCAATTAAAGCAATGGCAATGACCATCGCTTTTCCGACAACTTGGATTAAAGTATTTTGAGCAATCTTTTTTAGCTGTTGCATACTAGCATCATATCATTATTTGGCGGC
The DNA here is from genome assembly GCA_034003985.1 of Patescibacteria group bacterium. Classification (GTDB taxonomy): domain Bacteria; phylum Patescibacteriota; class Patescibacteriia; order Buchananbacterales; family UBA6539; genus JABWCG01. The sequence goes on along the minus strand of JAVEXP010000008.1, from coordinate 19,081 downwards.
AAAATAAACTAGGTTTATTTTTCTAAATTATTAGATATTAATGGGATTATTTTTGGGGTGATTGTTATTTTGGTTGACAAAAAAATTTAGATATGCTATACTGGTTATAGAGAGTTGAGGAACACTCTCTTTTTTAAACCAAAAAACAAAAATAAAAACAAATTTATGCAGCGAATCCATCCTGGCCATGAGGTGTTGTCTCTGTTTGGCATCCCGTCGGCCGTCAAAGCCCTGGATCGACAATTTACCACCCGTAATATCGTCGTAAGTTTAGCCAGTGCTTTTTTTATTGTTTTATTGGCTAGTTTGTTATTAAATTTGTTTACGCCAGCTCCGGCAGTCTTTTCCGTTTCGGCTGAAACGCCGCTGGTGGAGGAACCGGCCGCTTATCAGCCTGGTAGCTATATCACCAATCAGATTAGTCGCGGTTATCTGGGCGATTATCGTTAATTTTATTTTTTGCCAGCTTGTTCGCCGATAGTGCGGACTTACATTCATTGGCACATATTTTAGGTTCTTTTCGCCAGGACAATTAAAACCAAAACAAAAATATATGGTGTTAAATTGCCATATATTTTTTTACTTTTTATTTTTAATTGATAGTGATTTTGTCTTCACTTTCCATCATTTTGTTGAAGCGTTTACTTTCCTCAACAATTTTACCGATTTTTTCGGCCACCTGATAAGGATGAGGAACCTGGCGAAAAATAAACCGCACCTCTTCACCGGCGGTTTGGATATAAACCGTGCCGTAATCAAACATCGTTGAGAAAAATCCCTTTAATTCCGAAGTAACATCTTGCACCCGGTAGAGATTTTGTTCGGAAACTGTTCGGAAAAATAGCCCTTTTTGCTCAATATTGATGATGCGGTGTGATGTCACAATCCAAATATCTAGGTAATAGTCGACAAAGCTTTGAAAAATAAACAACCAGACATAGAGATAATAGATACTGATGAACATAATTAGCAATGGTTGAAAAATTTGGTGATTCAATAGTTCATCAACTGCCGGACTCATAATCAAATATAGCGCCAACGGCATGATTGCAACCACCAGCCAAAAACCAATTTTAATAGCAATTACAAACGGGTGGCGTCTTAGTAATAAGATTATTTTTTCGTCTTTTTTCCGATTAGGGATGTGGGCTTTGGACATACTAAATCGTCGGCATTACCTGTAAAGTTATGGGGATGATTTGTGACCAGTCGATTTGGCTTAGATAATACCAGGAGCTGCTTAAAATCATGGCCGAAACCAACAGGTAAAAACTTATTACTCCCAGATTGCCAAGACTTAAAAAACCAAATCGCACCAGATGATAAACATTAAAAAAGGTAAAAAATAAAAATACCACGACAAAACCCAGATAAACAAAGTAGAAAATGGCTAGTGGTATTCCCATAGCTTTATTATAACAGTTTGTTTTGGCCTTTGGTATCTTGATAGCCCAAGTGCTGGTAGGCATTGGCTGTGGCCATCCGGCCTTTGGGAGTTCGTTTCAAAAATCCGGTTTGGATTAAGAATGGTTCATAGACATCTTCGATCGTAGCCATTTCTTCGCCACTGGCCGCGGCCATGGTGTTTAAGCCGACCGGCCCGCCGCCGAATTTGGTAATGATTATCTCCAGAATTTTGCGGTCAATTTCATCTAAGCCAAATTCGTCAATATCTAACATCGTTAAAGCTTGTTGAGTGGTTTGCTCATTAATAACACCATCAGTTTTAACTTGAGCGAAATCCCTAACTCGTTTGAGCAGCCGATTGGCGATCCGAGGGGTTTTGCGCGAACGCTGGGCAATTTGTCGGGCGGCCAATTTTTCCATTTCAACATTTAAAATTTTGGCCGACCGGTTGATTATTTCGCCAATCTCTTCATCTTCGTAAAAATTAAGGTGGTAAATATTGCCGAATCGATCGCGCAACGGAGAAGACAATAGACTGATTTTGGTAGTCGCCCCAATGATGGTAAAATGGGGCAAATCCAGCCTTAAGGTTCGGGCTGACGGTCCTTTGCCAATCACGATATCCAGGGCAAAGTCTTCCATTGCCGGGTAAAGAATTTCCTCAATGATTTTATTCATCCGGTGAATTTCGTCAATAAATAAAATATCGCCGTCTTCCAGGTTGGTCAAAATGGCCGCCAGGTCGCCGCTGCGTTCCAGCGCCGGCCCGGAAGTCACTCGGATATTAACACCCATTTCTTGAGCGATGATGTGGGCCAGCGTTGTTTTGCCTAACCCTGGCGGGCCGTAAAGCAAAACATGTTCAATGGCTTCATTGCGGCCTTTGGCCGCAGCCATAAAAATCCGCAGGTTATCCTTGATTTTTTGCTGACCGATGAATTCCGTCAAACTTTTTGGCCGCAGGCTCAAATCAAAAGCTTGGTCTTGTTTAAGCTCCTGGGGGTCAATGGTTCGGTTGTTTTCCGATTCAATCATGGTATTTGTATCTTACATTTTTGGGCTTAAAAAAACAACCTTGATTTTTAAGTTTATTTTTTGTCTAGTCTATCACTACCCAGCCTTTTTTGAAATTAGCGCCGCAGATTTCTTCAATGGTACTGTCTTTAGGGATATAATCACAGGTTTGAAAGTCGCATTTTTTTCAGTTATTTTTTGACAATCCTGTTATTTAAGTTGTTTTTTAATTGTTAGAAGGAAACCGTATATTATCCCAATCATTGTTACGAAGCTTATTAAGAGTCCTAGGCGGAATGAGATTGGTTCATAGCGGAATATAATTTCATGTTCGCCAGGGTCAAGCAAAACGGCTCTCGTGGCTAGGGCGGTTTTTTTTATTTCTTTTTTTATACCATTTACATAGACATTCCAACCCGGGAAGAAAGTGTCAGTTAAAACGACGAAGCCAACTTTTGGGTTATTGACGAAAATTGTTATTTTTTTAGAACCGTATTCCTTTATGTCGACCGAGATATTTTCTTCTATGTCACTTTTTGTCCATGGTGCTTTTTTTTCGATTATATCAGGCTGGACAAAGAATGCCCGAGGTAGAACATTTTTATTTTCAAAAACAACGAATTTTTTCTCTTCCAATGCCCGAGGGTATTGATTTAAATCATTTTCTGCAAGAGACAAGCTTTGTAAGAACTCATTTGTATTTCTTGCGACAATATATTTTACGCCAGTCATATTCAGATACTCCGGATTGATTGATTTGATATTTTGCCAGTTTAATTCGTTGTTGGAGTACATGTTGAAATTGTCACTATAATCTTTTACTAACATCGCATCGTAATTTCGAACATCTGATATTTGATAATAGGATCCCATATTCGGCCCTAGATATGCGGATTCGCTGACTGACACAAAGCGATGGTTGCCGATATTTTCTTTTAGAAATTCCGTCAAGGTTGTTTTTGGGAAAAACAAATTTTTGTTTATCGTGGGTTCATAAATGAAAATGTGTAACCCAACTTCCAAAAGAATCAAGCTGCCGATAAGCAGAGGAAATATTTTTAGTTTTTTTGCAAACATTAGGACGATTAATAACAGCACAATATCAAGGATATAAATTAGTGATATTTTTTGAAGGTAAAAACCGTATTTTTCTTGGTTATCAATAAACTGGCTGAAAATATTCACCGAGAGTATGGCCATACCACTAACAGATCCCGCATATATCATCCAGAATATGGCTAAGAATTTTTTCTTCATAACAATTTTTGATTCAAAAATTTTTGACAAAAAAAGCGTTCCAAGGACTGATATTGAGAAAGCGAAAACGAAAAGTATCCGGTGGTTAGCGCTTTTGTCAAAAACTGGAAGGGAGGTGAATAAAGAAAATATAAGCGGCGCTTTATATGTGATTGTCAGAGACAGTAAGGCCAGGGCGGAGAAAAATATCGTAACTTTGTCTTTATAAAGATAAATCAGCGATAATAGAGCGAAAAATAGTATTGTTAGCCCGGCGTAGCCGTTTGTTATCTCGTTATAATTTGAGAGATTCAGATAAAAATGATCAATGGTCTGATTGCCGAAGAGGTCTGGTATAAGATTCAAGGAGAACAATTGTGGAGGAAGGAAATTGGTATTTGCTCCAGTGCGCGAAATATAAACCTGGCTATTTAAAAGGTACTCAAAAAACGGAATTAGTTGGATAGCGGCTAATAAAAACCCAAACATTGAGAACGTGCCGAATTTTAGAATAATAAAAAGTTTTATTTTCCGGTTGGTGGGCGGAGAAAACAGTTTAAAGAAAAAATATAGTGTGGCTGCCAGCGTAATATGAGCGAAAGTTTCCGGATGGCCTCCAAAGATGGCCGCTGCCAGCCCAACTGAAAAAAGTAGATAATATTTAGTGTGGTTAGTTTTGAACATTTTTTCAATCAGGAAGAGTGACAGTGGCAGAAAGAACACTACATTTGTATGGGGCCAAAATAACCAGTTGGTGATATATCCTGAAAACATGAAAGCGATTGAACCGATGGTTGATGCTTTATAATTGGCGCCTATCTCTTTTAAAAAAAGGTAAGTAAAAATCCCGATAAAAAATAATTTTGAGAAATACAAAATTGCCAGCCCTTGTTTAATGCCAAACAGAAAAACAAACCACGACAGGGGATAGAAAAAGGCTGATTGCATGTTAGCTATATGCGGCGTTCCATTCCCCTGATAAGGGTTCCAGAGCGGTATAACGCCCGATTTGAGTGAGTCAATATTAAATCTAAACCATGGTTCAAATTGTGACAGGGGGTCGGCAAACAGTCCATTTTGTATAGTTGTGACCAGCCCCGTGTTGAAAGTTTCATAATTTTGTAATATATCGGAAGCAGAATATATTTTGCCGGAAAAAATCGCTGGCAAAAAAAGGATAACTAATATAAAAAAAAGCACCAGTAATGCCCTGGTGGTTTCACTGCCTTTCAGGCAGTTGATGATTTTTCTTGATAAATTTGATATTATCCCAGATGCTGTCTTATTTAAAAAATTGTATCTTATGGTGTATTGGATGATTCCAATTCTGTTTTTTAGTCGATTTTTCATTTTTTTATTTATCCAGGACGGAATTGAAAATTTTATCTAGCGATTGAGAGGACGATATTCTAAACAAAAATAATCCAAGTGTCTTAAAAAGCGGGTACAATCTCCTCGGCAAAAAATCTGAAAGTTTAATACTGGTGCCCAGGGCGGGAATCGAACCCGCACGGCCTATTCAGCCACAGGATTTTAAGTCCTGCGTGTCTACCAATTCCACCACCTGGGCAAAATGTATTTTAACTTTATCAATCATAGGGTAAAATAAATCATATGTCAATTGAAAATCAGCCAATTTATTTAGTTTTAGAAAATATCCGTAGTCTGTTTAATGTCGGCTCAATGTTTCGTTGTGCCGATGTTTTTGCTGTTTCAAAAATTTTTCTTTGTGGCTATACTGGTACGCCGCCGCGCAGCCAAATTAGCAAGACTGCCCTGGGGGCAGACGAATGGATTAGTTGGGAACACAAAACTCAGACAGCTCAGTTGTTAAAGAATTTAAAAAAGCAGGGGTTTGCAATTGTGGCCTTGGAAGCTGGTCAAGGTGGTAAACTATTGCCTGATTTTAAAGCACAATTTCCTTTGGTTTTGGTGGTAGGGAATGAAATTGATGGAGTTAGTAAAAAAGTTCTAGCTCTGGCTGATGAAACTTTAGAAATTCCGATGTTGGGGCAAAAGGAATCGCTGAATGTGGCGATTGCCTGTGGCATTGCTTTGTATCAACTTCGTAATTAAGACTTGCATTTTTTTAAAAATTTGCTATAATCCCTGTTGTGACTTTTGTGGGTGTATCTGCCAGTTATTTGGCGGGGTTTAGCCGGGATGGTATTTCTTCATCAAGTAAAAGATCATTTCGATAGAATCAGGGTCATTCGCTTATTAAAACATTATTATCAAAACAATTTAGTAGCTCAGAGCGGGTGTGGTCTAGTGGTATGACGTCTCCTTGCCAAGGAGAAGATCGCCGGTTCGAGTCCGGTCACCCGCTCTGAGCTACTAAAAAACATAGTGTTCTATCAGCCTATGTTTTTTTATTTATATTTTTAAAAATTATTTTGACTGGTTGGAATTGTCTGTTCTAACAAAGACTGCCTTTAATAAGCGGTCTTTGCTATACTTGATTTGTATGGTTGAAACTTTAATTTTATTCTTTACGGCTTTGGTTGCCACGGCTTTAAGTTCAATGTCGGGCGGCGGTGCCTCGGTAATTAATGTGCCGGTAATGTTATGGCTGGGGATTCCTTTCCCGTTGGCTATTTCAACTCAGAAAGTCAGTTCGGCCTTTTGGGTTTTGCCCGCGGCTTATAATTATTTAAAAGGCCGTCTGATTGACTGGCGGTTTTTATTAATTTTTTCCTCACTTGGTTTAGTAGGCTCTTATTTGGGTGTTTTGATAATTATCAAGACCAATCAAAGGATCATGGAGATTGTTGTTGGTGTTTTGATCTTGGTGTTAGTGGTTTATACCTACAGCCACAAAGATGTTGGTTTGGCAGAGCATAAAAATTATTCGTTGTTTCGTCAGGCTCTGACTTATCCTTTTGCCTTGGTTTTGGGGTTTTATGAAAGCATTTTTGGCTCCGGCAATGGTATTTTGATGGCTATTATAACTTTTTACACCAAAGGATTTGATTTCATTAATGCCCTGGGTTACTATTTTGCCGTGGCATTTACCTGGGTGGTATTTGCCGCCGGTTTATTGATTGCCCAAGGCTATTTTAGCTGGTCGGTAATGATCCCGGTGGTATTCGGATCGTTGATTGGTGGTTATGTTGGTTCCCGCTATGCTCGGTATCAAGGCAATAAATTCATCAAAATAGTTTTTGGTTTATTCGGCAGTCTTTTGGCCATTAAATTATTGTTAGGTTTTTAAACTCCGATAAATAAAAAAGAGCACCTGTCTTAGTTTGATTTTAACAAACATTGAGTCAGGTGCCCGATGTCTTTTCCCTCCCGGCGTCGGCCGCGAGTTTGATCAGAATTCGATCTTCAATCGCGTCAGGCGCCGTACGGCTTCGGCGATGATGGCTTGCTCGTCGCCTAAGCCGCATTGTTCGACGGGTTGCAGAGTAACTGCCCAGCGCAGCCACGGCTGTTTGGCCAAGTCATAATGCATCACCGAGATGCGTTGCTCCTGGCGTAGCCATTTGGCGCATTCGGCCGCCGTTGTGAATTCAACCCCGTTGATCGCCCGTGGTGCCGGGGTGAATTGGCACAGTCCGGCTTCGGGCATGGCGCTCTTGAACCCGGCTTGCGTCAAGCCCGCCTGGAGCTGGCGATGCAAGAGTTGATATTCTCTGCTGGTGATTTCGGTGATTGCCGATTCGCTCAGGCATGTCAGACCGGCCGCGATGCTCAGGGCGAACAGGCCGCTGTCTTTGACATCCATGACTTGGCGCACGGCTTTGATAATCGTCGGGTGACCGACGATCCAGCCGAAGCGCACGCCCGTCGCGCTCCAGCCTTTGCTGATGGACTGCAAGACAATGCAGTTTTCTTCCCAACCGTCGACGGTCAGGATGCTGCAGGTGCGGTCGTTGTACCGCAAGTCCGTGTAGGCTTCGTCGACAACCAAGACGATGTTGTGGGTGCCTGCCCATTCGAGCAGGTTGATCCATTGCCCGCGCGAATAGCCCGCGCCGGTGGGGTTGTGGGGCATGTTGACATACATCACCCGCAATCCGTGATGGCACTGGCACCGCCGGCTCATTTCTTCCAGGTCAAAGTCCCAGAGCCCTTTGTCTTTATAGATACAGACCAGCGGCACATCGCTGATCTGCGCGCCACAGGCATTCATCGGTGACTTGACTACTCCATAGCCGGGAGTGGGGAAGAACAGCTTGGTCGTTGGCTCGAACAGCAGTGTCGGCAGGTAGGTCGACAACGCCATCTTGATTGCTCCCGGCGAGTACTGCACCCAGTCGGGGGTAAATGGATTGCGGCCGCCGCCAAACCGGAAGTTGAGCCAATCGGCCAGCAGGGCATTGGTGCTACCGCCGAATACCAGGTTGTCGTCTCCCCGGACTCCGGTATTGTCGGTGTACCGGGTAGCGTTTGGGCAATTGTGGTAATACTCCTCGGCCGTTTTGATTGCCTTCCAAAACATCTTGCCGGTCGGGTCAGCAATCGACAGCGTCAGCAAGGCCGAAGTCGGATCTCCCGGCTTATTGGCCTTGGCCAACTCGTGCTCTTCGGCTAGCACAACGCCGAAGCTGTAGCCACTGCCCGGCGCGTCAAAGTCCGCTCCGCCGCAGCGTTCGGCGACTCGCTGTCGCCAGGCTTGTTCCCGTTCGTTCATAACAAGTGTCTCCTCTGTAGTGAGCCTAAAGCTCGTTTTCGGTCAGCTGTTCGAGGGTTTGCCCTCGGCGAATCAAAGTGGAATTGCCGTCGGGCTTGATCAGTACTTCCGCTGCCTGGGTAAACGAATTGTACCCAGTCGTAGCCATACTTGAACAGTAGGCGCCGGTATGGCCGATAACCGCCAGGTCGTCAATTTGGGGCTTGGGCAACATTCGCGGTTGCAACTCCTCAGAGTTACCCGGTTTGGGAGTCAGGATGTCGCCGCTCTCGCAGCAGTGACCGACTACCATAATCGGTATCAGCGTTTGATCATCGTGCCAGGTGGCTTTTGGCACAAACCAGATCGGGTGCTGGGCGCCGTACAAGCTGGGGCGCAAGATTTCGCCCATGCCGGTGTCGAGCTTGACGAAGGTGTAGCCATCAGCCCCAGTATTGACCACATCAATTACTTTGGCGATGATCCAGCCCGCACTGGCCACGACATAGGTTCCCGGCTCAATTTCCAAATGCAGCTGGCGTCTGGTGGTGGCCTCGAAATACTTGAAGGCCTGTTTGACCGCCTCACCCACTGCTTGCAGATTGGCAGTTTTTTCTTCCGGCATTCGCCCGATTTTCAGTCCGCCCCCCAAGTTGAGGGTGGTGGCATCGGGAAAATGTTTGGCCACCTCCAGGCTCATCTTGGCGATTTTCACCCAGATTTCCGGATCGCCGCCCGAACCGATGTGGGTATGAACCGCCGTGATTTTCAGTCCGAAATGCTTGGCCATTTTCAGAACTTGCGGTATCTGCTCGTGCCAGATGCCGAAGCTGGAACTTGGACCGCCGACATTGGTTCGGTTGCTGCCGCCCGATCCCAAACCGGGATTGATTCGGACGCTGAGGCAGCGGTGGTCTCTTGGTCCATCCTTCATCAGTTGGCCAAAGGCTTCCAGCTGCCGTAGCGAACAGGCATTGAATTTCACACCCATTTGCAACAGCAGGTGAAGCATATTGTGGGGCAGTTCCTGGCTGGTCAATTGGATTTTGCTGGGTTTGATTCCCGCCTTCATCGCCCGCTCGACTTCGTTTTGGGAACTGGCGTCAATGTGCAGTCCCGCCTGGTCGATGATGCGCAAAATGGCGGCAGTTGGCAATGCCTTCATGGCATAGCGTACTGTCAGCCCGAAGGCGTTGGGAAAATTCAGTAACCCTTGCGCCGATTTCTCCAATGTCGCTTGGTCATAGACATACAGTGGCGTACCGTAGTGGCGCGCCAGCGCTATGACTGTTTGGTTGTCAAACCGAAGTTCCATTTTTGCTTGCTCCCTTTCGTCAGTATCGTTACCCTGGGTTGTGAGTGTGCCATCTATCAAAAAAGGAAGACTTGTTTGTCTCCTTTCGTGGGTTTATTCAACCAGATAATTTTGATTTTGTCAATTTGTCATTCGGGCTGGATTGTTGTCAATGGAACTTCGGGGATGATCGGTTTTTGAAATTCAACCCAAACCCAGCCCCAGCAGACTACCGCGACGATTATTAAAATGATGATTTTTACCCAGTCAGACTTGCTGACAACTTCGTTTAATCTGATGGCCATATGGCTAAATCATAACATATTTTTGACGGTTGCTCAAAGCGCTTTCGTGCCTTATAATTAAGGCAAGATTTTTAACCAGTTAAAATAATGAAAGAGTTAATTAAAAAAGAAAACAGTATTTTTGAAATTTTGGGCGAGAAAGTCTACCTGGAAAATAACAAAAGCAAGGAACATAGCCGGTATACGATTCTTGGCAATCCTAAAAAAATTAGGCGTATTCTTGTCCACGGTGCGGCTTTTGTTATTACGGTTGATGCTAAAAATAAACTTAAAGTTTTATCTAACTATTCAATTTATATTGTTAACGGTGTAATTAAAAAAGTTTTTCCCCTTAACCAAAAGCCGATTCCGGTCAATCAGATTGATTTGATTTATGATGCCTCCAAGCGCAGCGGGGTGGTGGTTACGCCGGGGTTTATCAACGCCCACTCCCATCCGCCGATGTATTTATTGCGTTCATCAATGACGCTGGATAAGGGCAATATTATTGACCAGGTCGGCAAGATGGCCAAGCTGGAAGCTCAAATGAACGAGGAAGATTTCTTCTTGGGCGCGATTGGTGATTTTACCGAAGAACAAAAGAATGGCATTACTACGACTCTTAGCCATTATGGCGTTTTTGAACCGATTGACGAAGCCGCTAAATTATCCAGACAGAATGTGATTAATGCCATCTCGGCGGTTTCCAATTCTCATCCGCATAATTCACCGGCCATGGTTGAAAAGATTTTGAAGAATCGGAAAAAATATTATACCACTCCGGCCATTGCCATTCATTATGTCCATAAAGCCGACCGCACCCAGTTGCGTAAGATTAGAGAGTTGGTTAAAAAATATCGGGTTTTGTTGACTATGCACGCGGCCGAAAGCGAAAACTGGGTGCAGCTGTGTGTCGATAAATTTGGCAGTCGGACTATGCCGGCTTTGGTTGAACTTGGATTGGCAAATTCCTATTTGGTTTTGTCCCATTGTGTTCATTTTACCGATGAGGAAATTAAACTGGTTAAAAAACACAAGGTTGGCATTGTTCATTTGCCGACTTCCAATAAGCTTCACAAAAGTGGGGAATTTAAATATCCTTTGTTTGTAAAATATAAAGCTGATCAGCAAATCGTTCTGGGAACCGACAGCGTCATTTCCAAAAACAGTTTAGATTTATTGTCCGAAGCTCTGCAGACGCGAATTATGCATCAGGATAAACTTAGAGTACTGTACGAAACTTTATTTAAGATGATGACTTCGCAAGCCGCGGATGTATTAAAACTCGGCAAAGTTGGCCGAATTTTGCCGGGCTATCGAGCGGACTTGGCATTTTGGAAATTGCGCGACCGCGGATTTATGCCTTACAATGAAGAAAAGCCTTTAAGTTTGGTTGGCAATATGATCACTCACGGCGGCCGCAATATTCGCGACTTAATGATTAATGGTGAATTTATCATTTCCAACCGGATCCATAATTTGATTGATGAAAGCCAGCTACTGAGCGCTTTGCAAAAATCACACATGCAAATGAGAAAACGATTACAAAAAGCTAAAAAGTAATTTAATAATTTTATGATTAAATCGCCAAAGATTTTTTATTTGTTGGCAGTTTTGATGCTTTTGACTGCCACTGGTTGTACCAGTCTTACCGACAAAGTCGCTGAAAAATATGTTGAAGGCGCTACCGGTACCGACATTGATGTTGACGGTAATAGCGTTCAGATTACCGACCGGGAAGGTAATGTAATTTCTGTTGACAGCGGTAATACTTTGCCGGCTGATTGGCCCAAGGGGGTAGTTTATTATCAAGCCGGAACGATTACCGATTCATCGTCTTTGGATTTGCCCCAAGGTAAAAATTTTAATCTTATCATTTTGACGACCGATGATTTGGATAAGATTTTTGCTTATTACAAAGATCAGCTTGAATCAGATGCTTGGGAAATCAAGTTGGAATCGCATGCCGAAGGTAATTCCTTGCTGTTGGCCGAAAAAGATAATTTGTCCCTCAGTTTGATGGTCGAACTGCGCGATGATCAGTGGCAAATTACTCAGACTGTGGCAATTTTGAAGTAAAAAAAGAAGCCCGACCGTTGGTTAAATCGTAGCCTCTGCTGTTGCCAGTATTTTTACCAAGTTGGCCTTGGTAATAACCCCCAGTTTGCCAATCGGCAGGAAGCCAGATTCTTGGCGTCGCGATAAAATTGCTTGGGAGATCAGGCAGCCGCCTTGTTCAAGCGGTTGGATCAAGGTTTGGGGGATTTTGTCAAAGCACTGCTGACAAATGGCGAATTTTGCGCCATTGATTTCTACGGCATAGCAACTGCTTTCGCTTAGGCGATGTAAGCCGTAGGGGATCGGCATGGTGCCGTCGCAAATCAGGCATTTGGGACTCATCTGTTCCTCCTTGGCATTGTTGTTCCAATACCGTTGGCTATCTTATTACAAACTTATTATAGTGTCAAACTAAGGTTCAGATCAGGCATCTGGGCCTTAGTTTTTTGTCTTCGTTTTTAAGGTTTGACTTATTGCTATGAATCCATTAATATTTTAAACTCCCGGCCAAGTGGGTTTTGGGAGGTGAAACCAATGGTGAAAAACACGGAGGAACTATCGTATGAAAAAGCGTGGCCTTACCCTGGTTGAATTGATGATCATGGTGGCGGTGGTGGCGTGTATTGCGGCCATCGCCATCCCCAACCTGATGCGCCAACAGATGTTGCAAAACGAAACCTCGGCCGTTCAGTACTTGGGCGAGATCGTTGCTGCCCAGCAGTTGTATTCCTCTGCCAACGGCCATTACGCCAAGAGTCTGGCGGAGCTGGCAATGATGCAAGAACGGGACGGCTATGTCTTCAGTCTGGGCGGATCCGAAAAGGCTATTGCCGTCAGCGCCCAGCCCAAAGCGCCGGGCCGGACCGGAATAAAGAACTTTTTCGCTGACGCTCAAGGCATCTATGCTAGCGTCGGGGGCCTTGCCGGTTCTCACAGCGAAAAGATCAAGTAAACCCCGCTCACCCAGCAGAAAAGCAGCCCGTCTGTTTTCCAATCAGGGAAATCAGAACAGGGCTGCTCTCTTTTTTTATTCTGGTTTTTAGTTTTGATAATTTGGGGCTTCTTTAATCTGCTGTAAGCTATGTGGATGACTTTCTTTTAAACCGGCCACTGAAATCTTGACGAATTCAGCCTTTTGATGGAGTTCAGTGATATTTTTTGAACCGCAATAACCCAAACCTTGACGCAAGCCGCCGACTAATTGAATGATGATTGATTTAACTTCCCCTTTGTAGGGGACATGGCCGACCACACCTTCGGCGATTAATTCTTTTTTGTCTTTGGTCACTTGTAAGTATCGGTCTTTCGAGCCTTTGGCCATAGCGTCAATTGATCCCATGCCGCGGTAGACTTTATATTTTTTTCCTTTGATTGTGACAATTTGGCCGGGAGCCTCATTTGTTCCGCCCAATAGGCCGCCAAGCATTACCGCATCAGCGCCGCCGGCCAGGGCCTTAACCATATCACCGGAATATTTTATGCCGCCGTCGGCAATGATTGGGGTCTTGGTTTTTTTGGCCGCTTTGGCCGCGTCCATTACTGCTGTTAACTGGGGGACGCCAATGCCGGCAATTATTCTGGTGGTACAAATTGATCCCGGGCCAACGCCAACTTTAACCACATCAGCTCCGGCCTTAATCAGATCCAGCGTGGCTTGCGCGGTTGCGACATTACCGCCGATAATGGTAATATTTTTGGGCAGAATTTTTTTGAGTTCTTTGATGGTTTGGGCTACTTTATAATAATGGCCGTGGGCTACATCAATGACAATCGCGTCAACTTTAGCACCAGTCAAAGCTTTGGCTCGTTTAATTGCCCCTTCGCCTACCGAGACTGAAGCGCCGCACAATAAATTTTTAGCTTTGACTTTTCTAACCTCTTCGGCCTGGGCCGCTTCGCTCATATTTTTATGAATAATGCCCAAACCGCCAAGCTGCGCCAAAGCAATGGCCATTTGGCTTTCAGTTACCGTATCCATAGCGGCCGACAGAATCGGAATTTTTAAAATTAAATTTTTACTTAGTTTGACCGAAGTGTCCACTTCGCTTGGTGAGTGGGTTGACTTTTGGGGCACCAGCAAGACATCGTCAAAAGTTAAGGCTTCTTTCATGGTATATTTTGTTAAATATTTTTCTTTATCATAACCTAGATTTACGATATAATCAATGTATGATTAAAAAACCGCAAATTGCCATTATTGATTTTGGCTCTCAATATACTCATTTAATAACCCGGCGGATTCGTCAGCTGGGTGTTTTGGCTAAGATCTATACGCCGCAAGTTAAAGCCAGCGAGCTGAAAGGCGTCAGGGGTCTGATTTTGTCGGGCGGCCCCAATAGCGTTCACGACCAGACCGCCGTTAAGTACGATGGCAAGCTGTTTGATTTGGCGGTGCCGATTTTGGGGCTGTGCTATGGCCATCAGCTTATCGCCCAACATTTTGGCGGCAAGGTCAAACCTGGCAAAGTCAAAGAATACGGTTTTGCCAATCTTCAAGCTTTGGGCAGCAGCAGTTTGCTTAAATCAGTCAGTCGCAAGTCGCGGGTTTGGATGAGCCATGGTGACAGTGTTGCCAAATTGCCTTTAGGGTTTAAGGTAATTGGCCAGACTTTTGATTGTCCGGTCGCGGCCATGAGCAATGAGGCCGCCAAAATTTATGGTCTGCAGTTTCATCCCGAGGTTGTTCATACTGCTTATGGCCAGACGATGCTTAATAATTTTATTTTTAACATTTGTTATTGTCGCCGCGATTGGTCATTGGACAAATATTGGCGTGAGATTATCGCCCAAGTCAAAAAGCAAGTTGGCAAACGAAATGTTTTCTTGTTGGTCTCCGGCGGGGTTGATTCAACTGTTTGCTTCGCCGTTTTGGAAAAGATTTTAGGCAAACGCCGGGTTTTTGGTTTGCATATTGACAATGGTTTTATGCGGCTAAATGAATCGGCTCAAGTCAAGAAAGCTTTGGCTAAAGCCGGTTTTAACGACCTCCAAGTAATTGACGCTTCACAGCAGTTTCTTCAAGCCACCAAAGGTTTGGTTGAACCCGAAGCTAAGCGACTGGCAATCGGTAAAACTTTTTTGCGGGTTAAAGATCAGGTAATGAAAGCCCAAAAAATGAATCCCCAAGACTGGGTGTTGGGACAGGGGACGATTTATCCCGATACGATTGAGGCCGGCGGCACCAAGCATGCCGACAAGATTAAAACTCATCACAATCGGGTGGCCGCGGTTTTGAAATTAATGCGGTTGGGAGCATTGGTTGAACCGTTGGTTGATTTATATAAGGACGAAGTCAGACTAATTGGCCGTAAACTTAAATTACCAAAACCTTTGCTTGATCGTCATCCTTTTCCCGGGCCGGGTTTGTCGGTACGAACTTTGTGTGCCAACGGCCAAGAGAAAGTTTCAAATCAACTTTTGCTAGACCGTAAAATTCAGCGTTTAATCGGCCCTAAATTACAAGCTGTTTCTTTGGCCCTGAAAAGTGTTGGCGTTCAGGGAGACAACCGGACTTATCGTCATCCGGCTTTAATTAAAGGCTCTGCCGCTTGGCGCCAGCTTAATGATTTATCGATTCGTTTAACCAATGAACTGTCCGAAATTAATCGAGTTGTTTATTTATTAAATCCCACAAATGTTAATTTGAATAAAATAAAAATTAAGCCGGCAGATTTGACGAGAGAGCGCTTGGATTTATTGCGCCAAGCCGATGATATTGTTTTGCGTGAAATTAAAAGTGCCAAGATTTATGATCAGATTTGGCAGTTTCCGGTGGTGTTAGCGCCTTTAACTGTCAAGGGCGGCGAGGCGGTAATTCTGCGGCCGATTGAATCGCGGGAAGCCATGACTGTTAATTTTTATCCGATGCCGCATCGAATTCTTGATCGGATTGTCAAGCAGATCGCCGCTTTGCCCGGGGTTGATTTGGTCTTATTTGATGTTACCAACAAACCGCCAGGAACGATTGAGTGGGAATAAAAAAAGAAGCCCCAACTTTCATTCAGTCAAGGCCCTGGCGCGAACCAGTTCATAGCGTTTCAATGCTATCCACAATTCTCGGGGGCAGCCCTCCAGCTGGAGGGTTTTTTGAATCTTTTGAATAATCCCGCCGATCCTTTTGTCCCGGCGCCTTGTGCCGTACAGACAGCGGCTCACGCTAGATTGGGCTATTCCCAAGATTGCCGCGATATCTTGCTGCTTTTTTCCCATCAGGAAAAGCCGCAAAACATCCCATTGTTTCTTGGTTAACTCATCTACCATTATTTGGTAGATTATTTCCCAAGCGATTTCAAAGAACTCTTGCCTGGCTTTGGCAATTTGTTGGTCTTTAGTACTTTCATACCAAAGCCCTTTTTCTTCGGGAAAGACATGCCATAGTTCAGGTTTTCGCAGGGTCGTTTCCCAAAAAAAGTAAGGATTACAAGGTGACATTTGTTGCTTCTCCCTAGTGGTTTATTCACATTTAAATATTTTTAGTCAGAAAAGTCAATTAATAAAGCCGTACTTTCAAAGTTTTTTCTTTTTCTTTAAAACTATTGCCAGACTAAGAATCACCGCCGCTGATATCCCAGCAACCAAGTAACGCATTTTGTTTTTTTCTTGGCCGGCGGATATCTCGGCATTGCTTTCTGTCGTGCTGCTACCTAAAATTTTTCCGGTTGCTTCAACTTTGGTTTTGGCTTCAGTTGATTGTTCATCAGTCTCGCCGGTCTGATCCAAAATATTTATTTCTCCCGGACTGGGAGTTTGAGTTTCTTGCCAATTATAATTTTCATCCAGTATCAAGCTTTGACCCTCGTGGCTTGTTTCGTAACCAGCCCAATCAACCATCCGACCGTCCGGGTTAATCAAGTTTATTTCATCGCTGTCGTTATTTAAATTGATTTTGGTTTGGGTTTTTTCCAACGCCAAATATTGTCCCGGTTTAATGATAGTAGTTTCAGCAATTTGGTATGGTTTGCTGCCGCCGTCAGCAATATCGTCCAACTTCCAGCCTTTAAGATTGACCGGGTAACTTTCCGGGTTGAATAGTTCAATAAATTCCTGGTCGTCTGAACCTTTTGGGTTGGGTAAAAATTCCGAAATAAAGATAAAAGCCTGGCTTTCAGGCATTGAATTATTTTCAGTATTTAATGCTTCCGTGCTTGTCGGCGTAGTCGTGGCCGGGCTGATTGGGTGAGCTTGTTTATTATTGCTGATTTTGATTTTAAATTTTTCCGTCGAACTGGCATATTCATCAACGCTGACGGTTAGAATGATTTCAAATGTTCCGGTGGCATGGTAGAGCGGGTAAGTCATAATTTGGTTGCTGCGGTTGCCATTGCCAAAATCCCAATGATATTCAAGCTTCCGGTTAAGCGGATCAAATGAATCGGAAGCGTCAAATTCCAAAGTTTGTCCGACTTCGGCTTGAGTAATCTTATTGCAAGAAGCAACTGGTAGAATTATTTCCGTAAAAATGTTTTTTTGGTTTGGTGAGGGGACAGCCCAATGGTTTTTTTGTCCCAATGCTTGTTGTAGGCTTTGGCCTTCTGGCGCTTGGTCTTGGTATTCAATTTGATCAATAATTCGTCGGGAATTATTGTAGAGGGTTATTTTGTCCCCGGCGTTTTCCAGCGCCAGGTTGGTTTGGCTTCGGTAAAAAATCACCATGCTGCCCGGATTTAAAGTAAAAGAGGGGATGATAAATTCACCTTTGTTTTTATTGGTTATTTTCCAGTCGGTAATGTTGATGATTTTTTTGCTGACATTTTCCAGTTCTAAAAATTCGTCTTGTAAATCATTGCCTGGTGGATTGGCAAATAATTCGGCAATAATTATATCTCCCTTGCTGGCTTTGGTGGCGGCAATTTCATTTTGGGCTGTACTCTCGGTTTCGTCTTGATTTGTCGTTTTATCATTTTCGTCAGTTGAATCCGACAACGAATCGTCGTCAGCCTTCTCGGTGCTGTTGGCAGCTTTGGGGCTGCCCCCGGCAGTCGGGCTGGTTTGCCAGCTGCCATTACTTAATCTCTCCAGGGTTTGTTTGGTGGCGTTGTCACCGCCCATCCAGCCCTCGCTATTGTTGATTTCGTCAATCAGATTTCCTTGAGCGTCAAATAATTTCAACCATTCACCGGCGTTGCTTAGTGAGCCGCTGTAAATTTGATCGGCGTTGATTCCCGGCACACTGTCGTCATCGGTCCGCTCCAGCAGCCAATAACTGTTGGCACCGATTATCCCTTCAAGGTTAATGCTGGGTGAGCCGTCGGCGCCTTCTAATTTCCAGCCGGTTAAATCAATCTCGTTTGCCGTGGTGTTTAGTAATTCCAACCATTCATCGTTGCCAGAATTTTCGGTTCCCATCCAGGCAACTTCATTGATTGCCACGGTCGTTTCTGTCGCCCAAGCCCCAACTGGTGCGATTGTCAGAACTAAGGCCAAAGGCATCAAGAGATAAAAACATTTCTTCATAAAATTTCTTTATTTATTTTTTATTGGTTATTGTGAGTAATACTGATTTATCGTAATTCGCAATGACATTAGAATAAATTTTTACTCAAATCATTCCATTTAGGGTTGTAATTATTTATTAGTTGATTCTTTTTTTTGACGCGATCCACCTTTTAGCTGTTTTTCTCTGCTGATCGCTTCATGGGCGCTAGGGTATTGTTCAAAATAAATTAATTTATTAACATTGTATTTTTTGGTGAACCCGGGGTTTAATTTATTTTGATGTTCATAAATTCTCCTTTTTAAATTATTGGTAACGCCAATATACAAAACTTGATTTGTTTTATTGGTTAAAATGTAAGCGTAAAATTTAGCCATAATAAAAACGCCAAGATTGGCGCTAGGTTGATTATTTAGGCACGAAAAAACCCCGAAACAAGTCGGAGTTTTTTGCGCTATGTTGAGCCTAAGCTCATTTCAAAATTTATCATTATTATATAATTATGTCAAGTTATTCTTGATTAATGCTATACTGTATGGTAGAATCTTTTTTCTTATGACTAAAAAGAATTTTTGGCAAAAATTACCCAAGCCGTTTTTTGCTTTGGCGCCAATGGACGAAGTTACCGATGCGGCTTTTCGCCAGATTTTGGCCAAATACGGTAAGCCTGATGTGATGTGGACCGAGTTTGTATCTTGCGACGGTTTATGCAGCCGCGGCCGGGAAAATTTGCTTAT
>JAVEXP010000011.1:0-6967 GCA_034003985.1 Patescibacteria group bacterium | reverse complement strand
CCCAGGAACTGGCCGTTGCGGTAATACCAGTACTCAGCCGCGCCCGTGATGGCGTTGTTGGTCAGGTAGACTGAGGTAGGACTCTGGGCCTGAACCCACAAGCTGAGGGTCTGGCCGTCGCCGGGGACAATCGCGATGCCAACATCTGAGCCGCCGCCAACTCCGGTGTCACCGTAGTCGGGGTAATCGACCCGAAATGTTGAATCGTTGCCCAGCGCGCAACTTTGGCCGGTAGCGGCGTTGAACACCAGCCAGCCATACGCCATCTTTTGGACCGACAAGGTTTGACCGCTGGCAAGATCAAACGCAAACCGCTCTCGGTCAATCGGACCGCCCAGGGAATTAATCGTACTGCCATTGACTACATTCATCCATGGCCCATGGTTGGCTTTGAAGTACTGCCACAGTCGGCCGTGTAGAACATATGCCAAGGCGTAATTGGCATTGAGGTCATAGACGATGGCGCATTCGCCAAGAGTGCCATTGTCAAACACCTGGATTTCGCAGGTTCCCCACTGCCAGACGGTTTGGGGACGGGATTGACCGTCAATGTATCGACTGAGGGGGCTTCCCATGCTACCAATACCACCGTTGTCGTCGAAGGCATCGACAATCTGCTGGCTGATGGTACCGTCGGACCGACGACCAACTGGCAAACCATAGTTATCAGAGATATACTTACCTCCATTTACGAAGCCAGTATATCCTGACATCGGTTCAGGCAGCTCCGCGACACCATTGTGATACAAGGCGAAATGAATATGCGGCCCGGTGCTATTACCGGTAGTACCGCATTTACCAACTTCATAACCCTGTATCACCAATTGATCCACTTTTACTGAAAATGAATCAAGGTGCGAATATCGGCTACGGTAACCGTTACCATGGTCAATGATGACAGTGTTGCCCCAGCCTCCATCATAGGAAACGGAGATAACGGTTCCAGGAGCAACTGCCAAAACCGGGCGACCCAAATCTGCATTCTCTTGAAGATTAAAATCCAATGCATACCGATCGTCTGCCCAGTAACCATAGTTTCTATGACTACTGTTTTCATGCAAAGGATCTCCATCGGGATTATACCCTCGGCTCACCTCCCATGTTTCTCCTGCGGGAAACGGCAATTTGAGGTTTGGTTTCTGCGCTTCAGCCGCAAAAACTCCTAACAATACCACGACCAACAATACAACTGCCTTGTACATCTTTCTATCCTCCGATTGGTTGTAGAGAACACCATCTTCTCTCACATTGAGAGAATAAGCTTTTCACCATGAAAAACTTTTCTAAAGAAAAAACATAGCGTTAAGTCCCCAGAAAAGATTTCCAAGGTTTCGCGCTATGTTTGGTTGGTTGATAAATTATTTTATTTTTAGAAAAATCGAAGAGTTAAAAGTATATTATCAAACATTGTCCGCAATTCAGCACTGTCAAATTTACCATAGTATACATTAATCTTTAAAATATGGCTATCCTTTCTAAATATTATTGTTTTTGAATAGTCTTCTTCAATCATTTCTACAATACAAGCCTTATCTCTATAAAAAATTTCGTTACATCCTGAGAAATCAAAATTTTTTAATTCAAAAATCGAAATACCAGTATCGAAATGATTCTTAATAGGAATTTGGACTCCGCCAATAAAAATAGTGTTATCATCTATTACCCATCCGTTATGCAAACCCCACTCCCCAGGATACTTAAACTCAAACCCATATTCCTCATTACGATAAGTCAGCCAGTCAGAAGTGTCTATTTCTTCGGTAGTTGTTGATATATCATAACTTTCCTGGGTTTCTGTCGAGGTCGAAACATCTTCAGAGGTAGTTGCAACTTTTGTTTGGCCAAGATTAGTCTCTTCATTAGTATTCTGATTTATTGAGGTATTGTTAATACACCCTGTTAAAAACAAGGTAATTAGTAATAAAGTTATCAATTGGTATCTTTTCATAAAATCTTAATTTCTAGGATGAGAGTTCAACCGAGAACTCTCTCAAAATATCAACAAAGCGTTGAGAGCCAGAGAGAACTCTCGGGTGCGCTTGTTGATTTTTTATTTTTAATTTAAAGTAGCAATGATTTTCTTCACGAACTCATCATTATTATATGAGACAGAAATTTCAAAAAATACATTGCCTACACTTAATATATATATAATTGGCCATTGGGAATCAGGTATGTGGTCAAGCTTATATATCTTATTATTAGAAATTAACAATAAATTATAAAAATCATCATCATACAAATATTTTCCCTTGGATCTATGGAAATCAATCAACGATTTATCTTGAAAAGATGACATTGAAATAATAATTTCTCCGGGATAATCTTTGTTTATAATATGACCGCCCGAACTTAAAGCTATAATGTCATTTTTATATACAAACAAAGACCAATCTCCAGGATACTTAAACTCAAACCCATATTCCTCATTACGATAAGTCAGCCAGTCAGAAGTGTCTATTTCCTCGGTAGTTGTTGAAGGGTTGTTGTTTTCCTGGATTCCTGCTTGTGTGGGAATAACTTCGTTAGTAGTGGTGGCAGTATCCTGATTAGTGCCTACTGCTTCATTGGTATTTTGATTTATTGAGGTATTGTTAATACACCCTGTTAAAAACAAGGTAATTAGTAATAAAGTTATCAATTGGTATCTTTTCATAAAATCTTAATTTCTAGGATGAGAGTTCAACCGAGAACTCTCTCAAAATATCAACAAAGCGTTAAGTCCCCAGAAAAGATTTCCAAGGTTCCGCGCTATGTTAAATATTAAAATAAAATTTAAATACTTTTAAAGAATTTTAATGTTCTTAAAATTTTTTCAAAAATTTTTATATTGTCTAACATTTCCTCATTAAGATGAGTACCACTTTTAACAATTTGTATCGCTTCTTGTTTTATGTTTTCATCAAGACCCAATTCATCAACCAAATAAACCTCCGGAGAATTAATTAGAATATTTGTGAATCGTGAATTAAAAATCGGCACAATTACTGTTCGACTTATCCAAAAAGAAACATAATAGTTAACTCTAAAAAATTTTAATCCTATTGTATTGTCAACGACAATATTCTCTATATTAAAAGGACTAAAAAATTTTAAAAAATTATAATTATCAAAACTACTAATCGGCAGCCCACTAAAATAAAAACAACATCCTTCTCCTGCATCCTCCACATAATCTGGTGTGGTTGCCACCAAACTCATCGAAAAACTGTTAATTTTTGATTTAAGTGATATATATCTTTTTTCCCCAGTATCAAACGATAACTCTTTATTCATATTTATACTCACATCAGATGGATACCTAATCTCAAATCCAACCTCTTCATTACGATAAGTCAGCCAGTCAGAAGTGTCTATTTCTTCGGTAGTTGTTGAAGGGTTGTTGTTTTCCTGGATTATTGCTTGTGTGGGAGTAACTTCGTTAGTAGTGGTGGCAGTATCCTGATTGGTGTCTACTGCTTCATTAGTGTTTTGATTTATTGGGGTATTATTAACACACCCGGTTAAAACCAGGGTGGTAAGTAATGAAATTATCAGCAAACAATTCTTCATCTTTGGTTAATCTTAGCCATTTCCCAAAATTACAACCTTGGCCGCAGCAACTGGCAGTCAACCAAATTGCCGTTGGGCAACTTGACTGTGATTTTTTCCGGATACGAATGGCCCAGGATTGCTTTGGCGATTGGCGACAAATAGGAAATCAAACCTTTGGACAAGTCACCGTTGGGCAATGCCACGATTTCCAAATTCCTGACTTGGCCGTTTAAAGCTACTGTCACTTTGTCGCCAATTTTTACCTTGGCATTGTCGTTAAGCATAGCGCAAAAAACTTTTTTGAGTTCTTTCATCAGAGCCGTCAGGCTGAATTGACCAGTTGGAACAAATGAATCTTAATTGAAGCAGTAGGCTCAACATAGCGCGAAAAAGCTCTAAGCTCCGACCAAGTCTTTTAAACAGCCAAAAACCTCTCAGGCTCTGATGGAAAAACTCAAACTTGAGTTATCAACATCTTTTAAAGACGGCGCTTGATAGTGACGGCGCAGTCATTTTTTTAAAAAACTACCAAGTCCTTTCAGGATTTTGGTAGCAAGATTGTAATGATCTTGTTATTGTTTGATTTTTGCGACGGCGCTACTATACGCGACGGCTTTATTTCTATTAATAGTTTAGCACTTTGGGAGAGTTTGTCAAATATTTTTGGTTGACAAACAGTTATCGCCGTGACAAGATATTTTTAGGAGGAATGTGAGGCAACAACCATAGGAGCGTTGCCATGAGTGACAACACGAAGGGGTGTCGTCTGGCACTCCGGTACTTGAATGAAGCGCTTGCGCTTCATAACAACAAGGTGGCGCACGCCGCAATTTTTGCCGATGGCATGATTGCGGTAGTGTTGACAGACCGTAAGCTGGGAGTGCTGTTTCGCACTAACTTGGTTAAGCCGATTGCGCAGGTGATGAAGAGTCACACCCCGGCGCGAGTTATCCCGCCCCAGTGGGAACGCAAGCAGCTTGGTTTTTTGCCGACCAACCTTGAATGCAGCCCGGAAGCGTTGCAAGAACGGTTGCAGTGGTTTCGCGACCACTACTGCAAGGAAGCCTTTGAACCGGCAAATGGTCAGGAAATCACCTGGTACAAAGTCAAGGTCATCTACAGCCACCATGATGACCACCAGGCCGCCTAGCGGCCAACAAATCGCACCATGTCGTTTAGCACAGACACCCTGGGCGAGACAGATGTTTACGCCGAGGGTCTTTTTTTACCGAAATTGAATTTTGGATAGTTTGCTGATACAATTATTCCAATGAAAAAGATTTTAATTTTAACTTTATTATTCATTTTTGGCCTGACTACGATGCTGGGCAGTTTTTTATTGCCAGTGCCGGCTTTGGCCGCCTTTGAACTTATTCGGGCCAAAGGGTTTGAGGTTATTTATTATTTAGACAGTCGCGGCGTGCGCCATGCTTTTCCCAATCAGATAACTTACCAAAGCTGGTATGGCAATGATTTTTCCAAGGTAATCACTTTGGATAAGGCCACGGTTGATAATTATCCGTTGGGCAAAAATATCACCATTCGGCCGGGAACTTATTTAGTCAAAGTGCCCAGCCGCAGTGAAGTTTATTTGATTGAACAAGGCGGGGTCTTGCGCCAGTTGCAAAACGAAAGCATTGCCGAGGCGATTTACGGTGAGGGCTGGTCCAAGCGAGTGGTTGATTTACCCGAAGTATTTTTTCAAAATTATTTGATCGGTGAAATGGTCAATCATGATTACACTATCCCCGACAGCGTGCTGTACCAGGACAGCGATACCGGGCGCTATTATTATCGCAACAACGGCATCCTGCGGCCGTTTGCTTCGACCCAGGCGATTTTGGACAATAATTTTGATTTAAATTTTGTTGTTAAAGGCAACCGCAGTTATTATGTCCGGGAAAAACCGATTATTGCTCGCGATAAAACAGTTTTTAATCCTACTGCCGAACCATTGGTCAGTCGCCGTGATTGTGCCAATCAGAATTTGAAAGCAGCCGTAATTTTTGTGGCCGACGAAGAATATTCCAGTGCTGAACTGGCCAAGTTACAGACGATAAAACTTAATGTGGCTTCACGCTTTGCTTATGTTACCGATGGTTTGGCCGAAATTGATATGGATTATCCGACTTCAATTTTGTTGGATGACGGTTATTTGATTAGTCAGCGTCAGGACGGTACAACCGAAATCCATAACGAGGTGATCAATACCTTTTATGACAATAACGCCGATGATTTTGATTTTGTGTTTGTCTGGTCCAATTTCAAAACCCCGCCGGAAAATACCAATGAGATTGCGCGCTTTATTCCGGTGACTAATAAAGTGGAAGGGATCGGCAAAGGCTTATTGGACCGGGCCAATATTTTTGGCTCGACGGGAAAATTAAAAGGCATAATCATGATGGGTGATATCAATAAATATTATCCAGAGACGGCGGCCGGCCTAGACCAAGCGTTGAATATTGTGATGCACGAAATTTTACATAACTGGGCAGCTTACATCAGTTTTGTTGATGCCGACGGCCAGACCAGCACCGATTTATTGCGCAATGATGATTATTCCCATTGGAGTATTTATAATAGTTTTATTTCGCCGCTGGGTGGATCGGGCTGGATCAATAACGGCAACGGGACATTTACTTCCGGTCTGACTAAATTACAAAATACCAATCTGCGCAAATACAGCCAGCTGGATTTATATTTAATGGGCTTGATTCCTAAGCGCTATGTTGAACCGATCAGTTATGTGGTGCCTTTAACCAAAAGCGAGGTGGGTAATAATATCAGCGGGACGACTAAGACGGTAACTATTGATCAAATTATTGAAGCCAATGGTGAGTGGCGTTGCAGTTTAGATTAAAAAAAGATGGCTAGGAAATCGCGGATGATTCCTAGCCCAAACGACGAGACTGGTCGCGCGCTTCTCGGCGCGTTTTTTCTTGGCGTTCAATGTACGAGATTACTTTTCGCCAGCCGTAGATGGTTTGGTGATACCGCCAAATTTCACAGCCGTCAATCAGAGACAAGAGCTCAATGTGAAATTCGTCGGTATCGGCGCCCGGTACTACGCGCATGGTGTTGTCGCAAAAGTAATGCGGGAAAGTTTTGAGGCTCCTGACAATGTCAAGCAAGATTGTCAGGGTCACAAGAAGTGATAGCAGAAATACGATCTTCATGGCCGTCCCTCCAAGGTAGAATGATTTCAATTTAAGATTTTTTTGGCGAGTTGTCAAAATTAGTTGACAAAAATGTTTAGTTATGCTATACTGACAATATTGAGATAGGGAAAGGCCTATCTTTTTAGATTGCCATAAACGAGGTTTAAAAAACAAAAACCAAAATAAAAAATGCCAAAAAGTTTGATTAAAAACCTAACTGATATTTTAGGAATAGCTATGCTGTTAGCTATTTTTTTTGTATTTAGGATTGACGC
>JAVEXP010000010.1:0-7747 GCA_034003985.1 Patescibacteria group bacterium | reverse complement strand
GACAAAGAAAAATTTTATTGTCTGATTGAGTTTCCTTACCCGTCCGGTGAAGGTTTGCATGTCGGTCATCCCCGCAGCTATACGGCTTTGGACATTCTAGCTCGCAAACGCCGAATGCAGGGCTATAATGTTTTATATCCGATTGGGTTTGACGCTTTTGGGTTGCCGTCGGAAAATTACGCCATCAAAACCGGAATTCATCCGGCCATTACCACCGAAAAAAATATCAAAACTTTTACTCAGCAGTTGAAGTCTTTGGGATTTTCTTTTGATTGGGAGCGAGTGATTTCAACTACTGATCCGCAATATTATAAATGGACCCAATGGATATTTTTGAGGATGTATGAACATGGCTTGGCTTACAAAACCAAAATACCGATTAATTGGTGTTTGAGTTGTAAAATCGGTTTAGCTAACGAGGAGGTGGTCAATGGCAAGTGCGAACGCTGTGGCGGGCCGGTGGAAAAGCGGGAAAAAGAGCAGTGGATGTTAAAAATTACGAAATATGCCGATCGATTGATTGACGATCTGGAAAAAGTTGATTATTTGGAAAAAATTAAAACCCAACAAATAAATTGGATCGGCCGCAGCGAGGGAGCGGAAATTAGATTTGAATTAGAAGGTGGCGATGATAATTTAACGGTTTATACCACCAGGCCAGATACTTTGTTCGGTGCGACTTTTATGGTGGTCTCACCCGAACATCCATTGTTGGAAAAAATTGTCAGCTCCGACCAGGCAAGGGAAGTGACTGAATATGTTAAACAAGCCAAACGCAAAAGCGATTTGGAACGAAGTGAATTGGCCAAAGAGAAAACGGGCGTTTTTAGCGGTGCTTATGTAGTCAATCCGGTTAATGGCCGCAAGATTCCAATTTGGGTGGCTGATTATGTTTTGATGAGTTACGGCACCGGGGCAATTATGGCAGTTCCAGCTCACGATCAGCGCGATTATGATTTTGCCAAAAAATACGACTTGCCAATAATCGAAGTGGTCGCCGGCGGGGATATCTCCGAAAATGCCTATGCCGATATTGATCAAGGAGTGCTGGTTAATTCCGGACAATTTACTGGTTTAACGGTTTCTCAGGCAATTATTAAAATAACCCAGTGGCTGGAAACTCAGGGTTTGGGCCAAGCAGCTGTTAACTATAAATTGCGCGATTGGGTATTTTCCCGCCAGCGTTATTGGGGCGAACCGATACCGATGGTTTATTGCGACAACTGTAAAAGCACTGGAGCGTCCAAAGATGGTTGGGTAATGGTACCGGAAAAAGATTTGCCGCTTCAGCTGCCAAAAGTCAAAAATTATGAGCCGACTGACGACGGTCAGTCACCACTGGCATTGATTGAAGATTGGGTTAATACTAAATGTCCGAAGTGCGGCGGCAAGGCTCGGCGGGAAACCGACACCATGCCTAATTGGGCTGGTTCAAACTGGTACTTCCTGCGTTATCTTGATCCGCGAAATAATAAAGCTTTGGCCGGAGCAGAAAAGTTGGCATATTGGGCACCGGTTGATTGGTATAACGGTGGTATGGAACATACAACTCTTCATTTGTTGTATTCACGATTTGTCTATAAATTTTTGTATGATATTGGCGCGATTCCTCAAAGTTGCGGTTCAGAACCATACTTGAAGCGGACCTCCCACGGGATGATTCTGGGTGCGGGCGGAGAAAAGATGTCTAAATCGCGCGGTAATGTGGTTAATCCCGACGAGGTAATCAAGGAATTTGGCGCCGACACTTTTAGGGTTTATGAAATGTTTATGGGTCCGTTTGATCAGGCTATTCCTTGGGACACCAACGGGGTGGTTGGAGTCAAAAGATTTTTAGAAAGAATTTGGTCAATTTACCATGGCGGAGTTGAATCGGTTGATCAAGCCGATGACAGTTTATTGACTTTGATACATCAAACCATCAAAAAGGTTGGTGATGATATTGAAACTCAGGACTACAATACCGCGATATCGGCAATGATGATTTTGACTAATAAGATTATCGAATTGGGCAGATTTGATCAGGAAGTAGCTCATAATTTTTTGTTAATTTTGTCGCCATTCGCCCCTCATTTAGCCGAGGAATTATGGCAGGAGATGGGATTTAAAAAATCAATTAGTTTGGAACCATGGCCAGAATATGATCAAGATTTAATAAAAGAACAGGAAATTTCTTTGGTGGTTCAGGTTAATGGCAAGTTTCGTGATACAATTAAGGTGGAAGTCGGAATTACCCAACAACAAGCCGAAAAGATTGCTTTGGCTAGTGATAAGGTGGCCAATTATCTCGAAGGTAAAAAGATTAAAAACATTATTTTTGTTCCAGGGCGATTAATTAATTTTGTAATTTAAAGTATGCAGATTGTCCAAGTCGGCGATGAATTTAAAGAACACTGGAATAATTTTGTGGCCACCAATGCCGCTGACGGCGGCTTGCTGCAATCTTGGCAATGGGGTGATTTTCAAAAATCTTTGGATAATAAAATCATTCGGCTGGGGGCGATTAACGGTGATGGCCAATTACAGGCCTCGGCTTTGATTATTAAATATGAATTGCCGTTTGAATACAATTATTTGTATTGTCCGCGGGGTCCGATAATCAACAGCATCGAGTTGGCTGATTTAGATTCGCTGTTTGCCGAGATAAAGAGTATTGCCAAAGAGGAAAAAAGTTTTTTATTGCGAGTTGATCCGGCTTGGATTGTCGGCCATCATCAGCAGCTGGTAGACAGCGGTTTTCGCAAGAGCGAATATGAGATTCAACCGAAATGTAATTTTATTATCCCGCTTGATGGCAGCCAGGAAGAAATTGCCGCGGCCTTAAAGCAAAAGACCAGATATAATATCGGCTTGGCTCAGCGCAAGGGAGTGAAAGTCAGAATGAGCAGTGAAATTTCTGATATTGAGGCTTTTTGGCAGTTGATGAAGCAGACGGCCAAACGAGATGGTTTTCATCCTCATCCTAAAGAACATTATAAGAAGATGTTTGAGCTTTTAGGTAAAGACCGAATGCTTAAACTATTTATTGCCGAGTTTGACAATAAGATTGTGGCGGTTAATATGGTTTCTTTCTTTGGCGACTTTGCCACTTATTTGCATGGCGCTTCGGCCGATATGTACCGTGAGTTAATGGCCCCTTATTTGTTGCAATGGGAAGCGATTTTGGAAGCAAAAAAATTAGGATTTAAATTTTATGATTTTGGCGGAGTTAACGGCAAAACCTATCATAATCAGAAGTGGATTGGCATCAGCAGATTTAAAGCCGGTTTTAACGAAAGACTACAACCGCGGGAATATATCGGCGGTTTCGACTTGGTAATCAATCCCGCCATTTTTGCCATTTATAAATTTGTCAAACAGATTAGGGGTTAATTTTTAAATTTAACATGGTTTTTCAAACCAAAAGAAATTTTTTTAGATTGATTTTTTTCCCCCGGTGGCTTGACAGTTGGTTAAAAAAAGAAAAAATCAGCCGAGGGGTGATTGCTCTTTACGCCAACCGGGCGATTCAAAATATGGCGGTGGGATTGCTGGGCTTTTTTTTACCAGTTTTTTTACTGGATAAATTTCAATCTATAAATTTAGTTTTGTTGTTTTATTTGGTCGCAGCGATTTTCTATCTGTTTTTGGCCGCTCCGGGTGTAATGATCGCGTCGCGCATCACTTTTCGCAAAGCTTTGATTCTAAGTGTCGTTGCCGGCACTTTATTTTATATTTTTTTATCCCTGCTTGGGTTTAATTTATGGTTATTCTCAGCCCTGGCAATCGTGGCTTTGACAGTCAATCAGATTCTTTACTGGATACCTTACCATGCCGGGTTTGCTAAATTCAGCGACAGAAGCTCGCGTGGTCGGCAGGTGGCACTAATAACTTCGTTAATTATCGTCTTATCGGCGGTTATGCCGTTTTTTGCCGGTTTATTAATCAGTTATTACGGTTTTACGGTGTTGTTTGCGGTAGTAATTTTGATTTATGCCGCGTCAGTGTTGCCATTTTTTAAAATGCCAAATGTTGAAGAATATTATACCTTTACTTATTGGCAAA
Source organism: Patescibacteria group bacterium (assembly GCA_034003985.1). Lineage (GTDB taxonomy): Bacteria > Patescibacteriota > Patescibacteriia > Buchananbacterales > UBA6539 > JABWCG01. The sequence continues at coordinate 3,703 of JAVEXP010000010.1, read as the reverse complement.
CTTGGAAAATACTGTTTCATCGGCGTGATCGGCGAATTTTATTGACTTACATGGCTGACGCCGGCCAAGACTTTATCGGTTTGGTAATCTGGCCGATTTTTATTTTTAATATTTTCCAAGGCGATTATCAGGCGGTCGGGATTGTTTCTTCGGCAATTATTTTGCTGAGTATTTTTATCAGTCTTGCCGTCGGGGGCTATACTGATCGGTTTGATAAACACAAAATTCTGAAATACGGCAGCATCCTTTATTCCCTGGGTTGGTTGGTAAAAGTATTTGCCCAAACTGGATTTCATATTTTTATCGTTTCAACCTATCATAATTTTACGCAAATTATGATGCGGACGCCTTTTGATACATTAATGTACGAGAAGGTTGCCGATGCCGGTCATTATATGGATGAATATTCGGTATTAAGGACAATGTCTTTTAATCTGGGTCGAATCGTGACGATCGTGGTTTTGCTGGTGCTGTTTAATTTTTTTCCCCTTAATTACGCTTTCATTCTGGCCGGAGTGACTGTTTTATTAGTTAATTTGATTTAATCATGGAAATCGTTAAGGCTAATCGGATGGGGATAGCCAAAGCCGTAAAAATTTTGCAAGGGGGCGGAACAGTAGTTTATCCGACTGATACGGCTTATGCTTTGGGCGGAATTTTTAATTCCCGAAAAGCCGCCAATAAAATTTTAAAAATAAAGGAGCGGCGCGATCCGAAGTTTACTTTAGTGGCCAGTAGTTTTGAGCAGGTTAAAAAAAATTTTAATTTAAATCGTGGACAAATCAGCCTGGCAAAAAAATATTGGCCATCAGCCTTGTCAATCGTAGTATCTAAAAAATTTGCCGTTCGAGTCCCTGATAACCAAGTAGCCAGAGCGTTGGCCAAAGGAGTTGATAAGCCAATGATTGCCACTTCCGCCAATTTGAGCGGTCAAAAAACTTTGTATCACAGTCGAGAAATCATCAGGCAATTTAAAAATAAAAAAAATGTCCCCGATCTGCTGCTTGATGCGGGGGCATTGAAGAGGATTGAAGTTTCAACGATTGTGGTGGTCAAAAAAGATAAAGCTGAAATTTTGCGCCAGGGTTCGGTAAGATTAGCGGCTGCAGCCAAAGTTAAATAAGAAATGCGGTCCAAAGCCGAATACATTGCCCATACATTGACCGCCGGGGCGGAAAATGCCGCCATTGGGCGGAGTGGGATTGTAGATACATAATGCCTGGTTTTGATAAAGCATGGCGCTGCCACTAAGCTTTATGGCTTTGACTTCAAACAAACTGGTGCAAACGCCGGCCAGATTACCGCAAATCGGGCAGGTGGCCAGACAAGTTGGACTCAGTTCATCTTGGACGCATTTTATCGGCGGTGATAATACTTGCAAGCCGATGCCTGGGGAAACCGCTTTGGCCGAAATTGCCAGAGCACTAACAATCGTGACGAGACTAATTATCGCCAGGGCGAGCCAAATGTTTATTTTGCGGTGCATCATAGGGTATGTTGTTAGATTTATCTTTATTAATTATACCATCAATTAGTTGATTAAACAAAATTATGACCCTTGATTTATTGGCCAAAACCAAACTACTTTGCGAGAGCTATCAAATAAATCCCCAGCGATCCAAGGGGCAGAATTTTTTGGCTAGCAGTGAAATTCTTGATCAAATTGTTGAAATCGCGGCAATTACGAATCAAGACTTGATCTTGGAAGTCGGTCCGGGTTTGGGAGTATTAACCGAAAAGCTGGTTGCCAAAGCCAATCGAGTTGTCAGTGTGGAATTGGATGATAAATTATTTAATTTTTTGAAAACCAAGTTCATTAATCATCAGAATTTGACATTGGTCAATAATGATATCCTAAAGTGGGAGCTCCCGGATGATTTTGGGATTCAACCTTATAAAATCGTGGCTAACTTGCCGTATAATATTAGTTCTAATTTTTTAAAGAAGTTTTTAACTTCGGCCAATAAGCCAATCAGTATGACTTTGTTATTGCAAAAGGAAGTCGCTCAAAGAATTGTTGCTGGTGCTGGGCAGTTGAGCTTGTTGGGTGTGTCGGTTCAGTTATATGGCAATCCGGTTTTGGCGGCAGTTGTTGGTAAAGAAAATTTTTGGCCGCGCCCCCAAGTTGATTCGGCAATTTTGAAGATTGACAATATTAAAACGCCAAAACAGGTGGATAACTTTTTAAATGGTCTTTCGGAAAAATTTTTTTGGCAAATTTTACGGATTGGTTTTGCGGCCAAACGAAAACAATTGCAAAATAATCTGTCTTCAGGCTTGAAAATTGAATCAAAAATTATTCAAAATTTGCTTAAACAAGCCAATTTTGATCCGAAAATCAGAGCCCAAAATTTGGCAGTCAGCGACTGGGTCAGACTGGGGTTACTAATTAATCAATTAACAGACAAACAGCATTGATTTACTTGTCACAATAGATAATTTTTTGCTATAATATATTTAACTTTGGAGTTAAAAATGAGCAGAGGTTTGTTTACCGTATTTAATATCGATAATTTCAATAAGCAATGGCCCCTGTTGGCAAAAAAAGCGATAATTTTAGGATACTTGAAGAAATTTACCATGACGGTGAGAACAAAAAACAGCCACTATCAAGGAATTTTCCAGAGATCAGGACTTACTTTAGTGATCCTAAAAAAGTTGACAAGTTTTTAGCCGGGGCTATTTTATTTTTGGGTTTTGGGTCGTTTTTTTTCGGGTTTTGGCAGTTTAAATACAAGATTAATGATTATTTTCAGATTAAAACTGATTCGGGCGCCAATGCCATTGCTTTGAATCAACAGGCCAGTCAAGATCAGGATTTGTTGGGGTTGAAAACCAAGGATACTGATTTGGACGGACTTTCTGATTATGACGAGCTTAACCTTTACTTTACCAGTCCATATTTGCCCGATACCGATTCGGACGGCATCAGGGATGACCAGGAAATCGCCCGGGGAACCGATCCGAATTGTCCGCAAGGAACCGATTGCTACGCCCCGACCGTGAGTGATTTGGTTCAGGATGTTTCGCCAGATCAAGCGGAAGAAATTGATATTCGAGCCGAAGCCATTAAACAAACAGCACCGGCGGAAAATCCACTATTAAGCGGTGATTTAACGATTGAACAAATTAGACAACTATTGCTTCAGGCCGGAATGAATCAGGCGGATCTGGCTAAATATTCGGATCAGGAATTATTAGCCGCGTATTATGAGGCTTTGGCCCAGGATCAAACTAGGACGGGGCAATCCTCAACTGCTCAAGTTCAGAATAACAGTCAGCTTAATCTTGAAGATATGACACCGGAAGAAATCAAAAATTTGCTGCGACAATCCGGTGTTTCTGAAACAATCCTTAATGCCGTTAGCGATGAAGAATTGATGCAGCTAGTGGCCGAGAGCATTCCGGAGAACCAATAATCAATGACCAATAATATTTCGAAAAAGAAAAAGTTGATTGGCTGGCACAAGCTGCTAAGTTTAGTGGTGGCTTTTAATTTGGTTTATTCATTAGTTTTGCCGGCGATTTTATATCCATTACCCGCTCGGGCTACCAGTCCGACAGTTTTGGCTGAAATGCCTAAGACCGATGCTACAATTGAGAAAACTGCCCAAGAAGAAAATGTTGAAGATGAGAAAAGATCAAAATTAAGAGAAGCTTTTGACAAAGCATTACAGAGTTTAAAAGACGCTGCTTTGCAGGC
>JAVEXP010000001.1:0-331630 GCA_034003985.1 Patescibacteria group bacterium | reverse complement strand
GGTTCAATCGGGATAGTGATAGTGAATCAAGATAAACTGAAGAAGGCGGAGAGGATCTGTAATTATATATTTCGTCTGGAGGATCTTGATAGATTAGAGTTGAATGGACTTAAAAATTTGATTATTTTCGAGAGGGATGATTTTTTAAATTTTTTATCAAAAATCAAAAAAATCTAGTTATGCTATAAAGCCCTGATTGAGTCAATTTTTGTCTACTCATTTCCCCTTTTTATACTGTTGCATTCATCTCATTTACCCCCGACCTAAGTGGCTCAAATGCGGTTATGGCAAAATAGCTAAATAACCCTTATAATACCTTATATACTTCGGCACCCAATAGGAGTGGCCTGCCAGAACAATTTAGTATCGAGCACTAACCTGAGTGGTTTGTATCTTCAGAAATTCATCAGTTAAAACAGCTCGTAATATCCACGGCCCGATTGAGGCTGACATTAAGCCGCCCCGAAAGGGCGGTTGTTTAGATCATATTGATTTTGGCATGATAAAATTTATCCTATGTTGAAAAAAATTGTAGAAGTTTTAAAAAGGAAATCCACTGTACCCATAGGGGAAAAGCCGGCTCGATATATAATGGCTTACAAAAGTGCTCAGTCTAATGTAGTTTTAGGACAGTCGTCTTTAATTAAAAATTACAAAAGAGCAGTTGTCTGTATTAAAGAAAACGGTGTCGTATATAAAATCATATCAACAGTGCCCGGGTAATAAAAAGGTCTGAAGGTAACCAGGTTGTTCAGCTGGGTAGTGAAGTTGCCATCGAAATTAGAGGTGAACAGAAAACTTATTTGATTTTGGGTTCAAGTGAAACTAACCCTGCTCAAAATATTATCTCTCATAATTCACCAATTGGGTCTGCCTTAATGGGTCATCGGGTGGGTGAAGAGGTTGTTGTTAATTTAAAAAATGGAAAGGTTGATTGCAAGATTATCAAAATAAAGTAAAAATAATTATTTAAAAATCACCCCCGGTGAAAGGTTTCACCAGGGGATTGTTATTGCTTTTTGGGGTTGAGGCGCCGATCAAGCGCCTTGTAGACCTCGTTGGTTATCAACGCGCTGGGTAACAGCAAAGTGTCCCAGCCAAACAGGTAAGCGTGTTTTCTGGCGCCCTCCTCAATTGTCTCGTAGTGGTCCAGCCGCAAATCACGGCAGATGTCGTTAACCAGCAAATCCCAGTCGGCCGGCGTGCTGGGGATTTTGGTTCTGCCTATTGGCAATGCCCGATAGCGGACCTGATAGCCCGTGCCAAGGCGTTGGAATCTGGTTTCGTTTTTGGCCCTTAGTCTGCTGATTAAGAAAGCCTTGACGCAATCTTCATCCGCCTTTTGACAATAGCCAAATCCCAGTTCCGGGGTTTGAACCAGGCAAACCAGCTCATCCAGGGTCCAGCCCTTGATGACTTTTTGCCCTCGCATCTCGCGATAGAGAATGTCTTTTTGCGGCACCCGCCTACTTGGCTTTTTGATTTCACCTACTAGGCCCCAGCGGGCATATCGGTCGGGGATTAATCCGCGGCGATCAAGCTTTTTTTCAAACAGCCAGTCGTTGTGCCTGATCGCGTTGTCAACCCTTGTTCTGATAAGGCTCAGTGGTTTTTTCGGACCTTGATATTGGGGATGACTCATTACTCCCTCAATAAGCTGGCCCAAGGTCAGGGGAGGGCTGTGTTTCAGGATGTCTTCGGTAATGCTGACAAACTGGCTGCGGCCGGCATCAAGCTTGGCATTGCCGTACTTGATGGGTGGTGCGATTTTGGGATCGGCTACGCTGCTAAAGACATACCATTCGCCGTGCCAGTGGCCAAACACTTTGCCGTGGCGCTGCTGCTCTTGGTGATGCAGCTTTTTGTAGCGGGTGTCATGAATCTGCTTGACTAATGCTGATTCGTCAGGCATCTGCTGGCGAAATCCCTGGGCGATGAGCTCGGCAATAATCTCCTTGATTGTCAGTCTTTCGGCTGCCAGTCTTCGGATCAAATAAGCGGCTTCATCAGACAAATCAGTCCTCAAACACCTAATTAGTTCATCTGCCTTGATTGGGGAAGGCAGCGAACTTAGCTTGACTTTTGGTTGGCGTCTCATCGCTAACCCTCCTGGTTGTTGAATGTGCGGTTGAGCGTCCCTAATTGGACGGTTTGTCATTTTATAATAATTACATTGCCCTGGTCAATATGTTTGATTTCCCTGATTGTTTTTTGTTATAATAAAATGTGTTAATCCAATAAATCTTATGTCAATTATTATTTTATATACTCAGCAAAGCAAAACTATATTGAAATGAAATCTGCTAAAATCTCATTAATTAGCAGCGGACTGATATTTTTTGCATCAGTTTTTTTATTTGCCACTTCCGTTCAGGCCGCCACCATTTACATTAATAGTTCAGCCGGTAATGATTCAAGTGGCGATGGCAGTTTTGGCAGTCCATATAAAACTTTTCATAAAGGTTATACTTCGGCCAGCTCCGGTGACACCTTGGATTTAACTGGTACTTTTACTTGGACTGATGCTGATGAAGCCGGTGATGTTCAAACCACCGGGTACACTATTAGTAAAAATTTGACAATCCAGGGGCAGGCTGCCGATACGACAATAATTCAAGCCGCTACTGCTTATGCAACCGGTAACAGCTCGGTCTTTACAATTTCTGCAGGCGTTACCGCTACGATGAACGATGTCACGATTAGGTATGCTTATAATCGGACCGGCAGCAATGGCGGCGGTATTAACAATGAAGGGACATTGACAGTCAATCGTTGTTCAATTTCTTATAATTATGTTTGGTATTATCCCTCTTGGGGCGGTTATGGCGGTGGTATTAGGAATGCCGGCACTCTCTATGTAAACGACAGTACGATTGATAACAATTTTGCCGAGTCGCAGGGTGGCGGAATTGTTAATGCTTATACCGCAGCCAATTCAAATGTTTCGTATATTACCAACACGACAATTGCGTTTAATTCTACAAAAGCGAATGTGGCGACTGTGGGTGGCGCGGGATTTTATAACCGATCGGGAATTAGTTATATAACTAATACGACAATCGCGTATAATAATGCGACTGACCAATCTTGGCCTTATAATACCGGGAATACTACTGGTTTAGATATCTCCGCCGGAGCGGTTTATCTGAAAAATTCAATCGTGGCGTATAATAAAGTAAATGGAAGTTATTTGATGAATGATGGTAGCGGCTATGACATCGGTACTGATAGCGCTTCTTATCTCAATGATAATGGTGGTAATATTTTCGGAACAACATTGGGAATGACAACATACAATTCCACAACTTGGGTTGATAAAAAAAGCGGGGGTAGTGGAGATGGTGTTTTTGTTTTAGAAGGCACTGCCGCGACAGGATCTTTGTATCTGGATACCAGTCTGGCTGCTAATGGAACAATGGTTGGCACTCAAACTCTGTCCGTTACTAATGAATCAAGCATCGCTGTCGATAACGGAGTGAGTGGCAGCAATGGTCCAGTCAGTGTCCCGAGTCAAGATCAGCGCGGGGCCACTAGAATTGGCGCAGCTTTGGATATTGGTGCTTACGAATACGGCTGGGCTTCAAGCGAGCCGGCTACTCAGACTTCGGAATTGGTTTTTTCCGACCTAAAATACAATCAGCTGACTTTGAGTTGGACTAATGGTGATGGTTGGAAGCGCGCGGTTTTTGCCAAGCAGGCCAGTACTGGCACGGCTTCAACTACCAATGCTGTTACTTATACGGCCGATACTACTTTTGGCAGCGGGACGGAAATTGATTCAACTGGCTGGTATTGTGTCTACAACGGCAACGGTACTGGCGTAACAGTTAGTGGCTTTTTTCCTGAAACTGATTATATTTTTCAATCTTTTGAATACAATGGGGGAGCTGGTTCGGAACTTTATTTGGCCGATATCGCCGCTGATAATCCGAATACTACCACAACGCTTATTTTTACCGCGCCGACTGTTCAGGCTCACACTCTGAGCTTTTCTTCAATCAGTAATTCGCGCCTGAGCGTTAGTTGGTCTAACGGAAATGGCGAGGCCCGGGCGGTATTTATTAAACAAGCAGCTACTGGCACTGCCATTCCGGTTGATGCTACTACCTATAGCGCCAATGCCGCTCTTGGCAGCGGTGACCAAATTGGAGAATCCGGTTGGTACGCGGTTTATAATGGTACGGGGACTAGTGTTACTATTACCGGACTTTTGCCGGAAACTGACTATATCATCCAGGTTTTCGAGTATAACGGTTCGGCCGGTACTGAACTTTATCTAAGCAATACGGCCAGTAGTAATCCTAATAGCCAGGCTACTAATGCTTCACCGACCGGTGATGATTTCGAAACCGGTGATTTTACCGTTTTGGACTGGACATTTGGGGGAAATTTACCCTGGACCGTCACTTCCGGTGACAAAAATGGCGGGACTTATTCGGCTAGATCCGGCGCGATTACTCACAGCCAGTCAAGTTATATGGAAGTCACCGTTGATGTGCCAGTAAATGGCAATCTCACTTTTTACAAGAAAGTTTCTTCAGAAGGTAGCTATGATTATCTTAGATTTTATCTTGACAGTACTTTAAAGAATTCTTGGTCTGGTACAGTAGCCTGGAGCCAACAGAGTTATCCGATTGCTTCCGGGTCGCGAACATTTCGTTGGACCTATTCCAAAGACGGATCAGTCAATAGTGGTTCAGATACGAGTTGGATAGATGATATCGTCTTTCCGCAAGTTTTGGGTACGACTTATACTTTGAGCTATGTCGCCGGAGCCAACGGATCACTTTCTGGTTATACTTCCCAAATCGTTAATTCTGGCGAAGATGGCTATGCTGTTACCGCGGCGGCGAATACCGGTTATCACTTTGTCAACTGGTCGGATGAATCTACTGCCAATCCACGCACCGACACCAATGTCACCGAAAATATCTCAGTTACCGCTAATTTTGCCATCAATACTTACACTCTAGCTTACGCTGCCGGTTCCCATGGTTCAATCTCTGGTTCCACTTCCCAAACCGTTAACTATGGTTCTTCTGGCAGTGCGGTAACGGCCGTGCCTGATAGTAATTATCATTTTGTCAATTGGTCAGACGGTTCTACCGCCAATCCGCGGACTGACACTAATGTGACTGCCAATAAGTCAGTGACTGCCAATTTTGCCATTGATACTAGAACTTTAAGCTATACGGCCGGAGCTCATGGTTCAATCTCTGGTTCCACTTCCCAAACCGTTAATTACGGCTCTTCGGGGACTGCCGTCACCGCTGTGCCTTTAACCGGCTATCACTTTGTCAACTGGTCGGATGAATCTACTGCCAATCCACGCACCGACACCAATGTCACCGAAAATATTTCAGTAACGGCAAGTTTTGATATTAATTCTTACACCTTGGCTTACACCGCTGGTGACAACGGTGCCCTGACTGGCGATACTTCCCAAACCGTTGAGTATGGGTCTAGTGGTACTGCAGTAACGGCCGTGCCGGATACTGATTTTATTTTTGTTAATTGGTCCGATGGTCTAACATCTAATCCTCGCACTGATAGCAATGTTAGCGATAATATTTCAGTCGTTGCTAATTTTGCCACCAGCAGCTATAGCCTGTCGTATGTTGCTGGTGTTCATGGTTCAATTTCTGGTTTAAGTTCTCAGACGGTATCTTACGATGGCGATGGCATGGCCGTGACTGCCGTGCCGGATACCGGTTATCATTTTGTTAGCTGGTCGGATGAATCTATCAACAACCCCCGGACCGACACCAATGTTACCGCCGATCTTTCAGTGACTGCCAGTTTTGCAATTAATACTTACACTTTAAGCTATGCCGCCGGCGATAATGGCTCGTTGACTGGCAGTACCTCCCAAACCGTTAACTATGGTTCTTCTGGCAGTGGGGTAACGGCTGTGCCTGATACGGATTATGTGTTTGTCAGTTGGTCAGACGGTTCTACCGCCAATCCGCGGACTGACAGTAATGTGACCGCCAATGTCTCGGTGTCCGCTAACTTTGCCGACAATTTAATTTATGTTAATAGTTCAACTGGTAATGACACTACTGGCAACGGTACTTCTGGCAGTCCCTATAAAACTTTTTATAAAGCTTACACCTCAGCTGAGTCCGGTGATGTTATTGATTTGGCCGGTATTTTTACCTGGACTAGCGAAGACGAGTTGGGCGATACAGCGATTAATGGCTATACTATTGCCAAGGATTTGACTATTAGGGGTCATGGCGCCGATGAAACAATTATTCAGGCTACTAGTTATGATAACACTGCTGATCGCCGAGTACTGACAATTTCTTCTGGCTCAACGGTTGCCATTCGTGATCTGGCGATTCGCTACGGTAAGCTCACCACTTCTAGCGCTGATGGCGGTGGAATTAAAAATAGTGGCACCCTTACCATTACTGACTGTGAAATTTATAATAATCGCTCCGCCGGCGCTTATGGCGGGGGGATAGCCAATTGGAATAAACTGACTTTGAACCGCAGCACAGTTTACAATAATGTTGCCAATTATATGGGCGGTGGCTTGGTTAATAGTTACTATGTGGCGGCAGACGGTTATTTGAATATTACTAATTCTACGATTGTTTATAATCAGGTTACGGCCGTTACCGCTTATACCGAAGGCGGGGGAGTCCATTATCGTAAGGGCAGTGGTACTATCAGTAATAGTACTATCGCTTATAATACCGCCTGCGGCGCTTCTGGAGTCGGCATGGATGATCCTGACGGAGTGCTGACAATTAAAAATACTTTGATTGCCAAAAATATTCGGCTAAATCATTCATATTGTCATAATGGTTTAGCCCCGGTTGATTTTGATTTCCGCCAAGCCGGCTATGGTAATGTGGTTGACAACGGCAATAATATTATTGGCTATTCTTATCGTTATGCTTGGAGCGGTGACAATAATTGGATTGGGGCTAATACTTGGAGTGGCGCGCTCAGCTGGGATCGGGAAACTTTTACCTTATCCGGTACGGATACTACCGGCAGTTTGAATCTCGAATCTTCGTTAGCGTTAAACGGTAATGCTAGCAGTACCAAGACTTTGGCTTTGTTGGCCGATAGTATTGCCATTAATAATGGTGCAACAGGTATCAACGGTGATGTTACAATACCTGACGCTGATCAGCGCGGAATTGCCCGCAGCGATGTACCAGACATTGGAGCGTTTGAATATGATAGCCCGCCAGTCGACAACACTGCACCGTTTATCTCGGATGTTTCGGTAACTGTCGCAACCACTACGGCCGTTATCACCTGGTCAACGGATGAAGAAGCCTCCTCGCAGGTAAAATATGATCCCGGCACTTGTCTTTCGACTCACACACCGGTATACGATTCAACCGTCAAAACCATTGGTCATGAAGTTACAATTTCTAATCTGATTGCCTGTTCCAAATATTATTATGCTGTTATCTCTCAAGATGATGCCGGTAATGTAGCGATTGGTGACACTGAATCATTTATTACCACCGGCTGTGCCGGTGGTGCCAATATTGAAACGATCAGTGAATTAACTTATATCCCTGCCACTACCAACGGAGCGGAAGTTGACGGTACTTCTTCGGCGACTGACGACGATTACACTTTGACTCAAACTGCCGGCGGCTTAACTTTTGGATTAGTCATCCCGCGGACTTTTTCGGAAAGTCCTGCCAATTTGCAGGTTAAGAGTTTGTCTGCCACTACTGCCTTGGAGAGTTTGTTTGCTCCCAGCGGATATGATAAAGCCGGGACCGCCGTGTTTGATTTAAAGGCTTTACCTGATCCGGCTTCGACCATTGGTTCATTTGATTCCTCAGTAACGGTTAGTTTTTCTTATTCCGACAGTGATTTATCGGGACTGGATGAAACATCATTAGTGATTTATCGCCACGACGGTACTTCCTGGTCAGCCTTGAGTAATTGTTCGGTCAATGTTTTGGCCAACTCAATAACCTGCAGTACTAACAACTTTTCTACTTTTGGACTTTTTGGTCAAGCCGCTAGTTCTAGTGATAGCGGTGGTTTAACTTCAGAGAGCGCTCCGATTGCCAGTTCCGGACCAATTGCTCCGCCGCCGGCCAAAGGTGGTGGAAGTAAAACCGAAAGTGTTAGCCTTGCTCAAACCGTTTCAATCGGCCGTTTAAGTAATCAAGGGGTTAATGTTTTGTCCTATGTTAATTCGCAAGTTAATTTTCAAGCACTGGTTAGTGCTAGTAAATTGCCTGAAAATCATAGTTTTAAGATAAGCAGTCTTGATTTATTGATAAATAAAATAACTTTGATTTTCTATTCTAAACCGCAGACTTTTGACCTTGTTTTAGGCCAAACCATTGTTGTTGATTTGGACCAAGATAACATGGTTGATATTGAAGCGACATTTACCGATCTGGTGGTGAATCGGATTGAAATTACTATCAAGAGTATATTGAGGGATCAAGCTAATGGTCAAACCATTTCAACTCCGGCATTGAATTATCGCTTTCTCAGGGATCTGAAATTGGGAATGATTGGTTCAGATGTTAAACAACTTCAACAATATCTTAACCAAAATGGCTTTATTATTGCGACCGGCGGCGCTGGTTCACCGGGCAATGAAACAGAATATTTTGGTTCAATGACTAAACAAGCCTTGGCGAAATTTCAACAGGCTAATGGTATTCCGGCTTTTGGATGCTTTGGCGAAATCACTAGAAATTTAATTAACCGACAAGGCTTTGCAGGTATCTCAGGTATCGAAGAAATTAGCATTGATGACATTCGGCCTGGCATGCTAGTTAAAAACAAAAAATTCGCCGAGGTATTTTATGTCAATGACAACTCCCAGCTTCAATGGATTATTAATGAACAGGCAGCCAATAAACATTTTGGTACAACTTGGAATCAGATAATTAAAGAAATCGAGGATTTGGGCTTAGCCAATCTGAAATTCGGTTCAAATCTTGATTAATTTTTGATACTATTTAATTTCTTTATCATTTCTAATATGACAAAGTTTTTGTTGTTTGATTATCTTAAAGGCCCTGATATAATGGTTTTGTTATGAATCTTGGCAAGTTGGATTCAATTTTGGCCAATCAACCTAAATATCGCATTAAACAGGTATTTCAGGGGGTTTTTGGTAGTCTAATTGATGATTGGTCGGCCATTTCCAATCTGCCGCTTGATTTGCGCCAAGACTTAGCCAAACAATGCAGTTTGGATGTCAATGCCACGCTCAATCTGACGGAAAGTCAGGATTCCCAAAAAGTTTTGATTACTTTAAGTGATGGTTCAAAAATTGAATCGGTGTTGCTTCGTCACGCTGATTCGCGCAATACGGTTTGTGTTTCTTCTCAGGTTGGCTGTCCAATGGGCTGTCGATTTTGTGCGACCGGTAAAATGGGTTTTAAACGCAACCTTAGCAAATTTGAAATTATTGAGCAGGTTTTGTTTTTCGCCCGAGAACTTAAAGCTGAAAATCAGCGGGTGACTAATGTGGTTTTTATGGGGATGGGCGAACCATTGCTTAATTATGATGAAGTTTTTGGGGCGATTGAAATATTAAACAGTCCGGACGCTTTCAATATTGGCGCTCGCAAAATTTCAATTTCCACTTGCGGCATTATTGATGGCATTAAAAAAATTACCCGGCAGGATTTACAGATTAATCTGGCAATTTCTCTTCATGCCGCTGACGATGAATTGCGTAGTAGCTTAATGCCGGTTAATAAACAATATTCTTTGACCGAATTGCTGGCGGTGGTAAAGGCTTATCTTAAAAAGCATTCGCGCAAAGTTATGTTTGAATACCTATTGATTGACGGGGTGAATGATCGCAAAATTGACGCTCAACGCTTGGCCAAGATTATGAAGAACAAGCTTTTTGTGGTTAATCTTATACCCTATAATCCTACCGGTGAATTTCAGCCTTCCAGTCACTTGGCTATTAGCAACTTTAAAAAGGTTTTAATCAGTAGCGGAGTAAATGTCACTCAACGCTACACCTTTGGTCAGGATATTGGCGCCTCCTGCGGCCAACTGGCTACCGCCGGTAAATAAATTTAGCGGTTTTTTATGTCTAAAGATTGCCAATTAAGCAATTTTTTTTTATAATTAATATCTGAGATGAAAGCGAATACCAGGAAAACTTTTTTTTATTATTTTCAGGCGGCCTTAAAACATAAAGCTTTAGGGTTGCTTATGCTTGGCTCGATTATTGTAGCTCGTTTGTTGGATTTGGCCGCTCCCATTTATTTGCGCGATTTTTTTAATATTTTAGCATCTGGTCAGGCGTCAAGCCCAGTCGTTGACAGTTTGATCAGAATTCTAATCATTGTTAGTGTTTTGAAAGCCATTCAATGGGTGATGTGGCGAATTGCGACATTTTCGGACAGCTCATTTACCAGCAAAGTCGCTTTTGAATTAAATAACATGTGCTTTGCTTATTTGCATAAGCATTCTTTTTCGTATTTCAATAATAATTTTGTCGGATCTTTGGTCAAGCGGGTCAAATGGTTTGTCAAAGCGTTTGAAACGGTAACCGACCGTTTTTCTTGGGGGCTGTTGCCGTTATTTGTTGATATCATTACTATCGCCACGGTATTGTTTTTTACCAATTTTTGGTTAGGCTTTGGGGTGTTAAGTTGGACTATTATGTTTTTGGGAATCAATTGGGCCTTTACCAAATATAAGCTCAAATACGATATTGCCCGCAGTGAAGCCGAAACAGCGACTACCAGGGTGCTGGCCGACACCATTACAAATAATCTTAATGTTAAATTATTTAACGGTTATCGGCGGGAACTGAAACTTTATTCCCAGGTTTTGGATGATTTTCGAATTAAGCGGCTTTTTACCTGGACTTTGGGTAACATTATCGAAGCGGTTCAAGGCTTTTTAATGGTTGGCTTGGAAATGGGAATTTTGTTTCTGGCCACTTGGTTATGGCAGCAGGGCAAGATTACTATTGGCGATTTCGTCTTGATTCAATCTTATTTGATTTCGATTTTCATGCACACTTGGGATTTCGGTCGGATTATCAGAACCGTCTACGAAAATTTGGCTGATGCCGAAGAAATGACGGTAGTTTTAGAAACTCTCCACGAAATTCAGGATGTCCCCGGAGCTAAAAAATTGAATGTTGCCAAAGGAGAAATTAATTTTCAAAATGTTGATTTTAATTATCATCAAACCAGAAAACTTCTGGAGAATTTCAATCTGTCGATTAAACCCGGCGAGCGGTTGGCCTTGGTTGGTCCGTCGGGAGCCGGCAAAACCACTATCACTAGACTGTTATTACGGTTGCATGATATTTCCGGCGGCCAGATTTTGGTCGACGGTCAAAACATCGCCAAGACCACCCAGGAAAGCTTATGGAAAAATATCAGCTTGGTGCCACAAGAACCGATTTTGTTTCATCGAACCTTGATGGAAAATATTCGTTATGGTCGTCCGGATGCTAGCGACAAGGAAGTTTTAATTGCCGCCAAAGCCGCCAATTGCCATGAATTCATTCAAGGTTTGTCCGACGGCTATAATACTTATGTTGGCGAGCGGGGAGTCAAGCTTTCTGGCGGTGAACGCCAGCGGGTGGCAATTGCTCGAGCAGTATTGCGCAATGCGCCAATTTTGGTATTGGATGAAGCTACTTCCAGTCTGGATTCGGAATCAGAAAAATTAATTCAGGACGCCTTGGATAAATTAATGAAAGGCAAAACGGTCATTGTTATTGCTCATCGGCTTTCGACCATCCGTAAGATGGATCGAGTAGTGGTTATTGACCATCGTGGCATTATTGAAGAGGGGACGCATGATGAATTGAATAAAATTAAAGATGGCATTTATCGCAAACTCTGGCGGCTTCAAGCTGGGGGCTTTATTTAATTATTAATTAATAATATGAAAAAGATTTTTTTTATTTTGGTTTTGAGTTTCGCTTTGGTCGGTTGCCAGCAGGGTGTCGACTTTGGTGAAAGTCAAACCAAGCCAGCTGGCCTTAATAATAATTCGCAACAAACTATGGATTCGACTTTGACTACCGATATTACCAAGGCTGTCATTAAAACCAATCTAGGCAATATTACGGTTGAATTTTATAATCAGGATGCAGTTCAGACCGTTGCCAACTTTGTTAAGTTGGCTCAAGCCGGCTTTTACGACGGTACCAAGTTTCATCGGGTCATTAAAGATTTTATGATTCAGGGCGGTGATCCGTTGAGCAAGGATGATTCGCAAAAGAACCGCTGGGGGACTGGCGGCCCGGGCTATGTTTTTAATGACGAGATTAACAATCATCAATTGGTCCGTGGTTCATTGGCAATGGCCAATGCCGGGGCCAATACCAACGGCAGCCAATTTTTTATTGTTACTGCTCCAGCTACTGCCTGGCTGGACGGGCATCATACTAATTTTGGGCA
This sequence comes from Patescibacteria group bacterium, assembly GCA_034003985.1. Classification (GTDB taxonomy): domain Bacteria; phylum Patescibacteriota; class Patescibacteriia; order Buchananbacterales; family UBA6539; genus JABWCG01. The sequence continues at coordinate 319,229 of JAVEXP010000001.1, read as the reverse complement.
GGTGATATCTGGCATGGATGTGGTGGATAAAATTGAAAATAGCCAGACTGACAGTAACGACCGGCCCGTTGAAGATGTAATCATTGAATCAATTGAGCTTCAGTAGCTGAAATATAATTTTGAGATAACAAAAAAGAGGTAAAATAAATGCCTCTTTTTTGTTTTATTTTAGCTAAAATATTTATTATTTTGATTGACAAAAAATGTATAATATGATATAATATATTTATTGACAACTTGGGAAAGAAGGATAATCCTTCAGATCCGGACCATTTCCGGGTCAACAAAGTACCAAGTAAATCAGGTGGAGATGACAAGATGAAAAAGTGTGTCGTTTGGGCGATTGGGCTTATCCTGGCCATTGAACTTGGGGTGGAAATCCATAACCACCAAAACCTGGAAGCGGTGTCAGCGGCTTCGACGGCAGGTGACAGCAATCACCTGGAAGTCTACACCTTGGCCGGGTACAATGTGCACTCGTATGTTATCCAGCACGAAGACGGGCAACCGGGATGGGACGGCGTAGCCTGGGACTACATCGTGATGGTGAATCCGCGCGTAGACGGCGAGAAAGTGTTCATTCCTGCCAAGCAGAATCATGGTCGGGAGGGAGAACACTTCTTCTACATTGACTCTCTCGTGCGCGAAGAGGGATCGCCCGTCTACCAGATCAAATCCGGCGCGCACCCCTATGTCGAGAAGGATGCACATGGCCTCGAGATCGAGCAGGATCAGTCCTGGCAGTCGACAAGTGGGATTCTGTTCGCCCCGCGCATCGAACAGAACGGCTGCAATCGGGTGTATCTCAACAACTTTGAATCACCCGACGCCAGGCGCTTCTTTTACAGAAGCGACCTCATGCTCCTCAACCCCCAGCCCTATTCGGGGCAGTAGCTGTTAGGGACCACTGGTCCCAACAGCTCAAACCAAGTCAGCGGCCCATCGGTTCCATCCCGACGGCCGCTTTCTTTTATCTTAAAAATTTGGTATAATAATCAAGTGATTAATCCTAAGATTCTATGAAAAAATTGCTTAAATCAAAAATTCTTTGGGCTTTGCTAGTCATTATCATTATTGGCGGAATTGTTGGTTGGAAACTTTTGACCCCCGAGGCAACTATTGAGTATGTAACCGCCGAGGTTGTCAGGGGTGATGTTGTCCAAACTGTTGAAGCTACTGGCAAAATCAAGTCAGCCAGTGAAATTAAGCTTAACTTTAAAAATGCCGGTCAACTTAGCTTATTGAAAGTTAAAATCGGCGATCAAGTTAAAAAAGATCAAATTTTGGCTCAACTTAAAGCCAGTGATTTATTGATTAATGTCAATAAAGCTAGGGCTAATTTGAATGAAGCTTTGGCTAATTTGAATAAAATCAAAGCTGGAGCCACTACTCAAGAAATTGCTATTTACGAAGCCACTGTAAAAAAATATCAGACTGACTTGGCCAATGCCCAGGCCGATCAACAAAATATTCAGGCGGTCTACGGTCAGACTTTGGAAAATCAGGAAAACAGTACCTTGAATGATCTTAACGCCAATTTGACCAAGGCCAATATTTCTTTGCAGCGAGTTTACGATACGATTAATTACAAAGGTGACGCAGCCAACCTGACTAGTTCCAATTCTGTTTTAAAACAAAAAGTTCAAAGTGATTACCAGACCGCCGTCAGCAAAGTTGACGAGTCTGAACTTAGCTATAATATGGCCAAGTTGGATCCGATTGATTCTAAGATTAACGATGCTGTCGAAAAAACTCTGATTGCCTTGAATAAAACTCTTCAGACCCTTGATGATTTGTCCGCTTTGCTGGATTCGGTAATTGTCAATTCCAATATTACTCAGACCGAACTTGACACTTTAAAGACCACGGCCAACACGGAACGGGTAACGATTAGTACCGGTATTACCGCGGTTCAGACTTCAAAACAATCCTTGGCCGACGCCAAGCTTAATTATCAGACCAAGGTAGATTCGGCCAAGAACGCCGTCAAAGTCGCTCAGGATAATCTGGCCAAATCCCAAGCCGATCTGCAAAATGTTCAGGCCCCGGCCCGATCCGAAGATATTTCACTTTATAATGCCCAAGTCAGTCGGGCGCAGGCTGATTTGCAGTTGGCTCAGGATAAATACGACGAAACGATTATTCGCGCGCCGATTGACGGAGTAATTACCGATGTTAATTTTGATGTCGGTGAGCAGACCAATCTAACCGAACCGGCCATTGTGATGCTGGCCGTTGAAAATTTTGAAATTGAGGTTGACATTCCGGAATCCGATATTGTCAAATTGAATATCGGCGATGAAACCGATATTACCCTGGACGCTTTTACCGACCAGGATTATATTTTTAAGGGTTCAGTCACCACGATTAATCCGGCCCAAACGGAAATTCAAGATGTTATTTATTATCGGGTAACCGCGGCGTTCTTGGAAGCTCAGCCGGCCAATGTTAAAGACTTAATGGCTAAAATAAAACCGGGAATGACGGCCAATGTTACCATTCAGACTGCCATGGTCAGCGATGTTTTGGTGGCGCCATATCGGGCGGTCAAAGAGCAGGCTGGCAAAAAAATTGTTGAGATATTGCAATTCGACAATACCATCAAAGAAAAAGAAGTAATTTTGGGTCTGCGCGGCGATGAAGGCTTGGTTGAAATTATTAGCGGTTTGGAGCTGGGGGATAAAGTCGTAACCTTTGTCCGGCAGTAAAGCCGCCAAGATAAATTTAGAGTCGGGTGATGTTTCTCAATAAAATTTTAAATATTTTCAAAGGATTTGATTGGATATTGTTTGGAGTGGTCTGTCTGCTGATTTGTTTTAGTCTGGCAGCGATTTACAGTATCGCCATTAGCAATGACAGTCCCGATTTTTCCAATTTTCGCAAACAATTGTTGTTTGGGGCCTTTGGGGTAATGCTGATTTTTGCCATCAGTTTTTTTGATTACCGGCTATGGCGTGATTTGAGCTACTTGATTTATGGCTCGGTTGCTCTGTTGTTGGCGGCGGTTTTATTTTTTGGTACCACGGTCAGCGGTACCACCGGTTGGTTTAGCATTCTTGGTTTTAAATTTCAGCCCGTTGAATTTGCCAAGATTGCCTTGATTATTTTTTTGGCTTGGTTTTTGTCCAATCAGGGATTGCGAATCAGAGAGTTTAAAATTTTTCTGATTACGGCAGTTATCACCGGTGTTTATTTTTTATTGGTTATGCTTCAGCCGGATTTCGGTTCGGCGATGATTTTGTTTTTTATTTGGATTATGATGATATTTTTTGCCGGAGCCAACAAGAAACACCTTTTTCTAATTGCCTTGGCGGTAATTGTGGCCGTTCTGATAAGTTGGTTTTTTCTTTTTCAGAATTATCAGCGTGACCGAATCATCACTTTTCTAAACCCCCAGGCCGATCCCTATGATCGCGGTTATCAAGTCCGCCAGGCTATGATCGCAGTTGGCGCCGGCCAATGGTTTGGTCGGGGTTTGGGATTTGGTTCTCAGAGCCAGTTAAAATTTTTACCAGCCAGCCAAACCGATTTTATATTCGCCGTTATTGCCGAAGAATTGGGATTATTGGGTGTCGGTCTGATTTTGTTTTTTTGGTTAATCATATTTTACCGTTTGATTAAGGCGGCCAAAACCGTCAAAGACAGTTTTGCGACAATATTCATTTTGGGTGTAACGGTATTGTTTTTTGTCCAGCTAGTTATCAATATGGGGATGAATATCGGCATTGTCCCGGTGACCGGAATTTCATTACCATTCTTGAGCTATGGTGGCAGCTTTTTAGTTACCGGTTTAGCCTTGATTGGGATCATTGAATCAATGATTGTTAAGAATAAGTCGTGATTATGGAATTGCTGAAGGAAATAAATCCGGATCGTTTAGCTCCGGATAAAATTTCCAAGCTAAAACCGCGCCAAGCGGTTCGAGCGGTGATATTTGACCAGAATAATTTAGTTGCCTTGGTTTATTCAGTAGAAAATCAATATCACAAGATTCCTGGTGGCGGAGTTGAAGCTGGAGAATCTTTGACCCAGGCTTTGGCGCGTGAATGTTTGGAGGAAACCGGTTGCCGGATTTCGGTTTTTGGCGAATTGGGAAAAATTATTGAGTACCGAACCAGATTTAATCTTAAGCAGGAATCATTTTGCTATTTGGCGCGAGTTCTTGGCAATAAAGGCCAGCCTGATTTTACGGCTGAAGAGATCGCCAAAGGATTTATGGTAAAATGGGTTAATCTGCCACAAGCAATTAAGTTGCTGAGTGCTGACCGTCTTAGTGATTATGAGTCCGGGTTTATTAGGCCGCGGGAGCTGACGATACTGAAAAAGGCTCAGGAGGACTTGACTATTTATTAATTTTTAGCTATATTATCATAGTATTTATGGATGATCGATTAGCCAATTTATTGAATGGTAGCTCAACGCTTGGTACTCATTGTCCGGTTTGTGGTCTGCCGTTTGACCCTCTTGAGGCGCGGGTTATTGAGGAACGCCAAACCGGGCATTTGCTCCATATTAAATGCGCCAATTGCCACTCGGCGATTCTGGCGGTTATTGTTGCCAACAGTCTGGGATTGACTTCGGTAGGCTTGGCTACTGATTTGAGCGGTGAAGAAGTTCATTTATTTAAGGATGCTAAACCGATTAGCAGTGATGATGTTTTGGAAGTCCATCAATTTCTAAATCGGGAAAAAGTAATTATTGATTATATTGATTAACTAACTAAATAACATACTGCAATGACGAAAACTAATTTAACGCTTAAAGCCAGTACCCGAAAGGAAATTGGTAAGCAAGCTCAAGAGCTACGCCAGCAAGGAAAAATTCCGGCGGTTTTGTATGGCCATAAAATAGAAAATAAAAATCTTACTCTGGAATATTCCGCTTTTGAAAAGATTTATGGCCAAGCCGGAGACAGCACCTTGATTAATCTGGCGATTGATAATGCCGAACCAACCAAGGTTCTGGTTCAAGATTATCAGCTTGACCCGAAAACCGGACAATTCATTCATATTGATTTTCATCAAGTCAGGATGGATGAAAAAATTAATACTGACATTGTTTTGAAATTCAGCGGCGAAGCCCCGGCGGTTAAGGGTCTTAATGGTGTCTTGGTTACTAATATTGACGCAGTTGAAGTCGAATGTCTGCCCAATGATTTGGTTTCGGAAATCGAAGTTGATCTCTCAGGTTTAGTCGATTTTGAAGCTGCTATTCATGTTGCCGATATTAAAGTTCCCAAGGGCATTACCATTATTAACGGTCCCGAAGATGTTGTTGCTAAAGTTCAAGCGCCCCGAAAAGAAGAGTCTGCGGATGCAGCGGTTGGTGGTCTCGAGGGAGGCGTTGAAACGCCCGGGTCGGAAACTTCGTCCGGCGAATCAGCTCAACAGTCATAAAACATTGTTACTAAATTCCAAATGCCTCCCGAATCCACGGGAGGCATTTGCCTAAGGTTATGAAAAAAATATCAGACTGGATTAAGCTTAATATTTTTTTTGTTTTAGCTTTAATTTTGATACTGTTTGTCTTTGTCGCTTTGGTTTTTTATTATTTTACCACGGGAAATAATTTTCAGTGGAATCTGGGAACCAGTCATCTGAATAATTTTGGTAGTAGCCGATTGCTTGACGGTGCCAGGGTGATGAAGACCGAGGCTAATTTAAAACCAATCGCCGTAATGATTGAAAATCATGCTGACAGTCGTCCGGTTGCTGGATTGGATCAGGCTAGTATTGTTTATGAAATGGTGGTCGAAGGTGATATTACCAGATTTTTGGCAATTTTTGATCAGAATTTCAGCGCCAAAAAAATTGGTCCGGTGAGATCGGCTCGACCTTTTTTTGTTGAGTTGGCTGAAGAATGGAATCCGGTTTATTTCCATGCCGGTGGTAGCCAAGAAGCCCTGGAAATTTTGCGCCGCAGTCCAATTTATAATATCAATGAAATTTCGGCTGATGGCATTTATTTTTGGCGTGATTCTGCTCGGGGGGTGCCTCATAACTTGTACACTTCCAGTGACCTGATTAAACGGGCTTTGGCCGCCAAAGGGATTGATTTGATTGCCACTTTTGAACCTTGGAATTTTAAGGACGACAATCCGGTATCCGATCAGCAAGCAATTGTTAGTGAATTGGTAGTGGATTTTTCAAATAATCCTTTATATTCGGTGCGTTATCAATACGACGCTGAATCCAATGATTATCGTCGTTATCTTGGCAATGGCGTTCATAAAACCGAGACCGGAATTATTTTGAAAGTCAAGAATATTGTTGTTCAACATACCAAGGCTGATGTTATTGACAGTTATGGCCGTTTGGCCGTTGATTTAGCGACCGGCGGCCGGGCCGAGATTTATCAGGACGGGCGAAAAATTGATGCTTATTGGGTTTATCAGGACGGGCGAACCAAGTTTTTTATTGATCAGCAAAATTCCGAAGAAGTAAAATTTAATCGTGGGCCAATCTGGATCGAAATTGTTTTTAACTAGGAGTTCATTGGAAAATCTGCTTGATTAGGGCAGTTTTTTGTTACTTCTCTCAACTTGCTTAAAATCGAAAAATAGGCTAAAATATCATTTGCTATGGCTTTAACAATCTACCGAAAATATCGTCCTCAAACCTTTGAGGAGTTAGTCGGTCAAAATCATATTAAAACCACTTTGCAAAGTGAGCTTGAAACATCAAAGATAGCTCACGCTTATTTATTTTCCGGCCCGCGAGGTTTGGGAAAAACCACCACCGCCAGATTATTGGCCAAGGCAGTTAATTGCTTGAGGCGCCAGGCAGATCAAAGCGAGCCTTGTAATGACTGCGAGGCTTGCCGGGAAGTCATTGAAGGAAAGAGTTTGGATATTATCGAAATTGACGCCGCTTCTCATACCGGCGTTGACAATGTTAGGGAAAATATTATCAATAATTCTCGTTTTACCCCGACCAGTCGTAAGTACAAAGTGTTTATTATCGACGAAGTCCACATGCTTTCGGTCTCGGCATTTAATGCCTTATTAAAAACTTTGGAAGAGCCGCCGGCTCACGCGATTTTTATTTTGGCTACTACCGAAATTCATAAGGTCCCACAAACAATCATCTCGCGTTGTCAGCATTTTGAATTCCGCAAGATAAACAACGGCGAATTGCTTAAACGCCTTAACCATATTGTCGGTCAGGAAAATAAAAAAATTGATCAATCGATATTGGAAAATATTGCATATCACTCTCAAGGTTGTTTGCGCGATGCGGAAAGTTTGTTGGGTCAAGTGTTGTCGTTGAGCGACAAGGAGATCACCGTTGAACAGGCCGAACTGGTATTACCACAATCCCAGTATGGTTCAGTTATTAGTCTGCTTAAATTTTTGGATCGCAATGATTTAGCCTCGGCTTTAATGTTGATTAATGAATTGGTTGAAGATGGCGTTAATTTGGAAAAATTTGTTTCCGATACGATTGAGGTTTTACGCAAAATTTTGTTAGTTAAAGTCAATAGCAGCTTAAGTAATTATGGCGGCGCGCTGAATAAGGATTTGGAAAAAGATATTTTTGATTTCAGTCAGAGTTTGAATCTTGATTTTTTGGTCCGATCAATTGAAGTTTTAATTGGTAAACGCCAGGAAATGAAATATGCCGAAATTGTCCAATTGCCTTTGGAGTTAGCGGTGGTTGAAATCATCGGGGTTAAGGATCATGATTCCAAAAAAGAAAGCAATAGTGATGACGACCAAATTAATTTTAGTTCTTCCGGACCGGGTGCTGCCACCAAAGCCAAGTCGCCCCTTCAGCCGCTGGTAGAAAAGAAATCAAAAGTTGTTAAATCAGTTATCAATAAAGTTGAAATCGATTTAGAGCAGGTGGTTAATCGATGGGCCGAAATTTTGCATGCCATTAAGCAGGTTAATCATAGCTTGGCCTCAACTTTGAAGATTGGCCGACCGGCTCAGCTTCAAGACAATGTTTTGGAAATCAGTTTTGGGCATAAATTCCATCAGCAGCGAATCAATGATTCAAAGAATCGTGAGATTCTGGAGAAAATTTTTGAGGAAGTGATTGGTTCGCGTCTGATTATTAATACCACGGTTAATAAAGATACCAAAGAATTGCCGATTAAAATTGATGGAAATAACCGGCCGGAGTTGCCAGCATCACCGGGAATTGATAATATTATCGAAGCTTTCGGTGGACAATTAGTTGATTAATATTCGGGGGTCGTCTAATGGTAGGACGCCAGATTCTGGCTCTGGTAATCGGGGTTCGAGTCCCTGCCCCCGAGCCAAAAAATTTACATTACTTTATGGTGCCAGGTGAAATAATCAAATTTCCCGGAAATCGACATGAACCAGAAACCAGTCAGGATGATCAGTTGGACAACGAACAAGAATCTCATGAGCATTTGGATTTAAACAATCTTACGGAAATGCTTTTTTATTTAGCCGCTCTGCGTCGAGCCAGTGGTCCGCCCAAGGCAAACAATATTGAACTTCGCCGGTCACTTTTGGTCTCCAAAACTACGAACCAAGAGTTATATACTTTAGTAAACCGTAGTACCGAAGCTGATTGGCAAGCTTTTCCAACTTATTATGATGCAATTATTGCCGAGTTAAAAAATCGGGAGCTTTTACCTAACTTTTAAAAATATGGATCGTAATTTAGCTTTAGAATTCGTCCGGGTGACCGAAGCTGCCGCTATTGCCGCTGCCAAATGGATGGGCCGGGGTGATAAAAATGCCGCCGACCAAGCGGCCGTCGACGAAATGCGTGACCGTTTTAATCAAATTGATTTCAGTGGCACAGTGGTGATCGGTGAGGGCGAAAAGGATGAAGCCCCGAAATTGTATACCGGTGAAAAAGTCGGTAAAGGGACTGAACCGGCGATGGATTTGGCTATTGATCCACTGGAATGTACGGATAGTGTCGCCTGGGGTCGTTATAATGCCATGGCGGTAATTGCCACCGGGCCTAAAGGTAGTTTGCTTAATGCTCCCGATACCTATATGGAAAAGATTGCCGCCGGTCCTCAAGCGGCAGCGGTAATTGATCTGGATGTCTCGGTTAAAGATAACTTAACCAAGGTGGCCAAGGCCTTAAATAAAGAAGTATCCGAAATCACGGTCGTAGTTTTAGATCGGCCGCGCCACGAAAAATTAATCAGCGAAATCAGAGAAGTTGGCGCCCGAGTCAGATTGATTACCGATGGTGATGTTGCTGCGGCGATCGCTACTTGTTTGCCGGAATCTGGTATTGATCTGTTGATGGGGGTCGGCGGCTCCACCGAAGCGGTTTTGGCCGCCGTAGCTTTAAAAATATTTAATGGCGGCATAATCTGTCGGTTTAAGCCAAGAAACCCAGAAGACGAACAGGAAGTAAGAGAGTGTTTAAATAAAATTGGTATCAAAGACTTGAATCATATTTTTCACGCCAAAGATTTGGCTCAGGGGGACCAATTGACTTTTACGGCCACTGGCGTGATTGAAGGGCCGATGTTGGCGGGGGTATTGTTTAAAGAAAATAAAATCGTTACCCATTCAATTGTTGCTCGGGGCACTTCGGGAACCATTCGCTATCTTACTACTTATCATAATTCATAATTTGTAAATTATGATTGTTTCTACTAAAAAATTATTTGAGCACGCTTACGGCAAATACGCCATTGGCGCTTACAATATTAACAATGCCGAGCAGGTGATGGGGTTGTTTCAGGGCAATGTTGATAGTCAGGCTCCATTTATCATCCAAATTTCCAAAGGAGCCAGATCTTATACCGATAAACGATTGCTGGAGGGGATGATTCGAGCGGCTGATCAAATATTTCCTCAGGCGATTTTTGCCGTTCATATTGATCATGGCGACGAGGAAACATGCCTGGATGCCATTAATAGTGGTTTTTACAGCTCGGTAATGATTGATGCCAGTAACCGGCCGTTTGAAGAAAATGTTGCCATTACAAAACGAATAGTTGAAGCTGCCCATGTCAAAAATATTGCCGTTGAAGCCGAACTAGGGCAATTGGGGGGCGTGGAAGAGCACATCTCAGTGGCTGAGTCGGATGTACACTTAACTGATCCGATTCAGGCCAAAGAATTTATTGAAGAAACCGGTTGTGATAGTCTGGCCTGCGCCATTGGCACTAGTCATGGAGCTTATAAATTTAGCGGCAGCCAGTCTTTGCATTTTGAAATTATTGAACAAATCCAAAAATTGATTCCTAATTTTCCGTTGGTAATGCACGGTTCTAGTTCGGTTCCCAAAGAAGAAGTTGACCGCATTAATAAAGCTGGTGGACAACTTAAGAATGCCCGGGGAGTGGATGAAACTCAATTTGTCAAAGCCGCCAAGTTAGGGGTGACCAAAATTAACATTGATACCGATGGCCGCCTGGTTTGGTGCCGGGTTCATCGGGAATTTTTTCGAGATCAGCCGGAAATATTTGATTTGCGCCAGCCCGGTAAAATTTTTATGGCCGAATATGCCAAGTATATAGTTCATAAAAATCAAATGCTTGGCAGTGCCGGCCAACTTGCCGAAATCAGAAAATTGTTAGACAGATAAATTATGTCCTCAAAAGTAATTATTGTTCACTGCTGGGATGGTTTCCCTGATTATTGTTGGTATCCCTATGTTAAAAATCGTTTAACGCAGTCGGGATTCCAGGTGTCGGTTCCGGTATTTCCCGAAACTGGAGCACCCAAGCTTAATCTCTGGCTTCCCAAACTCAGAGAAGAAGTTGGTATTCCTAATAATGATATTTTTTTGGTCGGACACAGTATCGGTTGTGCCACGATTTTAAGATACCTTGAATCATTAACCGCCGGTCAAAAAATTGGTGGTGTTGTTTTAGTGGCTGGTTTTACCCACGATCTGGGCTATAAGGAATTGAATAATTTTTTTGTCACCCCTTTGGATTTGGCAAAAATTAGGACTCATTGTGATAATTTTTTGGCGATTAATTCCGATAATGATCAATATGTTGATTTACAGGAAGCGCAGATTTTTAAAGAAAAATTAAGCGCTCAAATTATCGTCAAGCCCAATGCCGGTCATTTTTCCGGTGAAGTGGATAGCGAATCTGCCTGTACCAGTTTGCCGGAAGTGGTCGACTATATTATTAAAATTGCTAAATAAAAATAATGAATATTCCGATTAAAAGGTTAGACAATGGTTTTAGTCTGCCGGTTTTGGGGCTGGGGACTTATGGCATGGGCGGAGGCAAGGAGCGTGATTTTCAAAATGACGATAATGCCGATATTGCGGCGCTTAGGACCGCTTTTGATTTAGGAATAACTCATCTTGATACCGCCGAAGTATATGCCCAGGGCCATGCCGAAGAATTGATTGCCCAGGCTCTAGTCGGGCGTAACCGGAAAAATTTCTTGATTGTTTCAAAAGTTTATGCTGATAACTTGAAGCGTGATGATGTTATTAAGTCTTGTCAGGCAACTTTAAAACGGTTGCAGCTGGATTACTTGGATGTTTATTTGATTCATAAATTCAATCCGAATGTTGCTTTATCGCAAACTCTGGCGGCTTTAGATGAGCTGGTTGCCCGGGGTTTGATCAAACACATTGGCGTTTCTAATTTTTCAGTTCAGCATCTCAAAGAGGCTCAGAGTTACAGTAAAAACAAAATTGTTTGCAACCAGGTTCACTATAATTTGATTTGCCGTGAGCCTCAACGCAAGGGTTTATTAAGTTATTGTCAGGAAAACGACATAATGCTAGTTGCCTGGCGGCCAGTGGAACGAGGCGGATTAGCCGAAGCGACTAATGATTTGATGACGGAAATGAAACAAAAATATCAAAAGACCGCGGCGCAAATTGCGATTAATTGGTTAATCTCCCAACCCCAGGTTGTTACCATTGTTAAAAGCAGTAACCTTCACCATTTGCGCGAGAATTTAGGAGCGACTGATTGGCTGTTGGAGCCCCTCGATGTCGAAAGATTAACCGCTCAATATCCTGGTCAACAAAGTATTTCGTATCGCCAGCCTTTAAGCGATGAATTAATAAAATAAATAATAATAAAATTTTATGTTGGATAAATTAAAACAACTTAAGCAGTTAAAAGATTTTCATGATTCAGCCAAAAAAGAACGATTTGAGTCAACGGTTAATGGCGTTAAAGTTGTACTTAATGGCAGTTTGCAGGTTGAAGAAATTATTTTAAATCCGGGACTGTCGGAAAATGATCAATCCCAGGCGTTAAAACAAGCTTTTAATGAAGGCCTGCATAATGTCCAAATGAGCATGGCTCAAAAATTTCAAGGGATGAATATTAATCTTTAGAGTCTGAACAGTTTAACAAAATTAAAAAGAGAGCTTGTTCTCAGTGGCTCAAAAAGCCAAGCCGCAATCGCCCAGCATTTTTTTAAAACCGGCCGAGGCGAGTATGGTGAAGGCGATATTTTTTTGGGCATAACCGTGCCAAAATTGCGTCAAATTTCCAAATCCTACGGCCAACTTTCATTTAGTGATTTGAAAATTTTATTGAATAGTAAAATTCATGAGCACCGTTTGTTGGCGCTTTTTATTTTAATTAGGCAGTACCAAAAAGCCGACGACTCGTTAAAAACCAAGATATTTGATTTTTACCGTCAAAATCTTTCCTGCGTTAATAATTGGGATTTAGTTGATTTGTCGGCGCCAAACATTCTTGGTGACTATCTGTTTAACCATCCTTCACAATCGGAAGTCGTCAATCAATTGGTAACTTCCAAGAATCTATGGTTTCGAAGAGTGGCGATTATTTCCACCCTTGCTTTTATCAGGCACAATAATTTTAGAATCACTATAAGGCTGGCCAAGATTTTACTCCGCGACAATCATGATCTTATTCATAAAGCTGTTGGCTGGATGTTGCGCGAAGTCGGCAATCGTGATCAAAAAATTGAGCGGCAATTTCTTGATCGTTTTGCTTCTCAAATGCCCCGGACTATGTTGCGTTACGCCATTGAAAAGTTTCCGGAGGAAATTCGGCAGCAATATCTAAAAAAATAATCGTCAACCATTTTAACTTTCAGAATCATGGTTTTTTTGCTATAATAAAAACATATGAAAAATAAAATTTTATTGTTTTTACTTCTAATTATTGCGCTATTTTTAACCGCCACTCCAATTTCGGCGGTTGGCACTAATGAGATTAATTTGACATTTGAGGGAATCGGTCAAATTGTCCCTCGGGTTCAAAATGACTCTTCACCCTATTGGCCTTTTTCCGGAATGATTAAATATTTTCTTGATCAAGGCGTTAGCGTAGATGTCATTTACCTTATTTTATCCGTACCTTTAATTACCCTGGTAATCGCTTTCTTCAGACAAATCATTGGTATTTCGACCTTTGGGTTATATATGCCTTTGATTATCGCTTTGTCTTTTGAATTGCTGGGAGTGATTTTTGGTTTAGTAATCCTGCTTCTTGTTATTATTGTCAGTTATCTGTTGCGTCGGATAATTGGAAAGATGAATTTATTGTATATTCCCAGAACCAGTTTTTTGCTTTCATTTATCGCTTTATCCTTTTTTATTGTTATTTGGTTCAGTATTAATTATGGCAGTCCAGTGGCCATTGGTTTGGCAATTTTTCCAATGTTGATGATGTCGACAATCTCCGAGCGGATTTCTTCAGTCCAGTTTGAAGAAGGTATCACCGGGGCGCTCAAAGGTGTTGTCCAGACAATAATTGTGGCCTTGATCTCCTATTATTTTGCCAGTTGGCCGTGGCTGACTAATCTTATTATCAGTTATCCCGAAATCATCGTCTTGCCGCTAATTTTCATTTTAATTATCGGCCGATTCACCGGCCTGAGGTTAATTGAATATTTTCGTTTTCGTACCTTATTTAGAGATAGCGTTGAAGAAGAATAAAATTATCCTATGTCTTGGTTGGACAAACGGCAACAAATTCTAGGAGTCAACGCCCGCAATCTTTTGTATATCAACCGCTACAATAGCGAACTGAACAAGAATTTTGCCGATGATAAAATCAAAACTAAAAATTATCTTCAATCGAGGGGAATTGGCGCCGCCCGTTTGTATGCGGTTATTAGGAGCTACAAGGAGCTGAGAAATTTTAATCCGGATATTTTACCAGGCAGTTTTGCGATTAAGCCTAATCATGGTTTTGGCGGTGAAGGGATTATATTAATCAAGGAGCGTCGAGGTGATAAATTTATTGCCGGTGGCAACAAAAAATATGACTGGGATGATTTGTATCAGGAATGTGCCGGCATTATTGATGGTCGTTATGCTGTATCGGGCTTAAGGGATCAGGTAATTTTTGAGGAATTGCTGGTTGGACATGATTATTTTTTTGATTTTATTGAAAAGGGTTTGCCAGATATCAGGGTGATTGTTTTTAATCTGGTGCCGGTCATGGCCATGTTGAGGCTACCGACGCCCGAATCCGGTGGCCGAGCCAATCTTCATTCCGGTGCGATTGGCTTGGGTATTGATATTGGTTCTGGTTCAACAACTTACGGTGTGCTTCATGGCCGGCTGATAAAAAATTTGCCCAATGGCAAGCCAGTAAATTCGCTTAATATTCCGATGTGGGAGGATGTTTTATTAACAGCTTCACAGGTTCAACAATTAAGTCAAGTTGGATTTTTAGGGGTTGATTTGGTAATTTCTAAAACCGGTATTAAAGTTTTGGAAATCAACGCTCGGGCTGGATTGGAAATTCAGGTTGCCAATTTTGCTCCTCTAAAAACGAGACTTAATAAAGTCATTGATTTGGAAATTAGCAACCCCCAAGAGGGAGTGACTGTTGCCAAAACTCTTTTTTCCAAAACTAAATTGACCGAACGGCCGAACGCGGAAAAACCGATTATTTCACTTTATGAACAAATTGAAATTTTTAATGCTAATTTGAATCCCTTGTTGGCCAAAATTGATCCCCACGCCACCCGTAATGTTTTGGATCAGAGTTTGGCTGAAAGAATTGATTCTGAAAATTTGGTCAGTTTGAAATTGGCGGGGAAGCGTATCAATATTCCGTTTGAATTTGTCGATTTAACTAAGCATAGATACAAAGCCATTTTGGCCGGAAAATTTTTAGGTGATTTTTTGGTTGATATTTCAGCCAAAAGTTACAATCAAAGAAAAATAGACCACCCTTCACCCAGTGGCATTTCTAAAGAGGAAAAGATTATCAAAAATATTGATCGCCGGATTTACCAAATCGACCGTCAATTAGGGATTATTCCCAGATTTAAACCGATTAATTTGTTGGAAGAAAAGGAGTTGTTTTTTCAAAACTCTAATTATAATCCGAAATTTATTTATAAAAAATTAACCGTTGACCTTGATGAAATCAGAAAAGAAATTAAAAAAATTCCCCACCAGGTTGATCATCCATTGATTTTAATTTATCAGGATAAAATCAAAGAGCTTAATAGGAAAGTGGCTTTACTAGAAGCGCGAGGAACTGAGAAGATCCAGTATTATTCCGAGAAACTTTATGGCAGTGTTAGTAAAGCGATGTATCAATCAGCTGTCAACTATCTTAATCAGCACCCAGTCATTGAGGACTCCAGTGATGTCTTTAACACCAAAAAAATTCAGCGGACACTTAATGATTATTTGGCGGAAAAAAAATTAAATCACTGGAAAGTCAAGCTTTCCTCTGAAACAGCTGCCGATATTAGTGTCGGTCGGCGTAATCATATCATTCTTAAAACTGGTGTTAAAATGTCGGCCAACCGTTTGGCGGTTCTGATCGCCCATGAAATTGAAACTCATATTTTTCGTTTGGAAAATGCCAGATTACAAGCATATCGCATATTCGAAGTCGGGACCAACCGTTATATTACGACTGAAGAAGGTCTGGCAATTTACAATCAAGCTCGCAGCGGCTTGGCTTTGGGTAGTAAATCACTTTGGGCAGCCTTAAATGTAGTAGCGGTATATCTGGGTCGCAATAAATCTTTTGCCGAACTTTTTCACTATTTAGTAACTAATTATAATCTAGAAAAAGATGAAGCTTTCAAAATTTGCGTTAAGGTTAAGCGGGGATTAAGTGATACTGAAAAAAATTCGGTTTTTAGTCGTGATTTTATCTATTTCGCCGGTTATCAGGCCATTAATAATCTGATTAATCAGGCGGGTCTGGTTGCTATCAAGCGCTTATATTTTGGCAAGATCGGCATTGATGACCTACCAACAGTCGCCCAGCTGAAAAACCGTAAAATTAAATATCTACCGGATTATTTAAAATGATTAATTCATTGCTTAGTTTAATTGTTATCTTATCGACAATTGTCGGCTCATTTTTTTTAGCTGGTGATTTTCAAACTTACCGCTCCTCTCAAAAACCAAAATTAATAGAGAATAAGGCTATTTATCTAACGGCCTATACTGCCGGATCAAAACCCCGCCGGGAGAAATTGGTCGAGTTGGTTGAAAATACCGAGCTTAATTCAATGGTTATTGATATTAAAGACTACAGCGGTAAGATTTTTTTTGACACCGATATTCCTCTGGTTGAAGAAGTTGGCGCCGAAGAAATTAGAATTCCCGATTTAGCAGATTGGCTTAAGGATCTTAAGAGTAAGGGGATTTATACAATCGCTCGGATTACTGTTTTTCAGGATCCCTATCTAGCCTCCCAAAAACCGGATATTGCTCTTAAATCAAAAACTGGCGGGTTGTGGCGTGATTACAAGGGTCTTTCCTGGGTTGATCCAACTCAAAAATTGGTCTGGCAGTATAATCTTGATTTGGCCAAGGCCGCCAGTAAGATTGGTTTTGATGAAGTCAATTTTGATTATATCAGGTTTCCTTCTGATGGGAATATCAAAAATATTCTTTTTGCGAATTTGGAAAATGCCGATAGCTTCAATAAATCCCAGGTGATGAAAGAATTTTATATTTATGTTAAAAAAAGTTTGGCATTTTATCCGGTTGTTACCTCGGCTGATTTATTTGGCATGGTGCTGTGGCGTGATGATGGTTTGAATATTGGTCAGCGCCTGGGTGATGCCGTTGGGAATTTTGATTTTATCTGCCCGATGGTTTATCCTTCTCATTACCCGGACGGTTTTGAGGGATTTGCCAATCCGGCTAATCATCCCTATGAAATCATTTATCGGAGCCTAATTAGGGCAACGGATGTTATGGCTGGCAGTAATTCAAAATTGAGGCCTTGGCTTCAAGATTTTGATTTAGGGGCGGTGTATACTCCGGAGATGATTAGGCTACAAAAACAAGCTGCTTATGATGCCAATTCCGTTGGTTGGATGCTTTGGAACGCCTCTAATAATTACACCGCTGCCGGTTTGGAAGTAAATTAAATTTAGCAGATTTAGTATTCGCCTTCATCATTGGGGCGTTTTTAATTTGACAAAAATACTGAGTTGTGCTATAATAAATTTAGCTAAAATAAGCTAATAATATGTTTAAATGGGTTAAAAAATTTAAATTCTTTAAGTTTTTTACCGCCGACGGTATTTTTATAAACCATATTTTAATAAGGTTTAAAGGCTTTATTAATGGACAGAAAAGAGAATTTCGTGAATTAAGCAACGGCCAAGAAACAATCGGACATTTTTTAAAAGATTCCACCAAATTGATTAAGGATTTTTTTATTCCGTACGAAGGCAATAGTCACCGGCCAAAGTTTCTAAGCTCAAAAAATTTATTGATTTGCACGATTTTGGCGGTAATAGTAAAAATTATGGTCAGTGGCTTTTTGTTTTTTGCCTATCCCAGTCAGGCCGAACTGTCGGCCATTATTTCCAGTAACATTATCTCCTTAATTAACCAGTCGCGGGAAGAAGCCGGAGTTGAACCATTGACGGAAAACAATTTATTGGCAAATTTTGCCAGTCAAAAAGGGGCTGATATGATTAACCGTGATTATTTTGCGCATGATACCCCCGAGGGGAAAAAACCTTGGCAATGGATTAATCGTGGTGACTATGATTATCTTTATGCTGGAGAAAATTTAGCTATGGATTTTATTGATGCCGAAACGGTCCATCAGGCTTTTATGAAAAGTCCAAGTCATCGGCGAAATATTCTTAATTCTAAATATCAAGATGTCGGTATTGCGGTCTTGCAGGGTGATTTAAACGGTCGTCGTACCATTTTGTTGGTGGAATTTTTTGCCGCCAAAAAAGATCAAATAGCACCCTTGATTGCCAATCGTGGCTTGGATCAAACAATCGTTGATGTACAAAATAACAAGCCAAACGATATAAAATTAGGCACCACCGCTGGGGTTAGTAATGAGCTGGGTGCGGAGGTGTTAAGTATCAGTACTGTTTCAACAACCAATCAGCCATCATCGGTTGGCAGAATGATTGACTTGATAATTACCTTTTCCAATGTTTTCTTTATCGGATTTTTAATATTTTTATCCTTGTCGCTGGTGCTTAATATTATAATAAAGATTAAAATTCAACATCCAGCCGTTATTATCCAAACCTTGGCGGTTATAGCTTTAATCGCCGCGTTGGCTATCGTCAAGTTTAATTTTGTTGAAAATGTTCCTCATCAGTTAATAATTTTATAAATCACTAGATTCTAACCCTTGGCCCGATTATCTGGGCTTTTTTTAATTTATTAAAATATGTTATAATTACTTCATGGTTAATAATAATCCAAAGTCAATGGCCAAAGATTTAGAGAATATCAAAAGTGATTTTATTACGGTGGCTTCCCACCAATTGCGGACTCCTATTTCGGCCGTCCGCTGGTCGCTTGATACTTTGTTAAGCGGCCGCATTGGCCAGTTGTCTGAAAAACAGGTTGAGGTTATCAAAGAGGCATATCACAACAATGATTTTATGGCCAAAGTGGTCAATGATTTGTTACGGGTTTCCCGGCTTGATGAAAAAGGTCTCAAACTTACTCCAGAATTCATTAATTTGGCCCAGATATTAAGAGGAATAATCAATCAGTTTAGGGATTTGGCCAAGGCTTCTAACTGTGAAATTAATTTAAAAATTAAGCCCAATCTTCCCAAAATTTATTTTGATAACATTCAGATCAAGCCGGTTATCTCCGCCCTGATTGATAATGCCGTGATGTATAGTCGGGGTCGGGCGAAAATCGAGATTGATCTGGGCCAGGTCAATGGCTTTGTTTTGCTTAAGATTAAAGATAACGGCATTGGCATTCCCGGTGATCAGCAAGATCTGGTGTTTACCAGATTTTTTAGAGGACGCAATGCCATGAAGACCCAAACCGAAGGGATTGGTCTTGATCTTCATATTATTAAAAGGATAATTGACGGCAGCGGCGGCAAAATTAACTTTGTCAGTAAAGAAAATCAAGGCACGACATTTAGCGTATACTTTCCAACCGACAAAAAATCCGTTGTTGAAAATGAAGTGGCGACCATTTCTAAAATTCAGGCTGAAGATTTAATCAAAAAGGAGCGGGAATTCGTTTCCATTACCGTTCATGAGCTTAAGGCGCCGCTGGGAATAACCAAATGGAGCTTGGAAATGCTCCAAAATCCAAAATCCGGGAAATTAACCAAGCAGCAAAAAGAGCTGATTGACCAAATTTACCGCGGCAATGAACGGCTGTTGGTTTTGGTTCGCGATCTTTTAAATCTTTCAAAATTACAGGAGGGTAAATTTGAAATTGAATCAAAAATTATTAACATTTCTGATGTTATTTCTGATGTCATTAAAGGATTTAAGGTTCAGGCCGAGAATAAGAAGATTTCTCTTAATTGGAAAAATTCCAAAACTAAATTGCCAAGCGTTAATGCCGATTATAATCGGATTGCTCAGGTTGCCACCAATGTTGTTTCCAATGCCATTAAATATACGCCGGAGAACGGTCAGGTTACCGTCTTGATTGAGCCAAAGACCGGAAAAGAACTAAAGAAAATCAGCGATGAATCGCCGGTTATTAATATCACCAACACTAACAAGACTAAGGGCTACTTGGTGGTGTCTGTTAAGGATACTGGCATTGGCATTTCCGAAGACGACCAAAAGAAAATGTTCACCAGATTTTTCCGCAGCAAAAAAGTATTGCATTCCGAAGCAGAAGGAACCGGTTTGGGCTTATACATTACCAAATCGATTATTAATCTTCACCAAGGTGATATTTGGTTCACCAGTACCTTGGGAAAGGGTTCGACATTCTATTTTAGTTTACCAGTTGCCTGATTAATAATTCGGAAATTTATGGTTAAAACTAAAATTTTGATTATTGAAGATGAACAGTCTTTGGCAAAGATTATTCGTTTGGCTCTGGAGGAAATTGGATATGATGTCGTTTTGGCCTTTAGCTCGGAAGAAGGTATTCAGAAAGCCAAAGCGGTTGTTCCGGATCTGATTGTATTGGATATTTTATTGCCGGGCAAGAGTGGTTTTGAGTGTCTAAAAAAACTCAAGGGCAACAAACTCACTAGCCACATTCCGGTTATTATTCTGTCTAATCTTGGACAAGATGAGGAAATCAGATTAGGTATTAAATTCGGAGCAACTGATTATTTAGTAAAAGCCGATTCCAGTATTGGAGAAATAGTTGATAAAATAACAAAATTGGCTGTCAAAAATAAAAAATAAACATTATGGCTATCAAAACCCTAAAATTGAATGAATTGTCGTGGCATTATTTGACTGATTTTTCCCAGGAAGAGCTTAATTTTTTGAAGAAAAATTTTAAATTTCATCCCTTGGATATTAAAGATTGTGCCGGGGAAACTCAGCGTAGTAAGATTGATGTGTATCATAATTACTTTTTTTTGGTTTTGCAGCTGCCGTACTTGAATAAGAATCAAAAGAAAGTTGATGTTAGCCAAATCTATTTTTTTGTCAGCAAGGATTATGTCATTACAATTTCCCGTGATCGAATAAAAGACCTTAACACCTTATATTATAAAATTGTTAACAACCAAAAAATGAGAGAAGAATATTTTTCTCAAGGCAGCGGTTATCTCTTGTATAAGATTTTGGATTCGGTGCTACGGGGCAGCTGGGTTGTTCATAACTATTTAGAACAAGAAGTTCGTCGGGTTGAATTTGATATTGACGAAGGTCGAAATAAAAAATCTGTTTTTGATATCGCTTTCCTGCGCCGGATTATACTTCAACTCAAAGCGATTATTGATCCTCAGCGAATATTAACTAACAATTTAAGTCGAATTAACATCAAATTTTTAAACAAAGAGATGTTGTTGTATTTTGACGATCTTGACGATTTTATTGAAAAAAATCTTTTTATTTTGGACGGCTACAAAGATCGAGTTTTAAGTCTTCAGGAAATTAACGAATCGTTAATATCGTTCAGGACCAACAGTGTCATGAAGATTTTGACTATTTTTTCGGTAGCTTTATTGCCTTTAACATTATTATCTGGTATATATGGAATGAACATTGATTTGCCGTTTGCCCATGACCCGACCATCATTTGGACTTTGTTTTTATTGCTCTTGGGTGTAATTGGCGGCATATTGATATATTTGAAAAAAAGCGATTGGATTTAAGCTATGAGTAAATTAGACATTGTTACCATTGGTGCGGCGGTTAAAGATTATACCCTTTATACCAGTGAGGGAAAAATTTTTAATACCCCACAAAATTTAACGGCGCAAAAAATGTTAGCTTTTGAATACGGCGCAAAAATAAATGTTCAGGATGCCTATTCCAATTTGGGTGGCGGGGCGGCCAATGCTGGTGTTTCTTTCGCTCGATTAGGGCTTAAGACCGGTATTATTACCAGAATCGGTAAGGACGAAATCGGCGAGGAGGTTGTTGTTAAATTTAAGACTGAGGGAGTTAATATTGATAATATCCAAATCGACCAAAAAAGAATGACTGGTTTTTCTGTTATTCTGGCGACGGCGAAAAAAGAAAAGGAACATGTTATTTTTACTCATCGGGCTGCTGATGAATATTTATTGATTAATCAAAAAGAATTGTCAAAAATTAGCGCCGGTTGGTATTATTTGACCTCGCTGACTGGTCAAAAATGGTTATCAAATTTAAAACAAATTTTTCAAACCGCTAAGGAAAAAAATGTTAAAATTTCCTGGAATCTCGGAGGGGTCCAGTTAAGGGCCGGCCGTCATACCTTGGCGCCGTTTTTGATGCAAACGGAAGTTTTAATTTTAAATAAAGATGAAGCTATTGAATTGGTTTTGTCGGGTGTAAAGCTTGGGCGTAAAAATCCCAATTATCTTAATCGACCAATTTATCTTCTTAATATCCTTAGCGAGTGGGGTCCAAAAATTGTTATTATTACTGAAGGCAAAAAAGATTGTTGGGCTTATGACGGAAAACGAGTTTATCGTCAAAAACCAAAGGCCGTTAAACCGCTGGATACTACCGGGGTAGGTGATTCTTTTGGTTCAGCTTTTATCGCCGGTCTCCATTATGAAAAAAAAGACATAAAAAAAGCTTTAAGGTGGGGGATAACCAACAGCTCCTCGGTTATCAAGCAAATTGGCGCCCAAAATGGATTGCTTACTAAAAGTCAAATGTTTAAAAAAATAAAAATATGAAAGTAATTGTCGAAGTTTCCGCTCGTCATTGTCATCTATCTGGAAAACATTTGGAAAAGCTGTTTGGTAGGGGGTATCAGCTTGAGCCGGTTAAAAATCTTTCCCAAAAAAAACAGTATTCCAGCAATTCCACTGTGACAATCATCGGCCCCAAAAATGAAATTACTGATGTAAGAATTCTTGGTCCAATCAGGGATGTCAGTCAAGTGGAAATTTCATTTACCGATAGCTATTACCTGGGGATTAAAGCGCCTTTGAAAATCTCTGGCGATTTATCAGATGCTGCCCCGGTGATTTTATCCGGGCCTAAAGGTAAGGTTAAGTTATTCCACGGTTTGATAATTGCCAGAAGACATTTTCATTGCGATTTGGCCACGGCCAAAAAATTAAAGTTAAGAGACGGCCAAAAAATTAAAGTTAAAATCACCGGGCCAAGAAGCTTGATATTTAACGAAGTGGTCACCAGAATCCGTAAAGATTTTCGACCCCGCATTCAGCTTGATACGGACGAAGGTAATGCCGCTTTTGTCCACGGCCAAACCAAAGGGGAAATAATAATTAATTAATTTTAAAATATGGGTGAAGTTCAATGGTTAGGTTTGTTTTTGATTTTTGTCGGGGTGGTGGCAGCCTTGATTGTCAAAGCCAAACTTAGCTAGCACAATATAATATATGGCCAAATTGAAAACCTGCGTTTTAGTGATAAACTCAGGGTCTTCTAGTTTAAAATTCAAAATTTTTGATCAGCATTTTAATGTTGTCTGTCAAGGTTTGGTTGAAAAAATCGGTCTCAAGGGTTCTTTTATTAACCTCGAGGAAAGTTACAAAACCAAAAGAATGATTATGAAAAATTTTCCCGAGGGAATTGATGACCATTATCAGGCGTTTAAGCTGCTTACACCATACCTAAAGCATTGGAAAAAACGAATCAGGATTATCGGCCATCGGGTCGTCCACGGCGGACCACGCTATTACCAGCCAACTTTGATTAGTAAAAAAATCTTTGCTGATTTAAAAAAAATAAACTATTTAGCGCCACTGCACAATCCCATTAACATTGCTTGTATCCAGGCTTGTTTTGATTTCTTCCCCGGTATCAAAAATGCCGCGGCATTTGATACTGGTTTTTATCAGAATATTCCTGACTATGCTTACACTTATCCAATCCCTTTTGAGCTCTTGGATAAATACCAGATCCGTCAGTATGGATTCCATGGCCTATCTCATGAGTATGTTTTCAAGCAGGCTTTAATGAAAATTAAAAAATCCCCCCGTCGGTTAAAAATTATTAGCTGCCATCTGGGTTCAGGATCTTCGATTACCGCCATTAATCAGGGTCAAGCTATCGAAAATTCCATGGGCTTGACTCCGTTGCAAGGATTAATGATGAGTACTCGCAGTGGTGACATTGACCCCTCAATCATTTTTTATCTGGTTCGTAAATTCAAAATAGACATTAATGAGGTTGAACGCATTCTTAACAATGAATCAGGTTTGAAAGGAATATTTGGTTACACTAAGGATCTGCGCGACATTATGATTGCGGCCGGTTACAAAATCCCAGGATACAAAACGCCGAAAAAGTTCAAATTAAAAGAAAAGCAACGGGCTCAATTGGCGATCAGAATGTTTATTTATCGGGTAGTAAAATATATTGGTAGCTATGCTACGGTTATGGGCGGATTGGACTATTTGATATTTACCGGCGGCATCGGCGAACGCAACGCCGATATTAGAAAATTGATTACTAAGGATTTAAGAAAATCTTGGAAAAAATTTAAAGTTTTAACTATTCCGACCAATGAGGAATTGATGATTGCCCAAAAAATTCAACCGTTAAACCAAGCTGATGCTTAAAAAAATATTGACCGGACAATCAAAAAGTATTACCGCTGCCGCTATTATTTTGGGGAGCGCTTCTTTGGTCTCCAGGGTCTTGGGAATATTGCGTGACCGCATTTTGGCCGGGGAATTCGGTGCCGGCAATGAATTGGATATTTATTTCGCGGCTTTTCGGATCCCCGATTTTATTTTTAATATTTTAGTCTTAGGCGCTTTGTCGGCCGGTTTTATCCCGGTATTTGCTTCATATCTCAATAAAAAAGAGAAAGCTTGGGAATTGGTTAATAATATTCTTCATATTTTATCTTTTTGTCTAATTCTAATTTCAATTCTGGTTTTTATATTAGCCCCCTGGTTGGTAAAAATAATTGCCCCGGGATTTTCACCCTCCCAACTAGCGACTACCGCCGGTATGACTAGAATTATGTTTCTTTCGCCGATTTTGCTGGGAATTTCGGGAATATTCGGCAGTATTTTGCAATCACTTAAAAGATTCTTTGTTTACTCTTTGGCGCCAATCCTTTATAATCTTGGGATAATAATTGGTGCTCTTTTTTTTACTGAACATTTGGGGATTTTCGGTTTGGCTTGGGGGGTGATCTTGGGTGCTTTTATGCATCTGCTAATCCAGTTGGTGGCGGTTGTTAGTTTGGGCTATCATTATCAATGGCAATTTAACTTGAACGATAAAAATCTCAGAAGAATATTAAAGATGATGGTCCCCCGGACTTTAACTTTAATTGTTTCCCAGATAAATTTTTTAGCCATTACCATTATCGGTTCGACTTTAACCGTTGGTAGTATTACTATTTTTAACTTTGCCAACAATATTCAAAGTTTTCCCCTGGGTTTATTTGCGATATCTTTTGCCATTGCCGCTTTCCCAACATTGGCTGAATTGGCGAATAAAAAAAGACAATTTATTAATACCTTGTCTCTAACAATCCGCCAAATTTTATTTTTAATAATCCCGTCTTCCGTCTTGTTGATTGTCCTGCGCGCTCAAGTCGTTCGGGTGGTGCTTGGCAGTGGTCGCTTTGACTGGGAGGATACGGTGTTGACTTTGGAAACCCTGGCTCTTTTTGCGGTCAGCCTATTCGCCCAAGCCTTGATTTTAGTATTATCAAGGGCATTTTTTGCCCTTGAAGACAGTAAAACCCCCTTTTATACGGGTCTAATTAGCGTTTTTTCCAACATTATTTTAGCTTTGATGCTAAGTGAAAAGTTCGGCGTTGCCGGTTTGGCCTTGGCTTTCTCTATGTCAACGGTATTGAATTTTATCCTGCTTCTGTTAATATTGCACTATCGTTTGGGCCAATTGGATGGCGATAAAATCAGTTTGGCGGTCATTAAAATAGTAATTGCGACTTTTATGATGGCAATCACCGCCCAAGCCATTAAATATCCCATTGGTCAACTGTTTGGCACCGAAACTTTTATCGGAATTGGTGCCCAGTTGTTGTTGGCTTCACTTGGCGGCGGTTTGGCTTTTTTGACTACTGCCTATTTGCTTAGAACCGAAGAACTTAATACTTACCTTGAATCGTTGAGGAAAAAGTTTCTTAAGCGTCCAAATGTTCCCGAAGAAATCATTGAAAATGAAAAATTAACATGATTGATACAAAAATTAGAAATTTTTGCATTATTGCTCACATTGATCACGGCAAGTCCACTTTAGCGGACCGTTTTTTAGAATTGACTGGGACGATTTCAAAACGAGAGATGAAAGAACAACTTCTTGATCAAATGGATATTGAACGCGAACGGGGGATTACCATCAAACTTCAGCCGGTCAGAATGAGTTGGCAAAATTATCAATTAAATCTTATTGACACTCCGGGTCATGTTGATTTTAGTTATGAAGTTTCGCGCAGCCTGGCTGCGGTGGAAGGGGCAATTTTGCTGGTAGATGCCACTCAAGGTGTCCAAGCTCAGACCGTCGCCAATTTATATCTGGCCTTGGAACAAAACCTGACAATCATTCCGGTGATTAATAAAATTGATCTGCCTAATGCACAAGTCGACATTGTTAAAGCTGAAATTTGCCACTTGCTTGGTTGCGAGGCTAAAGAGATTTTGGCCGTTTCGGCTAAAACTGGCCAAGGTGTTGAAGCGGTATTATCCGCCGTTATTGAACGAGTCAATTCACCACGATTAGACAGCAATCAAAGTCTCAGGGCATTGATTTTTGATTCAAACTTTGACGAATACCGCGGCGTAATAGCTCAGATTAGAGTAGTTGACGGCGAAGTAAAACCTGGGGATGAAGTGGAGTTTCTTTCGACCGGCAAGAAAAATGAAGTTTTGGAAGTAGGATATTTTAATCCCAAATACCAAAAAACTACCAGTCTTAAATCGGGGGAAATTGGCTACCTGGTGACGGGCTTAAAACATATTTCCAGTTGTCGGGTTGGTGACACTATTGGCTTGGACAATCAGCCGGTTACGATGTTGCCGGGTTACAAAGAAGTGAAACCAATGGTTTTTGCCGGATTATTTTGTAAGGAGGGAAATGAATATCCTCAGCTTCGCGAAGCGATTGAAAAATTAAAACTTAATGACGCGGCTTTGAGCTATGAACCGGAAAATTCAAGCGCTTTAGGATTCGGATTCCGTTGCGGATTTTTAGGTTTATTGCACCTAGAAGTTGTTCAGGAACGCCTTAAGCGAGAATACGACCTTGACTTGATTGTCACTGTTCCCAGTGTAGCCTATCAAATAAAATTAAAAAATAAAAAGGAGCTGGTAATTCATAGCCCCCAAGAATTGCCTCGACAAGAAGAAATTGAAGAAATTTTTGAGCCAGTTATGACTTTGGATGTTTTTTCGCCCAAAAATTATTTGGGTCAAATTATGCAATTAGTTTCCCAAAAAAGAGGAATTTATCTTAATACCGAGTACCTGGATGAAAATATTGCCGTTTTACATTATCACTTGCCACTAACGGCGTTATTGGTTGATTTCTATGATAAATTAAAAAGTGTTTCTTCGGGCTATGCCTCGTTAAGCTATGATTTCTTGGAATATCGTTCTACTGAAATTACCAAACTAGATATTCTGGTGGCGGAAGAAAAAGTCGAGGCTCTGGCTTCGTTAGTCTATAAAGACGAAGCTTACGCCGTCGGTAAAAAGATTGTCAATTCGTTAAAAGAAGCTTTACCCCGTCAAAATTTTGTTGTCAAAATCCAGGCGGCAGTTAGTGGCAAGGTAATCGCCGCTGAAAGACTTTCGGCTTATCGCAAAGATGTCACCGCCAAATTGTACGGTGGTGATTACTCGCGCAAAAGAAAGCTACTAGAAAAACAAAAAAAGGGCAAGAAAAAAATGATGCAGATGGGCAGAGTGGATATTCCGACCGAAGCTTTTTTGGCAGTATTAAAAAAATAAGTAAGATCCCAAAGTCCACAAAATCATTGAAGCGGTAATCAGAATCACCAGGATAATCCAAATAATCTTTTGAATTTTTTCTTTTTTCTTCATGGTCGTATTTTAGCACTTTATCTATTGACCGTAAAATGCTAAAATATATTCCTATGTCCGTAAAAACCTGGCAGCTAAACCAACCGCCGTCCCCTGAAATTATTAAACAATTTCCGGAAATTAATCCGATTATTCTTCAATTGCTCAATAACCGGGGCATTGATACTCAGGACAAAATTGATCATTTCTTGACCGTAGACTATGGTCAGGATACCTATGATCCGTTTTTGTTCAATGATATGGCCAAAGCGGTTGACCGGATATTTCTGGCGCTGGAATCAGGTCAAAAAATAGTAATCTATGGTGATTATGATGCCGATGGTGTTACCTCAACTGCCGTCCTTTCGGAATATCTTAAAGAATTAGGGGCGGATATTGATGTTTATATTCCTTATCGCGAGACTGAAGGTTATGGGCTCAATATTGCCGCCGCCAAAAAATTAGTAAAAGATAAAATTGGCCTAGTGATTACCGTTGATTGTGGTATTTCAAATGTTGAAGAGGTAAAACTTCTTCAAGAAAATGGCATTGATGTTATCATTACTGACCACCATCACGAACCGTTGGTGTTGCCGCAAGCCTTTGCCATCCTTAATCCCAGTGTTAGCGGTGAAAAATATCCTTTCAAAAAGTTAGCCGGCTGCGGGGTAGCTTATAAATTAGTACAGGCCTTGGCTTTGCGAGTCAGTCAACACCAGGATAAGCCCCTTGAAGATGGCTATGAAAAATGGCTTCTGGATCTGGTGGCAATCGGCACTATTGCGGACTTACAGCCGGTTTTGGATGAAAATCGGGTATTGGTTAAATATGGTTTGGTGGTTTTGCAAAAAACTAAAAGGCTCGGGCTACTTAAACTGGTTGAAAAAATGAGCAGTAACCTTACCATCTTGGATCAA
Organism: Patescibacteria group bacterium; assembly: GCA_034003985.1. GTDB lineage: Bacteria > Patescibacteriota > Patescibacteriia > Buchananbacterales > UBA6539 > JABWCG01. The sequence continues at coordinate 290,559 of JAVEXP010000001.1, read as the reverse complement.
GATATTGTCGGTTGGCGAATCGCTCCTAGACTTAACGCCGCCGGCCGGCTGGGTCATGCCAGTACTTCTTATGAACTGCTGATTACCGATAATCCCGACGAGGCTGAGCGCTTAGCTGAGCAATTGAATAAAAAAAATCAAGAGCGCCAACAATTAACGGAAAAAATTCATCAGGAATGTCTCAATATTGTTGGTCAGGTTACTGATCAAAAAATTTTAATCCTGATCGGTCATGACTGGCCGACTGGGATCGTTGGCTTGGTAGCCGGCCGGCTGACTGACAAGTTTCATCTTCCCAGCCTGGTAATTAGTCATTACAACGGTGAAATTATCGGTTCGGGACGAAGTATTCCCGAATTTAATATTGTTGAAGCAATCGCCAAATGCGACAGGATGCTGGCCCGTTACGGTGGCCATGCTCAAGCTTGCGGTTTTACGGTTAAGGACGAAACTAATTTAAAGAAATTTATCGTCAAAATGACGGCCTTGGCCAAGCAAGAATTAGCTGAAATTTCATTAAATCCAAGTTTGGAAATTGATGTGCAAATCAGTCTAACTCAGGTCAACTGGGATTTATTCGACGAATTGGAAAAATTTAAACCCTATGGAGAAGGTAACCCCAAACCACGGTTTTTAGCCAAAGGATTAACCATTCACGAAATTCAAGGAGTTGGTCAGGACGGTAAACACCTTCGCTTGATGGTCTGTCATCACGACAAGACTATTCATAAAACTATTGGTTTTGGTTTTGGTGAATGGCGTCAAACTTTAAAACCCGGCGATTTGATTGATTTGGTTTTTGAAATTGATGTCAATGAGTGGAATGGTAACCGTGAACTTCAACTTAAAATAATTGATTTAAAAAAGCATGACTAAAAAAGCGATCATCCATACCGATGGAGGCGCGCGGGGAAATCCCGGTCCGGCGGGAATCGGAGTGGTTATTGAAATTGAAGGAAAGAAACATGAATTTAACGATTATATTGGCGAAACCACCAATAATCAAGCTGAATATAAAGCCGTTATTTTAGCTTTGGAAAAAGCCAGAGAATTGGCGGTTGAAGAAGTTGATTTGTTTCTTGACAGTGAATTGGTCTGCCAGCAATTAAATCGTCAATACAAAGTCAAAAATCAGGATTTGGCGCCGCTTTTTATTAAAGTTTGGAATTTAAGTCTGAGTTTTAAAAAAATAAAATTCATTCATGTCCGGCGCAATGATAACAAGGAAGCTGATCGTCTGGTCAATAAAATCCTTGATCAAAAACTATCCCAATAAAACAACAAGTTATGTATTATCAAACTATTTTTAAGTCAATCAAGAATTACCAAATTAATTTGGTAATTAAGATTTTGACGATTTCCGATTTTGCTGTCTGGTCTTCGTATCAACTATTAATGCCGATTTTTGCCATTTTCGTTACCAACAAAATTCCCAACGGCTCAATTGAGGTAGTCGGAATTGCGTCGGCTTTATGCCTGCTGGCCAAATCAGTTTTTGAAATTCCCGTCGGCATTTATATTGATAAACATCGCGGTGAAAAAGATGATCTCTACACCTCGATTTTTGGCACGGTTTTGACCGCTGCGGTCTATTTTGCTTATATTTTTGTCGGCAGCATCTGGGAACTTTATTTATTGCAGATATTATTAGGTTTGGCCGCTGCTCTGGCGTTTCCAGGTTGGCGGTCGATTTTTACCAGACATTTGGACAAAAATAAAGAAGCCTTGGAATGGAGTCTTTATGATGTCATTACTGGATTTGGGATGGCGGCTTCCGCGGCTTTGGGCGGCTTTATTGCCACGATTTTTGGGTTTGATGTATTGTTTATCGTTGTTAGCGTTTTGACTTTAATTGGCGCTGCAATGTTGTTGATGATTAAAGATAAAATTTACCAAAAATAATTTTCAGACAATAAAAAACACCTCTTAAGGGAGGTGTTTTTTATTGTCTGAGCAAACCGATAAGCCGAATTTTGTATCCCTTTGGATTGGGATGATGGTCATCTATCTAGTCCCGATGTTGCCATCGGGATCAAGCTGCCTACCGAATTTGGCATTGCACCAGGCAGGAGTTTACCAACCCGACTGTTGCCAGTCTGTCGGCCGTGAGCTCTTACCTCACGATTTCAACCTTACCGTTCCGTCAAGCGGACTTAGGCGGTGTATTTTCTGTTGCACTTGCCCTAAGCTTGATAACAGAATAAAAGGCTTAAGAACTTTTACTCTCTTATTTATACTCGGCTCCCGTTAGGAGCTGCCATTTTTTGTGGTGTTCGGACTTTCCTCTCGCTTATTTCTAAACGAGCGACCATCTGGTTTACTCAGACTGAAAGATCATAGCATAAGATTATCTTTTTGTCAATATGATTTGATAAATTTTGATTGATTTTCAAAGATTTTTCTGCTATGATGAAACCTAGATAAATTTATGAAACATTCTGAGCTGGTTTTTACCGCGGTCAAACCGCCCTTAGACTACCTGGCTTTAATATTCGCCGCCATTGTGGCTTATTTTATTCGTTATCTGCCGTTTGTCCAAAAAATCAGGCCGATTATTTTTGATTTGCCGTTTAAAGGGTTTTTTCAAATCACTTTAATTTTAGCGGTTGTCTGGGTCGGCATTTTAGCTATGGCCGGACTGTATAACATCGTCGGCCCGAAAAAATTTCGGGAAGAAGTCGCTCGATTATTTGTTGCTTCAGCCGCGGGCATGGCGCTGGTCTTGGCCATTATGGTTTTTTCCCGTTATCTATTTGATTCTCGTTTTATTATTTTAGCCGGTTGGTTATTGGCCTTTTTCTTTCTTACTGCGGAAAGAGGCTTTATCCATTTGATTCAGCGTTTCACTTATCGCATAGGCTTTGGCGTTCATCGGGTTGTGATCATTGGTGACGGCAAAATTGCTGATGAATTGCTTAAAGAATTCTCCACTAAACCGAGCCTTGGTTATCGGGTAGTTGAAAGATTTGCTTCTTTCGATTATCAAAATGCCCAGCGGCTCAAAGCGATGGCAGTTAATGATCAAATTGATGAGATAATTCAAATTAATCCCAATCGACAAATTGATCAGACTAATGAACTTTTGAATTTGATTACCGAATACCATTTGGATTTTCGCTATACCGCCGATTTACTGGGAACTCAGTTGACCAATTTGGAGGTTACGACTCTGGCCGGAACGCCAATTGTTGAGGTTAAAAAAACCAGGCTCGACGGTTGGGGAAGAATCTACAAAAGGGTTTTTGACTTAATTTTTTCTTCGCTGTTGATAATCTTTTTTTCTCCGGTAATGCTAGTAACGGTATTGGCGATTAAATTAAATAGCCCGGGACCAATCCTTTTTAACTATCGACGAATCGGCCAAAATGGCAAACCGTTTTATTATTTTAAATTTCGGTCAATGGTTAAAGACGCCCATCAGCTAAGGTTTGATCAAGAATTTCTTAAGCATAATCCGAATATGCGGGACGGATCGCCAATGATGAAATTCCAAAATGATCCGCGAATCACCAAGGTTGGAAAATTTATCAGGCGTTTTAGCATTGATGAATTACCAGAACTTTTTTTGGCCTTTGTTGGCACCATGAGCTTAGTCGGCCCTCGACCTCACGAATTGGAAGAAGTCGAGAAATATCAAGCCCGTCACAAAAAATTATTGACAATCAAGCCGGGTATTACCGGTTTAGCTCAAGTATCCGGCCGATCAGACCTTGACTTTGAACAAGAAGTAAAACTTGATACTTATTATATTGAAAATTGGTCCATTGGCCTTGATTTGCTGATTATGCTAAAAACCCCCTGGGCCATCTTCAAAAGGAGAAAGGCGGAATGAAAATTGCTTTAGTCCACGATCATCTTATTCAAGAAGGCGGTGCGGAACGGGTGCTGAAGGTTTTTCAAGATATCTATCCTCAGGCCCCGACCTACACTTTGCTTTATGACGAAAAAAAATTGGGCAAACTTTTTGAAGGACATCAAATCAATACTTCTTTTTTACAGAAATGGCCGGGAGCGCTTAAACATTATCAATGGTTTTTACCTTTCATGCCAACAGCTACCGAAAGCTATGATTTGATAGACTATGATGTGGTTTTGTCCAGTTCTTCGGCAATGGCCAAAGGAATTATTACTCGCTCAAATACCATTCATTTTTGCTATTGTCATACTCCTACCAGATATCTTTGGTCCGATACCCATCGCTATATTGATGAACTGAAATATAATCGGCTGGTTAAAAAGATAATTCCGATGGTTTTAAATCGCCTCAGGGCCTGGGATCAGCTGGCGGCCCAACGGGTGGATTATTACATTGCCAATTCTAAAAATGTCGCCGACCGAATAAGAAAGTACTACCGGCGGGAAAGTGTTGTTATCCATCCGCCGGTTGAGACAAATCAATTCCAAATTGCCAAACAAATCGGTAAGTATTTTTTAACCGGTGGACGACTGGTAGCCTATAAAAGATTCGACCTAACGGTTAAGGCTTTTAATCGTTTGGGAATTCCTTTAAAAATTTTTGGCACCGGACCGGAAGAAAAAAATCTTCGAGCCTTGGCCAAGTCACACATTGAATTTCTTGGTAAAATTAATCAATCGGAATTACAACAAGTTTATAGTCAGGCGATTGCCTTTATTCATCCGCAAATCGAAGATTTTGGTTTGACGGCGGTTGAGTCAATGGCAGCCGGCCGGCCAGTTATCGCTTTTGCCGCCGGCGGGGCCTGTGAAACGGTAGTGGAGAATAAAACCGGCAAATTTTTTGAAGAACAAACCTGGGAGTCGCTGGCTGATACCATTGTTCGGTTTAAGCCGGAAAATTACAATTCAATTGAAATAAAAAATTATGCCCAACAATTTGGGGTTGATCGTTTTCGCCGGGAAATTAACGATTTAATTGTTACGGAGTATCAAAAAGCCCAAGACTTACAAATTAAATGTGGCTTCTAAATTAGTATGAAAATTGGTATTGATGTTCGCTGTTTGATGGAAAAACATTATTCGGGGATCAGTGAATATACTTACAATTTACTCAAATCCCTTCTGACTATTGATCAGCAAAATCAATATTTGCTGTTTTATAATTCGTCCAAGCCGGTTGAAATGCCGGAATTTAACAACCCTAATGTCAGCTATCGTGGTTTCAGCTACCCTAATCGGGTGTTTAATCTTGCTATGCGATTTTTAAAAAAACCAAAGATTGATGAATTGCTCGGAGGGGTTGATGTTTTTATTACTCCCAGTTTTTTATTCAGCAATCTGTCAGATAATTGTCGTCAGATTTTGATTGTTCATGATCTGTCTTTTGAATTATATCCGAATTTTTTTACCGCCAAAAAGAAACTATGGCATCGCTTGATCAATCCTCGCGCAATGACCCGGCGAGCTGATGAAATTATTGCCATTTCCGAAAATACCAAGGCGGATTTAGTCCAAATTTACCAAGTGCCCAGTACTAAGGTCAAAGTTGTCTATAACGGTATTAATCAGATTTTTTTTCAGCCAATTGCGGCCAGTCAGCTAGACAAAGTTAAAGCCAAATATAAACTTCACAATCCTTTCATTCTTTATTTGGGTAATCTTGAACCCCGAAAAAATGTTGCCACTTTATTAAAGGCTTTTGAAAAAATTAGTAATCAAAGCATTGATTTGGTGATTGCCGGCTCTCAGGCTTGGAAATATCAAAATCTTTATAAAATTTGGGAGCAATCAGCGGTCCGGGAAAGGATTAAATTTCTGGGATATGTCGACGACCCTGATCGACCAGCGCTTTACGCTTTGGCCAAACTGTTTGTCTACCCATCAATTTATGAAGGTTTTGGTTTGCCACCTTTGGAAGCGATGGCCTGTGGCACTCCGGTTATTACCAGCTTTAACTCGGCATTGATTGAGTCGGTGGGTGATGCCGGTTTATTGATTGATCCCCACAATGTTAATGATCTGGTTTCGGCGATTAATAATATCCTGACCGATGAAGATTTTAGAAATCGTTTGGCTACTCAAGGGCTGTCTTACAGTAAAAATTTCACTTGGGAAAAAGCGGCGATGGCAATTCAGGAAATAATTAACCGCTCAAATTTATGAGGATTGGAATTGACGCCAGGATGTACGGCGTTAAGGCCGCTACTGGCATCGGCGGTTACATTCAAAATCTAATTGATCAGTTGGCCGAGATTGATTCGGAGAATGAATATATTTTATTTATGAACGATCCGGCTTTTTCTGAATTCCGGCCGCCAACTTCCAAGTTTAAAAAAATCAAAGTCAATATTAGGTGGTATAGCTGGGTGGAACAGCTAATTTTTCCGATAATCTTGTATAAACATTGTTTGAATTTGATTCATTTTCCTAATTTTAATACCCCTATTTTTTATTTCAAAAAATCAGTCATAACAATTCATGACATTACGCCAATTTTTTATCCCGGACCAATGGTTAAAAAATCAAAAATCAGACGATTGGCCTATTGGTTAGTTCTTAGATTGTCAATCCTTAAAGCCAAGGTGGTAATCACTCCCTCAAATCATACCAAAGACGGTATTGTGAAATATCTTAAAGTTAAAACCAAGAAGATTAAAGTTGTTTATTTAGGATTCGACAGCAAACTAGTCAATCGTTCCTCCCAAATGGAAATCGATCAGGTACTTTCTAAATATGCTATCACTAAACCATATTTACTGTATCTTGGTGTCTGGCGCGATCATAAAAATCTTGTTGGTTTGATAAAGGCTTTTGAAATTCTTAAAATTAAAAATCAACTTGATTGTCAGTTGGTTCTGGGTGGTAAAGCCGATCCGAATTATCCGGAGATATCTCAAGCAATTAGCGAATCACCCGTCAAAAATCAGATTATTGCTCCCGGGTTTATACCAGAAGAAGAACTAGGACTTATTTATCAAGGGGCAAAATTATTTGTTTTACCGTCTTTCTGCGAAGGTTTTGGTCTAGTAGCCCTAGAAGCGATTTATTGTCAGACGCCAGTCGTTTCCTCACAAAGCACCAGTTTGCCCGAAGTTTTAGGGGATAGCGCCGTTTATTTTGATCCTACTAATCCCGAAGATATCGCTCAAAAGGTATTAGAGGTTATTGGAAATAAAAATCTGATTAATACCATGGTTGACCGAGGACAAAAACAGCTTCTAAAATATGATTGGCGTCAATGTGCGCAAGTCACCCTTGATATTTACCTAGCTGCTTGATTTATGGTATAATAAATTATCAACTGTGAATAAATCAAAGCGAATAAATGCCTCTTGCAAAAAGAAAAACAAAAAAATCATCCAAAGCTAGCTCTAAAAAATCATCCCAGAGCGGAACTGGCAAGGTTAGTATCGGTCAAAATACCATTCAAGCCAAAAAAGTAGAGGTAAAAACTGGGATAAAGCTTTCTTCCTCCCATGTCGTTAATCTTAAAAATCCCTTTGAGGAAAAATTTGACAATAACCGGCATGATTTTTTTAACTCTTCAACGATCAAGCCGCAACCTGTAAAAACCTCAATTCCACCGCGACCTACCAGGCTAAACTATAGCCCCAATAAAAATAAATTGGCGGTTAATTTTTTATCCGCCGGATCAAAGTTTTTTAACCAGTCTTGGTTCAAATCTTTTTTAGGACCAAAAAAAATAGATCAAAAAAATCAACCGTCACCAAGCCCATTAATTACCTTCCAACCAACCGACGATAACCAAGAATCAATCATGGAAGATATTTTTGCCCCGCCAAACCATGTTGAATTTCTTTCCTTGGTAATCCCGAAAGATTGGCCAAAAAAGATATCGATTTTTTTGATGATGTCATTAATTTTTGTATTACCGCTTCAGGCTCTGAGCTATTATCAAGATCTTCAGGACACCAAGGATCGAATTTTATTGGCCACAAATGAGGCAATTGAAAACCTCAAAAAGGGGGAGCAGGCTGCCATTAATCTTAACTTGGCGGGAGCTGATTATGAATTTGATCAAGCTAAACTCAATTTTAATTTAGCTCAAAGAGAGGTTGAAAATTTAAATTCTTTGGCTACGGAAATCGTCAAAATTTTTCCCGGCAAGGGTCAATCTGTAAATGCCGGCATTAATTTATTGGCAGCCGGACAAATCGCCGCGGAAACGGGCCAAATTTTGATTAATAGCGGCCAAAGATTTATGTCTGCCACTGGGATTGAGAATTACTACGAGTCGCTAGTGGCTTTTGAGTCTGACCTTCGGATAGTAATTGATAAATTCAACGAAGCTAAACAAAAAATTGTGTCAGTCGACCCGGCTGATTTACCGGCTGAGAACCGGCAAGATTTTGAAAAAGTCTTAAAAGACCTGGATAAAATCGAGCTCAGTCTAAAAACCGTTTTAACAATTGATAAATCGGCCCTTAAAATGCTTGGCCAAAATCAGTGGCAGCGTTATTTAGTAATATTCTTGAACAACAACGAACTAAGAGCAACCGGTGGTTTCATGGGCAGTTACGCTTTGGTTGATGTTGATCGGGGACAAATCAAAAAAATCAATATCCCAGGCGGTGGCACCTATGATCTTCAAGGTTCGCTAATTCCCAAGGTTGCAGCGCCCGAACCATTAAGGCTGATAAACGCTCGGTGGGAATTTCAAGATTCAAACTGGTGGCCTGATTTCCCAACCGCAGCCAAAAAAATCCAATGGTTTCACGAAAATTCATCGCAGCCCAGCGTCGACGGTGTTATTGTCTTAACCTCAACTTTAATGGAAAGATTGCTTGGTATTTTCGGTCCAATTGAAATGCCAGAATATGGTCGGACTATTACCAGCGAAAATTTTGTGTTAGAAACCCAAAAAATCGTCGAGCTGGAATATGACAAAGAGGAAAACCGTCCCAAACAGTTTATTGCTGATCTGGCGCCGATGCTGTTGGAAAAAATTTTTTCCGCTAACCAACAACAATTTGAACAGCTGTTTGGTTTATTTAAAGATGCTTTAAATCAGCGGCAGCTCCAAGCTTATTTTAATGATTATCAAATTGAAACTTTACTGCGACAGTTTGGTTGGAGCGGCGAATTGCGTCAAACTGACGGCGACTACTTATCGGTTGTCCATACTAACTTGGCGGGTGGCAAAAGTGACGGTGTTATTGACCAAACTATCCAACATCAAGCTGAGATTAAAGCCGATGGGACAATCATTGATACCGTCAAATTAATCAGGCGTCACCAGGGCACAAAGGGCCAAGATATTTTTACCGGCGTTCAAAACAATAGTTATGTTAGATTTTATGTTCCGCCCGGCAGTGTTCTTCTGGCCGCCGAAGGATTTCAAAAACCCCCGGCTGAATTATTTGACCAACCCGATCCGGAACTTAAACCGGATACCGATCTTTTAAGTATTGAAACCGACCGACAATTTGATCAGCAAACCGGAACCGATATCTATCGTGAAAACGGCAAGACGGTTTTTGGCAATTGGCTTCAGCTTAAACCCGGCGAAGTCCAGCAGGCAACCATTCGTTATCGATTACCATTTAAGCTGGCTTTGGAAGGCGAAAATATTTTTTATTACAGCCTTTTGGTTCAAAAGCAGGCTGGCAGCTTGAATAATCAGTTGATTAGCAACCTTATTCTTGACAACCATTTCAAACCTTTGGCCAAGTTCCCCGCAGATTTAAGCAGCAGCGACAACGAAGTTAATTTTACATCTAATTTAATTACCGATAAATTTTACGGTGTAACCCTAATTGCCAATTAAATTTATGCAACAAGATCAATTGAATAAATATAGGCGCCAAGCGAAAAACGATGACTCTGCCGTCCAAAAAGGATTAATGAAAATCTATAGCAATAGCGATGGAAGCTTGCCCGATATTTCGCATTTGGAAATAAAAAGGCGAGCCAGGTGGAAAATTATTCTAGTCGGAACGATGCTCTTGCTGGGTTTTTTGGCGGCTTTAAGTTGGTTGGGGTATATTTTGATAAACCCCAACCAAAATCTTAACGACAGAACAATTGATTTAAAAATTAAAGGGCAACAAAATATTGCTTCAGGCGACGAAGTGGTTTATACTTTGGAGTACCATAATAATGAAAAAGTCGTCCTTCATGATGTCCAAATAATACTTCGTTATCCTGATGGATTTGAGTTTATCTCCGCCAATCCAGCGCCAACCAACGGCTTCAATACCTCGTGGGACATCGGGGAACTGGCCAAAGGAGAATCCGGAAAAATTGAAATCACTGGAAAATTAATTGGCGAAGTCGGATCATTAAAAAATTTAAATGCTACGGTTTCTTTCCGGCCGGAAAATTTCAGTTCAGTGTTTAAAGAAACTGAATCTTTTAGCAGTCAGATTACTTCATCGATTTTAGAGCTTAAGGTTGAGGGTCCGGAAAAAATCTTGCCGGAAAAAAAAGTCAGCTATAAAATAAATTATCGCAATAATTCAGCGCAAGCTTTGAAAAAAATCAAAATCCAGGTAACTTATCCGGCCAATTTCGTTTTCCAGGAGTCTGCGCCGCCGGCTTTTTCCCGAGAAGAAGATGCCCGTAATCTTCATAATCAATGGATAATTGAAAATCTAGAGAGTAATCAGGAAGGTGAAATCGAAATCAGCGGTGGTTATTTAAAAAATCAAGAAATGATCAAGGCGGATTTAAAAGTAGAGCTTGGCTTTTTGGATTCCGAAACTGAAGAATTCTCCTTGCAACAAGAAAAAATCTTTACTACTGAAGTTGTCGATCCGGGCTTGAGCTTAAATCTTATTATTAATGGTTCAACTCAAGATCAGCCGATTAATTTTGGACAGACTTTGACTTATTCAATTGTTTACAAAAATCTCGGTCAAAGTGATTTGAATAATGTTGTTGTTAGTCTTGATTTGGATTCTGAAATTTTGGACTTTGATACTCTGGAAGATAAAAATAAGGGTCAGCGCGATAATCAGCGTTTGACTTGGAGTAAAGATGAAATCTCCGGATTGGCATTACTTCGCCCGCTCGATGAAGGCACTATTGATATTGCTATCCAAATCAAAAATGCTGGATCAATTGATATTCAAAATACTCAATTAACCGTCAAAAGTCAGGCGCGGGTAACTTTGGAAAAAATCGGCGAGCTGGCGGTTGATGATTTAAATATTGAAAGCGGTGAAATTGAAAATAATATCAACACTGATTTGGAATTGGCGGTAGAGGGTCGATATTTCAACGATGACAATATTGCGGTTGGTACCGGCCCGCTACCGCCGGTCGTCGGTCAAAAAACTTCTTTCCGAATCTACTGGTCAATTGCTAACAGTCTTCACCCGGTATCGAATATTAAGGTAAAAACTATTTTGCCCGATGGTGTTGAGTGGGAAAACAAATATTTGGTTCAAGGTGGTAGCATTAGCTACAGTTCAGCTGACCGCTCGGTTGTCTGGTCAATTGATAATATTAATACCAACCAGACTTTTGACGATCACAATGTCTGGTTTGATATTTCGGTGACTCCAACCGCTCAACAGGTCAGAAAACTAATTATTTTAACTGACCAGACCACCTTAACTGCCACTGACCAGACCACTGAATCATCGGTTAACCGTAATGGCAAGGCCGTGACTTCCAATCTTGAAGATGATCCGATTGCCGGTGGTAAGGGGTTAGTTATTGATATTACTGAATAGAAATGTTTAAAATTTTAAAGCAGTCATCTAAGTCTAAGGCCAGATTAACAAGGCTAAAAACGGCTCATGGAGAAATCATGGGTCCGTTTTTTATGCCGATTGCCACCAAAGCTGCAGTTAAAAATTTAAACCCCGAAGAGTTAAAAGTTTTGGGAGCCCAAATTATCCTTTCTAATACCTACCATCTGATGTTGACGCCTGGCGAAAAACTAATCAAAGAAAATGGGGGACTGGCTAAATTTATGAATTGGTCTGGGCCGATTCTAACCGATTCCGGTGGCTTTCAAGTCTTTTCCTTGGCCAGGCTTAGAAAAATTACCGAAGAAGGCGTTACCTTTAGCGACCCAGCAAGCGGTAAAAAATATCTTTTGACCCCGGAAAATTCTATGTCCATACAGCAGGACTTGGGAGTAGATATTGCCATGGCCTTTGATGATGTTATCGGCTATCCGGCTAAAAAAAGTCAGATTAAGGAATCAATGGAACGAACTACGCGTTGGGCGAGTCGTTGTAAAAAATCTCACATTTTAAAAAAGCAGATGCTTTTTGGTATAGTCCAAGGTGGCACTTATAAAGATCTGCGACTCAGATCAGCTAAGGATTTGACGGATCTTGATTTTGACGGTTATGCTGTCGGCGGCGTAGCTGTCGGAGAACCGCGGGAAAAAATGAAAGATATTTTAAACTGGGTAGTACCAATTTTACCATTAAATAAACCTCACTACCTAATGGGTTTAGGCCGGCCGGAAGAAATCATCCAAGCTGTTAGGTTAGGAATTGATATGTTTGACTGCGTTATTCCCACCCGCGAAGCAAGACATGGCAGACTTTACCTTTGGTCTTCTGAATTGTCATTGCGCGGAGGGAGCCGTAGGCGACCGACGAAGCAATCTAAATTGCTTTTCCCTCACTTTGTTCGGGGTCGTAATAATAATTGGTATAAAACCATCAACATTACTAACGCCAAATACCGCGCTGACTTTTTGCCAATCAATAATACCAATCTAAAACAATATTCAAAGGCCTATTTGCACCATTTATTTGCTACCAATGAACCATTGGCAATGCGGCTGGCAACCCTGAATAACCTTGATTTTTATTTGAGATTAATGAAAGAAATCCGCCAGCAAATCAAAACAGGTAAATTATAGCGACAAACTAACATAATATGACTTGGTATAATTTCCGAGCAGTCAGCTAAAATTTTTTTAAAAATAAATAAAAAATATATGATTGAAAACAAAAAAAATATTAGTTTCAAGCTATGGGACGGCAATCATGATTTAAAAATTTTAAAAATAATCACAATTTTTTTGATTATCACAGCATCTTTTATAACAATCAAAAATGAATTTGCCTGGCAGTTTGGAAACCATTCATTTAATGAGGAAAAAATTAACGAATATCAGGCTAATGAGTATATCGAAGAAGAAAGTTGCAATGTCTATGGCATCGAACTTCGCGGTGAGCTGATAACTTATATACCCCCTTACAACTTTGACGAAGACGGAAGCCCGCTCGAAGACCAAACCGCATCGGAAAATATCGTCTACTGGATTACCGATGCGGATAAAGACGACAATATCAAGGCCATTTTGATTGAAATCGATTCTTACGGCGGCTACCCGGTAGCCGCTGAGGAAGTAGCTGAAGCTTTAAAAAAAGCTAAAAAGCCAACCGTTGTTTTAATCAGAGAAAGTGGGGTATCCGCCGCCTACTGGGCGGCTACCGGTGCTGACATTATTTTTGCCTCTGAAAATTCTGACATTGGTGGCATTGGAGTGACGATGTCGTATGTAGATAATGTCCGCCAAAATCAAAGCGAAGGGTTAACTTACAACCAAATTAGCTTTGGAAAATTTAAAGATACTGGCAACCCCAACAAGTCTTTGTCCAACGAAGAAAAAGAGCTTCTGGCTAGAGATACCGAAATAATATATAACAACTTTATTAAGACTGTTTCTGAAAACAGAAAATTGGATATTGAAAAGGTCAAAAAGTTGGCGGACGGTTCCAGTATGCTTGGGCAAATGGCATTGGAAAAAGGTCTAATTGATAAAATTGGCGATCTTGCCGAAACAAAAGAATATTTAAAAGAAATAATTAAAGAAGAAGTCAGAATTTGTTGGTAATAAAAAAATATCAATCAATGCTAAAAATATTATAAATTTGTAACAACTAGTAAATATAATTTATCTCAATTAAAAAACAACCCGACGGCACACCGGGTTGCTGATCCACATTCATCGGCCTCTATTTTGCTTAGTTATTATACTTACTAAGCAAATAATTTAGGCCAATCGGAGTAAATAAGGTAGATGCCACAATGACGCAGTAAGCCAGACTGAAACCGGCCTCTCCAGCTGCTTGATTTGCCAGCGCTGGACCCGCCAGACAAAACAACCCCAGGATCAGCAACCAAATTACTCTCTCACTAATCTTCATCTTGGATTTTCCTCCTCGTTCTTATTCCCTGTTTTTATTTGGTCTCAGTAACCAAATAATGAGGGCATTTTAATAATCGTCGCAAACCTGTCAAGAGTATGGATACTTGACAGGTTTGATCAAAATGATATAATAAATATTTTTTTATCACTTCTAAAACTACGATATCGGACTTGACATTTTTTTAAATTAGAGAGATCCTTAAACCAGATAAAAATTTGACCCCCATTACCCACAACCAAAACCTTGAAGCCGATTCGGCAGAAAGGGGGACAAATGAGTCAACAGCAGCACCATCATCATAATCACCGGCGGTATCTGTACCGTCGCATCAGCCGGCACACCAAAAATCCTATCCTGCGACTCCTGCGCAAGATCTTGCGCAAACTTGAGCGCGGCTAGGTCCGATCTTTCTTCGGGAGGGATCGGCTTTTTTTATTTGGAGCTTTTGTGGTATAATATATAAAATATGAAAAAAAATATTGTTTATTCTCCGGCTAAATTCGTTATTGTGGACTTGATTGGTGATTTTTTATATTGGCCTGTTTGGTGGTATTCTAAAGGGCTATTAAAAACTTTAAGAGGCTGCTTGTTTTCCATCAAAAATCAAAGCCAAAGACTTGGGATTGCCGTTTGGATAAAAAATATTTTTACCCCCATGTTTGGTCAATACGATATTGAAGGAAGATTGATAAGTTTTTTTGCTCGATTGGTTCAAATAATTGTCAGATCAATTATTTTGGCGATTTGGGTTATTGTTGTTTTTCTGGGATTATTATTTTACCTTGGGCTGCCGATTTTAATCGTCAATCAAATTTGGGCTAATTTTAGTTGGGTAATTAGCTGACTATGAATCAAGAATCGAAAAATCATCATCCCCGGCTTCAATTTTTAACTTGTCCCGATTGTCAGGGGCAGGGGATTATTAATGATAAAAAATGTGAACAATGCGACGGATTTTTTCTAAGGGCCTGGACCGGACAAGAATTGCTCTATTGGGGTGAGCCAATCAGCGCTACAACCATTGCTCGTCATAAATTAGTGCTTTTTATAAAAAACTTAATAAATATAACTTTGTTTTTATTCGGCGCGCTGGGGTTGGTAATGTTGGTTTGGCAATTGGTTATCTATACCACTAACCATTTACCCATATCGGTATTCTACCGATATCACAGCTGGCAATTGGTTATTTTTTGGTTTTCATTATTAACCGATACCTACCTTTATTACCGTTTTCAAAGAGATATCGAAAAAATCAGACATATTCCAAAAAAATCGTACGAATTAAAACCAACCGCTTTTGATCAGCTAAGCTGGGAGCAGGCCAAACGGTTGCCACGCGGCAAACAAATTGACATTGCCAAGTATTTTACTTTCGAAGCCAGACAAATAGTCAATCGTTCCTGGGAATTAGCGGCTAAATATAAAGACCAGGCGGTTTTTCCGATTCATCTGTTAATATCACTACTGATTGATCAGCAAATTCAAATAATATTTAGCCGCTTGGGAGTACCGTTTACAACTTTAAAAAATAAAATTCGTAGTATTCTTGGTCGCCAGCCAGCCGGCGGCACTATGCCGGTAATTTTTGGCGAGTTGGCCGAAAAAATCATTTTTGAATCTTATTTTTTGTCATATCAATTGCGACAGAAAAAAGTTGAGGTCACTGAAATCCTAGAAGCTTTGGCGAGTCAAGAAAATGATGTTAAAGAGCTGCTGTACGATTTAGATATTGATTCAGATAAAATAAGCAATGTCATCGCTTGGTTAAGAATCAAAAAACAACTCCGAGCCAATTGGCAAAAATTTCGCCAACGGGCCAGTTTGAAACCAAGTAGTACCATGAATCGTTCCATGACCGCCATTGCCACGCCGGTTTTGGACGCTTTCAGTCAAGATATGACCTTACTGGCTCAGGCCGGTTATCTAATGCCTTGTATCGGTCGGGAAAAGGAGATTGATGATATTCTTAGTATTATGCATGGTGGTACTCGCCGCAGTGTCATTTTGGTAGGTAATCCTGGCGTTGGTAAAAACACCATTGTTGAAGGTATTGTCCAAAGAATGGTTGAAGAAGATGTCCCGGAGTTTCTTCAGGATAAACGGCTAGTCAGTCTAAGCGTCGCCAAACTGGTAAGCGGCGCTACGCCGGCTGAAGCCCAGGAACGACTAATGTTTGCTTTAAACGAAATTAGAAGATCGGGCAATATTGTTCTTTACATTGGTGACATTCACAATATGGTTGGCATTACTTCCGGCCGTCCAGGTAGTATTGATCTGGCGGATGTACTGGCCAAAACCTTGGCGGCCAATACAATTTTGGTAATTGCGACCTCTACCCCCGGTGACTATCGTCGTTATGTTGAAGGCCGGAGTTCTCTTGATGATGTTTTAGAAAAAATTGAAATTCAGGAAGTTTCCGGAAACGAAGCGATTCAAATTGTTGAATCTAAAGTTGGGGCTTTTGAATACCAAAACCAAGTATATTTTTCTTATGACGCAGTGGCTCAAACGGTTCTACTTTCCGATCGTTATTTACACGACCGATTTCTTCCGGAAAAGGCGATCGAGGTTCTTCAAGAGGTCGCCACGACGGTACGCAATCAGAAAGGAAAAAATAGTGTCGTTAACGAAAATGATGTTGCCGCGATAATTTCTCAAAAAACTAACATACCGTTGACTGAAATAACCAAGGAAGAGTCGGAGAAACTCCTCAATCTGGAAGAAAAGATCCACCAGCGAGTAGTCGACCAAGTGGAAGCAGTTGAGATGGTTGCCTCTTCTTTGCGTCGCGCCAGAGCGGAGATGCGCGACCTCTCCCGGCCGATTGTTAATCTGTTGTTTCTTGGACCAACTGGTGTCGGTAAGACCGAGTTGGCTAAAACCGTTGCGGAAGTTTATTTTGGTGATCAGGAAAATATGATCAGACTAGATATGTCCGAATACCAGGATAAAACTAGTCTCAATCGATTAATTGGCGCACCTCCTGGCTATGGCGAGGAAGGTGGTTTTTTATCTGAAGCGGTAAGAAAAAATCCATTTTCTTTGATTTTGTTGGATGAAATCGAAAAAGCTCATCCCGATATCCTTAATATATTTCTCCAAATCATGGAAGATGGGCGTTTAACCGACAACAACGGCCGGACTGTCGATTTCACCAATGCCATTATTATCGCCACTTCCAACGCTGCATCAACCTTCATTCAAGAACAAATTAGAAACGGTACTAGTGTTGAACAGACCAAGCAACAATTAATGGATCGTGAGTTAAACCAATATTTCCGGCCGGAATTTCTTAATCGATTTGATGGGGTAATTGTATTTAAACCATTGTCACTGGAAGATGTTCAAAAAATTGCTCAATTAATGATCAATAAAGTAGCGCGTAATCTTGAGGCTAAAGGCATCAAACTTGAAATTACGCCCACAGCGCTGGCGGACTTGGCCAGCCAAGGATTTGATCCGCAATTTGGTGCCAGACCATTAAGAAGGCTGATTCAAGAAAAAATTCAAGATCCTTTGGCCAACTATTTACTAGCCAATAAAATTGAAAGGCGAGATACCGTCCTGGTTGAAACCGTCGGCAGCCTAAAAGTAATTAAAGCTAAGGAAATCTAAAATGATCTATTTATTCGCCCTAAGTATTGCTTTTATTTTATCGACTGGTCTTACCTTGCTTGTTAAAATATTGGCCACTAAGCTTGGGATTTTTGATCTACCTGCCCCGCGCAAAATCCACAAGCGACCAACTCCTTTATTAGGCGGTGTGGCCATTTATCTCGCTTTTAGTCTAACCGCTGGTCTATTTTGGTTTAACGGTTACCTTAACGACAGTAAAATAAACAATTATCACATCACCGCGATTTTAATCGGCGGACTAATTTTGATTATCGGCGGATTATTGGACGATAAATACAACATCAAACCCCACCAGCAGTTAATTTTTCCCGTCTTGGCGACCCTCACCTTACTATTGTCGGGGGCTAAAATTCTTTTTGTTACCAATCCGCTTGGCGGCATCATTGAATTTCCGGTATTTTTGGGAACGGTCACGACATTTTTTTGGATAATGGGAATGATTTATACCACTAAATTCCTTGATGGCCTTGACGCTCTTACTTCTGGAATAACAGCCATTGGTTCAATTATTATTTTTATAGTCAGTCTTTACTGGGATGTTTCGCTATCAGGCACCTCCATTTTGGCCTTAATTTTAGCCGGATCAACTCTTGGTTTTTTAATTTTTAATTGGCATCCGGCTAAAATTTTTTTGGGCGAAGGTGGCAGTGTTTTATGTGGTTTTTTATTAGGTACCCTTTCAATAATTTCAGGGTCAAAAATTGCCACGGCCTTACTAATTATGGGTATCCCAATTCTAGATGTCGCCTGGGTAATCGTTCAACGCCTATGGTTTAAAAAATCGCCAGCCATTGGTGACCGTCGTCATCTTCACTACCGGCTTTTAGATCTCGGCCTATCCCACCGCCAAACTGTCATTTTCCTTTATTTTATTACCGCCGTTTCCGGCACCATATCGCTATTTCTCCATTCCAAGGGTAAAGTTCTGGCTTTAGTGGTTTTGGCAGTCTTTATGATTGTTTTAGCCAGCCTTGTTTTATCAATACATCACCGCAAACATCATGAAATTTAAATTTCTGGTGCCGGCCGTTGGAGGAATAATTATTATTATTTCCTTTATTATTTTTACTGACAAAGGTTTTCAAACAAAACCATATTTGATCATCAACAACCTTAAAGTAACAGTTGAAATTTCCCAAGATCAAACCATGGGTCTTGCCAATCGAGTATTCCTGAAAGAAAATAACGGCATGCTATTTGCTTATCCACCCAAAACCGATGTTACATTTTGGATGAAAGGAATGAGATTTCCCTTGGATTTTATTTGGATCAGTAATAACAAGGTAATTGCCACTACTGAAAATATCCAACCGCCAACCAATAACGAAAGACCGGCTGTCGTTAATCCGCCCGAACCAATTGACCATGTTTTAGAAGTTAATGCTGGTTTTGTTAAAAAACATCAAATAAAAATTAACGATCAAGTTTCTTATTTTTTAGATTAAACAAAAATGAAAATTCCTAACAAATTAGAAATAATTATTTTTAGTAGCGGCGCGATTGTTATGGTTTTAGAATTAATTGGCTCTCGAATTTTAGCGCCAATCCTAGGAACCTCCATCTTTGTTTGGTCATCACTTATTGGTATTGTCATGGGAGCTTTAAGCCTGGGCTATTATTTAGGTGGTCAATTTTCTAAAAAATCACCCAACTTGAATTTTTTGGCTAGAATTTTACTAATCGCCGGCTTGACGATTTTGTTAATTACCATCATTAAAACTCCTATCCTAAATTTTACTGC
Source organism: Patescibacteria group bacterium (assembly GCA_034003985.1). GTDB lineage: Bacteria > Patescibacteriota > Patescibacteriia > Buchananbacterales > UBA6539 > JABWCG01. The sequence goes on along the minus strand of JAVEXP010000001.1, from coordinate 271,116 downwards.
GAATCTAGGGGTAAAATTTGGTTCCGTGACAGCCGCCCTGATTCTGTTTGGTCCGCCAAGCGTTATTTTGGGAATGGTTTCGCCTTACGCCGTTAGATTAAAAGTGGAAAATGTCAAAGATTCTGGGGGCGTTGCCGGAAATTTATATGCTCTTTCCACGATTGGCAGTATTGCCGGCACCTTTTTAGCAGGCTTTTATTTAATCCCGACTTTCGGTAGTAGTCAAATTTTATATGGTTTGAGTTTTACACTTATTCTCATTTCTTTAATCGCCGGTCACAAAATTATCAAAATTATCACCTTAATTTTGGTTTTAGTTCTTTGGTTAATTCCCAAGTCAACTGCTGCCCAGATCGTCTTTGAAGGTGACAGTGCTTATAATCATATCAAAATAATTGATGTTGTCGATCCAAAAACCAACCGGCCGATTCGCGCGTTGTATTTGGCAACCGAATCCCACAGCATTAAATATTTAGATGCTGACGAAATTTTTGCCAGTTATCATAAACTTTATCGACTTGATAATTTATTTGTTCCCCAAATCAACAGCGCCCTGACTTTGGGTGGCGGGGCTTATGTCGCACCTTTGGACTTCCTTAACCGTTACTCCGAAGCACAAATGACAGTGGTTGAAATTGATCCGGAATTAACCAAAATCGCTTCTTCTTATTTTGACCTCAAACCCAACCATCGCTTAAATATTATTCATCAAGACGCCAGAATTTTCTTAAATAAAAATCAAAAAAAATTTGATGTAATTTATGGTGATGTTTTTAACTCTTATGTTTCAATTCCTTTTCAACTGACCAGTTTGGAAGCAATCTCGAAAATATCCGATTCTTTAAACGATAACGGCGTTTTTATTCTAAATTTAGCTTCTTCACTAAGCGGTCAAAAGTCACTATTTTTACAAGCTGAATATAAGACTTTAAAACGGTATTTTCCTCAAGTCTACATTTTTACCACCCAAAATCCAAATCAAGCAAAACCAGCTGAAATCCAAAATATTATTCTCATCGCTTCTAAAAACAATGAACTAATCACCAGGGAAAAACTGATCGAAAGGGCTAATGACAATCAAAAAGAATTATTAAAATATTGGTTTAATCAAGATATTCTTATCAACCAAGATATACCGATTTTGACTGATGATTTTGCGCCAGTTGACTATTATATTTCAAAGTTTCTTTAATTTGACTTAGGACCTGATTGTAGTAAGATACAAGCGGAGGGAACGGGTTCTTTTTATTTTTGGGCTAACAACGCGGCATCGAGGGAAAGGAGCGCTTTATGTGTGGAATTGTTGGCGTGATTGGCCGTCCAGGCGCGGCCAAAACCGTACTGGATGGATTGTCGACCATTCAAGGTCGCGGTTCGCAAGCCGCCGGTCTGGCTGGTATTGTTGAAAGCGAAGTGAAGGTAGTCAAGGTTGAGGGTCCCGCCGGACGAATTCGTAAAAGGATCGCCGACACCGGACTCGAAACAGCCACCTTGGCCTTGGGCCATGTTCGGTATGGCACTTCTGGCGGAAGTCTTTTGGCCAACGCTCACCCATTCGCCAGTAAATATGAGCAACTGGCGCTGGCTCACAATGGCCAAATTTACGGCGCCGAAGCCCGCCGGGAAATTCTGAAGGCCGAGAAAGATGACTTTGAAGCAACCTCCGACTCAGAGGTTGTACTAAAGATGCTTGAACGAACCGACGGCGAAGGCATTATTGACCGTTTATTGAAAGTGCTCAATCAACTTGATCGGGCCTATGCCTTTGGTATCATCTGGAACGGCCACTTGATTGGTGCCTGTGACCCTTTGGGAATGCATCCGCTTTCCCTGGGTTATTTTGAAAACGATGGTGGGGGTTACATTCTGGCTTCTGAAGATGTGGCCATCCGTTCGGTTGGCGCCAAACCAATCAAAACCATTGATGCCGGTCAAGTGGTAGTAATTACTCCGACTGGCGATGTCCAGACTTTCCGCCTGGAAAACATCCCAAGCAGCACTAGACATTGCGACTTCAACCTCGACTACACGGCCAATCCTGCTTCCTGTCTTTGGGGACGAAGCGTCACCAAGGTTAGAATCGCCTTGGGTTTAGCCGTCTTCCAGGAGATGCTGGAGCAGGAGGTCTTGCCGACAGTTGATGTGATCTCGCCGATCCCGGATTCCGGCCGGAGCGCCACGCTGGCTTTCGCCAATGCTTATGCCCGAAATCGCATGTTGGAGATGTTGCGTCAAGATGGCATCGATGCCTTTAGCCAAATGGATTTGGGGAATCTCTTTCCCTTCAACTTTGCGGTTAATCGCTCGCACGATTTTGAAGCGGCCCGCCGCAATTTCCAACTGGCTACCCAGGACGAAAGAGAACTGGCCATTATCTTGAAACACGGCATTGATCCGGCAGTGGTGGCTGGCAAACGCATCCTGTTGGGAGACGACTCAATCGTCCGGGCGACGACTGCCATTGCGATTGTCAAAAAACTGCGGCAGGAAGGAGCGTTGGCCGTTCATTTGGTCAGTTTTGCCCCGCCAATTGTCAAATCCTGTACCTGTGGTGGAACCGAAACCAAAGATGAAAATCTTTTGGTTGCGGTCAATCATTCGCCGGAAGAGATCCGCCAGATAATTGGTGTGGACTCCCTGCACTACCTTTCTCTGAGGAAATACCGCGAGGTAATCGGCTCAGGGTATTGTATGGGGTGCATGAGCAAGGCTTTGGAGCGTTAATGCCTTGTTGCGCCGAAATGGTGCTGTCAGACTATAGGGGCTTAAGCTCGTAACTTGGGCCCTCTTTTTTTACTCCCTTGACAATTTTGGCTAATCTGGCTAGACTATAAAAGTTACTCTTAAATTTCTTAAATTACTATGTCTTTAGCGGCAATTAAAACCGGCGGCAAGCAATATCTGGTTAAAGTCGGGGATAAAATCAAAGTGGAAAAACTGCCTGGCAAGGTTGGAGATTTAGTAAAACTTGATACTTTGTTGATTACCGACGAAAAAGGGGAAAATATTCAAGTTGGTAAACCATTATTGAAAATTCAGACGGAAGCCAAAATTATTAAACATGACCGGGGTAAAAGGATATCAGTCATCAAATACAAATCAAAAACCCGCTATCATCGAACTAGCAGTCACCGGCAAGAATATACTCAAATCGAAATTACCAAAATTTAAATAAAATAGCCCCCAATTTGGGGGCTATTTTTTAATCTAGAAAAATTAAAGTTCCCGTCGTCCTCGCAAGGCATTGGTTAAAGTAACTTCATCAGTATATTCCAAATCACTACCCAAAGGCAGACCTTGAGCCAGCCGGGTAATTTTCAAATTGGGGAACTGTTTTAATAATTTAGTCAAATACAATACCGTTGTTTCACCGGGCATATCGGAATTAAAAGCCAAAATAACTTCTTGGGCCCGATAGCGTTTTATCCGCTCAATGAGTTCTCTGATTCGTAACTGCTGAGGGGTTACGCCATTCAACGGATCAATTAATCCGCCCAAGACATGATAAACTCCCTGATATTCACTGGTTTTTTCCAAAACCAACAAATCTTGGGGTTTGCTAACAATGCAAAGCAGCCGCTTATCTCTCTTCTGATCAACACAAATTGGACAAGGATTACTCTCGGAATAATTATAACACTCACGACAAACACTTATTTTATCCTTTAAATGGGCTAAAGCTGAAGCAAATTCCATTAATTCTTCGGGTGATCTCTTTAATAAATAAAAAACCAACCGCTCGGCGGTTTTTTGGCCAATGCCCGGTAGCTTGGCAAACTGGTCCATTAATTTCTGGATTGAAGAAGGATATTTAGCCACTAATTCTTAGTATTAACCGAATAAATTAAAGTTATGCTGCCAACCCAAACCGGGGCCAAAACCGGCAAAATAACATTAATTGAAATCTTAAAATAAGCTAGAAGAATACCAACGATCAAAGAAAGAATGCTGCCGCTGACAACGGCGAACAATAAAGAACGGGTTTTACTTTCTTGGGGCGGGGCGTTGTGGGGGATTGAATTAAGCGCCGGGGCCAAAGGTTTATGGTCGGGCATCGGGGGATGAGGCGGACGAGGAGGTTGAGGAGGTTGAGGCATAATTTTTAAAAAGTTAAATCAGTATCTTTAATTTTTTGTTCCGTACTTTTAAAGGTAACATTCTTTTCGTCAAAAAATAATTTGACTTTGCCAGTGGGACCGTTACGATGCTTGGCGATAATTACCTCAGCCAAGTTGGCCCGGTCTGGTGGCAAATCTTGCTGATACATTTTTTCCCGATAAATAAATAATACCACATCGGCATCTTGTTCAATAGAGCCCGATTCGCGCAAATCAGCCAGGCGGGGAATATGACTGTCTCTGGCTTCAACTCCCCGTGATAGCTGAGACAAGGCAATCACCGGCACATTCAATTCACGAGCAATGGCTTTCAGACCGCGCGATATCTCGGAAACTTCTTGGACGCGGTTATCGCCTCGCCCGGAAGTTCCCTCCATCAACTGGAGATAGTCGATTACAACCAAACTTAAACCATGCTCAGTTTGAAGCCGTCTGGCTTTGGTTCGAATTTCCATGATTGTTGAATTGGCGGTATCATCAATGAAAATTTTAGCTTCCGATAAATGACCCATTGCCCGATTAATTCTGGTAAAATCATCATCCTCACCCTGATCGGACAATTTACCGGTTCGCATTTTCCACAAATCAACTCCGGCCTCCGAACAAAGCAAACGGTCAACTAATTGTTCTTTAGACATTTCCAGGCTGAAAATGCCCACCGGTTCCTTGGCTTTAATCGCCACATTCCGCGCGATATCCAAAGCCAGGGTGGTTTTACCCACTGACGGTCGGGCGGCTAAAATGATTAAATCTGATTTTTGCAATCCAGCCAAAATATTGTCCAAGTCGGGATAAAAGGTCGGAATGCCGCGTAATTTCCCTGATTCTCGATGTAACTCGTCAATCCGATCAAAAGCCTCAGTCAAAACATCGGTAATTGAAACAAAGCTTCGTTTCAGATATTTTTGGGAAACGCTAAACAATTTTTGTTCAGCCGTATCCAATAAATGATCAATATTTTCCGCTTCGTTAAAACCTAACTCGGTAATCTCAGAGGCCGCCCTGATCAAACGGCGCAATGTCGCTTTACCTTGAACCACCTTGGCATAATGCAAAACATGACTGGAACTTGGCACCGCATTGGCCAAAGTTGCCAAATAACTCCGGCCGCCGATTCGGTCAACTAACTTTTTTTCTTCCAGTCTTGAACCAACGCTTAACAAATCAATTGGTTCCCGTTTCTCATAAAGTTCTTTAATGGTCACAAAAACCTGAGCATGAGCCTCTTTGTAAAAATCATCAAAATTAAGGATATCGGCCACTTTAATAATGGCATCATTGTCAATTAACAAACAACCGAGAAGAGACTGTTCCATTTCGATATTCTGCGGCGGTATCTTGCCAATGGTTTCGCTATTTTGAGCCATAAATCTAAAATCTAAGTAATAATTGCTATATAATCTTAACCGTTTATCAATACTTATTCAAGTCGCCGATTTATCACAAATTATCCACCAATCTTGCCTAAAAGAAAAAAAATGTTATAATGGATATCGTCCAAATCATCATGAAAACCACCAATAATAATCGATATTTTAAACTAGGCGTTACCTTTAGTGATACCATCGTATCACTATTAATCTTTGCCACCATCGCTGTTTTGATAATTTACATGGTTTTTAGGCTGATTGGCGTTTATGTCAATGTTTTAAATTTCAATGTTCAGGCGATCCTGCATGAAATGGCTTTTTTGGTGGTTTTTGTCAAGGCTTACCGATTGATGATTTTCTATCTGGAGAGCCACCATGTCAGCATCAAATACATTATGGAGATATCAATTATTGCCCCGGCGGTTGAAATCATTTTTGCCACTGCTAACCAATCCTTGGAGGTAAACTTATTGTTTGGCTTTTTCAGTTTGGCAAACTTAATTTTATATCTCACTTTTTATAAGCAATTGTGTACCGCCGACGAGAACTGTGAAACCGTCAACCCTTGAAAATCTTGATTCTTTATAATAAATCTGCTAAACTATATCGTATCTTATGGGACGTTAGCTCAGTTGGTAGAGCAGTGGCCTTTTAAGCCAATGGTCGGGGGTTCGAATCCCTCACGTCCCACCAATTACTATCACCCCCAATTTAATGAACCTCAGTCAATTTATTATTAATTTAACAATTATCTTAGAGCAGCTGGCTGTTTAGGCTGGTTGGTTTTATCAAATTTACTTTATAAATAACCAAATCGGCCAAAAATTTCCGGCCGTTTTTTAATTAATGCTATGACCAAAAAAATTTATATAACCAAAACCGACTATCAGAAGCTATCCCATATGCTTCGCGAGGAAATTAAAAACCACCTGAAAAACGCTGATTATATCAAAGCGCTATCATTGGAACTTAAAAAATCCGAGATTGTTGAACCGACTAAAATTCCCAAACAAGTGGCTACCATGAATTCAAAGGTCCGGTTCAAATTTTTGGATTCCGACCAAACTCTTGAATATTCTATTGTTTTTCCTGAGCAGGCCGATATTGCTAATGGCAAAATTTCAATTTTGTCGCCAATCGCTACGGCCTTGATTGGTTATGGTACCAATGACATCATTGAATGGCCTACCCCCTCGGGATTAAAAAAGATTAAAATTGAAGAAATAATCTACCAACCGGAAGCGGCGGGAGATTATAACTAAGATAAATTAAAAAACATCAACCGGCAAATTCTGGCAAGTGGCGAGGATTTTATTTTTTTGGTATAATATATTCTACCACCAAGGGAGGTAAAATAATTTGATACCAACCACCGAAAAATGTTATAATTTAGACGGCTAAGTTATCAATGATCAGTAATCCTAAGCCAAAATCAAAAAGCCATTTCAAAACAATAACCATTTTGGTGGTTTTGTTTATGATTTTGGGTTTAACTGGCTGGAGTCTTCAAGAAAGCTGGCAAAGAAACAATGAGGTTGATGGAGAAATTGCCGATTTACAATCAGAAATCCAAAATTTAGAACAAAAAAACCAAGAATTTCGGGAGTTAATTGAATATTTCAATTCTGATGCCTACATTGAAGAAAAAGCCAGAACGGATCTGGGATTGAAAAAAGAAGGGGAAAAAGTGGTCATTGTTTCCAGTAACAGCTCCCAATCCGGTCAAATCGCCAATGATTCCACCAATCCAGTTACTACTGGCACAAAAGATTTATCCAACCTCGAAAAATGGTGGCTCTACTTTTTTAACTAAACCAATATGTTACTACCAAACCAAAAAGAAAATATCCAAGATGCCGAGATTGACCATCTCCGCGCTGCTGTTTTAAAATGGGTTGATGCCAAAAAAACCAATACTAAAATTCAAACTACCAAGCTGTCACCAACTCCGAGACCTCCAATGTCTTCACCTTTCCGCCACAATGCCAAAATAAAATACATCGTTATTGCTTTAGCCGTTGGCATTCCGTTGGTCTTTATAGCATTTGGTTTTAGCTTGTGCTATTTTAAATGGTCCAATCCAATAATCTCAAAAATTACCAAAATAATCCCATACCCAGTGGCTATTGTGGACTATCAGCCACTGCCTTATTATGAATGGCAAAACCAAATAGCCACCTTAACAAATTTCTATCAGCGGGAAAAAATTAAAAATCCCGACATGGCAGTACCGACCATTTTGGAAATCCAGCGCCATATCATGGAAAGGATGATTGATCGCAAAATCATGGATCAAATATCTAACAGTTACCAAATTGAAGTCACCTCCCAAGACATTGATCAACAAACGCAAAAATTGATTGATGAAGTTGGCAGCTCCCAAGGACTGGAACAACAGATCAATGAACTTTACGGTTGGAATATCACCGAATTTCAAAATGAAATCATTAAACCATTGCTCCTGAAAGACAAATTATCGCGGGTGGTAGCGACTGACGATAATCTCAATCAGCAGGCCAAAAAAACCATTGAAGCGGTTATCACTAAACTTCAAGCTGGCGTCAATTTTGAAACTGTAGCTCAACAGTACAGTGAAGATATTACGGGAGTTCAAGGCGGAGACCTTGGTTATTTCAGTATCGGCCAGATGACCGAAGAATTCGAACAGGCGGCCTTTAATCTTGAACCGGGAGAAATTAGTCCGATTATCAAAACAAAATTCGGGTATCATGTAATAAAAGTTGAAGAAAAATTAATGGATGACTCCGGCGATGTTTCTCAAATCCGGGCTCGACATATTTTAATCCGAGGAAAAGATCTTGACGGTTACATTAATGAACTTAAAAATACCAAAAAAATCTGGCGGCTGGCCAGACTTTGATCAATCAGAGCCAACGGTGAGATTCGAACTCACGACCTTTCCCTTACGAAGGGACTGCTCTACCAGCTGAGCTACGTTGGCGCGGGTCAAAGCGGATGACGGGATTCGAACCCGCGATCTTCTGCTTGGGAAGCAGACGTTCTACCAGCTGAACTACATCCGCAAAATTCATCTAGCATTATAAACAAAAATCTAAAAAATAGCAAAAGCTTAAATGATAATCTTCAAGAATGTAAGCAAAATATACAATCCGGATATTGTGGCCGTTGATAATGTCAATTTGCACATTAAACCCAAAGAATTTGTCTCTATTGTTGGCCGCAGTGGTACCGGCAAAACTACCTTGATGAAAATGCTAACCGCCGAAGAAAAAGCAACCAAAGGCAATATCATTATCGGCGGCTGGGATATTACCACTATCCGAGAATCCGAGATACCAATTTTACGCCGGCAAATCGGAGTAGTTTTTCAAGATTTCAAGCTCCTTCCTAAAAAAACCGTTTTTGAAAATGTCGCCTTCGCCCTACAAGTCTCAGGTGCTCAGCGCTATAAAATCAAAGAAATTGTCCCCCAGGTCATTAAAATAGTCAGCTTAACCAACAAAGAAAATCGCTATCCCATTCAGCTTTCCGGCGGAGAACAGCAGCGAGTGGCCATTGCCCGGGCTTTGGTCCACCGGCCAAAAATTCTGATCGCCGATGAACCAACTGGCAACCTGGATTCTTTTAACACCAAGGAAATAATTGACTTGCTTTTAAAAATTAATGAATTTGGCACCACCGTCGTTTTGGTCACTCATAATCGAGAAGTTGTAAATTCAATCAGCAGACGAGTCGTCACTCTCGACAATGGGAAAATAATCTCGGACCAAAAAGTCGGCAAGTACCTCCTCTAAAATATGACATTCTATTCCATCTACCGAATCTTAGCTTTTGCCTGGCAAAGTTTTTGGCGTAACTTTTGGCTATCATTGGTTACTTTGAGCATTATTGTTCTAGCGGCAGTCTCCATCAATTTTTTGCTGATAATCAATGTGGTAACCGACTCCGCGATTGAAATCATTAAAAATAAAATTGATGTCAGTTTATATTTTCGACCTGATGTCACAGAAATACAAGTTTCGGAAGTTGAAACTTATCTGTCATCTTTAACCCAGGTTAAAGATCTGACTTATATCTCGCAACAGCAAGCTTTGGAAAATTTCAAACAAGCCCATAAAGATGATCCGACTATAATTGAATCTCTAAACGAGCTGTCTGAGAATCCTATCGGCGCCACTCTCCAAATTAAAGCTAAAAATATTGAGGATTACCCGGAGATAATCGACATTGTTAATGATTCAAAATACAACGATCTCATTCTGGATAAAAATTTTGACGACAATCAAACCTACATTGAAAAAATTAAAAGCTTTTCGGATAATATTAAAACCATCGCCTTGTTCACTTCTGGAATCTTCATTGTTATTTCATTATTGATTGTTTTTAATACTATTCGGGTGGCAATCTATACCCATCGGCAAGAAATCGCCATCATGAAATTGGTCGGTGCTACCGATCATTTTATCCGCGCGCCGTTCATCATTGAAGGTGCCTTCTACGGTCTAATCGCTCTAGCGATATCATTGTCAATTATTTATCCATTCCTTAATCTCATTCAGCCTTATATCAACAATTTTTTCTTAACCGACCAACTTGATATTATTGCCTATTTCAACCATAATTTTTGGCAGATATTCGGTGTTGAACTGTTAATAATAATTTTGTTAAATATCATCACTAGCAGCATTGCCATTAGAAGATACCTGAAAGTTTAAAACGAAAAGACGGCGAATTGACAAAACGGCAGTTTTACATTAAAGTTAACGGTTGTAATAATTTCGGCGCCACTGTTCGGAGGTCGTCTAATGGTAGGACAGCGGGTTTTGGTCCCGTCAATCCAGGTTCGAGCCCTGGCCTCCGAGCTGTGGCGAGGAAAGAAAAACAATTACATGGAAATATTTTCCTACATTTGGGAATACTACCTCTATATACCACTGTTTAATTTTTTGGTTTGGTTGTATATCAACTACGCCTTTTTTAATTTGGGATTGGCAGTCATTATTCTCACCATTATGCTGCGAATCGCTTTATTGCCATTCACCATCCTGACGGAGAAAAGTAAAATTGTCGGCAGTCAATTATCGGAGGAAATTTCCAAGATTAGAAAAGATTTTACCGGTGATACCGTCAAGCAAAAAGAACTGATCAGACTGGCTTTAAAAAAAAGAAAGCTTCATCCTTGGGCCAAAGCCATTGTTTTAGGAGTGCAATTTTTGGTCTTGGTTTTGCTTTATCAAGTTTTTGTCGGAGGAATAAACAGTGAAGCCAAGCTTCATCTGCTTTATCCCAGCATCACTCGTCCGGACTTTATTAATACCAAATTTTTATTTTTAGACATCGGCCAACATAATCTCTTTATGGCGGCGGTTGTCGCCGGCTATCTTTTTGCGGAAATCCTGATTAATTTTTGGGAACGCCGCGGCAGAGTTTCCAAACAGGAGCAACTTTACAGTCTCCTATTTCCCGCTTCAATCTTTGTTTTGTTGGCGATTTTGCCTTCCGTAAAGTCAATCTTTATTTTGACATCCTTGGTATTTTCTTCTATAATATCTTCAATCACCGCCTTGGTTAAATTTTCAATCAAACAGACCAAAAAATCCAATAATTAAATTAAAAATATGTCCGATGAAGGTATTGATAAACTAATGTATTCGTTTGTAGTCGAAGATGTTCTAAAAGGATTTTTTATTCATGTTCCTCCCGGCTATGTTGGCTGCGTTTATGATTTGGGCAGGGGAGTATTGAAAAAAATTTATAAACCGGGATTACATCTAAAAATACCGTTCTGGCAAAAAGCGAAATTATTCAACACCCAAACCCTGGAGTATGACATTAGCAAAAAATTTGATACTGATCGGCCTGAGATGCTAGGTGATCAACCAATCATTGCCACCACCAAGGATGGAAAAAAAGTTTCTATTGAAGGAACAATTCTGCTACGACTAGATCAGGAACAGATTCCTGAAATTTGGCAAAGCATTGGCGAAAAGTTTGTCGAAAAGATAGTCCGTCCTACCATCCAAAGCCGACTTCGAATGATTGCCGCAAAGTACGATCTGAAAGAAATCACCGCCACTCACCGAGCCGATGTTGAAATTAACTCTCGCCAAGAATTAGAAAGAATCTTGTATCCTCGCGGCATATTTGTTGAAAATGTCCTCCTCAAAGAAGTGTATTAATCATTTTGAAAAATCCGGTTTCGTCGACCGGATTTTTTTAATAGCTAATATGCTATAATGAAATAACTATGACTGACTTTATTTTTATTGATGATCAAAAAAATTTAAAAATTCAGGCTTTTGGGTTTAACCGTCAAGAATTATTATCCAACTCGGCATTAGCGTTAATGACATTCGTCTACCCCCGACAAATTGAAATAAGTGAATATGAAATTAAAAAGAAAATCAGGATCAAAACCAAAGACTTTAAAAGCTTACTAACTGACTGGTTAGAAGAATTGATTGAAATATCGCGTCACCAAAATTTGTGTTTAAATTATTATTATTTCAAGACAGCAAGTACCACCGAAATTGAAGCCATTGGGTATGGCCGAAGAGTCAAAGCCGCGATAGAAGTTAGAAATTTGATCAAACCAATCAAGCTAGTTCAAACGGCCGAAGCTTTCGGCATTATTGCCAATTTTAAAATATGAAAATAATTATTGCGACTGCCAACCAAGGAAAGCTAAAGGAAATAAAAAAAATTCTTAAAAATACGAACCTTGATATAGTCAGTAGTACCCAAGCCGGGATAGTTGGCCAAGTCAATGAAGACGGTAAAACTTTAAAAGCCAATGCCGTCAAAAAAGCCAAATATGTTTCCACAAGAACTAAGCAGTGGTCTTTGGCCGACGACACCGGATTATTTATCAAGGCCTTAAAAAATCGCCCAGGCGTTCACACCGCCCGTTGGGCCGGAAAAAATGTTAATGGCAAAGGTCTGATTGATTTCACTCTAAAAAAATTAAAAGACCTGCCGCAACAAAACCGGCAAGCTTATTTTAAAACCGTTGTGGCTTTAACTTCTCCAAACGGAAAAATTTATACTTTTGAAGGAAAAATTAAAGGGAATTTAACCAAGACGCCGCGAGGTAAAATTGCCAAGCACTTACCTTATGATTCCATCTTTTTGCCCATTGGTCAAAAGAAAACTTTTGCCCAAATGACAAAGTTTCAAAAAAATAAAATCAGTCATCGATCTTTGGGCTTAAAAAAACTGGCTGATTTTATTAAACAAATAGCCAATGAATAAAAATTGTATTCAGAATAAATTTCGGCGCATTAAAGTTATCCACCGTGTTTTTTAAGTCATTTTTTTTTGAAAAAAACCAAAACCCTTGTCAAGTTTTTTTGTGAAAAACCTGTGTATGGGAAAGATTATCAAAAAATACAAAAAAATTATTATTATTACACTGCTGTATTTTTTAGTATTCTCGCTGATTAGTTGCGCCAGACACTACACTTTTCAAACTCAAACCTGGGATTTGGCGGTATTTGAACAATCTTTTTACAATACCGTCCACGGTAAAATAATGTTCAATAATTTTGAAAATGGAAGTCACTTTGCCATTCATTTCAGTCCTTTTCTATTTTTAATTGTACCGTTCTACTATTTTTGGCAAAGTCCTTATCTGCTTTTAATTATTCAATCATTAGCTCTTGCCCTCGGTGCTTGGCCACTTTACCTCTACGCCCGAAAAATCATCGGCCAATCCGCTGGCACTTTGATCGCCGGGTTATATCTGATTCATCCATCACTCCAATGGGTCAACTTGTTTGATTTTCACGCTGTGCCGTTCGCCATCCCGTTAATATTTACCGCCTTCTATTTCCTAGAAGAAAAAAAATATTTTTGGACATCGGTTTTTTTAATTTTTACTGCTAGCGTTGCCGAAAATATGATTGTAGCGGTTTTCTTCGTCGGGATATATATTCTTTTTTTTAAAAATCAAAAATATGGTGCGGCCGTTTCAATTTTAAGCCTGATTTATTTTATCTTAGTAGCCAAAATAATTATGCCCTGGTTTGGTGGAGGAATCGTCCGACTTGATCGCTATTCACAATTTGGCGGCAACGCCAGTGAAATAATTATCAATGTTATCACTCAACCGGCTCTGACCTGGCAGACAATATTTGCCTGGAGCAAATTTACTTACCTAATCAAATTATTCCTGCCTGTCGGATTTCTTGCCTTACTAAGCCTAGACGGCCTAATTCTTTTGACTCCCGGACTATTGCAAAACCTCCTGACCAACTTCCAACTGCAATATGTTAATTTCTATCAATATGACAGCATTCTTATACCGTTCATTTTTATTGGAACCGTAATTGCTATTGCTAAATTTCAAGCCAGAAATCAATGGTCAAAAACCACGACCAAATGCTTGGTTGCCACGGCAATTTTTGCCATGGCTTGGACCTCACCGCTGAGCCCAATCAATTTCCCTTGGAAAAAATTTATTGATCCAAAAATCAAAGACTATCAAAAAATCATTAGTTTAATACCACCGGACGCCTCCGTGGCCGCTCAAACCAATTTAGTTGCTCATCTTACTCACCGGGAATCAATTGCAATGACTGGGGAAGAAAAGACACTGGCTGACTATGTTATTATGGACAGCCAGGACTTATTTGGCTTTCCGAGCCAGGAAAGCTTTGACCGATATCTGGAAGCTTATCAACAAACTAAAAAATACGAACTAATTGAAATCAACAACCGTTATTATATCCTTAGAAAACAAAAAAACGACTAAAACCCCGGACTTGAAAAAAAATAGACTGTTTGCTAAAATGTTTTTATCTCTATAATATGATAGGACAAAGAAACAAAAATCGCTTGACTTTCTTAGGGATTGTCATTATCACCGTACTGGCAATCTTTTTAGATTTTTCCGGTCAAATCAAAAAAACTGGACTACCCCTTCCTGATTTCTTTGACCTGCCTTTTCATTTGGGGTTGGACTTACAAGGTGGCACCCACTTGATTTATGAAGCCGACCTTTCGCAGATACCAAATTCAGAAGCCAATAGCGCCGTTGAAGGAGTCCGAGATGTTATTGAACGGCGAGTAAACTCTTTTGGCGTGGCCGAACCCTTGGTTCAAACTACCAAAGCCGGGGATAGCTGGCGAATTATTGTCGAATTAGCGGGGGTCACCGATGTTAATCAGGCCATCGGTATGATTGGCGAAACACCGCTATTGGAATTCAAGGAGCTAAATCCGAATCCCACCGTTGATATTGCCCCCGAACAGCAACAAGAGCTAAATAATTATAATACTCAAGCCCTTACCAAGGCTCAAAATATTCTTAATGAGGTTGTTAAAAACCCCGATCAATTTGCCGAAATTGCCAAAAATCAAAGCGAAGACGCCGGCAGCGCCACCGAGGGAGGGGATCTGGGGTTTGTCAGCCGAGGAATGTTTGTTCCGGAGTTCGAAAAAGGCTGTTTTGACGATCTAACCGTCGGTCAAATTGCCCCTCAATTAGTGGAAACCGATTTTGGTTACCATATTATCAAAAAAGAAGCCGAACAAGAAGATGAGTCGGGAAACTTTCAAACCCGCTGTCGTCATATTCTAATTCTTAAAAGAACCCCGGACTACTACCGTTCACCGAATGATGAATGGCTATACACCGGACTAACCGGGACTCAGCTCAAAAAAGCGCAGGTTGAATTTGATCCCAATACCCAGGCACCGCAAGTCGCTTTGGAATTCAATAACGAGGGCAAAGATTTATTCGGTGAAATCACCAAAAACAATATTGGCCGACCGGTTGCCATTTTTCTGGACGGCACCGCAATCAGTACGCCAACTGTCCAAAGTGCAATTACAGACGGCCGGGCGGTAATTAGCGGCAATTTTACAATCAGTGAAGCCAAACTGTTGGCTCAGCGCCTGAACGCCGGCGCCTTGCCAGTGCCGATTAATCTAATATCCCAGCAAACTATTGGTGCTTCACTAGGCAACGAGTCAGTTACCAAAAGCCTGCGAGCCGGGATTATTGGCCTGATTCTTATTTCAATTTTCATGATTCTTTATTATCGCTTGCCCGGACTGTTGGCGGTATCTAGTCTGCTAATATACGGCTTGATAATCCTGGCAGTTTTTAAAATGATTCCGGTAACCCTGACCTTGGCTGGAATTGCTGGTTTTATTTTATCCATCGGTATGGCCGTCGACGCCAATATTCTGATTTTTGAAAGATTTAAAGAAGAAATAAAGAATGGCAAACCCCTAACCATTGCTCTAAATGAAGGATTCAAAAGAGCCTGGCCGTCAATTTTTGACGGCAATATCTCAACTCTGATTACTTGTTTTATCCTGATGGGATTTACCACCAGTTTAGTCAAGGGATTTGCCGTCACTTTATCTATTGGTATTCTAATCAGCATGTTTTCAGCCATGATTGTGACTAAATCCCTGCTAAACATTATTTTGGGAATAAAATTCTTAAACCGCCCCTGGTTATTTGGGACAAAGAAAAAACAATAAATATGTTTTCCTTGATTAAAAAACGAAAAATTTGGTTTTCCATATCGGGTATATTAGTCTTTGGGTCTGTCATTTCTTTTTTGATTTTCGGCCTTAAACCGGGAATTGATTTTACCGGTGGAACCTTGATGGAATTAGATTTTTTGGTCAGCCGCCCAACAAACGCCAAAGTTGAAGAGATTCTTAGTCCATTGGGAATTGGTAATATTACCGTTCAACCAGTAGGTGAGTCCGGGCTAATTTTAAGATTTAAAGAAATCGATGAAACAACTCATCAGCAAATCATTGACGCGCTTGAACAGTCATTGCGCCCTAATACTCCCGAGATTGAATCTGATCTTGAGGGCATAAACATCAATTTCCAAACCAAGGTTCTTGAAGAAAAACAATTCGATTCAATCGGTCCGGTTATCGGCCAGGAATTGCGAGAAAAAACCATCTGGGCCACCATTATTGTCATTTTGGCAATTATTGTCTACATCGCCTGGGCTTTCAGAAAAATATCAAAACCGGTGGCATCTTGGAAATACGGGGTTATCGCCGTCATTGCCCTGGGCCACGATATCATGATTACCATTGGCGTATTTATTCTATTAGGTCAATTCTATAATATTGAAGTCAATGCGCCATTTGTCGCCGCCCTCCTGACTATTCTTGGTTATTCGGTAAATGATACAATTGTCGTTTTTGACCGAACCAGGGAAAATCTGGTCCGGCGCTTGGGACAGGATTTTGAAGAGATCGTCGAAGAAAGCGTCAACGAAGTTATCACCCGTTCAATCAATGCTTCCTTTACCACCCTTTTGGTTTTGTTTGCAATTCTGATGTTTGGGGGTCAAACGATTCGCGATTTTGTCCTGGCGTTGATCATCGGCATATCAGTTGGTACTTACTCTTCCATTTTTCTTGCCAGTCCGCTGTTGGTAACCTGGGAAAAATTGCGATCAAATAAATAAATTTAGCTAACTAAAAACCATTTTTGGCAACAATACCTTGAATGGTTTTTGTAATACAATATTTCAAATATTTTGGTCAAGACTTGACTATATATAAATTTTATGATATATTAAAGGAAATAAAAATAAGATTTTCCCGATCTTAAAATTTTTGTCTTATTTTAGTCAAAATTACAATATTTATATGAACCCACAGAATTCAATTCTAGACAAAATAATTGAAAGCCAGGAAAAATATCAAGCAGCTCAGTTCAATCCAAACGACCTGGTGGCCAATTTGCTGAAAAATCTTTCAACCAAAGAAAGCGATATTTTAAGTCGTCGATTTGGTTTAATGGGCAAAGACAAGGAAACCTTGGAACAAATTGGAAAATATTACGATATCACCAGAGAACGCATTAGACAGATTGAAACCGCCACAGTTAAAAAACTCCATGATTTAAAAGATTTAAAAAATGAACTTTCAACAGCCGAACAACACATTATTCACCTACTGGAAAAACATGGCGGCATAATGGAAGAATATCACCTCCTGGATCAAATCACCAACACTAATTCTGAAAAAGGGAATTATGAATCCTCTAATTTTATTTTGTCCAAATTACTAAACGACAAAATCCATCGCATCAAATCTGATCAAGACATCCTTACCGGCTGGAAACTCCCATTAGTACCAATTGATTTGGTCAAAAAATCTATTAATGAATTAGTTGGCATCATTAATTCTCAAAATAAACTCCTGGCTACCGAGGATCTGATTGGTACTTTTCGTCAAAGCGAATTTTATGTCAACAACCAGGATAACCTGGCGTCTCTAAAAATTGGCTCTGATCACGATAGATTGGATGAAGAAATCAATAATGCTGTTAAGTCTTACTTAAAAATCAGCCGCCACATTGATCAAAATATCCTTGGAGAATGGGGATTGAATAAATGGAATACGGTTCGACCAAAAAGAATGAGCGATAAAGTTTATTTGGTCTTAAAAAAAGCCGGCCGGCCTCTTCATTTTACTGAAATTACCGAATTAATCAATCAAACTAATTTTGATAAAAAAATCGCCTACCCGGCTACCATCCACAATGAACTCATTTTAGACGACCGCTATGTCCTGGTCGGCCGCGGTATTTATGCCCTTAAAGAATGGGGCTATAAACCAGGAACAGTTATGGATACAATTGTTGAAATTCTTAAAAATGCCAATCACCCCATGACCAAAGAAGAAATCGTTAAAGCCGTTTCCGATCAAAGAATCGTTCGCAAAAGCACTATTTATTTGGCTTTGACTAATAAAGACAAAATCACCAAGCTGCCGGATGGCCGGTATACTCTTAACCAATAAAAAATAAAAAGAAAAATTAATTTTCGCTATGGAAATTACGATTGATTTAAGTAATATTCCAATATCCGACCCCTTCGCTTTCGCCTGGTGGTTGACTAAAACCGTCGGCTGGATTTATCCGGTCTTTTTGTTTGTCTATGGAATGCTTTTGGTATGGCAAAATTACATCCGCAATAGATACCGCCAAGAGCGTAACTATATTCTGTTGGCTATCGACATCCCCAAAGACAACGAACAAACACCTCGAGCGGTTGAAAACATTTTTGCCCATCTGGCCGGTGCCCATCAACCTTTAGGCTTTTATGAAAAATGGTGGTTTGGCGAAATTAATAATAGTTTCAGCTTTGAGATTGTCAGCATTGGCGGTTACATCCAATTTATCGTTCACTTGGTTGATACTTACCGCGATTTAATTGAAGCCATAATCTACGCCCAATATCCGGACGCGGAGATTACCGAAATCGAAGATTATACCAAAGACTGGAATTTGAAATTTCCCAACGACAAATATGATTTACTTGGAGCAGAAATCAAATTAGCCAAAAATGATGTTTACCCTATAATCACTTATAAAGAATTTGAAGACTCAATCTCCCAAGAGATTAAAGATCCCATGGCTTCAATTTTGGAGGCCATGAGCCGCATTGGCCCGGGAGAAGAATTATGGCTTCAATATGTTATTACCCCGGCTGATAACGACTGGGGCGAAAAGGCTCAACCAGTCATCAATAAAATCATTGGTGCCAGTACTAAGCCGAAAAAAAATATCTTTGACTTGATTTATGATATTCCCAATTCCTTAATTGCCGCAATGAACACGACGGAAGAAAGTTCCCAAGGGTCTAAAGACGAACCACCCAATCAAATGTTATACTTGACTCAAGGTAAAAAAGACGAAGTAGCGGCTATTGAACACAAGGTTAGCAAAATTGGTTTCCATGTCAGAATGAGATTGATTTACATCGCCGAAAAACCATATTTCAAAAAAGTTAAAGCCGCCCAAGGGTTGTATGGCTCTTTCAAACAATTCAATGATCTTGGCTTAAACTCTCTAAAACCCGACGCTAAATTTTTTACCGGTGGTCTTGTCTGGTTTACCAAAATTCGTTTAAAATGGCGAAAAAATCGGATTTTATTCCGCTATAAAGACCGGGCCCATTCTCTAAATCCCGGTGAATATGGATTTATCCTCAATACTGAGGAATTGGCTAGTCTGTGGCATTTCCCGCTTTTGAAAGTCAAGGCACCGCTAGTTAAGAAAACTGAAGCCAAACGGGCCGAAGCCCCAATTGGCCTGCCGGTTGAAAGACGGGAAATTCATAAACACCCAACTAGCGACGCTCCCAAAACCACCCCGCCGACCAATTTACCAACTTCCTAATATCATTTCCACTATATGGCTGAAGAAAATAAAAATAAAATTGTCTATTTTGCCGAAACAAATTTTCGTAATATTCGAACCAAGTTTGGCATCAAGCAGGATGACCGTCGGCGCCATACCTATATCATCGGTAAAACCGGTATGGGCAAATCAACGATGATGGAAAACATGATCATCCAGGATATTGTTAACGGCGAAGGCGTTGCCTTAGTAGATCCTCATGGTGATTTTGCCGAAAAGATCCTTGATTTCATACCGAGTTACCGCGTTAACGACATAGTTTATCTCAACCCGGCCGACATTCAATATCCGGTGGCCTTTAATGTGATGGAATCGGTTTCCCAGGAACATAAACATCTTATTGCTTCGGGACTGGTCGGAGTGTTCAAAAAACTCTGGGCCGACTCCTGGGGTCCCAGACTTGAATACCTGCTGCGTAACGCTATTCTCGCCCTATTAGATTATCCCGGCAGCACTTTGCTTGGGGTAATGAGAATACTGGTTGACAAAAATTACCGCAAAAAAGTAATTGAAAAAATTCAAGACCCGGTTGTCAAATCCTTTTGGGTAGAAGAGTTTTCCAAATACCCTCAACAATTCCAAGTTGAAGCAATCGCTCCAATTCAAAACAAAGTCGGCCAATTTCTTTCAACGGCTTTAATCAGAAATGTCGTCGGCCAGGTCAAATCAAGTTTTGACCTGCGCGAAGTCATGGATAATCAAAAAATTCTAATTCTTAATTTATCCAAAGGCCGGATTGGCGAAGACTCTTCCGCCTTATTGGGGGCGATGATGATTACTAAAATTCAGCTGGCAGCCATGAGTCGGATTGACACTCCAGAAGAAAACCGTAAAGATTTTTATTTGTATGTTGACGAATTTCAAAATTTTGCCACTGAATCTTTTGCCACTATTCTTTCGGAAGCCAGAAAATACCGCCTCAACCTCACCATTGGTCATCAATACATTGAACAATTGGATGAAACGGTAAGCGCCGCCGTCTTCGGCAATGTCGGAACCATTGTCTGTTTCCGGGTGGGCGCAACTGACGCTGAAGCTTTGGAAACAGAATTTGCTCCGTATTTTACCCCCGAAGATCTGGTCAACTTGGCAAAATACGACATCTATTTGAAATTGATGATTGATGGCATTGCCTCCAATCCATTTTCCGCCACCACTTTACCGCCGCTAGGCGAAACATTTTTAACCAATAATAGATCCAAAGTAATTAATGTCTCGCGAGAGAGATACGCTCGGCCTCGGGATGTTGTTGAAGATAAAATCAGCCGCTGGCATAGTGTCGAAATTAATATTGCCGATACTAAACAAGTTTCAATCTCCAAAGAACCAGAAAAAAAAGATAACCAACCGCCAACCGTTCTAAAAACAAACCCACCACGCCACAACAACGACAGAGGACCAAGCCAATCAACCGGCAAAGATAACGATAAATCAAACCGAAATAAAAAGAGAAAAGAAAAAAAGACCTATACGGTCAATTGCTACGAATGTGGCCAGCCGACCGAAGTAACTTTTAAACCCGATGGCCTACGGCCGATTTATTGTCAAAAATGTTTTCAAAACATCAAATCTGAGTTAATTACTGGTGAAATTCCCGGAAAAATTGAGGAAGTAAAATCCCAAAACCCCCAGCCAGAAATTTCCCTCCAAGAAGCAATCAGCACTCCGCCTCAGCTATTTGAAAAAACCAACCGGCCGAACGAGTCGGAACAAAGTCAACAATCCGGTAAACCGCCGACGGCTAAAAAAATAACGCTTCACGAATTGGTCGAAAAAAAACTTGCCACTTCAGCCAAACCTTCATCGGCGCCGATTTCGCCAGAGAATCAATCGGCTGAAGACGAGACACCTGAGGTCAAAAACATCAAACCAGGTCAAGTTGTAAAATTTTGACAGCTAACCGAAAATAGTCTAAAATACTTTCACACTGTAACAGTTATTTTTAATTATCGTCATCATTACTGTAGATTTATGATTAGGTTTTAATACTAATCTTTTTTATTTTATTGTAACTTTATGAAGATTGCCATCATTGGTACTGGCTATGTCGGATTAACCACCGGCACCTGTCTGGCCGACTTAGGACATCAGACCATTTGCGTCGACAATGACCCGGAAAAACTAGCCAAACTTAAACAAGGAAAATCACCGATTTTTGAACCAGGATTGGACGAGCTGATTACCAGCAATCAACAAGCCCAAAGATTAACATTTACTGATGACTTGCCATTAGCCGTTAGGGAATCGGAAATAATCTTTATTTGCGTTAATACTCCGCCGAAAGCTGACGGCCATGCTGATTTAAAATATGTTGAGGGAGTTGCCAGAGAAATTGCTAAAACCATGAATGGTGACTATAAAGTCATCGTAGACAAAAGTACTGTTCCGGTCAAAACCGCCGAAAAAGTAAAAGAAACCATCAATCGTTACTGCACTTCCGAAGCTAAATTTGATGTTGTCTCCAATCCAGAATTCCTCCGGGAAGGAACGGCGATTAAAGACACCTTGGAGCCGGATCGCATTGTTATCGGAGTCGACTCCGAAGAAGCCAAAGCCAAAATGCTGGAGTTATACAAACCACTTATTGACCGGACCAAAGCGCCAGTAAAAATCACCTCGGTTCGCAGCGCCGAATTAATCAAACACGGAGCCAATACTTTTTTAGCCACCAAAATTTCCTTTGCCAATTTAATCGCTCATACTTGTGAAGAAGCCGGCGCCGATGTCACCGAAGTTTTAGCTGCCATCGGTTTAGATGAAAGAATTGGCAAACAATTCCTTAACCCCGGAATTGGCTTTGGCGGCAGCTGTTTTCCCAAAGACATCGCCGCTTACAAAAAAACTCTGGAAATTCTGGGAATTGATTCAAGCTTTGTTTCAGCGGTTGAAAACATTAACCAAAATGCCATCGATCGATTTGTTAAAAAAATTGAAAGGGAACTATGGGTTTTAGACGGTAAAACCATCACCGTTCTAGGATTGGCCTTTAAGCCAAATACTGATGATATTAGGAATGCTCCCGCCTTGAAAATCATTAATGTCCTAAAAAAAGAAGGGGCAAAAATAAAGGCTTACGACCCCCAAGCTATGGATAATACCAAAAAAATCGTTAGCGATATCGAATATTGTTCCAACATCAATGAGGCGCTTGAAGGATCCGAAGCCTTGATTATCTGCACCGAATGGGACGAATTCAAAGCTATTGATTTAGTCAAGGCTAAAGAATTAATGCTTACTCCCATTATTTTTGACGGTCGCAATATCTTTGATCCGCAAACGGCCAGGACCGGTGGTTTCAAATACTTCGGCATCGGTCGTTAACTTTCCCACCCAACAAAAAATCAGGGGACAGGTTCCTGATTTTTTGTTATAATTAAACATATATCCCGTCAAAAATTACGGGACTTCAATGTGATTTAATTTCTATTGATTTTTTGCCAAATGAAAAAATATCTTCTTGCCTTATCAACATTTTCCGGAACTATTATCGGAGTCGGCCTCTTTGGTTTGCCTTTCGTCACCGCCAAAATCGGTTTTATTCCAATGATCTTCTATTTTGTAATCATGACCCTTGCCATGATTACAATTCAACTGCTTTATGGCGAAATTTGTCTGCGCACTTCTTCTTTACACCGTTTACCCGGCTACACTGAATTCTACTTGGGAAAAAAATTCAAATGGTTGCCGATTATTACCAACTCCATCGGACTAATTGGCGCAAATTTGGCTTACATCATCATCGGCGGGGGATTTTTAGCCGATCTGTTGATTCCTTACTTTGGTGGCAATGAGTTGGCTTACACCATGATATTTTTCGCCAGTGGCGCGTTCATTATATTTCTAGGCAGCAAATCAATCGCTCGATCGGAACTCTTTAGTTTACTGTTATTCTTCGGCATCTTAACTTTTCTGACCGTTGAAAGTTGGCCGCACATTCAGCTAGCTAACTTACTGACGGTTGACCTAAATTTTAAAAACCTGATTCTGCCTTACGGCGTCATATTGTTTTCTCTTTCCGGTTTGTCAGTTATTCCCGAAACCAAAGAAATTCTGGAAAACCAGACCAAATGGTTGAAAAATCTAATTACGGTTGGTTTGCTTATCCCCACTGGCACCTACCTATTATTTATCTTCATCGTCTTGGGAATATCAGGCGGTCAAACTACACCCGACGGTCTTGATGGGCTAGGTTTAGCCCTGGGGGAAAAAATAATTGCGATCGGTTATATTTTTGGAATTATTACCACATTTACCTCCTATCTGACAATCGGCGTTACAATCAAAAAAATCCTCTGGTTTGATCTGAAATTCAACCATTTTCACTCTTGGACATTGGCAGTGATTACGCCCTTGTTATTGTATCTGGCCGGACTTAAAAATTTTATCGCCATCGTCGGTTTTACTGGGGCAGTTACTTTAGGAATTGATGTTATTACCATTGCCTTTATTTATCTCAAGGCCAAAACCAAAGGCAATCGCCGACCGGAATACAATTTAAATATTCCCAAATTAGCAATCTATTTTTTGGTGGCAATATTTTTAATTGGCGTCATCCTCAATATTTTCCCATTCTGAGTCTTGACAACCCAAAAATATATATTATAATAAATTAGCACTCTATGTATTAGAGTGCTAATTAAAATTAAACCCTTAAATTATATGAATCCTCAGCAATTAACCCTCAAGGCTCAGGAAGCTTTGCAAAAAACAATTGCCATTGCCGGCCAAAAAAACCAACAGCTGATTTCCAGCCCGCATTTATTATTGGCCCTCATCCAACAGCCTGAAGGTATTGTCGGCGCCGTTCTCAAAAAATTAGAAGTCAACATTAATGAGTTACTAGGCCAATTGGAAAACGAACTTTTGAAAATTCCGCCCGTAAGCAGTGGAAATAACCTGACTCAACAATTAAGCTCCACTCTGCAAAAAATTCTGGCACAAGCCGAAACCGAAGCCAAAAAAATGGATGACCAATACATCAGCACCGAACATTTTTTACTTGCCCTGCTGGAGATTCAATCGGAAGTCTCTGGTATTTTAAATATCAAATATGATCAGGTTTTAAAAGTTTTAAAAGACATTCGAGGCAATCATCGAATTATCGACCCCGAACCGGAAAGTAAATATCAATCTTTATCGCGCTATGGCATTAATTTAACTCGACTGGCTAAAATTGGAAAACTTGATCCGATTATCGGCCGCAATACCGAAATTCGAAGGGTAATGCAGGTTTTGTCTCGCAAAACCAAAAATAATCCGGTGTTAATTGGCGAACCAGGTACCGGCAAAACGGCTATTGCCGAGGGCTTAGCCCAACGAATTGCCGATGGCGATGTCCCTGAAAGTTTAAAAAATAAGGATTTGATTTCTTTAGATATCGGCAGTCTGGTGGCGGGTGCTAAATTTCGCGGAGAATTTGAAGAACGGCTTAAAGCGGTTCTGAAAGAGGTTGAAGAAGCATCCGGTCAAATCATTTTGTTTATTGATGAACTGCATTTGGTTGTCGGTGCCGGCGGCGCCGAAGGCGCGGTTGATGCCGCCAATATGTTAAAACCGGCTTTGGCCCGAGGCACCTTACACGCCATTGGCGCGACTACGCTCAAAGAATATCAAAAATACATTGAAAAAGACGCCGCTTTAGAAAGAAGATTCCAACCGGTTTATGTCACTGAACCGTCCACCGAAGATGCCATCGCCATTCTGCGCGGGATTAAAGAAAAATACGAAATTCATCATGGAGTTAAAATTACCGACAACGCCATTGTTTCGGCCGTTGAATTGTCCAGCCGTTACATTACCGACCGGTTTTTACCTGACAAAGCCATTGACTTGATTGACGAAGCCACTTCCGCCATCAGAATGGAAATTGATTCCATGCCTGATGAGCTTGATGTTTTAAAACGAAAAATTACCCAGCTGGAAATCGCCAAACAGGCTCTTAAAAAAGAAAAAATCGAATCTTCGGCAGCCCGGCTAAAAAATCTGGAAAAAGAGCTGGCCGACATAAAAGAAAAAAGCAATCAAATCGAGATTCACTGGCAAAACGAAAAGAATCTAATCAAAGAAATTCAAGAAGCCAAAAATAAAATTGATCAATTGAAAGTCGAGGCCGACATTGCCGAGCGGCGAGGAGAATTGGATAAAGTCGCCGAAATAAAATATGGCAAAATTCCTGAACTTGAAAAACAGACCAAGGCCACTTCCGCCAAACTAGCGGAAATTCAAAAGGATCAAAAAATTCTCAAAGAAGAAGTAACGCCCGAAGATATTGCCGCGGTGGTCGCCCGCTGGACCGGTATTCCGGTTTCTAAAATGCTAGAAAGTGAAAGTCAAAAGCTAGCCAAACTTGAAAATGAGCTTAGCAAAAGGGTAGTGGGGCAGACTCAAGCGATTAAAGCGATTGCCAACGCCGTCAGGCGATCACGAGCGGGCATTGCCGAAGAAAATAGGCCAATCGGTTCGTTCATTTTCTTGGGGCCAACTGGCGTCGGCAAAACCGAAACGGCTAAAGCGCTGGCGAGTGCGATGTTTAATGACGAAAAATCGTTAGTTCGACTGGATATGTCCGAATATATGGAAAAACACAGCGTCTCCAAAATGATTGGTTCGCCACCCGGCTATATTGGCTACGAAGAAGGCGGCCAACTTTCCGAAATAATCCGCCGCCGGCCATACGCCATAATTCTATTTGATGAAATCGAAAAAGCTCATCTTGATGTTTTTAATATCTTGCTGCAAGTTCTTGATGACGGTCAACTTACCGATGCCAAAGGCCGAAAAATAAACTTCAAGAATACAATCATTATAATGACCTCCAATTTAGGCAGTGAAGTGATTAAAGAATATTCATTGGGATTTTCAGATAAAAAGAAAAATGACATCATCAGCCAAGAAGAAATGGAAAAAAAGATAAACGAAATCCTTCATAAAACTTTCAAGCCGGAATTCCTCAACCGGATTGACGAAATAATCACTTTCCACGCATTGACCGAAAAAGAAATTAAACAAATTGTTGATCTTCAGCTGGCCAGTGTTGGCAGTCGCTTAACCAAAAAACAAATTGAACTAACTTTTACCGAAGCTCTCAAAAATTATTTGGCCCAAAAAGGATTTAATCCAATTTATGGCGCCAGACCGCTGAAAAGATTGATTCAAAATTTAATTTTGGATGAGCTGGCTATAAAGATAATTGAAAACAAAATTATTTCAAACAAAAAAATCAAAGTTGACATCAATAAAGAAAAAATTATCATCAAATAAGATATTAACAAAACACCCTTTTTCAAGGGTGTTTTGTATTTGAGTCTTTGAATCTTTCCTAGAAACTAGCAAGAAAGACTTCTTACATGGCTCCTTCTTCCGTACCTTCAGCGGCTTCTTCGCCACCTTCAGTTGAAGTACCTTCTTCTGGGGTAGCGGCTTCTTCGCCACCTTCTTCTGGAGCATCCATCATTGGTTCATCGAAAATCATGTAGATCTTCTCCTCTTGCTCTGGCAAAAAGCGGTAATTCCGCTTAAAAAAAAGATAACCAGAACATTAATTATTAGTTATCAATCACAAAATTAATCTTACCAGTTATGCCGATCAATGTCAATACACCATGACCAATTTGGTTTGGCCGATTTGACATTATGGCAACAAATAAATAATATAATCCTATCAAGGCAGGAATGGTGTCAACAAAACGGAGGGATATAAGCAATGTTTAATCAAATTCGTTCATTGGCAATCGTGGTCGTCATGCTGACTGTCAACTCATGTTCGACTATGGAAGTAAGAGACCGGGACTGCCGGCATTGGGTAATCAAGCAAGAAGGCCGGGACTGCCGGGTTATAGTCACCGATCCGGAAGGCGAGATGTACCTGACCATCATCGACAAAGATGAAGCCGTCAAGGAATTTCATCCCGATACCCATGTCTTAACCGTACTTGAAACCGCCAGCACCAATGACGGTCTCAAACAAGTCGTGTTTATCGGCGGCATCGTCTTGAATCTCAATTCACTGACGATAACGGTGGTAACCACCGACTTCTACCAAATCAACGAATCGTTCTTTCGGCTCCTGTGCCAAAAATTCGATATCGTCCACATCAAGGAATCCCTTGACGCTCAACCCGACTCACCAGAGTCCGAAGAACCACCGGGAACAATCATCCCGTCCAGGCAATCCCTGGTGCGACTCGCCCGAGTCGCATTTTTTTTAGCAATTCAGTTAAGTTGAAAAACTTAAACTAATCTGCTAAAATCCGAATATGACTGGAAAAGAACTAAGAGAAAAATATTTAGCTTTCTTTCAATCAAAGGGTCACACTATTATCCCTTCGGCTTCTTTAATTCCTGAAAATGACCCAACGGTTTTATTTACTACGGCCGGCATGCATCCGTTAGTGCCTTACCTGCTGGGCGAAACCCATCCCGGCGGTAACCGATTGACCAATTTTCAAAAGTGTATTCGCACCGGCGATATCGACGAGGTCGGTGATCCCTGGCATCTTACCTTTTTCGAGATGCTTGGTAACTGGTCGTTGGGGGATTACTTTAAAAACGAGGCGATCAATTTTAGTTTTGAATTTTTGACCAAAATTTTGAATATCCCAATTGAAAAATTGGCAGTTACTTGTTTTGCCGGTGAAGCTGAAAATAATATTCCCAAAGATGAAGAGGCGTCAGCCATCTGGCAATCATTGGGAATTCCCCAAGACCGGATTGCTTTTTTGCCTCGCAATGATAACTGGTGGGGTCCGGCCGGACAAACCGGACCATGCGGTCCGGATACCGAAATGTTTTATTGGGCGTCGACTGAGCCGGCTCCGGTCCGATTTGACCCGGCCGATAAACGCTGGGTGGAAATCTGGAACGATGTTTTTATGCAATATAATAAAACCGCTGAAGGCCGATATCTTGAATTAACTCAAAAAAATGTTGATACTGGCATGGGCCTGGAACGCACTTTGGCGATTTTAAACGGAAAAAAATCAGTTTATGAAACGGAACTATTTAAATCAATCATTGGCGAAATCAACAAATTAGCAACCGCCGAGAATATCAAATCAATTAGGATAATTGCCGATCATTTGCGAACCGCCACTTTTATTCTGGGTGACCACAAGGGGATTGCCCCGTCCAACTTGGACCAGGGCTATGTTTTGCGCCGGCTGATTAGACGGGCCATCCGTCACGGTAAAATAATTGGCATCAATAAATCTTTTACTTTTATGATTGCCAAAATTATTATCAATAATTATGCTGATATTTATCCCGAACTATCCAAGAATCAAAAATTCATCGAGGAGCAACTGAACAAAGAGGAGGAAAAATTTACTCAAACTCTAGAAAAAGGCTTAAAAGAATTTTCCAAAATTTCTAATCACGATATCTCCGGCTATGATGCTTTTATTCTTTTTTCCAGCTATGGTTTCCCCCTGGAGATGACCAAGGAACTGGCGGCGGAAAAGGGGATAACAGTCGACGAAACCGGATTCAACCAAGAATTCAGCAAACACCAAGCGTTGTCCCGTGCTGGTGCTGAACAAAAATTCAAGGGCGGTTTAGCCGACCATTCCACCGAGGCCACCAAATTTCACACTGCCACTCATTTATTATTGGCATCTTTAAGAAAAATCTTGGGAGACCATATCTATCAAAAGGGTTCCAATATTACGGCTCAACGCCTAAGATTTGATTTTTCTCATCCCGATAAACTGACCTCCGAACAAATCAAACAGGTTGAAGATCTGGTTAACGAACAAATTACCAACAAACTGCCAGTTACCACCCAAGAGATGACGGTGGAAGAAGCCAAACAACACGGAGCAATGGGAATTTTTGAACATAAATACGCCGACCGCGTTAAAGTTTATAGCATTGGTGATTTTAGTAAGGAAATCTGTGGCGGTCCCCATGTTAAAAATACCGGCGAGTTGGGTCATTTTAAAATCAAGAAAGAAGAATCCAGCAGCTCTGGCATCAGACGAATCAAAGCGATTTTGGAATAAATTTAAAATAAATATTGAAATAGCCTAATTTTAGCTATTTTTTTTGGTAATCAATTGACATTTTACATAAAATCTTATATAAATACGACAAACATGGACAGACCCAACTCACAAGGAGCAGAATATGTCACACCAGGTCCAGGTCCTTACGGTTCTTTTAGTCAGCAAATTTGAGCCAAGGTGCGTCTGCCGTTACAAAGACGGCCTGACCTTTGGCCAAAACATCCCTTGCCACTGCGGAATGTTTGTGCTTGAAGACGATCCCAGCAAACTTCCCCGCGACCTATGGGAAGAACCTGGAAAAGAGCTGGTCTTTGAAGACAAACTCAACCCCAACGGCGGTCTGGAAAAGACCTGCTTGGCCATCATGTGCGATACTATGATGGGCTACTTCAAAGAGCGCGGTGACTTTAGTCCCCGCGACACTGACGAATAAACCTGGAGGGATCATCCAAAAAGACGGCAATGCCGCTGACTCAAGTAGTTCAGCGGCTAATTTTTTGGCTAAATTTAAATTAAAAATGACTATCAGAGAAACCTTGACATTATCATTTTTTTAATGTAATATAATCCTATTGTTTGACAAATAATAATGAATTGCTACAATTATACTGGTAAATAAAGCAAAAACTTACCGTATTTTAGATAAAATTCTAGGCTAGATGCTTCAATTCAGCGTGCCAAGAATTTTATTTTTTCTAAATTATGCCAAAAAAACAAGACAACACCCCCAGCAAGGATTTCATTGAGATTGATGGGGAAGTCCTTGAACTTTTACCAGCCGCCAATTTCAAGGTTCAACTTGAAAACGGTCATGAAATTCTAACCCATTTGTCAGGCAAAATGAGAATGCATAAAATCAGGATTCTGCCTGGGGATAAAGTCAAAGTCCAATTAACTCCCTATGATCTAAGCAAGGGGAGAATCACTTATCGTTATTAACATTATGAAAGTCAGTGCCTCGGCAAAAAAAATCTGCAAAGACTGCAAAGTGGTCCGTCGTAAGAAACGGGTTCACATTGTTTGTAAAAATCCGAGACATCGACAACGACAAGGATAATTATGGCTAGAATTGCGGGTATTACCCTGCCTAAAGACAAACGAGCGCAAATCGCTCTAACTTACATCTACGGTATTGGTCGCACCACGGCCAATAAAATTTTGACACAAACCAAAATTGATCCAAATGTCAGAATAAAAGACTTGACTGAAACCCAAATTAATCAACTTCGCGAATTCATCGATAAAAATATCAGGGTTGAAGGTGAACTAAAACGCGAAGTTTTGTTAAATGTTAAGCGGTTAAAAGAAATCGACAGTTACCGCGGCTCACGCCACTCCAAACATCTGCCGGTGCGCGGTCAGCGAACCAAAACCAATAACCGAACCGTCCGCGGCAATGTTCGCCGGACCATGGGTTCAGGCAAAAAACCGCCGGCTCAAAAGACCTAACTTACATTCTTAAATATGACTGAACAAAAACCCCAAGATAATCAGGAGCAGCCAATTGTTGAAAAATCAACCGAGGCCGTATCAACCGCCAAGGTTAAAGGTAAAAAAAAGACCAAACGCCAAGTTAGTACTGGTCGGGCTTATGTTAAAGCAACCTACAACAATACCATGATCACTTTAACTGATAATGCCGGCAATTCTTTAACCCAAAGTTCCGCCGGCCAGGCCGGTTTTAAAGGTCCTAAAAAATCAACTCCTTACGCGGCCGGTGTTATTGTTGCCAATGCTGTTGAACGGGCAAAACCATACGGTCTCAAAGAGGTTAATGTTTTCGTTAAAGGTGTTGGCGGCGGCCGCGAAGCGGCAATCCGCGCCCTCAACGCCAATGGCATAAATGTTTTAAGTATTAAGGACATTACACCGATTCCTCACAACGGTTGCCGTCCAAAGAAACCACGCCGAGTTTAATATGGCTAAAATTCCTAAAAAGAAAATCACTAAAGCTTCCCGCCGTTATGGTGTTAATTTGAGTCAGGGTGAAAAAAATATTATTGGCCGTCGCAGCTACCCGGCCGGAATCCACGGTCCCAAACGTCAAGGCCGGCCAAGCGAATACGGCACCCAGTTGCGCGAAAAACAAATTGCCCGCCTGACTTACGGCATTATGGAAAAACAGTTTGCCAATTATTATAAAAAGGCGATTGCCAAAAAAGGCGATACCGGCGAAATTCTCCAACAACTATTGGAGATGAGACTCGACAATGTTATTTACCGCCTTGGCTTTGCCAAAACCAGACGCCAGGCCCGCCAAATGGTCAACCACGGTTTCTTCTTGGTCAATAATAAACGGGTGACCATCCCGTCTTATCAAGTCAAACCCAAAGACGAAATAACCATTAAAGACAACAAATTTAAATCAAAATTATTCGAGGATTTGGAGAAAAGACTGGAAAAATACCAAACGCCAATTTGGCTGCACCTGGATCTCAAAAATCGCAGCGGCAAAGTGGTTAATAAACCAACCAGTCAAGAAATGGAACAGACTTTCAACCCCCGACTCATCGTCGAATTTTATTCAAAATAATTAATCCCACTTTAAGGAGGGTAAAAATTATGCAAAACATCCCTTTACCAAACAAAGTCGAAATAAAGCCCAGCAAGGAAAAAAATCAATCCAAGGTCAGTATTCAGCCTTGCCATCCCGGTTATGGAACTACTTTGGGTAACGCCCTCCGCCGAGTTTTGCTTTCTTCTTTACCCGGAGGTGCTATCACCGCTTTTAAAATTAAGGGTGTTAGTCATGAATTTGCAACCATCGACAATGTTTTGGAAGATGTTGTTGAAATTTCTTTAAATTTAAAACAAGTCCGGTTCAAGGTCCACAACGAAGAGCCGGTTCGCTTAAAACTGAAAGCCAGTGGCGAAAAAAAAGTTACGGCCAAAGATATTCAAGCCACCAGTGATGTTGAGGTTATCAATACCGATCAAGTCATTGCCACTCTAACCAGCAAATCGGCCGAGTTGGAAATGGATATTATCGTTGAGCAAGGCCGCGGCTATTTACCGACCGAAGCTCGGGAAAAAGAAAACACCGAGGCCGACATTATCCTGCTTGATGCCGTATTTACGCCGGTAAAAAATGTTGGATTCTATATTGAAAATGTTCGGGTTGGCCAAATGACCAACTACGAAAATCTGATTTTGGAAATTGAGACCGACGGATCAATCACTCCGGAGCAAGCTTTGTCGGCTGCGAATAAAATTTTGATTGACCATTTCCAGTTCATCGACGGCAGTGTTCAGGGTGAAGCCGAACCGAAAGTCAAGGCTAAAAAAGACAAAACTGAAGAAGCTGCCGAGGATGTTGAAACCAAGGAAGAAAAAAAATCTAAAAAAGCCGAAAAAAAGGAAGATAAATAGTTATGCGCCACCGCCAAAAAACTAAAATTTTAGATCGCAAAAAAGAAAGCCGTGAAGCGTTACTGCGCAGTCTGGCCACCAGTATTATTTTATACGAAAAAGTAAAGACCACCAAAGCTAAGGCCAAAGCGGTCAAACCAATGGTCGAAAAATTGATTACTGTTTCCAAAGAAAATAATCTGACTTCCCGCCGAAAATTGCTTGATGTTTTGTATCACAAAAAAGCAGTTAAAAAAGCTTTGGAGGTTTTAGGACCGCGCTATAAAGAACGCCGAGGCGGTTACACTCGAATTGTTAAAATCGGTACCCGCCAAGGCGATGGTGCTGAAATGGTTCAAATTGAATTTGTTTAATTATGGCTACCAAAAAAGTAACAACTAAAAACCCGGCCATCAACCGCCAAACCCACCATCTTGATGCTACAGATAAAGTGGTCGGTCGTCTAGCTACTCAAATCGCGACTTTGTTGCGAGGCAAAAACAAAGCAATTTTCGAGCGACACATTGATAACGGAGATATCGTGATTGTAAGCAATGCGGCCAAAATGAAGAATACCGGTACCAAACTGGCTAATAAAGTTTTTTATCGTCATTCCAGCTATCCCGGGGGCTTGAAAACCACCAAACTGAGAGATTTAATGGAATTAAGTCCGGATCAAGTTTTGATTCAAGCGGTCTGGAATATGCTGCCTAAAAACAAAACCCGAGCGCAAATAATTAAACGCTTGAAGGTAACCAAATAGTGCTATGCCGAGAACCAAAAAAGAAGAAACAACTGAAGAAAAAAAGAAACGGATCAGACACAGCTACTTATATGCTGTTGGTCGCCGGAAAAAAGCCATTGCCCGCGTCCGCTTGTTTAAAAAGGGTGAAGGCAAAATTATTGTTAATGACAAAGACTTTAAGCAGTATTTCCCGACTTTTGAACTGCAAAATATCATCTTGGCTCCCTTAGAATCAATTGGCAAACTCAAAGAATTTGATCTAACCATCAAAGTCCAGGGTGGGGGAATCAAAGGCCAGGCCGAAGCTGTCCGCCACGGTTTAGCCCGCGCAATTGTCGTTTTTGACAAAGAGCTGCGCCAAACTTTGAAGCCAAACGGCTACCTAAAGCGCGACCCCAGACGTAAAGAACGAAAGAAGCCCGGCTTAAAACGCGCTCGACGCGCGCCGCAATGGGCCAAACGGTAAATTTCAATTTTCAATACTGCAAAATCTCCTCCTACCGAGGAGATTTTGTTTACAAAAAACCAAAATTATCATAGGCTATAAATAACCAATATGAACCTAAACCCTTTTATTTGGCACATCCTGATCATTAATTTCTTTGATTTGGTGGGAATATTGTTTGCCAAATACTACAATCTAACCAAAAACAACTGGCTGCTGGCTTCAACCGTAATTTGTTTTGGGTTGGCCGGATTTTTCTTTGCCCGGTCACTAAGGTATGAAGGAGTTGCCATTACTAATGTTTTATGGATTGCCATTTCAGTAATCCTGGTAACTATTGTCGGATATTTCTTTTTCAAAGAGCATATCAGTCCAATCCAAATTTTTGGAATTTTTGTGATTATTGGCGGTTTGGTATTAATAAATTTAAAATAGCCCATTAAAACCAATATTTTTAGGAAGTCAAACTTTAGTGTTCAACCCCAGGAGGAATCAGGCTATGAGTTATTGGGATATTACCGATCGTTATCTGGGCGGTCATGGCGGACACGGACCAAGTTGCCCTGAGTGTGGCAAAGAAATGTTTGCCGCCGACGACCATGGTCGCTTTCGCTGTACTTGCGGCCGGGGATTGGATGTCGAAACCGGCCTTGAACCACCGACCATGCCGCTACCGCAAGTAGACTGTTCTGGACTATCAGACGCCCAGAAAGCTTTGGTACCGCCGATTAATCGGCTTAATCAGCCACCAACCGCCGCCGAAGCCGAATATTTCCGGGTAATGTTCCAAGGACCGGATGCCATCGGTACCCCGGAATATCAAGCGGCTGTCGAAGCCATGCATCGCGAACGCGGCGAATAAACACACCCACCCCACGACTTCCCCGGGAAGGACTTGTCAATAAGTTCCTTCCCACTTCCTAAAAGTATTGGTTTAAAAAATAAACCCGATTTGTTACCTTTCAACAAAACTTTCGTTGTATATGGCAGAACCAATAAAAAAGTTTTATGAAATGGCTAATTAATTATTTTCAAACTCAATTTAAGCTCAAAAAGCTTATATCCTATCAAGCTATCCTAAAAAGGGGACTGACATGGAAAACTTTGAATCCCAAATCATTAGACGCTGTCAAGCTGGAGAACTAAAAGAATTCGGCCAGCTTTACGACCGTTACATCAAAAAAATCTACGATTTTATTTATTATAAAACCATGCATCGCGAAACGGCTGAAGATCTGACCAGCCAGACATTTTTTAAAGCAATGGATAAAATCAACCAATTTGACCCGGCTAAAGGAAATTTTTCATCCTGGCTCTACCGGATTGCCCGCAATACCGTCATTGATCATTACCGAACCAAAAAACCGGAAACCGATGTGGCTGACTTTTGGGATTTGGCCGACAACGCCAACCTGGAGCTTGATTTGGATCTTAAACAAAAACTGGCTGAGATAGAAAAATACCTGACTAAATTCAGACCATCGCAGCGCGAAATCGTCATAATGCGCTTTTGGGACCAGCTCAGCTATCAAGAAATTGCTGAAATTACCGGCCAAACAGCGGCCAACTGTAAAATGATCGTTCATCGGGTAATGACTGGCATTCGTCAAGATTTAAGTTTAATCGTCCTATATCTTTTAATTATAAGCAAACAATTGCTATGGCCACTGACCTAAAAAACATTCTTGAAGAATTATATCAAATTGATCCGGAACTTAAACAGCACGAGACGGAATTAATAACTTTAATTAAAAAAATAATTGCCAACAAACCAGACACTAAATTTGACAAGCGCTTTGCCAAGCGGCTCAAGGCTCAGCTTCTGCGCCAGTCGTCAACTTCAACAAAATCTGGTTTTAATTTCTTTGCCGAGTTTGCCAATACGCGGAAGTTGGCATTTGCAACTATGGGAATCGCGTTAATTGCCTTGGTGGCCATTCCGGTTTTAACTAACTTACGGTCAAAAAATTTCCTTCCTCAGGAATTTGACCAAACTCAATTTAATGTCACTAAATTAGATCATGAAGCTTTCGGTCCACTGGCTGCTACCAAACTTTCCCAATCAAATGACGCCATTCTAAAAGCCGATAATATCAGTGGCGAAGGCGAATTAACCAGGGTGGCTGGTTTGGGCGGTGCTGGTTTTGCCGCGGCTGCTCCGTCAGTTGTCAGTATGCCCGCCCCGGATTTCGTTAATTATAATTATATCTATGTCGGCGATGAGCTTAATCTTACAGATGAACAAGTCGAGGTTTATAAACGCGTCAAAGGAGTCAATCTTGCCCCCCAGGCTTCCAATTTAATCAAACAGTTGAGTTCAAATATCGCCGACCTTTCCAAATTCAACAATGCCAAATTGGAGAATGCCACCATTGTTGAAGACAAATCATTTGGCTACATTATCAACATCATGTTTGGTGAAGGTATGATCAACATTGATCGTAACTGGCAAAAATGGCCTCAAATCAACTGTACTACCGAAGCCTGTTTTGAAGCCCAGCGAGTCAGGGAATCAGATATTCCCACTGATGAAACTTTAATTAAAATCAGCGATGATTTTCTTAAAGAATATGGCATCAGTCTTAGCAATTATGGCGCACCCGAAGTCCAACAAACTTGGCTAAGAGCCTATGCGGAAACTGTCAATAAGGCCGACTTCTATTTTCCCGAGATCATCAGTGTGGTGTATCCGCTCAAAATTAATAACCGATCGGTCTATGAACAAGACGGCAGTTCTAAAATGGGATTGATAATCAATATTGATGTTAAAAACAAGAAAGTCGCCGGCGTCAGTAATCTGACCACCCAGAGCTACCAGTCTTCCGATTACACCGCTGAAACTGATGATAACCGAATTCTGAAAATTGTCGCCAAGGGAGGAATCAATTCTTGGTTTTATGGCGACAACCAAGCCACTGTCAATATTCAAGTCAATACCCCCAAAATTGAGCTAATCCGCTATTATCAATATCGAGACAACCAAAGTCAAGAGCTACTAATCCCGGCTTTAATCTTTCCAGTCATCGACCCACCGACCGACCAGGGTTATTACCGCCAAAATATTGTCGTGCCATTAGTTAAAGAACTGCTTGATCAATCAGCCAACCAGGACTTTGGGGGACCAATCAGAATCATGGTTGAACCGCAAACCGTAACTGATAAAATCGCTCCAACTATCGCGCCGCTTCGCTAGTTTGACCCACCAAAAAAAATTGTTACTTTTTTTCCTTACCTAGCGTATTAAATAGTGAAAGGTCAATAGTTCCTTTCAAAAGTTGGTTCTCCAAGCCTCCTTTTTAACAAAAAGCCCTTATTCTAAGGGCTTTTTGTTTTGACAACTGCCCGTTGACTGGCGTAAAATTATAAATACTACAAGGAGGGTTCAAACCGCTCCTTTTGTCATAAACCGGCAAAACGGGCAAAAAGCCAAGACCCAGGCAACACCGCCCAAGTTGCCTGGGATATTTTTTTTAGGTATAATATAAATATATTAATAAAATCAACTTGGAGGAATTTATGAAGCCAAAAAAACTGCTTGTTAAAAAATCAACTCATCCGGGGTTCATCAGTGACCAAAGTCTGCTGCCGTTCTGGCTCCTGGGCTCAGCCATTTTTACTGCCATTATTCACAATGTCTGGTACGCAATTTTTAAAACTGAGGAAGCGTCTTTTTTTATCTTAACCCTGATTTTAATTACTGCCTTTTTTGCCAGTGTAATTTACAACATCATCACCTACCTAAATCGGGGGGAACCAGCCGACATTTGGAAAATGGGCTGGCTTGGCGTAGTTGGTGTCCTGACACCCTGGGCATCAATTTTGGTTATCTTCTACGCTTTTTTTGCCTTCTTTGGCTTGAAAAAACCTCAAAAATAAAACTTTAATCAAATCAACCCCTTGACAGCATTTTTTAGTGATGTTAATATTTGAATACTTGTTCAAATATTCAACTAAATTAAACTATGCTGGCTGCTTCGGAAATCAAAAAAATCCAAAAAATTCTGGCCAAAACCGAACCAAATATTAAGAATCGTTGTAATTTTCATTATTTGTCATCGGACCCGACCAGACTAAAAATCCTAATGTTGTTAAAAAAGCATTCGGAATTTTGTGTTAGCGATCTAGCTAAAATTCTTGAAGTCAGTATCAGCGCCATATCCCATCAATTAAAACTGTTAGAAAATTGCCGCTTGGTTAAAAGTGTCAAAACCGGAAAAACTGTCTATTACTCTCTAACTATAAAAAATCTTGACTTAAATATTAAAGATTAACAAAAAAAATAATTGGATATGCCTAATGTAAAAATATATACTACTCCAACCTGTGTTTACTGCAACATGGTAAAATCCTACTTTCAAAAAAATAATGTGCAGTACCAGGAAGTTGATGTTTCCCAAGACCGACAGGCCGCCGAAGAAATGATCAACAAAACCGGACAAATGGGTGTGCCGGTAATTAGCATTGAAGAAAATGGCAAAGAAAGCGTTGTCATTGGCTTTAATCAACCAGTCTTAGCTCAATTGCTAAATATTAAATAATAATCATAAACCTATGTCTTTAACCATTCCATCATTGCCATATGCTTACAATGCCTTAGAACCATATATTGATGAAGAAACCATGAGAATCCATCACGACAAGCACCATCAGGCTTACTTTGACAAGTTCCAGGCCGCGTTGGCAGACCATAATGATCTAAAATCAAAATCCGCCGAAGAATTACTGGCCGATTTAACCAGCGTCCCAGAAGATATTAAAACAGCGATCCAAAATAATGGTGGCGGCCATGCCAATCATTCTTTGTTTTGGAAAATACTCAAAAAGGATGTTAAACCATCTGGCGAAGTCAAAACTGCTATTGAAGAACAATGGGGAAGCCTTGATAAATTTCAAGAGGAATTCACCCAAGCGGCGTTAACCCAATTTGGCAGCGGCTGGGCCTGGTTAGTCGTTGATCAAAACAAAAAATTAGCCATTACTAAAACTGCCAATCAAAATTCTCCTCTCAGTACCGGCCAAACGCCGATTCTCAATTTGGATGTTTGGGAACATGCTTATTACCTCAAATACCAAAACCGCCGGGCTGAATACATCGAAAACTTCTTCCAGATTATCAATTGGGAAGAAGTAAACAACAACTACCTGAGCGCCAAAAAATAAAGTTATGAAAGCTTCCGATTTATTGGTAGCCGGCCTCGAAAATGAAGGCGTGGAATATGTCTTTGGCGTTCCTGGCGAAGAAAATCTTGACCTAATTGAGTCTCTTGGAAATTCTAAAATAAAACTAATCGTCACCCGGCACGAGCAAGCTGCTGGTTTTATGGCCGCCACTTACGGCCGATTTACCGGTCAAGCCGGCGTCTGCCTGACCACGGTCGGGCCGGGTGCGACCAATCTGGTCACAGCCAGCGCTTATGCCCAACTTGGCGGCATGCCAATGCTGATGATTACCGGGCAAAAACCGATTAAAAACAGCAAACAAGGTCACTTTCAAGTGGTTGATACGGTTGAAATCCTTAAACCGGTCACCAAACAAGCCAAACAGATAGTCAACGGTAACACCAT
This sequence comes from Patescibacteria group bacterium, assembly GCA_034003985.1. Taxonomy (GTDB): domain Bacteria; phylum Patescibacteriota; class Patescibacteriia; order Buchananbacterales; family UBA6539; genus JABWCG01. Next base: position 231,348 of record JAVEXP010000001.1, on the reverse strand, counting down.
CCCAGCGCTAGTTCGGGAAAGTTTTCGCTTGGCCCAGGAAGAACGCCCGGGGGCCGTCCACCTTGAACTGCCCGAAGATATCGCCGCCGAAGAAACCACCACCAAACCGTTTGAAGTTACCAAGTCAGTCCGACCATCACCTTATCCCAAAGCCCTGGATCGAGCCACCGTCTTGGTTGAACAAGCCACCAGGCCACTGATTATTATCGGAGCTGGTGCCAACCGCCGGCGAACCTGCCAAGCGATTACCAAATTCATTAACCACACTCAAATACCTTTTGTCAACACCCAAATGGGTAAAGGGGTAATTGACGAACGCCATCCCTTATATATCGGCACTGCCGCTCTAAGCGAATGCGACTATGTTCATTGTGCCATCGACAGTGCTGATTTGATTATCAACATCGGCCACGATGTCATTGAAAAACCGCCGTTTATCATGAAACATAACGGCCGACAGGTAATCCACATTAATTTTTTTCCAGCAATCATCGACCAAATTTATTTTCCCCAATCAGAGATTGTCGGTGATATCGCCGACAGCCTTGAAGGGCTAACTAAAAGCGTTAAACCGCAAACGCATTGGGATTTTACTGCCTTCCAGCGCGTTAAAAATCACCTTGAACACCACATTAATAAACATGAACGAGATGCCGCTTTTCCCATTCCACCGCAGCAAATAGTCAAAGAGGTGAGGGAAGTCCTCCCCGATGACGGTATTATCGCTTTGGATAACGGCATGTACAAAGTCTGGTTTGCCAGAAATTATAAAGCCTATTTCCAAAATTCTTTATTACTTGATAATGCTTTGGCAACCATGGGTGCCGGATTACCCTCAGCCATGGTTGCCAAAATGATCAATCCTCAAAAAATGGTTTTAGCCGTAGTGGGTGATGGAGGATTCATGATGAACTCCCAAGAGTTGGAAACCGCCATGCGTTTAAAACTTGACTTAACCATTCTTTTAATTAACGACAACGGCTTTGGGATGATTAAGTGGAAACAACGGGCCAGCGGCTTTAAAGATTTTGGCTTGGATTACGGCAACCCCGACTTCGTCAAGTACGCCCAAAGCTACGGGGCCAAAGGTTACCGGGTAAAATCAAGCCGGGATTTAAAAAATTTATTGCGTAAAGCCCTAAAAGAAAAAGGAATCAAATTAATTGAGGTTCCAGTAGATTATCGTTACAATGAAAAAATTTTAACCAAAGAACTGGCAAAAAATACTTGTAACTTTTAGCCTATGGCGCTCAAATCAATCAACCCAACTACCGGCGAAATTATCGCCGAAATCCCCGAACTGACCGACGAACAAATCATTGTAAAAATTACTGCCGCCCAGACGGCTTTTCTTTCCTGGCGGCAAACCAGTTTTAGCCAGCGAACCAAACGGCTTAATGCACTAGCCGGAATTCTAAGGAATCAATCCGAAGCAATCGCCGCTACCATGGCTGAAGAAATGGGTAAACCGATTAAGGAAGGTATGGCCGAAATCGAAAAGTGCGCCTGGACTTGTGAATATTACGCGGTCAATGCTCAAAATTTCTTAATCCCGGAAAAAGTTGAAACTGATGCCAGTCAAAGTTTTATCAGTTATGAGCCGCTTGGCATCGTCTTAGCGGTTATGCCTTGGAATTTTCCATTCTGGCAGGTTATTAGATTTGCCGCTCCGGCGGTGATGGCCGGCAATGTCGGGGTACTCAAACACGCTTCCAATGTCCAACTAAGCGCCCAAAAAATCGAAACTGCCTTTCGCCAAGCCGGATTTCCCGATGGCGTATTTCAAAATTTACCGATTTCCTCAAACAAGGTTGAAATGATCATCCGCGATTCTCGCATTAAAGCCGTAACCTTAACCGGCAGCGAACAGGCCGGCGCCCAAGTTGCCAAAATCGCCGGGGAAGAAATCAAAAAATCGGTACTGGAATTGGGCGGCAGCGATCCGTTTATCATCTTGGAAGACGCTGACTTGGAAGAAGCGGTTAATGCTGCTGTCACTTCCCGCAATATCAATAATGGCCAAAGCTGTATTGCCGCCAAACGCTTTATTGTAGTTGCTAGCCTGGCCGATGAATTTAAAACCAAATTCAAAAAAAAATTTAAAGCTTTAAAAACCGGTAATCCGCTTGATGAATCAAATAACATTGGGCCGATTATCAACCAGCAAGGATTAAATACGCTGCTTAAACAAATTGAGGAATCAATCGCCAATGGGGCAACCATCTTGACTGGCGGAGGACAAATCGGGGACCGAGGTTATTTTTTAGAGCCAACGATTTTGACCGATGTTAAACCGGGGATGCCCGCCTACCACCAGGAACTTTTTGGTCCGGTCGCCTCAGTCATTATCGTTAAAGATGAAAATGAAGCTATCCAAGTAGCCAACGATACTGATTTTGGACTAGGCGCCTCACTGTGGACCAAAGACTTAAAACGAGCCAAAAGACTAGTGCCTAAAATTACTGCCGGCGCCGTATTTATCAACGGCCTAGTTAAATCCGATCCGCGCCTGCCGTTTGGTGGCATTAATAAGTCGGGCTACGGCCGCGAACTTTCAAGTTTCGGCATCAAAGAATTTGTTAATATTAAAACCGTTTGGTTAAAATAATTATTGATTATAATCATCTGACTCTAAAAATCAATCAACCCGCCCCGGCTTTCAGGCTGCCCGATCAGGACGGCAAAATCCACCAACTTAAAGACTACCTGGGCAAATGGGTATTAATTTATTTCTATCCCAAAGACAACACCCCCGGCTGTACCAAAGAGGCCTGCGTGATGCGCGATAATTTGCCGGACTTCAAAAAATTAAAAGCAGTCGTCCTAGGTGTCAGCGCCGATTCAGCCGACAGTCACCAAAGATTTATGGCCAAGCATCGGCTAAACTTCACCCTACTGTCTGATCCGGACAAAAAAGTCATCACAAGCTACGGGGCCTGGGGACAAAAAAAATTCATGGGCAAAAACTTTCTGGGGATAAAGCGCAGTTCGGTTTTAATCAACCCTCAAGGCAAAATTGCCAAACTTTACCCGAATGTCAAACCGCCACTTCACGCCCAAGAGGTAATTACCGATCTTGAACAACTCCAAAAATAGACAGACTCTCAAAAACGGCATCACCCTTTATTTATTGCCGTTTTTTAAGTATAATAAAATCATGAATCAACCCAGTTTAACGAAAAATACAACCTATTATACCGCCGCCCTGACCGTCCAGAAGATCCTGGCTTTTATTTATTTTTGGTTTATTTCCAATAATCTTTTCCCCGACCAGCTTGGCCAATATGTTTTTGCCCTGTCCTTTACCACGATGTTTTCCATTTTGGTTGATTTGGGACTGTCACCGGTTCTAACCAGAGAAGCCTCCAAGAACCGCACTCAAACCAACAATTACTTGCAAAATATCATTGGCCTTAAAATCCCTTTGGCGATCATCACTGTTCTAATCGCCTGGCTGGTAATCAACATTAGCAATAAACCTGAGGTTGTCAGAACCTTGGTTTATTTGGCCAGCGCCGTCATGGTGCTTGATTCTTTTTCTCTAAGTTTCTGGGTGATTTTCCGCGCCCGCCAAATCCTAAAATATGAAAGCATCGCTACCATTCTGATCCAAATTATCATATTTACCCTCGGGCTTTGGGCTTTAAAAACCAGCGGCCAAGTCAAATATTTGATGATGGCCTTGCTGACTGCCAGTTTATTCAATTTTTTGTTTTCCTTGATCTTGATTAAATTAAAATTAAAATTTTGCCTACGGCCGAAACTGGAAAAAACAACCATTAGACATTTCCTAAAAATTATCCCGGCTTTTGCTTTGGCCGGAATATTCGTTAAAATCTACAATACTTCTGATTCAGTCTTGTTGGGTTATTTGGCATCCGATACCGCCGTCGGTTTCTTTGCCGTGCCGGCTAAAGTGGTCTACGCCCTACAACAAATTATTCCGGCCGCTTTTGCCGCCGTTATCTTTCCGGCTTTCAGTTATTATTATATTAATTCCAAAGAGTTGCTGGAAAAAACTTTCATTAAAGCCTTTTCTTATTTAACCATTATCAGCATTCCCTTAGCCGCCGGACTGGTCATTCTGATACCAGAAATTATGAAGACCATCTGGCCGGAATATTTAGCCGTAATTCCAACTTTTTATGTTATGTCATTGGCTTTACCTTTTATTTTTCTGGCTTTTCCCACCGGCTATCTGCTCAACGCCTGTGACCGCCAAACCAACACTACTTTCAATCGGGGAATTATTACCGCCTTGGCGGTTTTGTTGAATCTGGCTCTGATTCCAAAACTAAGCTACTTTGGCGCTGGTATTACTTTTTTGTTCAGTAATTTTGTCCTTTTAGGTCTTGATTTTATCTGGGTAAAAAAAATAATTAAGCTAGAATTTTGGCCGTTGCTTAAGATTGTTTTTAAATCACTAGTTAGTGCGGCCGCAATGGTTCTTATAATTTTTCTAATTAAACCGTATTTTAATCTTTTACTGCTCGTGCCAGCCGGGGGACTGACATATTTTATGGTTTTGTTTGCGGTCAAAGGTTTTACTTTAAACGAGGTTCAAGAAATTTTTAACAAAGGCATTAAATAACATGACCGACCGGATTAAAAAAAGTCTATTAATAACTCTTGATTTTCCACCCCAAAATACTGGCGGTGTTTCGGCTTACTATTACAATGTTTGTAAAAATTTGCCGGCCGATCAGATTGTCGCTTTAGCCCCTCAGGCCCCGAACGCTGAAAATTTTGACAAACAACAACGCTTTACGATCATTCGTAAGAATTTATTGAAACAGTACCCCGAAACCTGGCCCAATAAACTGTTTGGTTTGATCAAAATTATCGCCACGATCCGCTGGCTGTCTATTATCAAGCACTTTGGTCAAACAATTAAAAACCATAAAATTGAGCTGTTACAAATCGGCCAGGTTCTGCCCCTTGGCACCCTTGCGCTGGCCTACAAAAAAGTACCTTACATCATCTACGCCCATGGCTTGGACATCCTGCTTCCTCAGCATTATTTGCGCAAAAAAACCTTATTAAAAAATATCATTAAAAATGCCAAGGGTCTTGTCGCCAACAGTAACTTCACTAAAGATGAACTGCTTAAGTTAGGCGCTGACCCAAAAAAAATTGTCGTGGCTTATCCTTGTCCAAATATCAAACCAACTCCCGCCAGCCAAACCGAAATCGACAAAATCGTTGAACGCGAAAAATTGAAAAATAAAAAAATTATTCTAACAGTCGGCCGATTGGTTAAACGCAAGGGCCACGATATGGTTATTAAAGCTTTGCCGCAAATTATCAAACAAGTTCCCGAAGCGATCTATTTGATTGTCGGCGACGGTCCAATGAGATCCGAACTGCAAAAACTGGCTTACCAAAACAATCTCGGCGAGCGGCTAAAATTTTTGGGCAAAGTTTCAGACCAAGAATTGAGTGTTTATTATCAAATCTGCGATGTTTTTATTATGCCCAGCCGCCAACTGGACAATGGTGATGTCGAAGGTTTTGGCACGGTTTTTCTTGAAGCCAATTTGTTTGGCAAGCCGGTCATCGGCGGCCGAAGTGGGGGAATACCAGAAGCTGTGGTTAACGGTCAAACCGGGTTGTTGGTTGACCCATTAGACATCAATGACATCATATCAGCTACCACCAAATTATTGTTAAACGAAAGTTATGCCGCCAAGCTCGGCACCCAAGGGCTGGAACGAGTGGAAAACGAATTTGACTGGTTTAGTCAAACCCAAAAAATTAAAGAATTGCTAAAGTAGTATGTCTCAAATTGACATTATCATCCCAGTCTATAACGCTCAACGAACCTTGAAGCGCTGTTTAGAAAGCATTTTTAATCAAACTTTCAGTGACTATAAAATTATTGCGGTCAACGACGGCTCGACCGATAACAGTTTAAAAATTTTAGAAAATTACCGTTCACAAATAACTATTATTAACCAAGCTAATCACGGTGCTGCCCACGCCCGCAATCAAGGTGCTAAAATCGCCAGCGCGCCATTCATTATCTTTATTGATGCCGACATCATTGCCCAGCCGATGATGCTAGAAAAAATGTACCAAGCTCTCCAAAAGCATCCCGAGGTATCATATGCCTACAGTTCGTTTAAATTTGGCTTCAAGACTTTTAAACTATGGCCGTTTGACGCCGAAAAATTAAAACAAACGCCCTACATTCATACCAGTTCCCTAATTAGAGCCAAAGATTTTCCGGGATTTGACGAAAAATTAAGGCGTTTTCAGGATTGGGACTTATGGCTGCGAATGAATAACCATGGCCACCCAGGATATTTTATTGATCAGGTGTTGTTTAAAGTCATTTCCGGCGGCACCATGAGCAGCTGGTTACCAAAATTCGCCTATCGCTTAAACTTTTTAAACCAAACTAAGAAATACCAAGCCGCCAAAGAAATAATTATCAAAAAACATAATCTATGATCAGATTGCAGAAATTTCTCGCCGACGCCGGCGTTGCCTCGCGCCGTAGTGCTGAACAGTTTATTACTGACGGCAAAATCAAAGTCAACGGCAAAATCGTTAAAACCTTAGGCACTAAAATCGACGAACTAAATGACCAGGTCGAATACAACGGCAAAATCGTTAAATTGGGTTTAAATAAAATTTATTTAATGATTCATAAACCGGTCGGTTATATCAGTAGCGTCAGCAACTCTCAAGGCAAAAGCGTCCTCCAATTAGTTAAATCGTCGCAACGGCTCTACCCGGTCGGCCGGCTCGATAAAGACTCAAGCGGCTTATTGATTTTAACTAATGACGGGGAACTGGCCAATTACCTGACTCATCCGCGCTACGAATCAGAAAAAGAATACTTTGTGATTTTGGACCAAACTCTCAGTCCCGAAGCAATTGCCAAATTGGAAAAAGGCATGACCATTGGCGGCCAGCGCGTCAAAGGAATCAAAGTTGTTATGTCGCAAAATAAATCAGCCAGGTTAATCCTTAAAGAGGGAATTAATCGCCAAATCAGACGAATGCTTGGCAAACTTGGTTATACCGTCATTCGGCTGAAACGCATCCGCTTGGGCAAATTGGAATTAGGCCAGCTGGAACCCGGACAATCTAGACCGATTAATAAATCAGATATCATTTAATTATGACCGACGAAATCAAACTATCAATCGTCATTGTCAGTTGGAATGTTAAAAAACTTCTAAAAAATTGTCTACAGTCAATTGAAAAGTTTAAAGGCAGCTTGAGTCTGGAAATCATTGTGGTTGACAACGCTTCCCACGACCAGACCGTCGAAATGTTGAAACAAGAATTCCCCCAGGTGATTTTAATTCCCAACAGTAAAAACTTGGGGTTTGCCGCGGCCAATAATCAGGGTATTTTACGAAGTCGCGGCCAATTTATTCTGTTACTCAACCCCGATACGGAGATTGTCAAAAATAAACTTGAACGAATCATCAAATTTATCGAAAACAAAACCAAGGCCGGGGTTGTCAGCTGCAAACACCTTAATCCCGACTGGACCCTTCAGCCTTCAGTCAGGCGTTTTCCTAATTTTTTATCCATTTTCCTAATTGGCACCAAAATCGCCAAACTTCTGCCTAATATGCCGCCAATCTATAAATATCTGGCCCGTGATTTTGATTATAAAACCGCCCAGCCGATTGACCAGGTGGCCGGTTCATTTTTCCTTATTCGCCGCGAAGTAATTGACCAAATCGGCTTATTAGATGAAGACTTTTTCATCTGGTTTGAAGAAGTCGACTATTGCCGCCGGGCCAGAAACCGGGGTTGGGAAATCTGGTACACCCCGGATTTTGAAATTATCCACTACGGCGGCCAAAGTTTCAACCAAGTCGGCACCTTGCGCAAGCAAAAACTATTTTTCAAAAGTGCCGCCCATTATCTGGCTAAACACGGACTAAAATAAACCGTTGACTTTTTCAAAAAAATCTGTTACTATCCTATTTATCAACTACCATTTCGGGAAACAATAAGCAGTAACCAGGAAGGAGGAATTCCCGAACAATAGTCGTAGCATAGTCGTGTAAGGTTGTGTAAGTGAGATGAGTGTTTTCAGCCGTGACCTTTCGGTCACACAACAAGGAGGATCGCTACTATGCGACACCGACTCACCTTCTTCACCATCGCAGCGTCAATGTTGATTATCGCCGCAATCGCGCTCGTGACGGCCACGACGACGGCCCTCGACAACCAGCAGGCGGAGAACCTGGTCATCGGCTCGGGGGTGCCGTGTACCACCATTGAAGCGGCCGCCATCAACACCAACGGCACATTCGAAGGCACGACGCCGGCAATCGCCGCCGAGGCAACGCTGGTCAGCGTGGGCACGGCCATCGCAAAGAACGCGGACGCAAATATGGCCAACACCACACCGACGACCGCCCAGGAGACGACGGGGAACACCGCCGCGAATACCGTGATCAAGACGGCGAACGACACGGCCGCCAACCTGGCCAATACCGCCAAACCGACGACCGCCCAGGAGACGACGGGGAACACCGCCGCGAATACCGTGATCAAGACGGCGACGATGGCCGTGTTCGCCATCAATTCCCTCTCGCAGAACAAGGCCGGCGCTCCGAACATCGCCGCGTAGACGAAACGGTTCCTATCACGGGAACCACCCGGGCACAGCCACCAAAAGGTCCGCCGTGCCCGGGACCTTTTTTTTAATGGCAAATTAAGTTAAAATATAACTGCTATGGATTTTGCCTTATTCAAAATCGTTATTGCTGGCGTTCTTACTGTTGAAATTCTGTCGTTAATATCATTTCTTTTTCCGCCTCTGATGCCGGCGGTTTTTTTTACTATCGTGATTTTAACTCTAATTCTGACTGTCAAAAAATTGGAATATGGTCTCTACCTGCTCCTGACTGAACTGTTTATCGGCGGTAAAGGGTATTTATTTTTCTTGAACCTGCTTGGTTTTAACCTATCAATTAGAATTGCCGTTTTTACTGTTATCTTAATTGTCTGGCTGGCAAAGATAATTAAAACCAGACAAATTAAATTAACTGAATCAATTGCCGACAAAAAAATTCTAATCGCTTATTTAATTCTATTTTCTACTATTGCTGTTGGTTTAATCAATGGTTTAATTAACAACCAGCCGCGCAATGTATTTTTTGATTTCAATGCTTGGATTTTCTTTGCTTTGCTGCCGGTTTTTCTGACGGAATTAAAAAACTTCAAAAAAACAATTACTGTCATGGTTGGTACTACCTCCTACCTAGGATTAAAAACTATTGCCACCTTAATACTTTTTTCTCACAGTTTGGTGAATATTAGCGACGGTTTCTACCGCTGGATTCGCGACAGCGGAGTGGGGGAGATAACTTATGTTTCCGGCAGCATTTTCCGAATATTTTTCCAATCGCAAATTTTTATCTTAATTGGCTTTCTTGTTGTTATGGCCGTCGTCATCAATCTCCCGAAACCGAGCAAACATCAATTGTTTTTGGCTGGTTTATACTTGTATCTAACCAGTCTGGCTATAGTCATCAGCCAATCACGAAGCTACTGGCTTGGTGCTTTGGTCGGCGTACTTGGTTTATTATTTATTTCAATTTGGCGGCTTAAATTAAAAATTAAAACTGCCATTTTTGCCGCCACTTTACTGATCATAATGATTGCCACTCAGATATTTTTAATTCAAATTATTACCGGCAACTTTGCCGGCAATGTTGTGGCCAGCCGTTTTAAAAATTTGACTCAGGAAGCCGCCGGTCAAAGCCGCCTTAACCAGCTTGAACCTCTAACTTCCAACATCTTCCAAAAAGTAATCTTTGGCTACGGGTTTGGCAAAACCCTGACTTATCAAAGTTCCGATCCGCGCATTTTACAAAATTATCCCAACGGTATTTACACCACCTATGCCTTTGAGTGGGGTTATTTGGATACTTGGTTAAAGATTGGTCTATTTGGCCTGTCAGCTTATTTGGTGGTCTTAATTTTTATTACCGCCAAAACTTTGATTGCGCCAAGCCCCTTAAACATCGGCCTTTTAAGCGGCATTATTGGACTGGCTGTTACTAACATGTTTTCGCCCTATCTTAATCATCCATTGGGGATTGGCTATCTAATGTTAACCACCGCTTTAATCTATCAACCGCCCAGCATGTTCGATAAAATTAAAAAATATGTCAACCAAGCTTTTGCTCAAAGCACTTACAATAAGGAACTCAGCCACTTCTACCGAACTGTTGATTGGGTAAAAAAACTAAAACCAGACGCCGATGAACCAATCTTAATTGCGGCCTACGCCCATGATATTGAACGAGCATTTCGCCAGCAATCTACAGCTGAATTCTTTAAAGATAAAAATTTTACCGACCAAGAAAGATTAGCTAAACATTCCCAGCAAGGAGCTAAGATTATCGAAGAATTCTTGCTTAAAAATTATTATGCTACAACCGCCATCTCCCGAATCAAAAACATGATCGCCCACCATGAAATTGGGATTGATCCTGAATCAAAATTAATTCAGGATGCTGATAGCATTAGCTATCTAGAGACTAATGCTATCAAACACCTTAAACTTATCGACCAGCTTGGCCGCCAAAAAGTTAAACAAAAAATCGACTGGATGTACAATCGAATTTCATCAACCAAAGCCAAGCAATTTGCTCGACCTTTTTATCAAAAAATTATTAAAAATTTTTAATCTAAAACCTTGCCTACTAACTCCTGTTGCCCGCGTAAAAATTCCGTCCCGCTCAGCTGTTGCTTACCTTCCAGCTGAACTGTATCCAAAACAATTGCACCCTGGCCGCATTTGGCACAAAGTTGCTTGTTTGGACCTAAAAATAGCGTCCCAGGAATAATATCTGCCCTAAAATCACCCTCTAAAACGCTTAAATTTACGATTTTTAGGCGTTTATTTGTTAACTGGGAAAATACCCCAGGCCAAGGGGTAAAAGCTTTAAATTGACGAGCTATTTCTTCAGCCGATCTTTGCCAATTAATCAGGCCATCTTCGCGGGAAATAATCCTGGTGTAAGTCGCTTGGCTGTCATCTTGCACCCGAGCCTCAATCTGACCGGCCAAATACGAAGGCAATAGTTCAATCAACAATTCAGCACCCAACTTGGCGGCTTTATCGTGAAGAGTTTCAGCATTATCATTTTGACTAATCTCAAATTTTTTTGATCCAACAATCGGTCCGGCATCAATCCCGTAAGTCAATTTAATAATGCTGACACCGCTTTGAGTGTCACCATTCAATAGTGCGGTTTGAAGAGGGGAAGAACCCCGATATTTCGGCAATAATGAAGGATGAATATTCAAAAATCCCCATTTGGGAAGTTCTAAAGTCTCGGCGGTAATCAGCATGCCATAAGCAACCAAAATTGCCACTTCGCAATTATTATCTTTAAAAAATTTTTCTAGCTCTCGCTTATTTTCCGGCTGTATAACCGGAATGCCGTTTTCCTGGGCCAAAACTTTAACCGGCGGAGCAACCAGTTCCTGTTTGCGTCCAACCGGCCGATCCGGCTGAGTAATTACCAAAAACGGCTTAAAATTATTATCAATCAAAGCCTGCAAACTGGGAACGGCAAAATTCGGTGTCCCTAAAAAAATGATTTTGTTGTCTTTAGCCATTGGCCAATTTATTTCTCAACTCGGCTAGCTTATCTTGACCCTCAACGATATCCTTGGTTCGATCAATAAATAAAATTCCGTTAAGATGATCAACTTCGTGTTGAATGACCCGCGCGAAATATCCACTGGCCTTAAATTTTACCTTCCGACCGTTTTTATCCAATGCCGTTACTTTAATTTTATAGCTTCGTTTTACCCGGCCAAAAATTCCCGGCAAACTCAAACAGCCTTCTTCCATTTCTTCTTTTTTTAGAGATTTCCTGGTTATTTTAGGATTGATCAGCGCCAAAGTTCCATCCGCCGTATTAATCACCGTCAGCTTGATGTTCTTGCCAATCTGAGGTGCTGCCAAACCCACGCCATCCTCAGCCTTCATGGTTGTTTCCATATCTAAAAGTAGCTGCGCAAACTCCTTGGTCGGCAGCTCCTCTAATTTTATTGTCCGATTGGATTGACGCAAGATCTTGTCGGGATAAAGCGTTAGGGGATAAACTTTTGTCATAATTTTAAATTATTATAACACAAATCAACAATTTTTCATAATTTTTTTTCAATTTCCAAAATTTTGCTTTCCAACCTGTCGTAAAGTTTGAAATCCTCTTCATGATAAGCCTGAATCTGCATGGTTAAATAAAACTTTAATTCTTCGATTGGGGAATCAAAAACTTTAGGCATAGTTGGTTTTTATTTTATTATGTTAGTTTTAAGAAAAAACGAAAACCCCTGCCAAAAGCTAGGGGAATATTCCATTGGGAAGAATTAATTATATAACCGATTAATATTTCTGTCAAACCTATCGGTTTTGGGGATAACTTGACTTAAATAGCAACTTGCCATTAAAATTAATTAATTACGGGAATGTTAACAACTTGACAAGGAGGGGTAACCCATGCAACGACTGCTTTCTGGCGTGATAATAACGCTCGTACTGGGATTTGTAATCTCAGTCTCAGTGTATCGGCTGTTTCGATGGTTCATCGGCATCCCTTGTGAAGGCGATATCGCCTAAAGGAGAAGACCACCATGGCTACTGACATTCTGATTGGCGCCGGGATAATCTACGGGTTATATCTGGCAACTGGCGTTGTCTTAACCGGCCACTTTGGCAGTCAAACCGGCTGGCGGGCTTACCTGAGGCAAATTCACGAGGAGCCGGTTAACTACCTGCTGTTGTATCTGGCCATTCTGCTCAGCAAAACTGAACCCAAGGAGTAACCGATGAACGAAGCAAAGTTAGCTGCCTTGGCGCTCGCCGGGCTGGTCTGGATTGGGGTGGGAATCCACCTCGAAAGTCGGCGAAATCATTGTCGACGAAAGTCGGCAATAGATCAGTTGGTCGACATTGTTTCGCTGCCTTTCTCCCAAATCAGCCTGGTGCTGATTGAATTGGCGGCTTTGATTCTAACCCCAGCAAAACCTGATCCGAACGAACAAAAGGAGGACCAAAAACCATGACAATGATAGTCGTCTACTCGTTACTGATCATGGTAGCCATTGTTGTAGGTTTTGCAGCAGTGGTTTACTTCGGCGCCAATATCTCTCTGGCCATGAGTGCCGGCCTGACCCTGAAAGAAAGGCTAATCCTCCTGTTTTGGGGATTGCCACTCTTGATTCAAGCCATAATCGAGATAGATCCCGAGAACTAATCTCGGACCCACTATACTATCCCGCAATCTTAGGCCGGAAGTTCGCTTTCGGCCGATTTTTTTTAATCTGATTAAATTTGGTATAATATCAATACTATGCCAGCTGACCAAGGTCCTCAAAAATTCAGCGACATTATTAATGCCAAAAAAATCATTAAACCGCCGGCTTACCCCTGGCAGGATTTGGCTTTAAAAATCATTGATGAACTGGCCGTTCCGGGTTCTAAAAGAAACTCCGTCTTTTTAGTATGCAAAAAAAACTCTCCCGCCATTATTCAAAAGGCAATAAATGACACCAAAGAACTGTGCCAAACCGGCGAAAAATGGAAATATTTTTTCAAACTGATTGAAAATTCTATTTCCAACAAAAAATCACCCCCTCAAGGGTGAAAAAAATATGGCTAGATCAAACTGGTTAAACCATTTGAAAGCTGGCCACCAGATAGCCAACCCCAAAAGGCCCTTCGTAAGATAGCACTTCCGATTTGACATTCAAAGCCTGAAGCAGCCCGGCTAAAACAATCAGCGCCCGCAAGTCGGTTTCACCGGCTTGAGCAACCAAATTCGGATCAATTTTCAAAAACTCGGCGAATTTTTTTTGCTTTACCAAAGTTACAACCTGCTCATCAAATTCTTGAGCCTGAGGAGAGTATCCGCCAGGCGCATCTTGAGTAAGTTTATGTGATAAATCAGCCGAGGCAATCACTGCAAACCGCTTATTAATCTTAGCCAGCTGACGGTACAAAAACTGACCGAACTCAAAATGCTGCTGATTGTCCAAAGTCGAATAAGTAATGGGAATGATGGGAATATTTTTCAAATGCTGGGTTAAATAATAAAGCGGTACGGAGAAAGCATAATCAATCTCTTGCTCGCTGGTTAAAACAATGGGCGCTTCTTTATGGCTCTCATCAGCTGCTCTGATTTCCTGAATTGACATATAATCGCTTTTGAATTTAAGCTCCAAACTAAAATCGCCAAACTCCTTAAAATTAGCGGCGTAGTCGGCATTCAGATTGATGGCAAAAGAATCATCAAAAACCTGACCATGAGGCGAAATGATCACAATACTTTCGGGCTTGGCAACATAAAGATTCTGCTCCAAAGTTTTCATTGCTTCCTGAGTTTTTTTGATCTTTTCTAAATTGTCTTTGCCGATTTCGGGAATCAAAATCGGCGGATGCGGCGTAATCGCTGAAAAAACAATTGGCATATTTGGCCCAATTTTAGTCAATATCTTCGCCCAAGGAATGAATGGCTATTGCTTTGGCCGAAGTCACAATTATATTATCCCACTTATAGCCTAATTTTTCAAATCCGGCCTGGGTTTTAATCCAGCGACGGTAACCGCCGGAAATTACGAAAACTTTTGAATCACCATCGGCCATCACTAATTCGCCATCCTTGAATTTTACTGGCACGCCAGTTTGGTAGCCTTCTAACACCTCTGGAGCAACAGCAGTCAATACCCGATCAGGAAAATTAGCAGCCATAATTTCCTTGGAATAGATCGGATATTTGACACCGTTTTCCACAAAATAAACGCCGCCAGTATTTTGATCTTGCAATAAGGCTCCGGTTGGATAAGCTGTTTGAGCCGTAATATCCGCGCCATACTGATAACCAGCTAAATCAGCCGAAGCAACATCTTCAATTTCCTCGGGATTAAAACCGATATTCCTAAAAATATCCAAAGACACAATCTGGCGCAACTCATCATTAACCAACAGATAGATATCATTTTTATCAACTCGCAATAATGAATAATTATGAAACTTGATATCAGGACCGACCGCATACTTTTCCAAATCAGTCTTATTGACGGTGATAATTTTACGAGGGTCAAATCGTGACAGCAAAACTCCCCAAGATTTAATTAATCTTCTGGTGCCGTATTGAATCAACCAAACTCCAGGATTGTCATCAGCTTTAAGCAATGTCCCATCGGGATAATTTTTACCCCAATACTTTTGCCACAATTCCCAAAATCTTTTATTGCCCGAATAATGAGGAGTATAATTATACAAACTGGCCGTTGCCTGATTAACCGGCATCGTCCAATAACCGTCGATGATATAGGTTTCACCAATCCGATAAGTCCAGGTATTTGGCGTATTATAATACTGACGAAATTGCCAAGCCGCGCCGTCAACCTGCTTGCCAAATCCCAAAGACTTAACATTGCAAGAGCCGCCATCAGGGCAACGGTAGCCCATGGCTTTATCCAATTGATTTTGGCTGGGAGATTTATCACCGATTAAACTTTGCTCTTTTTGCAAAGTCGTCAAGAGTACTTTGGGGCTAATTTGGCTCTCCTGGGCGGCCTGCCAAATGATTTCGGCCGCCGGCCTGGTAACGCCATTGTAATCCGGCGCCGACCACTCGGCCAAATAACTTCCTTTGTCTTCCAAAAACCGCTGGATTTGCGCCAATGACAAGGACAAATAATCCGTCATCTCTTCGTCAGTAATAACAAAATGAGGATTAAAATAATAATCGGCCCGCGCGTAATTGGGCAAGGCCAACAAGCTAGAAAATAAAATCAGGTATAATATTTTTTTCATTTATAATATCAAATCAATTTTCGCATGACATTTTGGACATTGGCCATCCTCGTCAAACCGTTTAACTAAATACCCGGTACGCTGAACGATCAAACTTTTACATCCCGGACAATAAGTGTTGCTCCGATTTTGGTCTTCAATGTTTCCGACATAAATATAATTCAACCCGGCTTGCTGGCCAATATCCCAAGCTAAATTAATTATATCACGAGAAGTGGCCGGATGATCCAATAATTTGAAAGCCGGATGAAAAACTGAAATGTGCCAAGGGACATTTTGGCCTAATTCGCCGCTGATAAATTCGGCGATATTGTTTAGCTCCTGCGGATTGTCGTTGAGGGAGGGGATAATTAGAGTTGTTACTTCCAACCAAACGCCATTAGTCTTATACCACTTTAAATTTTCCAAAATCGGTTCTAGCTTGGCCCCGGCAATTTTTAAATAGCTCTGACGATTAAAAAATTTTAAATCGACATTAACAGCATCCAGATAATCTCTGGCTTGTATTAAAGCTGGCGTACTGGTATACCCGTTGGAAACCCAAACATTTTTCAGCCCCTTGGACCTGGCCAATTTCATACAATCCAAGGCCAACTCAAAAAAAATTGTTGGTTCGGTATAAGTATAAGCAATGCTTTGACAGCCGGACATCAAAGCTGATTCAACAATTTCTGCCGGTGTCAAAGCAGAACCGGGTAAATCTTTCGTCGACCAATTGGAATCCTTGGGTAGCTGGGAAATATCGGCATTCTGACAGTTGTCACAATGAAAATTACAACCAACCGTGGCGATTGAAAATGTCTTGGAACCTGGTAAAAAATGATACAAGGGTTTTTTCTCAATCGGATCAATATTGGCCGCCACGACTTTATCATACACTAAAGTATATAGCACCCCATCACAATTCAATCTCACCCCGCACAGCCCGCGCCGACCGTTTTCAATCCGGCAAAAATGATTGCAAAGTCCACAAGCCGCTAAATTATTTGCCAACTTTTGATAATGTTTTGCTTCTTTCATCGGCTTGATTATACCATTTTTGAATGCTATAATTCAATTATGGACAAGCGAATTTTTATTGCCATCAGCTTACCTGATGAAATGAAGAATATCCTAGCTGGTTTTATTTCCCAAGCCAAAAAAATTAACCCCCATCAGGCAATTCATTATGTCAAACCCGCCGGCTTACACCTGACTTTACACTTTTTAGGCAACCGCAACGAACGCGAAATTAAATTGATTGAAGAAATTATCAAGACCACTTGCCGTCAGCATAGTCCCATGTCGCTAATTACTTCTAAAATTAACGCTTTCCCTGATTTGAAAAATCCCACTACGATTATCCTTGAAGTCAAAGAAAAATTTGGATCAGAACTGACGAAATTACAAGCAACCCTCGGAAAAAAATTAACGACTAGCGGCATCAGTCTGGACGACAGGCCATGGAAGCCGCATCTGACTGTGGCTCGGATCAAAACCAAAACAATCTTTAAGACTCAAAATCTAAGAACGCCAAACCTAGAATTCAAAATCAACCATATTGAATTGATGCACAGCCAGCTTCACCCCCAAGGATCGCAATATAAAATTATTAAAAGTTTCACTTTGAATCCATCTCAATAGTAATTTAAATGTATGGACAAGGTTGATATATTGGGAGTTCAAATCGATAATTTATCACCGCAAGAAGTTTTAGAACAGGTGAACCATTTTTTGCACTCAAATGACCAGCATTATTTAGTGACTCCCAATCCGGAATTTATTGTCGCCACAAATCAAGACCATGAATTTAAAGAAATCCTAAATTATGCCGATATCGCCGTGGCCGACGGTGTCGGATTGATTAAAATCGCCAAACTCTTAGGCCAGCGGTTGCAACGAGTAACCGGCGTTGACCTCGTCTGGTTAATCAGTGAATTAGCTGAACAACAAAATTGTTCAGTTTATTTATTAGGCGCCGCCGAAACTGTTGCAGCTCAAACTGCAACAGTGTTAAAAGAAAATTTACCCAATCTAATTGTTGCCGGCGCCGAAAGCGGGGGAGATATTACCGACCCCAAAGAAATTGACCATGAGCTCATTGAACGCATTAATGATTCCCAGGCAGCCATTTTATTTGTCGCCCTGGGCCAAATCAAACAAGAAAAATGGATCTTCTATCACCTTGATCAATTACCAAATATTAAAGTCGCCGTTGGGATTGGGGGTGCCTTTGATTACATCTCCGGCAATGTTTTGCGAGCACCAAAAATTTTAAGGAATCTCGGATTAGAATGGCTATTCCGTTTAATTCTTCAACCTCAAAGATACAAAAGAATCTTTACTGCTACTGTAATCTTCCCTTGGTTGGTCTTGATTGATCAAATAAAAAAAAGGGTTGCCCCTAATCGCTGAGAGCAACACCCTTGAAAGCCGGTTTGCCGACTTTCAGCAGTTGGCACAACGGATGATCAAATGGTTTATCCATTTTGGTAATGGTCCGGAAACGCAATACTTGACCATCGCGACACCACTCAATTACCTGAGACGCAGTCATGCCTTCAACCGGCCGATCGTTTTCCACCATCACCACTTCACCGTGACCCTCCTGAGACCACTTGATAATTGCCACAAAGGCCGTCCAACCAACGAAGGTGCAATCTTTGCCGTTAGACAGCGCTCGCTGCCAAGCCTCTTCGGCCGTTGGGCCGATTTCCCAATGTTCAATCGTCATGGCAAAACCTCCTTAAAAATCTTATTTTAGTCGATTCCATCCTATTTGTCAAAGTTAATTAAAAATAGTAAAATTAAACAGAGGTTTTCACCTCTAATTTATTATTTATGGCTAAAAAAATCACCACTCGTTTTGCTCCCAGCCCCACCGGTTTTTTGCATGTCGGCGGTTTAAGAACGGCTTTATACAGCTATCTTTTTGCCCGTCACCACGGGGGTAATTTTTTGTTAAGAATTGAAGATACCGATCAAACCAGAAAAGTTGAGGGGGCCGCCGAAAGCCTGATTACGACCTTGGAAAAATTTGGCCTTAACCGCGATAATAAAAAAGTTGTTTTCCAATCCGAACGCTTGGAAAAATATCAAACTGGCGCTAAAAAATTAGTTGAAGCTTCACAAGCTTATTATTGTTTCTGCTCCAAGGATCGTTTAGATAATTTACGCCAACTTCAAACCCAAAAAGGTCTACCACCAATGTACGACGGCCATTGCCGAAATTTAACACCAGCTGAAATTGAAGAAAAAATAACTAACAATCAAGAATATGTCATCCGATTTAAAATGCCAAAAACTGGTCAAACCGAATTTATTGACCTGGTTCGAGGAAAAGTAACTTTTGACAACAAACTCCTGGATGACCCGATCATTTTAAAATCAGACGGTTTTCCAACTTATCATTTGGCTTCCGTCATTGATGATCACGATATGGAAGTGACTGATGTTATCAGAGGAGAGGAGTGGCTGCCGTCAACTCCCAAACATTTATTGCTATACAAAGCTTTCAACTGGGATAAACCAAATTTTGCTCACCTGCCGTTATTGCTCAACTCCGACCGGACGAAACTTTCCAAGCGGCAAGGCGATGTGGCGGTTGAAGATTACTTAGCCAAGGGATATTTACCGGAAGCCTTGCTTAATTTTGTTCTGCTTTTGGGGTGGAATCCCGGAACCGACCAAGAAATATTCAATCTTGAAGAAATGATAAAAACTTTTGCGATTGATAAAATAAATAAGTCAGGAGCGATATTCAATGTCCAAAAACTAGACTGGCTCAATGGCCACTACTTAAGGAGCAAGTCGCCACACCAACTGGCAAAACTTTGTGAGCCTTATTTTTCCCAGGCCGGCATTAATGTTAAAAATAAAGAAATCAACCTTGAAAAAGTTATCGCTTCCGAGCAACAACGGATAAAACGCCTTAATGAGATTGTTGAGGCCACTGGCTTTTTTTTCCAGCTACCGGATTATGAAACCAAGCTTTTAGTTTGGAAAAAATCGACCGGCCAAGCAACTTTGAAAAATTTGGAATTGATTAAAATTGAGCTGGAAAAAATACCGGCCAACGACTGGCAAACCGAGACACTGGAAAAAATCATTACTCTCTTCATCAAAGATAATAATTACAGCATAGGAGATATGCTTTGGCCGATGCGCGTCGCCCTGACTGGACGCCAAGCCAGTCCAGGAAATTTTGAGGTCGCCGCCATTCTGGGAAAAACTGAAAGCCTAAATCGAATTGAAATGGCCATCGAAAAACTCCAAGCTAAAGATCTTGGCAACAACTTAGGCTAAAGCCGATTTAAAACATGGATTTTAACGATTCAAAACAATTGCTTTAGGAAAAATTTCTGATTATAATTAATTCAGCATGTACCAAAATAAAAAACAAAAATACAAAAAATATTATCGGCTAAGCCAGCTGCTATTGGTTAGTTTATTGTTGACCAATTTTTTTATTTTACCAACCAAGGCCGAAGAAGATGTCACGATCCTCAATCAACAAATTGAACAAAAACGCCGAGAAATTGATGTTTTGCAAAAAGAAATCGATGCTTATGCCGAACAAATTAAAATTAAACAGCAAGAGGCTAGGGGACTGCAAAACCAAATTTCGATTATTGATAACCAAATTGCCAAAATTAATTTGGATATTGAAAGCACCAATATCAGAATTGAAGAAAACCAACTGGCAATTCAGGCGGCTAATCTGGAAATCAAGGTATTGGAAAATAGAATCAAGGATCAAAAAGCAAAAATATCAGAATATTTAAGGCTAATACATCGAAATGATCAAATCAGTCCGCTTGAGATTGTCCTCAATCATGACTCTTTTTCTGATTTTTTTGATCAAATTAAATACACAGAAGAAATCCACAATGATTTAAAAAATGCCCTAAGCGGTCTAAAAAATGAAAAGATAAATTTTGAAAAGGAAAAAAATGACCTGGAAGGAAAAATAAAGCTGGAAAACGAACTTAAAGACCAGCTCCAAAGCCAGCGATCGGAGCTGGAAGAAAGAAATACCGCCCAAGGAATGCTGTTGGTTCAAGCCCGACTAACTCAAAAACAATACCAAAATTACCAGTATCAGCTTCAGCTTGAGCAACAGCAAGCTAACTCTGAAATATCCAGCATCGAAAAAACAATCAGAGCTGAACTGGAACAACGCGAATTAGCCGAAAGATTTAAAGACTTCGGCGATGCCAGGTTAGCCTGGCCGCTTGATCACAGTCGGGGAATATCGGCTTACTTTCACGATCCCGATTATCCTTTCCGTTATATTTTTGAACATCCGGCAATTGATATCAGGGCCTACCAGGGGACAACCCTCACCGCCGCGGAATCAGGCTATGTTGCCAGAGTTAAATTTGCCGGCGATTCCAGTTATGCTTATATCATGCTAATCCACAATAACGACATTTCAACTGTCTATGGACATGTTTCCAAACCGTTGGTAAAGGAGGATCAATATGTCACCAAGGGTCAAGCCATCGCTCTAAGTGGCGGCATGCCTGGAACACCCGGTTCCGGTAATTTGAGCACCGGCCCGCATCTTCATTTCGAGGTCAGATTAGGCGGCATACCAGTCAATCCCTTAGAGTACCTGCCTTAACATATGAATAGCCAGTTCCCAAAAATATCTTTGGTAGTAACCTGGTCGATCGTCGTGGTAGTTGGATATATTTACTTTAGTTATCTTTACAAAATAAGATCACTGACCGAAACAATCGTGTCATTGGTTCCAGCTTTAGTTTTTATCACTCTTGGTATTTTAGTTCATACCCGTGACCGAAAAAAAATCAAACATTTTGAAGCTAACAACCAATTCTACATTTCTGCCCGACTTACCTGGAAACAGCAGATTAAACACGATCTATTGATGTATCTAGCCCCGGTTTTAACAATAATCACGCCTTTCTTCTTTGGCCAAAATCCTAATTTAACTGATGTTTTGCAAGCCTGTATCCTTTTTTTAAGCATTACTTACCTAAAAATACTTTACTGGAACGATTTATAGCAGTGGATAAAAATTTGACCACCACTTTCTTTTAAGTTATTATTTAGATAGTTATCTAACTATCTAAATAATAACTTGCTTAGCTGTCAAACATTAGGGGAAGGGATAATTGCTATGAGCTTAAACAAAACTTTCGCCGCTTTAGCCGATCCGACCAGGAGAAAAATCCTTACCTTGCTTAAAAGGAAAGAGCTGTCGGTTAATGAAATGGCGATAAACTTCGATATAACCTTGCCGTCATTATCTCATCATCTAACTATCTTAAAAAATGCCGGTTTAATCAGCTACCGCCGACGAGGGCAACAACTGATCTACTCTTTAAATTTAAGCATCTTTGAGGAAGTCGCTAAAGAGTTATATAATTTTTTCAATAAAAAAATATGAAAAATCCAGTCAACCTCAGTCCAACCACTGAATTAATCCCGCTGCTAACAATTATCCTGGTTATAGTTGGTAGTTTTTATTTCTATACCCATTTTCCAGAACAAGTGCCAATGCACTGGAATTATCAAGGAGAAATTGACAGTTATTCCAATAAAATGGTTGGCGCTTTCATGATCCCGGCGATAATGATTGTTTCGTATTTAACATTCTTAATTATTCCTTTAATTGACCCCAAAGCTGAACGCTATTCACAATTTCAAAAAACCTACCATGTTTTTAAGGCTATTATAATCGGCTATTTTGCTTTGATCTATTTTTATATTGGCTTAGTCGGCCTTGGTTATCAAATCCCGATCAATATAGTAGTACCGTTATCAATCGGGGTACTATTTTTGATCATTGGAAATTACCTATCAAAAATAAAACCTAATTGGTTTATCGGGATCAGAACTCCTTGGACATTGTCCAATGAAAAGGTTTGGAATCAAACTCACCGATTCGGCGGAAAGATATTTGTGGCCATGGGGTTAATAACTATTCTAGGAGCGTTTTTACCAAACCAAATTTATTGGCGGATATTTATTGTCTCAATCATCAGCGGAGTAACACTGATTATGATCTACTCTTATTTAAGCTATCGAAAAATAAATAGCTAAACTAATATTCAAAGACAAAGGAAAAGGCCCAGGAGAGTATCCTAGGGCCTTATGTCGTCTATGAGGGTAAGTTAGTCGACGCTTGGTTGATGGTAACCAGCATAATGTCAATCACCGTAGTGATTAACTCAACTAACTTGGATCCCACATCAGGGAGGAACATCTGCAGTACGGCTAAGCCGACGGCTAATGTCACTCCGGTTTTGATTGCGTGGTACATAAGCCTAAAGCTCATGAATTAATAGGAGTGGCATTTAGCACAGGTCGACCAGGCCTGGCAACTGCAAGATATGCATTTTTGCCCTCCCGTATCTGCTGGCAATCTTCAAGAATAACCGTCAAATAGGGAAGGACAAAATATTTTTAATGTTCCCGACAATAAACTTTATATCTTATTACCCAGGTTGTCAACTCGCCGTTGAGCGAGGGGATGAATTTTAATTATTATTTAAGGCTGTTTTATTAAATATGTAGTGTCGCACAATATATCTTATACGACACTACATATTTAATAACTTATCCACAAATAGCAGCAAAGAGCCAATCAAGTTACTCCAATGGCTCTAAAAAGAAACAAAATTCCGTGGAATTAAATATTCAATCTAAAAATATTAAAAATAAATTTCTTTTGGACAATGATGGACATCCAACTAGATAATTAAATTAAAAAAATATTTGATAGATCTATCAAATATCATCAAAATAAAAAATTATATCAATCAATTATCTTAATCATTCAATCTCCTCTTCCCTGCCCTGCCAAATGTTTCTATAATATTTTACGACACATAACTCTTATTTAATACTGAGCAGATTCAGCGTAGTAATAGTTTAACTTCATCAAGTAATCTATTTAACTGCCCTTTTTTTAAATATAGTCGCTTTAATAATTTGGAATTTTTATCATCCAATAGATCCTTACATAATACCACCCCATGACCAAGCAGTTTGCGTTTAGATTCATTATTAAGACTGGTTAAAACCGTTATCGGATACAATCCCTTGTGATGAATCATCTGCTCCAAATTATCACCAATTGATGAATAATCCCAACCTACGACTTTGATTCCGGAACACAAGCAGTACTGTCTAGCTTCCGCCGTAATTTTAGTATTAGTTACTAACCAACTTTCAAGCTGACCAGTACTGGGTTTAGCGCCTAAAATTTTTTGTCGATTCCAAAATTCTTTAATATCCAAAAATCGAGCATGGGTATATAAAGCATCCTTGCTGGCGGTTTTACCGCCGCTGCGAGAATGAAATTTAGCCTCAATAATCGCGTGAATATTTTTCTGGGGCTTCTCGGCAATAATATCTACTTCATGAGTAATACACTTGCCTTTAACAACCACATTAGTAAAAGTCAAATAACCCTGATCTTTCAATAGGGCGGCGAAATATTTTTCAAATGGAAAACCGTCGGGACCAAGATCCATCACCGCTTTTTTTAAACTGTATTTGGCGGCGTAAACTTTATTAGCTGATTTCAAATTGTTAAAAGCCAAGCGATATATCCGAGAAGTACTGACCCCGGGCTTAATCTTTTTCTTTATTTGGCTGATGGTTTGGTTAATAACCGGCTCGCTAACACCGGAACGAAACATTGATTTTTTCAATTTATCAACCGAAAAAACCTCTTTATTACCATCAGCTTTGGTAATTAATAAACTCCTAGGCATAGAATTTTATTTCCAAAATATTTTGTCCCCAAAACGCAAATCAATGTATTCTAAATTATTTCGATCCTTAACCCGCTGTTGCAAAACTGCGAGCAATAATTCCGCCTGCGATTCGGGGGTTTCTTCAATATTTAATTTGACCCGCCAGCCGGCTTTCGTGACCATTTCAATTTCTCTGGTATTCGACTTAAAAATTTCATAATGAGAAACCACAAAATCACCGGACCGTGTTATCAAATCACTAAAACCCAACACAAAACGGATTAGTTTTTCGCTAGCGGCCTGTTGATTAATAAACACCTCGCTATTGCTTAAATCAGTTACTAATGGATATTTAACACTTTCAGCCTGATTTCTGACAAGATTAGTAGTTCCCTGCCCTTCCACAATTACCACATTATCAGGCTGGATCTCTCGCAAGACTTTTCCGCTCAAATCCAAATAATAATATTTGTTATCGCTCGACCAAACCAGTCCCGACGGTCGTTCGGTTATCTCAATATCCAAACCGCTGAAATATCTTTTTTTAATCTTTATTCTCTCCAGCAAATAATAACTATCGAGTTTTTGGCGTAATTGCGACTTACTAAAAAATAAAATGTTATGCTGATTAAAAAATAACCACCGACGATGATTCATTTGATCATCAACCAAGGCTTTGATTTCCTCAGTAGAGGCGTAATCATTGCCCGCGATTTCAATATTAGTTATTTGCAAGGCCGGCAACCGATTAAACAAATAAACTGCAATTAAAATCAAACCTAAAACCAGGCCGACTAAAATTTTTGCCTTGCGCCCGGCGCTGATTTTTGATTTCTTGGGAAAAAAGGGATTATTAAAATCCTTACGATGATAATCTTTTTTAGCTTTCATAACTATTTATACCAATCATCTTTGGGTTGATAACTGGTCAGCAGTTCATTTTTTTCTTGATGCTTTGCCATTGCCAGTTTTATCAGCTGATCAAGTAAATCGGTGTAATTCAAACCGGAGGCCTCCCATAATTTCGGGTACATAGAAATTGAAGTAAATCCCGGAATTGTATTGACTTCGTTCAGATAAACCCGGCCATCTTTCTTCCTGACCATGAAATCAACCCTAGCCATTCCGGATAAATTTAAAGCCCTGAAAGCCGAGACTGCCAATCTTTGGATTTTAGCAACTACCGATTTTGGCAATTTGGCGGGAATAATTGCCTGAGACTTGCCATCAATATATTTGGCGTCATAATCATAAAATTCATTGGAGGCCACGATTTCCCCCGGAACCGACGCCTTAGGGTCATCGTTGCCCAACACCGCCACTTCAATTTCCCTGATATCTTCAATGCCCTGCTCAATAATCACTTTGTGATCATACTTTAGCGCCTCGTTGATCCCATTGATTAGCTCCCGTTGATTATGACATTTATTGATGCCGACGCTGGATCCTGAGTTGGCCGGTTTGGTAAAAATTGGATATCTTAATTTTTTCATCAGCCGTTTCAATGTCTGTTCACGATTTTTTTGCCAGTCTTTATTCATAACCCAATCATATTCAACACTGCGAATCCCCGCCCGATCAGTCAACTGTTTTTGAACTACCTTATCCATTCCCAACGCCGAACCCAAAACACCAGCACCGACATAAGGCAAATCAGCCATTTCCAACAAACCCTGGAGTTTACCATCTTCGCCATAGCTGCCATGGATCAAAGGGAATATCACATCTAATCGGCCAGGTTGATTTGATTTAACATTAACTATCCCCCGCTCTCCGATTTTTACCAAGCCTTTTTGGGTTGGATCGGGCAATAATACAGATTTAAAAGGTAAGCGCTTGATGCCGTCCTTAAGAAATCTAACTGCCTCGGCGCCAGCTACCCATTTACCTTCTTTGGTAATACCAATAGGCATAATGTCATAGCCCTTCTTGGCTAATTCTTTCATCACCGATTGAGCTGAAACAATTGAGACCTCGTGTTCTCCGCTCCGGCCGCCAAAAATCACTCCGACCTTAATTTTTCTGCTAATTTTAGACATTTTTTAATAATTTATTGACTTATCCTAATAAATCTTCTAAGATTGTTTTTGTCATCGGTAGAACGAGGAAAAGCCTGAGAGTTCCAAAACGCAGCGGATTGGTGCGCAGCACCTACAAGCACTCAGGATCCCGGTCGGCGTACCGGACCTCCCTGGAACAGCTACCGATAACCTTCCCCAGCCCCACCAGACCACCTTGCTGTTCCTACTCCACCATGGAGAGGGAATGGCTCGGTTTGGTGGGGTCTTTTTTAATCTAAATATCGGCGTTCCAGTATTGGGTTAATCCTGGTCACCAGCTCATAATTAATCGTACCAATTCTTCCAGCTAATTCTTCCGCTGTTATTTCCTCTCTCCCTTGTTTACCCAGCAACACCACCTCCTGGCCAACCTTAACATCTCTAACTTTACTTACATCAATCATCGAAATATTCATGCAAATTCGACCAACCAACGGACAACGCTTATTACCAACTAAGACTTCCGTTTTATTACTCAAATGTCTATCATAGCCTTCCCAATAGCCAACCGCAATGACAGCAATTTTCATTTTGGTCTTGGCGGTATAACTGCAACCATAACCAATCTTAGTTTTGGCCGAAATAGTTTTAACTTGAATAATTGTAGTCTTCCAAGTTAAGGCTGGCTTTAACTCAAACCCAGGATATTTCTTTTGGGCTAAATTTCTAACCAGCTCAGATGGCCACAAACCATACAATCCCAAACCCAGTCTAATCAGATTAAAATGAGCTTTCGGTTCAACCAAAATTGCGGCTGAACAAGCAAAATGCCTTGTCGGAATTTCTATCTTTAAATCAGCTAAGACTTGCTGAAATCTTTTAAGCTGGAGTCCGGTATATTTCTGATTTTCTTCGCTGGCCGCAAAATGACTGTAAATTCCCTCCATCTTTAAATTTGGCAGGGTGGTGAGCTGTTGGACAAAACCGCCAACTTGCGATGTCAAAATTCCAACCCTGGTTGCACCGGTATCCACTTTGATGTGAAGGCGCGCCTTAATCTTAAGTCTGCCGGCAACAGCATTGATTAATTTAGCCGATTCCAAATCATAAATAGGCAAATCAATTCTCTGTTTGATTCCTGCTGATAAATACTGTTGGGAAACATAGCTTAAAACAAAAATCCTCCGTTTGATTCCCAGCCTTCTTAATTCCAAAGCTTCACCCAAACTGACAACTCCCAACCACTTAACCCGCGGCGCTACCAGCCTGGCGATTTCCGCCATACCATGGCCATAAGCATTGCTTTTTACTATTGGCATTACCGCTACTTCCGAACCAACTAACCGCTGATACTGCGCTAAATTATGGATAATCGCCGACCGGGAAATTTCCACCCAGGAATTATACATTTTTAATTAAGCTATTTTTTAGGCTCAATTTTCTTAAAACCGGTATACTTCTGCAAGGCTTTAGGGATACTAACACTGCCGTCAGCATTTTGAAATTGTTCCAAAATCGCCGGGAATAAACGGCTGGTTGCCAACCCCGAAGCATTCAAGGTGTGAACAAATTCATTTTTACCGCTCTCTTTATCTTTAAATCTGACATTGCCGCGCCGCGCCTGGTAATCCAAAGCATTGGACACACTGCTGACTTCTTTGTAGATATTCATGCTGGGAATCCAGACTTCCACATCCATGGTTTTGGCCATTGCCGCACTGGCATCGCCAGCGGCCAATTGAACAGTCTGAAAATGCAACCCCAAGCCTTCCACCAATTTTTCGGCATTACTAACCAACTCGTCAAACGAGTCCCAAGATTGTTCCGGCTTGGTGTAATGGAACATCTCAATTTTATTGAATTGATGACCCCTGATCATCCCCCGCTCTTCTTTGCGGTAACTGCCGGCTTCCCGTCGAAAACAAGCTGAGTAAGCCGCATATTTGATTGGCAATTCTTCGGCGTCCAAAATTTCGTCACGATGATAATTGCCAAGCATCATTTCACTAGTGGCATTAAGGCAAGTTTGATCTTGGGTCCAAAACAAATCATCGCGAAATTTTGGCAAATGTCCGGAGGTATAAGCTGATTGTTCGGTCAGCAAAAACGGTGGAATCATAAAAATATAATGATTGCCTCGGTGAAATTCCAAAAAATAACTAAGCAACGCCCACTCCAAAATCGCCCCGTCGCCGCGATACACCCAAAACCCCGTTCCTGACATTTTGGCCGCCCGCTCGTAATCAATGATTCCTAGACTGGTGGCCAATTCGTAATGATCCTTGGGTTCAAAATCAAACTCCGGTTTCTGGCCAACCACCTTGATTACTTTATTGTTTTCTTTGCCGCCCGGCAAAACATCTTCAGCCGGAATATTAGGCAATTCCGCCAATTTTTCTCGCAAATTATTTTCAGTAGCTTTGACTTGCTCATCAAACTCTTTAATCTGCTCTCCGACTTTCTTCATTTTAACGATTGTTTCCTGGTCTGGTTTGGTTTTGGAATATTTATTGCGTTCAGCCTTCAAGATTTCGACTTCCTGCAATAATTTGCGCCGCTGGTCGTCAATCTTTAAAATTGAATCCAGGTCCAATTTTTCCGGGTCCATTCTTTTAAGCAACGCGGCTCGGATTCCCTCCTGATCTTCACGAATTTTATTGATGTCTAACATACCTTTGATTTCTTAATTTTGATGATTTATAAATATTGGCCCGATAAGGTTTTAAACGATAAATTTTAATAGCCAAAAAATTTTCTTTTAAATTTTTAGTAAAGCTGTCCTGATCATAACCCAAGCCAATGGCTGAAGGCCGATAGCGCCGAATTACGGCATAGGGATCCTTAATATTTCCCAAAACCGCCAACGAAACTAATTTAACATCCGACACATCCTTTAATCTTTGCCGCTCGGATTTTTCTGGCCTATGACCTTTAATCTTTAAAACATTGATATCACGCGCCACCACCACAATCAAATAGTCGCCATATTTTCTGGCTTGTTTGAATAAATTCAAATGACCTTGATGCAAGCCGTCAAAAGTGCCAAATACCATCACTCTTTGTGGTTTTACTTTTGACGCCACAGTCATATTAAACTCCGATCTCGGCAGCAATTTCTTTTACCGCTTTCAAACTCAATTCAATGAAATCATCCAGCATAATGCCGGCCTGCTCGCATTCTTTAATTACCTCCCGATCAACTTTGGCGGCAAAGGATTTGTCCTTCATCTTTTTCTTGATTGATCTTGCCTCGACTGATTCCAATTTCTTATCCGGCCTAACCAGGGCTGAGGCGTAAATTAGACCAGTGATGGTCTCGGCGGCAGCCAACAAATGTTGTAAATCACCCTGTCTTTGCTTAGCCGCAAAATCCTGACCCAGCTCGGCAAAACCGTACCCGTGCGAGACGATCGTCTCAATGAATTCATCGTCAAAACCAGCCGCTGCTAAGATTTTCCAGCACTTCCGACAATGCTGCTGTTCGCCATATTCCCAATCAATATCATGAAGCAGGCCGAGATTGCCCCAATATTCTTGATCGCCGCCGAATTTTCTGGCCAATGCGCGCATAATGACTTCGGACTCCCGGCTATGGTTAAGATTAGCCGGATCCTTCATGTGCTGTTTCAGTAATTCATAAGCTTCGGCGCGGTCCATATAATTTAAACTCCAAAAATTTTATGCATCCGGTCATCACTGAAAAAGTAGAGAACAAACAAGGCAATGGCGGTAACTACGCCGGCCGGCAAAAAATAACCGGCACCGACCGCCAAACCGATTGCCGACACAACCCAAATTGTCGCGGCCGTAGTAATACCGTGGACTTCGCTCTTACCGTGAATAATCAAGCCGCCGCCGATAAAACCAATGCCGGTTATTACTCCCGCGGCAATTCTGGCCGAATCAATTTCAAACATTAAAGACACAATCATTGTCAAAGCCGAACCGAGCCCAACCATGACATTGGTTCGAAAACCGGCCGGTTTATCCTTGAATTCACGCTCCAAACCCAACAGCCCGGCCAAAACAGTTACTAATAATAAACGGGAAATAATTTCACCGACTCCTAACATATTTTTATTTTTCCGGACGCAGTAATGGAAACAGAACCACGTCTCTTAAATTATCTTGTTTAGTTAATAAAGTAACAATGCGGTCAATTCCCATGCCCCAGCCTGAAATCGGCGGCGCCCCATGCTCCAAAGCCCTGACATATTCGTCATCTTTGCCGTGAGCCTCGGCATCACCTTTGGCCTTAGCCTCGTTTTGAGCTTCAAATCGTTGAGCTTGATCAACTGGGTCAACCAGTTCCGAATAAGCGTTAACAATTTCCCAACCGTTAACAATCAACTGAAAACGATCAACAATCTGCGGGTTGTCATCGTTTCTCCTGGCCAACGGTGAAAGATCAAGTGGATGATTAATTAAAAAAGTCGGTTTAATCAGCTTGTCCCGCGAAACCGCCTTATACAAAGCGTCGATCAAATTGCCCCGACCCAAGCGGTCAATGTCTTCGATAATAATTTTTTTATTTTTAACTTCTTTTCGCAAGCTTAATGCCGAATCAAATTTATCAATATCAATGCCGCAATCCTTTTTAATCAATTGAGCAAAACTGACTCGCGGCCATGGTGGCTTGAAGTCAACTTGGTGCAATTGCCCCTGACGATCTTTTATCTCCAATTTCAGAGTTCCAAACAGTTTATCCAATAAATAGGCAAAAAGTTCCTCGGTAAATTTCATATTGTCTTCAAAATTCCAATAGGCTACATAGTGTTCCGCCATGGTAAAATCTTGTAAGTGAGACGGATCCATCCCTTCATTCCGGAAAGCCCGACCGACCTCAAAAACTTTTTCAATTCCACCGACCACACACTCCTTTAAATAAGTTTCCGGCGCAATCCTTAAATAAACATCGATATCCAAGGCATTATAATGGGTTTTAAACGGTTTAGCTAAAGCGCCCGAAGCAGTATTGGTCAAAATTGGCGTCTCAACTTCCATAAAACCATTTGACCAATAAAATTCGCGCAAAGACCTAATCAGCCTGCTTCGCAGTTTAAACCGCTCTAATGTTTCATGATTGGAAATTAAATCGAGGTAGCGTTGACGATATTTCAATTCCTGATCCTTTAAACCGTGCCATTTCTCCGGCAGAGGTCGCAAAGTCTTACTCAATAATTTATATTTTTTCACTAAAATCGACAGCTCTCCTTTTTGAGTTTTGAATACTTCCCCCTCGACACCGATAAAATCACCGGGATCAAAAATCTTACTAAACTCTTTCAAACCATCTTTACCGACTTCATCTTCCTTTAAAACAATCTGCATTCGACCGGACCAATCCTGAAGATGGCAAAAGGCAATCTTACCCATTATCCTAACCGTCACAATTCGACCGGCCGTCTTTACCTTTCTACCGATTTTATACTGTAAAACTTCAGCAATTGACTGAAGTTTTTCAAACCGTTCAGGATAAGGATTTATCCCTCGCTCCCTAAGATTTTTGAGTTTATTAAGACGAGTCTGATACTCGTCATTTAGGGTATTAGTCATAAAAGTTATAAAATTTTATAGAATAATTTTACTAAAAAAAACGATTTTAGTCAAAATAAAATTACCCCGATTTTCACGGGGTAATTGGTTGGTTTTTAATTTTGATTCTAGCCAATTTCCAAAATATGGCATTCCATTTCACCCCTTGGAACCTTGACTGTGACTTTGTCGCCCTTCTTTCTTCCCAAAAAAGCTCGACCGATTGGCGATTCGTTTGAAATCAGGCCATGAGCCGGATTAGCTTCATTTGATCCGACGATCGTATAAGTAAAACTATGATTATCGCATTTTACCTTAATTGTCGAACCAATGCTGACCACCTCTTTACTGCCACTTTCTTCAATCACTAATGATTTGATAACCAAATTTTCCAATTCGGCAATCCGCCCAGCGATAAAGCCCTGTTCGTCTTTGGCGTCATGATATTCGGCGTTTTCCGACAAATCACCAAGCTCCTTGGCGCGGGAAATTCGCTCAACTACTTCGGGCATTTTGGTCTTTTTTAAATATTCAAGTTCTTCTTTTAACTTTTCAAGTCCCTCTTTGGTAATATAGTTTGTTCCCATGATTGCTCCTTAAATTTATATAAAAAATACAGCCACAACTGTATGAATTAATATTATTAGAACTTATTGTATGCTGAAACCAAACTACTGTCAAGTCTCAATAATTATGTTATCCACAAAGTCCAAATCCTTACTGATTCAAGAATTTATCTACCTTTTTAAACACTTCATCAGGCAAGTTGTCCGCCTTAACCAGATAGTCCACCGCTCCCAGTTCCTTGGCTTTTTGGCGATCAGCCGAAGAGTTAAGGTTGGTAAAAACCACAACCGGAATATCCTTAATTTGTTTGTCGCTTTTTGCTCGGCTTAAAAATACCAGCCCTTGTTTGGCCGAGATATTAACCGAATCACCGCTCTTTTCCGGCAAAATAATATCCAAAAGAATAAT
Source organism: Patescibacteria group bacterium (assembly GCA_034003985.1). GTDB lineage: Bacteria > Patescibacteriota > Patescibacteriia > Buchananbacterales > UBA6539 > JABWCG01. The sequence continues at coordinate 198,307 of JAVEXP010000001.1, read as the reverse complement.
GTCCGGTTGCTGGGTTTTGGCGATGATCATACCCTCTTCAATATCGGCTGTCGAAAAAAATTGATAACCATGAGCATCAAAAGTCAAATGATAAATATCAATCAACCCCGGTTCGTCTTCAATAAATAAAACTTTTTTTTGGTTAGCCATATATTTATTTTAGCGCTTTCAAATTTGTCGGAAGTTGAATTATAAACTTGGTTCCTTGCCCAACGGCACTCTCTAAGACTATTTTGCCTTTATGTAGCTCAACAATTTTTTTACAAATATACAGTCCCAACCCCGAACCGTCAGGCTTAGCCAAAATTGCCCGCTTGCCGCGGCGAAATTTATTAAATAAATTTTTCTGTTCTGAGGGGGAGATACCAATGCCGGTATCCTGAATCGAGATGATTATTTCATTATTGCTAACATTAAGACTAACACAAACCTTGCCCTCGTTAGTATAAAATATCGCATTATCTATCAGATTGGAAATGGCTTCAGTTAACCTTGAGCCGTCCAAATTAAAACTTGGAATCTTTTCTTTAGGTTTAATGAATTCCAAAACTAAACCTTTATTTTCGGCCAGAATTTTCTTGGCGGCAATTAAATCTTCGATCAATTTCAAAATATCAGTTTTGGCGATTTCCAGCTCCATCTCTTTCCCCTCCAAATCGGAGGCATCCAAAAAATTCTTGACTGTTTCATTAAGCCGGTTAATTCCGCCCATCGCCTTTTCCAGCGCGTCCTGCTGTTTGGCTTGTTCTTTGATAGTACCGTCCAGAATCATTGACAAGTACCCGCGCGTAATGGAAATCGGCGTTTTGAGCTGATGGGAAGCGATGTTTAAAAATTCGTTTTTCATTTTAAGCAATTCCTGAAGATACTGATTTTTCTTAGTTATTTCTTGAGTTTGGATATCAACTTTCTGCTGTAAATTCTTGTTGAAATTCTGTACCTCCTGATAAAGTCTGGCATTATCAATCGCGATAGCCGCCTGCAATGAAAGAGTGCTCAAAAGCTCTAAATCTTCATTAGTATAGGCATCACGCGAGGCTTTTGACCCTAAAACAATTATACCAATCAGTTTGGTATTGCTGGTCAGCGGCAAACAAAGCGAGGCTTCAATGCGCTTCATGTGTTCGGCCAACTGTTCAAAGCTTTCTTTGTCTTTCTGCCTGGTGGCATTGTTTGCCAACAAAGCCAGCTCCTCTCTAACCAGTGGTTTCTGGCTGCTTTCCAAATATCTGGTCAAAAAATTATCCTGAACCAAGCTAATGCCGTTATGCTCATTAAAACCGATGACTTTGGCAATTTGATAATGAACTGGTTTAACATTTTGATTAATCAACAAAACACCGGCGCGATCCAACTGCATGGTATTTTTGATCGTCTCGACAATTGAATCAATAATTTTATTCAAATCAGTATAATAATTAAGCTCCCGAGTTAATTTATTGATTGTTTCTTGATAATTATAAAGACTGGCAAAAAAATATTTATTAGCCACCAACTTTAAAAAATGGTTAACTAAATAAAAGAAAAATACAAAAAACGGAGCAATTATTAACCCTGTCAAATAGGATGTCGAAGTAAATATCCCATCAGCGAAAGCTAGATATAGCCAAGCAACAAAATAAAACATTAAATAAGTAAAAAGTGCCATTCCAAAATAAATGAATGCCTTGCGAGCAAAAAATCTAATATCCATTAGGCGATATTTGGCAATTGCATAAGCAATTGAACCAACATAAACCGAAACTAAAATATTTGCTACTGGTGGGATTGGTATACCATACCACAGCAAATAATTAGTTGAGCCGCCAGCAAAACCAATGACCATTCCCAAAAAAACATACTTTATTTGTTGCCTTATAGTGCCGGAAGAATTCTTATACTTCTGATACAACAAATAAGTTGAATAAGCAACATACAAAAACCATAAAATCAAAAATCCGTGATAAGCAGGACCAGGAAGTGGCCAAAATTTAAAATATAATCTTGGCTCAACTCGATTAACAAAAAACGAAGTAAAATTCAAAAAGAAAAAAGAAATAAAAATAACATAGCCAACAACCAGGACCAAGCGTTTTTTTTCCAACAGACCAATCAATGCCAATACAAAATGAAAATAAAAAATTGGAATAAATATTGCCCCGGCCATTAAAACCCTACACCAAAATAAGGCTATTTCACTTGTTCCCGACATCTGCCATAAATAATAGCCGATGCTCCAGAAAGCTACACTAAAGGCAAACAAGCCAAAAGTTAGATTAACTTTATTTCGAAAATTTTTAACAACAACAAAAGTCCCGAGTATCAAACTGGTTAGTGCATTAATTAAGGCCGATAGAGCGTAAGGAAATATTAACGCCATAAAAAATAGAACCTGGGAAAACTGCTTTCAGTATAGCATTTTTCCCAGGCCCAAGCCACCGTTCTTGAAGGTTTACACCTTCTGGGTGACTACCAATCCGTGGACTCGATGGGGCTCGTAAATCAGCCGACAATCGGCAAAGCCGGCTTTGAGCACCACTTCCGCCAACTGCCGAGGCGTCCGATAGATCATCGGCCAGTTAATTACCCACCGCAGGAACCACATCTCGAAGTTATGGGCAATGTTACAGGTGAGAAACCAGCCTTTGTCGGGCAGCGACCGATAGATCTTGGCAGCCAGATCAATGGCTTTGAGCTGATGCAGGTAGTCCAGCAGCCCCAGCATCTCAATGATCTGAGGCCGAAAGTCAGCTGCCAAGAACTCGACATTTGAGACGGTATCGCAAACGACGCTGACACGATCTTGCAAACCATGCTCATTGGCAAGTTGCATCGCATAGTCAAGCGCGTCCTGGTCCTTGTCGACCAGCATTGCCCGAACCACGATCCCTTTCTGTTTCATTTCGGCCATCACTTCAATGATAGCTTGGGCCGAACCGCAGGCCAGGGACATAATTCTTACTTCCGCTCCGTCGTAGACCGACATGATGGCCCGCCGGATCTCCTGCTTGACCAACTTGAAGCGGTTACGCACCGCTTGTGCATTGACCATGCCGATCCAATAATTGTCAACGAAAGTGTCGACCCGCCATCCCCACTTAAAAACATGGTTATAGATGACATGCAGGGCTTTCCACGAGGCCTCGCCCATCTTGATCTGGCGGCACTCCTCCCCCAAACCATCAAAAAAGATGGTGTTGATTCTTGGCATTGGACGACCCAATGCCAAACACAAAAACTTCTTGCCCATAACCCACAAGGTTAGGGCAACCGAGAGAGGAAATGTCAGCACATAGAGCCAACGCAACCTCTCGTAGGTGTAGGTGGAGATCGGCCGACACTGCTCGACCATTGTGATTGTGACATCCGGAATCTCCGGGTCAACTGCCACCTCGACCGTAGGTACTGCCAAAATCGTTGACATACTCATAGCCCTAACCCTTTCGTGTTTAGCACGGTTGGATTCACTTATACCCAATTAAAAGGACAACTCTTATTAATATCATAATACAACAAAAAAGTCAATTATAAAATATACAATATTGACTTTTTTACTTAAATGTGGTAATTTAAAAAGCCGTAAAAACAGAAACCCGTGTTAAGCACACAAGATGATAAGGAGGAACCTGATGAATATTAAGTGGGCGGCTTGCTTAGCGGTGGTAGTACTTTGTGGTCAGACGGCGTTTGGTGGTGGTGTTATCCGTCCCGGCGCCAGCCTTACCCCCAGAGCTCTGGGCATGTCTGGTGCCCACAATGCCGTAGCTTCCGACGGCTCGGCACTGTACCACAACATTGCGGGATTAAGCCAGGTTGATGGCTCTTTCCTGCAAATTTCGGGCGACTTCATTTCACCCGACTTTGAATACCGTCTGCCGGATAGCTGGGGCGGATTCGAAGAACAGTCGGAAGATCAGCTATTCACTATGCCGCTAGTAGCCGGTGCCACCCGCCTGTCCGACAGGCTGGTACTGGGAGCGGGAATATACGCTCCCTATGGCTTGGGCGTCAAATACCCGAACAACCGCTACCCGGGTCTTAACTACCGCCAAAGTCTGCTGGCCGTAGTCAACCTCACCGGTGGATTCAGCTATGAACTCACCGACACTCTGAGTATCGGGGTGGGATTAGACCTTGGCTATGGCCAATTGCTCTACCACACACCCCTGCACCAGATTGGCGGCGTCAGACTGGATCTCACCGATTTAGTGACTGAAGGCGACGGATTTGGTTGGGGTTATCGTCTGGGTATTCGTTGGCAACCCGATGAACGCCTGGCATTGGCCCTGAGCTATTCCTCACGGATGAAAATTGCCCTCAAAGGTCACACCGACATCTCGTTGGCAGGACTGAATCTGGGGCGCGACGGCTTCGACGCCGATGTCACCTTTCCGGCACGATTGGGTTTGGGATTTGCCTGGCAGCCCAACAACGAATATTTGGTGGCTTTCGATGTCAACTGGTTTGACTATAGCCAGACTGACCGAATCGACTTCGATTTCGGAAAGCTGCCAACCATCCGTCAGCGCCTGGACTGGGACAAATCTTTCAGCGCTCATCTGGGGATAGAGCGCCAACTCAACGAGCATTTGACTAGTCGGATGGGGGTTGGCTGGCTCGGCCCAGCCGTACCCAACGACACCACCAATCCGGTGATCCCTGACGGCCAGGGATTCTGCGTCGGACTAGGCCTGGGTTACCATCAGGATAACTGGTCATTTGACCTAGCATACCTCCATGCTTGGGTCAAACAGGAAATTGGACAATCGTTCAACAACCTGTCTCCAGGACGGTATGAGACTGAAGTCGATGTATTTTCAGCCGGCTTCACTCTCTACTTCTGAAAAAAAGGCACTCCGAGTGCCCAATGTTTTCCTTGGGGCGACAACCAAAAATTGCCGCCTCTCTTTTTTTAACAAAATTATTTTATTTTATTTTTTTCCAATACTTCATAAGCCACGACCGCCAAAGAAACAATCACATTCAAACTGCTATTAACCCCAAACATTGGCAGTTCAACCAAAAAGTCTGATTTTGCAATTGCCACCTCAGACACTCCCCTGGTTTCATTACCGACGATCAAGGCTAACGGCAAAGGATACTTGGCCTGATGGTACAATTGACTTTGTTCGTTTTGTTCTACCGATATTATTTTAATGCCTTTTATTTCTTGCCGCAGCTCATCAATTGCCGCCAAAACATCCGGTTTATAACGCCAATCTGTCCACTGCCAAGTATTAATTGAAGCTTTTTTAATTTTGGTATTGGGAGGAGTCTCGGTCTCGCCGCAAAGATAGACTCGGCTGGCACTAACGGCATCAGCCAGTCTGAAGATGGAGCCGACATTATAGGTATCCAAGACATTATCCAAAATAAAATAAATCGGCTGGCGTTTGATGTTTTTGATTGTCGAAGCCAAGGGAACGGAATTTCTTAATGTCTTTGGCCGAAGCTTGAATTGCGAATTCAACATGTCGTCACAAAACTTCTTGACAACCGGTTTCGGCCGCTAAATCACCAAGGGACATTACACCTACCTGAGTGGTGCCGTCGGCAAATTCCCAAGTCGGATAAGCGGAAATATTTTTACCCTGACAAGCAAAAGTCATAGTCTGACCGTCAGCAGTTGAACATTCGACATAAGGCAACAGTCTGGCTGACTGGCCAAACATTTCTTTTTGGGCATTACAAGCGCTGCACCAGAATGCCCCATACATTCTGGCGCCATTGGCTTCAAGACAACTGGCCAAACCATCTAAATCACCGGCCCGGTGCTGGTAGATTGTCGATCCAACGATTATGATGATTATGGTCACGGCCGCCGCGACCAAATATAGCTTATTTTTGGATTTCCGATTCATATATTAAAATTTTATAAATTATTAATGATTATAAAATGCTATCGATGTTGCGACCACCACAACAAAATATCTCTGGCGACCGGCAACGCCACCGTACTACCCTCTTCGCCCTCCTCAACCAATACCGTCACTACAATTTGCGGATTATCATAAGGGGCAAAAGCCGTCAGCCAGGCATGGGGTTCATATTTGCTTGACCACTGGGCCGTTCCCGTCTTGGCCGCGACTTTAATAGGCAAATTCGACAATCCCCGCGAACTGCCATCGGTCACACCCTGACGCAAACCGCGATTAACTGCCTTGATGTTTTCCACACTGACAATACCTTGACTGACGATTGTTGGCTTAATTTCCGAAATGACATTGTTGTTTGAGTCCAAAACCTCTTTGACCAAATATGGCTTATACAGCACTCCGCCATTGGCGAAAAAGGCTGTCCAGTTGGCAACCTGCAAAGGGGTAACCAAAATATCGCCCTGACCAATCGAGAAATTATAAGTATCACCAATATACCAACGCTCGCCTTTAGCTTCCTGCTTCCACTCTGGCGACGGCAAAAAACCAGCCGCCTCATTTGGCAAATCAATATTCAACGGTTTGCTTAAACCTAATTTTTCGGCATAAGCCCTGATTTTGTCTATACCTAAACCTTTAAAATCATTATACCCGCCGCCAATCAAGTAAAAGTAAGTATTAACCGACTCGGCTAAAGCTTTATACAAATTACTCCAACCATGGCCGCCGGCTTTCCAGTCTGGAAAAAACCAGCTGCCAACCGAAATTCCGCCACTACTGTTTACTCCCGTATTGGGATTTACCAATCCTTCCTGCAAAGCAGCGGCCGCGACAATTAATTTAAAAGTTGAACCGGACGGATATTCGCCGCTGATCGCCCGGTTAAATAAAGGTTTATTTTCATCGTTAATCAAATTACTGAAATTTTCTTGGCTGATCCCTTGACTGAATAAATTATTGTCAAAACCAGGCAAGCTCACCAAACTGAGAATCTCTCCGGAATTGGGATTCATGATCACTACTGCACCACGGCCTTTATGCTGACTGGTCAAAACTTTATTAAGACTCTCTTCGGCCACTCGTTGCAACTCCGAATCAATGGTCAAAACTAAATTATTACCGGACAACGGTTCTTGTCTTGCTAAAATTTCTTTTGCCTCGCCGAAAGCATCAACCTCAACCTGCTCCTTGCCGTTTATTCCTTTTAAAGTTTTTTCGTAAAAAAGCTCCAAACCTGACTTTCCAACATAATCGTCGATTAAATATCCCTGCTGTAAATAATCAGCCTTTTTATTTTCCTCAATCTTACCAACATAACCCAAAATGTGCGATAAGCTAGGCAGGGTGGGAGTGGTCAAATAATGCCGGAAACTAGCGGAACGCAAAATCACGGCCGGAAATTCACTGGAAATAATTTCAACCATTGTCGCTTGATCATGGTTCAAATTTTCAGCTAAAATCACCGGTTGATATGAATAATCAGATTGTCCGGCCAACAAGTCGTTGATTTCTTCAACCGATTTACCGGTAATCTGAGAAAGACGATCAAGTAGTGTCGTCAGTTCAATCTCATCATTTGGCAAATCAACCGGAACAATCGCCAGCGAAAAGCTGGAAACATTTTCCAGCAACAAATTTTGATAGCGATCATAAATCACGCCCCGGCTGGCTTTAATGTCCCTGATTCGGATTCTGTTGCCTTCGGCCACCGCCCGAAAATGGTCACCTTGGATCACCTGCATATAAGCCGTTCGACCGCCCAAAATTAACAACCCCCCGATCAAAACTATCATCCAAAAATTGATTATTCGGTCACTAACAAACGAATCTCTGACTTTTTTATTTACACCCGAACCCTTCTCGTTTAACAAATCAACTTCAAACCATTTGCCTTTTTGCCGGTCATTCAAAAAATAACCGTCAAATTTTCGGTTGGCGGCCAAGCCAAAAGGATTAGAATTAAGACCGTTTCTCATAGCTATTGGAACTAAAAAACAGACTGGTAGTCAGGCGATCAGTCGATAAATAATAAACATAAAAAATTACCAGTAAAATTATGGCGTTAAAAATCGGCTGCCAAAAAAGCTTGGGCCAAATATTATAATACCACAGCAGATCTTCGCCCCGAAAAAGATTAACCAAAAAATCCATCGCCGTCGTCAATAAATTGTAAATCAAGGTGCCCAAAATCCCCAAAATTATCAAGGAATATGAAGAACGATTGGTAAAAAAATTGTTAAATAAAAAATTAACCGCCATTGCCAGTATCAGCAAACTGATTACAATCACCCCGAAAAACGAGGAACTATAAATTTCCAAAAATAAACCGGCGCCAAACGCCAACCATAAAGCCTGATGATAATTAACAATCACCACCAAAAAAACCACCAAACTCAAAATCAAATTAAAACTGTTGACTGGAAAAGGCCAAGTCGTCAAAAAACTGACTTGGATAATGCCCAGCAGAATAATTATCAAAATGTTTAATATGATTTTATTCATCGAACTGGTTATTCAATCACCGACACGACCAATAAATTTTCAATGTCGGTTATCGGCTTCACAAAAGCTGAATGGAAAAGCGCATTGGACTGGCTCTCAATTCTGACGACCCGACCGATGACCAAACCGCGAGGAATCGTCGGCTCAACCCCGGAAGTAATCACCAGATTATCAATCTCGATTATCTCGTTTTGAGGAATCAATTCCATTTTTAAGCTTAAACCGTGTTCACCGACAACAACCCCCCGACTTTTAAGATTATTCTGAATTTCCGCCGCCACCCGAATTCTAGGATCACTGAGCAGCAAGGCTTCCGAGGTATAATCATTGACTTTAAAAATCTTGCCCACCAACATTCCATCTTTGACAATCACCGGCTGACCAACTCTAATCCCAGCTTTCGCTCCCTGATCAAGAATGATTGACTGAAAATCAGGCTGAGGATTTTTACCAACAACCCTAACAGTAATCGCCCGCAAATCCCGTGAATCCAAAAAATCGTGTTGAATTAAAGCCTCCTTTAATTCCGCCAGCTCAACCTGGATTTGAGCATTCTGGACCGTCAACGCGGCCAGCTGATCTTTCAAGTTGCTATTCTCGGACAACAAAACATCTTTACCGGTAAAACTTGAATAAAGCCCGTTTACCTTTACCCCGCTGGCGTAGACGAAATGCTCAATGGGAGAAAGAACTCTGGTGATTAATGCCTCAAGGGGCGAGAGAATTCCAACGGCCTTCAAAAAAATCAGCAGAATTACTACTGCCAACAATATCCAAGAAAGTTTTAGTGATCGTAAAATTTTAAGCATAAAACACTAAACTAACGCGAAGTCTTCTCTTCCTGAGTGGACGAAGGGATGGCCACTTCCCGCAATAAATTCTCGTCTTCCAAAATCAAACCCATGCCCCGAACCGAACAGGTTAAAGAATCTTCGATTATTTTTACCGGAATCCGAGTGGCCTGGGCAATCATCTTGTCCAAACCGCTCAATAATGCTCCGCCGCCGGCTAAAATCATGCCGCGCTGGTAAATATCGGCCACCAATTCTGGCGGGGTTATTTCCAGCGTACTCTTAATACCTTCAATAATCCCCAAAACCGAACGCTGCATTGATTGCTTAATTTGGGAAGTTGTTACAATTACTTCTTTGGGCAGGCCGGTCATCAAATCACGACCACGCATTCTTAATTCAAGAGGTTCTTGACTGTCAACTAGACGGCTGGCTTGAATTTTTATTTCCTCGGCTACTCGTTCCCCAACCAACAAATTAAATTCGCTTCGCGCAAAACCCATAATATCCTGATTCATCTTATTACCGGCAATCCGCAACGATTTCCAAGCTACCACTCCGGAAAGCGAAATGACCGCAATCTCCGTAATGCCACCGCCCAAATCAACGACCATACTCCCTGACGGATCCTGAATGGGCAGTCTGGCGCCAATCGCCGTAGCAATCACATTTTCCACCAAATAAACATCACGGGCACCGGCCGACAAAACCACATCCTCCACCGCCTTTTTTTCCACCTCCGTCACATCCAACGGTACTCCGATAACCACTCGCGGCCGGGGCGATAAACCAAAACTTTCTTTATACAATCGGTCGATAAAATATTTAAGCATCTTTTCCGTCACCTCAAAATCCGAAATTATTCCGTCCACCAACGGCTTGGAAATTGTAATGTGCGGCGGCGTTTTGCCCAACATTTTCTGAGCTTCTTCGCCGACCGCCAAAATCTGATCGTTACGATTATTGACCGCCACGATTGATGATTCGTTCACCACAATACCTCGATCTTTAACATAAATCAGGGTATTGGAAGTCCCCAGATCAATACCGACATCTCGAGAAAACTTTTTAAATAGTCGATTAAACATTTTTTTACGGCTTAATATATTCTAGATTCAAAATACAAGTTCAAAGACCGGATCTGGATTAACCTCCCACCGGCCTTTATCTTTCTAAGATGTCAAAATTACTTCGTTAAAAGTTTCAAGACCTGCCCCAAACTCAGCAATTGGGTTTTGGCTTCGTTTCTTTTTTTGACTTCTATTTTATTTTTGGTTTTTGCCGATATTACCAACCGATAAGGGATGCCGATTAAATCAGCATCAGCGAATTTTTCACCGGCACTGGCTTCAATCCGGTCATCAAATAGAACTTCCACCCCATTGGCAAGTAATTTATCATACGCCTTTTCAGCCGCTTTGACAACTGATTGATCAAAACCCAACTGCAGCAAATGGATTTGATAGGGCGCAACACTCTCCGGCCAAATTATCCCCTTATTATCGAAAAACTTTTCCACCAATACTCCCATTACTCGACTGGAACCAATTCCATAGCTACCCATATAAACAATCTGTTGTTGACCAGCTTCATCGGTATAATAATAATTAAACGCTCTGGAAAATTTGGTATTCAAGGGAAAAATATTGCCAACCTCACTGGCTTTAAAGACTTCATAGACTTGGCCAGTTTCCGGATTTAAATCGCCTTCCCGGGCGATTTTAAAATCATAGAACTTTTCCGGTTTGGGCAAATCGCGTCCCCAGTTGACATTAACGGTATGATAATTTGTCCGATTGGCACCCATCTCGAAATTGACTTGATCTCTTAAAGACTCGTCGACAAACTGGCGAACTTGTTTATCTAAATTAAGCAGCCCGGCGTACCCGACTTTGGCGCCGGTAACTTTTTTAACCGTCTCCTCGCTGGCCAGTTCTAAACTTTCAACACCGATGATCCTGGCTAACTTTTCTTCATTAATATCATACACTCCCCTAACCGCCGCGGCGATTACTTCACCCCGATCAGTTTCATAAATCAAAGTTTTAGTGGTTTTTTCGGCCGGGATGTTTAAAAACCCAGACAACTCAGCCACCCCGATTATTCCCTGGCCTTCAACATCCTGGCATTCCTTAAAGTCCTGATCTTGTTTTAATGCGGGTGCCTGAGCCGGTGCCACTTCGCGATTGTAGGCCACCTTAATTGATTGGTCATAAAAAATGGTATCCTCGCCGGTGGCGCACCTGGTCTGGAATTCATGAGAAAAATCTTTGGTAAAATCACCGCCCGACGCAGCGGCCAAATAAGTGTCCTGACCAATCCCCAAACGCTCAAAAACTTTAAAATAGGCGGCTTTGGCCTGCTCGTAGTATTCTTTTAGTTCGGCTTCATTACGGTGAAAACTATACAAATCCTTCATCCGAAATTCCCGGCCGCGCAATAATCCCGATTTAGGCCGGGCCTCGTTACGAAATTTGGTCTGAACCTGATAAACGGCAAAAGGTAAATCCTTGTAACTAAAATTGAAAGACTTGGCAATCGGCGTTATGACTTCTTCGTGAGTCGAATTCAAAACATATTCAGCATCATTAACTTTTTTAGATGCGGCGTTTCCCGGCACCGCCTTGAAAAGCACGCTGACTTTTTCCAATCGGCCGGTTGTCTCCCACAAGTCATTGGGAACGATTGACGGCAACAAAAGTTCTTGGCCGATTTTGTCCATTTCTTCCCTGATAATGTTTTCGATTTTATCCAGCACCCTTTTTCCCAAAGGCAAAAAACTGTAGACACCAGCCATTGTCTGCTGAATAAAGCCACCCTTGATTAACAGTTCCGCGTTCTTGGAAGCGTAATCTTTAACGGCTTTGTTTGTCCGGCCAAATAATTTTGATTGTCTCATAATTTAATGAAATAATTGCTGCCAAAAATTTTTTTTAGATTGACGGCTGCTGACTTGATTCTGATTGTCAAGTTGATTTTTAATCAAACCTTCGAGTCTGGCGGCTTCCGCCTCAACCCGAGTCCCTTCATAATCAGCATTGTGAGCGTGGGCTCCCTGATAGCTGGGTTTTTTCTGATCCAAATGCAGATTAACAAACCACTGATTATCCCGATCCTGTTGGACATAAGCGTGGAACCTGGGATAGAAATCCCGAGTCAATCTCCTGACATAACTAGTCTGACCGGTATTGGGATCGTTAAATTCGGCATACCCGGCCCGACGCATAAATATCGAAAAATTTTGCCTGAAATCAAATGGTACGCCGATTTTCATCTTAAAACAAATTGATAATTTTTTGCCCCCATTGCATGAATCCGCCAGAAATTCTGACGATATCATGATAGGTAACAATCAGTACCAACAACATCAACAAAGCAAAACCAATATTATGCATTGTGGCTTCCAGCTTCTGATTCACCGGTTTTTTTCTAATCCCTTCAATAATCAAGAAAAATACTCGGCCGCCGTCTAGTGCTGGAAAAGGCAAAAAATTAATCACCGCAATAATAACCGATAAAGCAGCCGTCAATTGAATCAAATATAAAATCCCCAATCTGGCAGCGTCGCCCACCAAACTGGCGATTCCCACCGGACCATAAACTTCGCCAATCAATTGCTGATTCACGATTAAATTTTCAAGCATCAAATAGAAACCAACCGCCACTGCGCCAGCCATCTTAACGGTTTCCCCCACCCCGTAGAACGGCGCTACATACCAAGGAAAAGAAACCAACCCGGTTTGTACCAAACCAATTCCTAGATCGATATCATTGGTCTCGGCTAACAGCCTGGGAGTCACTTCAATATTAAGGGTTTCTTCATCGCGTTTGATTTCCAGCACCGTCGACTGGTCAGCCCGACTATTGACATAATCCTGCAATTCGAAAATTTGCTTAAATGTTTGGCCGTCAATACTTAACACCGTATCGGCCACCGCCAAACCGGCTTGCTGGGCCGGAGAATCAGCCAGTACTTCAATAATTCTGAATTCCTGATTGGAAATTCTGGCCACTGTTGGAATATTTTCATCAATGATTTGCGGCGATCCAATGATCAAACCAACGGTCAGTAAAATCACCGCTAAAATTATATTCATCGTCACGCCGGCGGAAACCACCCAAATCCTTCGACCAACACTTTTGTGCGCAAAACTGTCCTCATCCTGCGAATTCTGGCCTTCCTCGCCTTTGATCTTTACGAACCCGCCAAGTGGAATCCAATTCAAAGACCAAATTGTCGAACTGGCCTCTTTGGCTTTCATTCCAACCATTTGCCACCGGCCTTCAGAATTTTTAAAAAATCCAAAAATTCTTGGCGGAATTCCTAGACCGAACTCATCAACTTTTATTCCCCCTCGTCGGGCCGCGAAAAAGTGACCCAGTTCGTGGACCAAAACAATAATGCCTAAAATGGCAAAAAATGATACTAAGGTTAATAGCATATTAAATAGTCATTATTTCTTCTTCTTTTTTGTCACCGATGCCTTTGATTTTCTCATTATAATCTTTAACCATTTCATCAAGTTTTTTCTGTAAGCTGTATTTATCGTCTTCGGTTATCATTTTAGCTTTCTCTTGCTGATTAATTTCATCTTTAATTTTATCTCGCAACTGCCTTACGGTAATTCTGGTCTTTTCCATCTTTTCGCCAACCGACTTAGTCAGCTCCCTGCGGCTCTCTTCGGTTAAAGGTGGAATACTCAATCTAATTTGCGCTCCTTCATTAACAGGATTAATGCCAATGTCGGCTGCGATAATGGCTTTTTCAATATCTTTGTTAACCCCCTTATCCCAAGGTTGAATTAAAATAGTCCGGGCTTCCGGAACAGCAATTGAAGCCAGCTGCTTTAAGGGCGTCTTGCTACCGTAAGCCTCCACTAAAATATTCTCGACCATAATCGGATTAGCCCGACCAACCCGCAAAGTCGCTAAATCATCTTTTAGCAGTTCTAACGCTTTATCAAAATCTTTCTTGTAGCTAATTAAATCCATAAATTTATTTAACGATTATTAATATTGGCTAGTCCCATATAAATGACATTGGAGTTGAGCGGATCAACCTGCATAAAAGTCGGTACGGCCGAACTGGGCAATCTTTTAGTGATCCAATTTTGACCGCCGTCCACCGTCTTGTAGAAAGTGGTGGCGGTAGCATAATATATTTCCCGGTTATCCTGAGGATTCATCGCAACGGCATAGATATCGGTGGTGGCCGGCGGAGTAATTAAAGAAATTGGCTCCCAAGTCTGACCACCGTCCGCGGTTTTTATCAAACCATACTTGGCGACCAGCAGTAATGAATCGGCTTGACTTTTGTCAAAAATCAAATGTTTATACTCCATGGCCCCGGAATACGGTTTTAAACTTTCATTAATGTCAAACCAATCGGCACCGGCACTAATGGTTTTAAAAATTCCCTTTGATTTAGTGGCAACATAAACAATCCGACTATCGTTAGAATCAATCAAAATCTTGGTAATTTGATCGTTAAACCTCTGAATCACCCGCCAGTTACCGCCACCGTCAACGCTTTTTAAAATATCTCCGGCTGAATTACCGGCATAGACTATCAAGTTGTCATAATGATCAACCACCAAAGCCGTGATATTCTTATCCGCCCTGGTATCAATATAAATTTCTGACCAGCTGCGACTGCAATCATTGCTCTTTAAAATCGTAGTAGCAAAACTGACATATAAAACACATTTATTTTTTGGATCAACGGCCACTGATTCAATTTTGCCGTTTGCAATTTGATTAGCTTTCAACCAGCTGTCAGTAGCATCATAACTATAAAATAAACCGCTATCGCTAGAAGCCAAATAAATCGCCCGGCTATCCTGAGGGTCAAAAGTCAGATTGACGACATTGACTCCGGCAATACTACCGACACCGCCGGAGTGCAAAAATAGATTTTTTTCTGTCCAATTTTCGCCTTTATCAAAAGATTTGAACACCCCGGCCACGCCGGTGGCATTGGAATTGCCAAACTTGATGGTACAACCGGAAACCAGCAGGGTTGAAATTAAAACGGCAAATAAAACTTTTTTCATAAAAATATTTTTTAAAAATTTAAAACTAGGTTTTCAATAGTTAATTTATTGTTAACATTGGCCGACAACATTTTTTTAGCTTCTTCAATTTCCTTAATCATCGCCATAATCTTTTCGGTTTGGTAATTAATTGCCACTTGGCTTAATTCACCCGCCAGGAAAGGTTGACTGATCAAATGATTAGCACCACACTTAATCAACAGCACATCGCGCAATGTCTTTAGCCAGTTATTCAACAATAATTGAATTGAATCGACTTCCAATCCGGTCAACAAATCGCCAACCAGCTTGAACCTAGCGGTCAAATTCGCACCGAGAATTGCCACCAATTCCCTAGACCGCTCCCGTAACAGTTCGTACTGCTGAGAGTCATGATAATAATTAATCGCCAAACCTGGCAGACCAAAAGCCAAAGAACCTAAATTTCTAGCTTGTTTGCGATCAATCTTTTGACTGATTAAATAATCCGTAATCGCTTTGGTGCCAACCGGCAAAAAATTAATGACTTGGCAACGGGAAACCAGCGTTCGCGGCAATTGCGACAAATGATTAACAATGATAATCATAACGGTCTGGGGTGATGGCTCTTCTAAAGTTTTTAACAAAGAATTAGCCGCTTCCAAACTCAAAGTCTGAGCGGCGTTAATTATGCCAACCTTGTAAGAGTTCAAAAAAGAATGGAGGTTTAAGCGATCCTGAAGCTCCCTGACTTGTTCAATACTAATATTCTTTTTCAACCGGCCAGTCTTGTCGTTAATCTCCCGATCAACATTAAAAATATCAGGATGAATACCGTTTTTAAATTGACGACAATGCTGACATTCGCCACACGGCCTGATTGCCGCTTGATCGTTGTTACCAACAGCACAAATCAGTGAATTGACAAAATAATCAGCTACTGTTTTTTTACCTGTATGGTCAGGACCGACAAACAAATAGGCATGACTGACCTGGTCATTAGTAATATTATTTTGTAAGTAAGCAACAATATTAGAATGGCCGATTACTGGCCACCTAAAATGCTGCGCTCCCTGATTTGACATGGTTATATTTTAGCATAATTTCAATTTTTGACAAGCTTAAATTATGCCACAAAATGATAAAAAAATAAACCCAATCACCCCCGCCCCAAAGCAGTGCGTCAAATGGGTTTTTAATAAGTTGAAATTAGCCGCTAGAATCTACTATACATGCCACCTCTAGCCATGCTAGAAAACATCCAATCGCTAAAAACAAACAGAGACTGAAAAAATTTAAGCTTAATTTTTTAAAAAAATCATCATCACCATAATGTTTTGGCCTGATCCCAAATTTCCGGATGATTTTGTTGTTTAAGCCAATACCAATATTCCGCTCCCCACAGGTAAACTTCATCAAACCCGGCGGATTTAACATAAGCAATGTTATTATTAAATCTTTGCAAATCAAATGACCTTTGCTGCTGCTCAATGGTCAAATCAGTCATATTTTTATCCAGCGTCCAAGGTTCCATTTGCAATTCCGTGACCATAATTTTTTCCAATCCAGGATGCCAATATTTGGTCAAATCCGCTTTCCAGCGATAAGCAGCGCTGGGTACAAAAAAATAATCCCAAAATCCCAAATATTTATTCCAAACAATCCGATACATCGTAATACCAAGCCAATCGGCCATTCCCGCCGCTGCCTGCCAATGATTCAGTTCACCGCTGTCGGTAATAATAATCGGCCGAGTATCCAAAGATTTAACCAAATCTATTTCCTGCTTCAAAAAATTTTTGTTTGCTTTGGGACACTCGCCAAACCAGTTAAAAAGCGGCTCATTTTCTACCTGCCAGGCGGTAATTGCCGCATTATCTTTATAGCGATTTACCGTCTCGCGAACAAATTCTAATTGCTGCTGCTGAATGGCCAACTCCGAAAGGTCTGACAGCCAGTTGGGATCATGGCATTCCGGCCAGCGGGGTAAACGGCGGCCGACCACCAAAATTATTTTTCGCCCGCGTTCAGTAGCTTGATTTATTTGCCAATCTAAATCCTCAAAAACAAAATGGTCTTCAGCAGCTTCAATCTCGTCCCAATAGGCAACCAGCCGTAAATGGCTTACCGCCAGATCGTCGAGAATGGCCAAATAAGACTGGCGCCAATCAAGTCCCAGGCTGCTGGCATATTTATTACTGAAAGTTACCCCAAAAATCGGCGAAGGTTGAGTGAAATCTAAAGAAAACGCCCAAGCCCAAAAACCAGCTAAAACGACGGTTACTGCCAGCACCAAGCTTAATTTTTTTAACATTTTTTTCATAGATAAATTATAACAAAATTATCGCTCTTGACAAAGAAATCACCTTGACTGATAATGATATTCATCCACCTCAGTTAAACTAATGTGGATTTACTCAAACCAATCAACAAAAACAATCAGGAGGAATTGACTGTGTTAAACGCCCAACTGCCAAAGCCGCTGCCGTCGACATCATCAGTCACGCCCAGCAGGCCGGAACCGCCAATCCCCGAAAACGGATTTGATCTGTCTGATATTGCCAGAATGATGGGATTGACCATTGCTAACTTGCCCCTGAGATAGGCGGGAGCGACAATAAACTCCAAGCACGGGTTTATTTGGACTGATTTGAGACAATAAGGTGAGTATCGGCGTCAAGCCGCCCCTCGCCATTTTTTTTAAAAAAAAGACCCCTTAGCCAAAACCGCGGGGAAAAACCAAAACGAGCCAGCCAGTCTCCTGGCTATCTTTTGGAATACCTCGCCAATATTGCCCTCCGTTCATCTTCGGATTTGGCATTCCAAATTTGCATCAAAACAGCCACTGATAAGCCCCTGGCCAATCCGACGGCATAACAGCCGTCTCGCTGCTGAGCCTCTGCCAATGGCTCATTGGTAGAAATGCTGCCATTTGAACCCATCGCTTACCCTCCTGCCGGGCAGTTTAGCTAAAACTACTTGATTGCCAGAATGCTTCGTTTGTAAGACTCCAAATTTTCCAAAGCTATTCCCGTGCCTTTGGCGACGCAGAATAAAGCTTCATCAGCAATATAAGCCGGTACGCCGGTAACCTGAGTAATCAACTGATCAATATTGCGCAACAAACTTGAACCGCCGGACATAATAATGCCTTTGTCAATCACATCGGCTGAAAGCTCCGGTGGGGTTTTATGTAAAACATCTTTAACAGCTTGGATTATTCCTTCCAGTTCAACTTGGATGGCATCAGTAATGTCGTCCGAACTAACACTAATTGTTCGCGGCAAGCCAGTCACAACATCGCGCCCTCTGACTTCGCTGGTTAAACGCTCTTCCATATACATGGCCGAACCAATGTCAATCTTAATTCGTTCGGCCGTTCGTTCGCCGATTGCCAAATTATATTTCCGTCTGATATATTCAGCAATCGCACTGTCAAAACGGTTGCCGCCTACTCGCACCGAGGTTGAGGCCACAATCCCACCCAGCGAAATAACCGCCATTTCCGAAGTTCCACCGCCGATATCAATGATCATGTGTCCTGATGGTGAACCAATGGGAATACCGGCGCCAATCGCCGCGACGATTGGTTCCTTGATAATATAAGCGGCTTTGGCGCCGGCCGCAATTGTCGCGTCAATCACCGCCCGCCGTTCAGTCGAAGTAATACCGGCCGGCACGGCCACCATCACTTCCGGCCTAAACAACCTAACGCCACCCAATGATTTATTTACAAAATAGCGCAGCATTGCCGCGGTTATCTTATAGTCAGCAATTACGCCGTCGCGCATTGGCCGAACCGCAATAATCGTATCGGGAGTTCGACCCAACATTTCTTTGGCTTCTACTCCTACTGCCAAAATTTTTTTATCAACTATCGACACCGCCACTACCGATGGTTCATTAATTACAATTCCCCTCTTTGGCACATAGACCAAAGAGTTCATGGTTCCCAAATCAATTCCGATTTTCTTAATCATTATTGTAAATTTTACTTAAATTCATTCTAATTTGAGTGATATTATCTTAGAAGAATTGACTAAATTTGTCCAGCATTAGTTGGTGGCAATTTTATCCCAAAATATTTCAAAAAATACTTAACACCAGAAATTAAATGAACGCGTCCGCCTTTAGTAAAAATCCCAAGTACCCCACTGCGTTCAGCCGATAATCTTTGATGATAATGGACCAACTCAACTTCCGAAAAATAAACGACTTTGCTTCCGACTTGCCAAATCCGACGGCAAAGGTCAAGATCCTCGAAATACATAAAGAACCGCTCGTCAAATTTGCCAATACTGTTAATCAAAGTCTTTCTGACTAACAGACAAGCGCCAAATAACCAATCGACTTGGCGATTAGACAAATGGTCAAAGTCTTTCATTAAATACCATTCTACTGATTTTTTACCGGTTGGCAATTTGCCAAAAAATGTTCGGCGCAACAATGGTGTTATAAAATTGGGAAACCGCCGACAAGAATATTGAACCGTTCCATCCGGATTAATCAACCGCGGGCCAATCATTCCCACATCTTTATGGGCATCCATAAATTCAACCATGCGCTCCAATGATTCGGGCAAAATGGCAATATCGGGATTAAGAATCATAATGTATTCACCAGCCGCCTGAGCAATCCCTAAATTGTTGCCGGCGGCAAAACCGCCGTTGATTCCTGATTGGATAGCCTTGATCGGTGGAATTTTTAATTTATCGACAATTGGCAAAGCCAGCTGCGATTTAGTTTCATCTTTTGGTTCAAACAATGAAACAACCATCGCCAAAGTATCATCCTCTGAATTATTATCAACCACAATTATCTCATAATCTAATTGCGGCTGAGCCGTAACTATCCCTTTAAGACATTGCTTGACCAAACCTTGCTGCTTATAATTCAAAATAATGATTGATAATTTCATAGTTAAATAAACCACTTTCTAATTTCTTTAGGTTTAGTTACTTTATGAGCCATGATTGTCCGGCGCTTCAGCAACATTGAAGGCAATAGTTTAAAAAACTTTACTATCTCCCGATACTGGAAAGGTTCAAAAATTAAAGCGTAAAATATAATCTTCAATTCCCAAAATAAAAACCATGGCCAGGCCATTAAAATATTTATGAACTGGTCATTTTTGACAATCATCAAATGTTGGTTACGAAAAGACAGCGCCCGCAACATTTTTGAAACTTCTTTGCGCGACTTGACAATTGATCTGATATTTTTATCATCCGGCGCCGACAGCCGCCGATAATGATAACAAACAGCCTGGGGGTGATACCAACAGCCATAACCATACAAATGCATCCGCCAGCAGATATCAATATCCTCTTTGTAGGCAAAAAAATCATAATCAAAATATTCCTGCCGAATTTTAATCTCTTCTAGGGCTTTCCGGCGATAAAGCACGCAAGCACCGGAAATTCCAAAAACTTCCTGAGTCCGGTCATATTGACCATTATCTTTTTGGCCTTCACCGCGGTTAATGACCTTCCGACTTTTAAAAATTTCCAACCCCGCCGAATCAATAATATTAGATCGGATTGATTCGCGCAGACCATTTTGATCTCCTTGATCAATCGCCTCACTTTTTAACTTTAAAACTTTGGAGCCGAATACTCCTCCCTCCGGATGTTGATCGGCAAAATTCACGATATCCTGCAAGAAATTAGCCGCCAAAATGACATCCGGATTCATTATCAAGACATATTCTCCTTTGGCCAATTTAATCCCTTGATCATTGGCTTTAGACAGTCCGATATTCTTGAAATTTTGTAAGACCGAAACTGTTGGATAATTATTTCTGATAAATTCAACTGTTCCGTCGTCTGAACCGTTATCAATAATAATAACCGAAAAATCCCGAAAATTCTGGCGCATCAATGATTCTAAACAATCAAAAATATAGCGCATTGAATTCCAGGTGATAATTTGGACTGAGACTTTAGCCATAATAAAAATTATTTCTTTTCGGTTACCCAAAAACCCAGCCGCCATTTTCCGCCCAACATCAACCTGGTTTGAGCGTCAGCCGCCGGCAGCGAGCCAAAAATAATTAAAGTTACCGGGACAATCACCCACTGCAACAGCATCACAACATAATGACTCAAACCGTAGCCTTTAGGTTTGGTGGGTAACATCAAGGTATACAAGATTGCAATCACGATCATTCCGCCCATTGATAGCCTCATCAACGAGGACAAAACATGGGGAGCATTCTGAAAAAGCGCGGTTGATCGATCTTGGGTTGAAGCCAGCCACAATGGCAAATAACCGGTCAAAAAAATTACCAATGGGGCTGTCGCCCAGGAATATACTCCTTCCGTCTGATTCCATAAATAATTCAGCTTGCGCACCAATGGCACTTTTCTGCCCTGACCGTCCTTAAACCAAAACTGCTTAACCATCCAGGGAAAGTGTTCCACCCCCCAAGCCCAACGCCGCATTTGCTTATATTGATTAACCAAACTCCGGCGAAAATCGCCGATATCCACCGTATCCATATAAACCGGAATATACATTGGCACCGTTTCATAGTCACCATCATAACGAACCAGACATTGTAAAAAAATTCTGGAATCTTCCGTCACAATTGTCTTGTCCCAAAAATCAACATCAACCAACGCCTGAAAACTCATACTGTGCGAAGAAAAGGTAAATAGCCTTTCGGGCCGCGATAAATCGGTGAACAGCCAAAAAGTGGTTGAGCTGGCCACTACCCGAACAATCGGGTTGGATTGCCAGATATTGTTATTGTAAATCGCGATTGGCTGATAACTGGCGCGAGTCGGCCTGGGATGAGTCAAATATTTATAAGTCAGATAGGCAAAGTATTGCGGATGAACACAGGTATCAATATCAAAATTGGAAACAATCACTTTGCTGTAATCCAACCCCATTTGATCAATCAACCCTTTGGCCTGCCGGCCCGCATAGTTGGTATTTGAACCTTTGCCCGGCAGTTCACCTGGAATGTCTTTAGGATGAACGGTAATTAATAAATCCAAAAAGTGGCTGGCGAATTCTTCTTTGATCTTACCCGCGATTGCCAAAAAATTTTCTTGGTCGCGCTCTTCACCGGCCAAAACCACGATAAATTTTCGCTGATTGTAGTTTGAATTGATTAAAGCGTCAAACGGCTTTTTGACCACCTGATAGGGCTCTTTATAGGTCGGCAAAAAAATCAAATGATAATATTCCTGATAATCTTTTGGTAGCTCCTTAACTTTGGCAAACCAATCAATATTCGCATCAAAACGAAATCTCGCCCACGAAGTAAGCAGATAAATCAGCATATAGCCGATTCGCAGCAACCAATACAAATCAAACGCGATAATAAAATAAATGGCCCACAGCGGCCGGAAGAAAGACAAGGCCACTACCCCCAACAAAGTCAGCCATACTAAAAAACCTGGAATAATTTCCAGAATTCTAAATTTAATCTCTTCTTTCATAATCAATTAGTTGGGTTTACAACATTCTAACACAATCTAATTTAAACAAAAAAATGCCTTTTTGGCAAGTTATTGTTTCTAAAAAAATAGTGTCGCCGTCGGCAAAGATAGCGACACTGTAAATTCAAGGGTAATCAAGATGACCCATCCGGTCCTAGGCGAACCGACTATTGGGCCGAAATTCGACCCGCTGGGTAATCATGGTTTCACCGTCACCACCGACTTCGAGGACAACCCCACCACCGCGAGTAAAACCCACGACCCGGCCGCTGCGTCCGGCCAGATTATGGCCAAACTTCCAAGTGGTAGTGAAGGCCTCAGAGGTGATTATAACCTCCTGACCAATCGTATATCCGGATCTGGTCCGGATACCAGGATCAATCCCGATCGCTTGGGGAGGCAGGTGAACACCGATTGCAAAGTTCATGGCAATAGCCCTCCATGGTTATAAACCAATGTCTTTTCGCCACTAAAAAAATAACCCCAAAAGAGGTTTTTGTCAATCTTGATAAAATAAAAAAATTAAACCAGCGGACTGCCGGTCATGTCCGAGGGTTGGTCAATCTCTAATAGTTTTAGAATGGTCGGCGAAATATCAGCCAAAATTCCCGAGGGCGTCAAAACACTCAAATCACCGTTAGCACTATCCAACCCCGAAACCAAGCTCTTGCCTTTCCATTGTTCACCAACCACAATAAAAGGCACCGGGTTAGTGCTATGTTCTTTGGAAACTTCTCCCGTTTGAAGATTAATCATTTCGTCGCAATTGCCGTGGTCGGCCGTAATCATCAGCGTTCCTCCGACTTGTGACATAGCATCCCAAAGCTGGCCGATGGCTTTATCAACGGCTTGAACGGCCTTGACAGCTGCGGGGATTACGCCAGTATGTCCGACCATATCCGGGTTGGCAAAATTAACAATATATAAATGATGCTGATTAGTTTTAATTGCTTTAAGGAGCTTAGCCGTTAATTCGTTAACGCTCATTTCCGGTTTTTGATCATAACTGGAAACCGCCGGAGACGGCACCAAAATCCGATCCTCACCTTCAAACGGGTCTTCTTTGCGACCATTGAAGAAAAAAGTAACATGGGCGTATTTTTCCGTTTCGGCCGCATGGAGCTGTTTTAGTTTCAAATTCGAAAAAAGTTTTGCCAGTGGCAGCTGAATGTCTTCATCGGGATAAGCTACATCAACCGGCAGATCCTTTTCGTATTCAGTAAAGGTAGTTAGTTGAAAATTTTTGACTGCCGGCTTGGCGAATTTATCAAATCCTGGAACCGCAAACACCGCGGCCAACTGTCTGGCTCGATCAGCCCGAAAATTAAAAAATATCATCGCGTCATTATCGTTGACTGTTGCCACCGGCTTGCCGCCGCGGGTAATCACCGCCGGAATAAATTCCTCATCAAACACCTGATTACCATATGAGGTTTCAATCGCTTTGACCGGATCATCAAACTTGGCCGGTGAATCCCCCAAAGCAATCGCCCGGTAAGCTTTTTCTTCTCGCTCCCAATTATTATCGCGATCCATAGCATAATATCGTCCGCTCAAGCTGGCAATTTGACCAAACTTCATTTCAGTCAACTTGGCTTGAAGCGACTTGATAAATTCCTTGGCACCGTCTTTGGCCGTGTCGCGGCCGTCCAAAAAAGCGTGAATATAGACTTCACCGGCTCCCCGTTCCTTGCACATTTCCAATAAAGCATATAGATGATCATGATGAGAATGTACCCCGCCGTTTGACACCAACCCCATCAAATGAAGCTTTGACTTATTTTTTTTGGCGTGGTCGATTGCTTTCAATAGTTTATCATTTTTTTTGATCGTCCCGTCTTCAATTGACTTGTTGATTTTCGGCAAAGTCTGATAAATTATCTGCCCCGAACCCAAATTAAGATGACAGACCTCCGAATTACCCATTTCTCCCCAAGACAACCCAACCGCTTCGCCCGATGCCTGCAATGTCAAAGTCGGATAATTGGCAATAAAATAATCCAAAACCGGTTTCTTACCTAAAGAAACCGCGTTACTATTACTTGGCGGGGCAACACCAAAACCGTCGAGAATCAATAGCATTATCGGTTTTATCTGTTGATTAGCCATATTAAAACAAAGGTTTACCAGTCATTTGTTTAGGTTTTTTGACTTTCATTAATTTTAAAATGGTCGGCGCGATATCACCCAATTTTCCTCTTTTCAAGCGCCGACTAATTTTTTTTGGCTCAACGATAATAAAAGGCACCGGATTGGTAGTATGTTCAGTATACATTTCAGCGGTTTCCAAGTCCAGCATCTTATCGGCATTACCGTGATCAGCCGTAATCACCAATATCCCCCGACGCGATAGAACTTTGTCTTTTATTTTACCCAAACACTTGTCACAGGCTTCAACGGCTTTGATCGCCGCTTTAATGTTCCCAGTATGGCCAACCATATCAGGATTGGCAAAATTAATGGCGATAAAATCATATTTATCCAAATCTCGCAAAACTTCAGCAGTCACTTGATAAACACTCATTTCCGGTTTTTGATCATAAGATGCCACTTCCGGCGATGGTTTTGATATTCTGTTCTCACCGGCCACCGGATCAGGATAACCGCCGTTAATAAAATAAGTTACATGGGCGTATTTTTCTTTTTCGGAAATATAAAGCTGCTTATAGCCGGCTAATGCCATCGGTAAAGTGCCGACGATATCATCAGATGGGAAAGCCGTTAAAATCGAATCAAGATCAGGACCGAAATCGGTCATGGCCACAAAGACAATATTTTTTAAAACCTTCTGGCGCTTGAAGCTGTTGGAATTGTCTTCGGTAAAATTTTGCTGGACAAACGGTTTGGCTAACTGGCGCGCCCGATCGCTCCGTAAATTAAAAAATAAAATTGCGTCGCCGTCTTTGATTTTGGCGATTGGTTTGCCTCCCCGTTTCATGACATAGGGCGGAATAAATTCATCCGTCTCGCCCCGATTATAAGACTGGGTAATTGCCGCCTGAGGACTCTTGGCACCAATGCCCCTGGCCAAAACCATCGCCTGATAAGCCCGCTCCGTCCGGGGCCAAGCCTTTTTCCGATCCATTGCGTAAAATCGCCCCATGATTGTGGCAATCCACTCGCCGCTGCGCTGACTGCCCTGCTCCTTATTTTTCAACTGTCGCATCAAGGCCTCGACTGATTTCAGTGCTGAATGTGGCGGCGAATCACGACCGTCAGTAAACAAATGTAAATAAACATTTCTGATTTTTTTCATTCGCGCCCAGGCAATCAGCGCCAATAAATGATCGGGGTCGCTGTGAGCGCTTTGACCATCAGAAAGCATTCCCATAATATGCAAATTCGATTTATTCTTCCGAAGATGAGTACAAGCGGCCTCAAACGCCGGATTCTTAAAAAATTTTCCGGTATTAATGGCCTTGGAAATCGTCACCGAATCCTGTTCAACCACCCGCCCCGCGCCGATATTCATATGACCGGCTTCGGAATTGCCAGGCTGATCATCGGGTAAACCGACATATTTTCCCGATGCTTGAAGTTTGGTATGGGAATAGTTGTTCCACAAATAATCAAAATTTGGTTTTTTGGCAAGTTCAATGGCGTTAGCCGGGCTCTTTGGAGCAATCCCCCAGCCGTCAAGGATCAGAAATACTAACGGCTTATGGGTATTATTTTTTTTATGATTAGGCATTTATTTTTTTAATTCTTGTTCAATTTCGAGCAGGCGGTTATATTTTTCCACCCTTTCACTTCTCGACAATGAACCGGTTTTAATAAATTCCGAGTTGACAGCCACGGCCAAATCGGCAATAGTGGTATCGCCAGTTTCCCCGGAACGGTGAGATATTGAGGTTTTATAACCATGCCGATGAGCCAATTCAATGGCATCAATTGTCTCCGAAAGAGTACCAATCTGATTAAGCTTGATTAAAATCGCGTTACCAACTTTCCGATCGATTCCTTCCTTTAACCTCTCGACATTAGTAACAAACAAATCATCTCCCACCAAGCTGACTTTTTTGCCAATCCGTTTGGTCAGTGTTTCCCAATTTTCCCAATCATCCTGATCCAAACCGTCTTCAATTGAGATAATCGGATACTTTGCCAGCCACTTTTCTTCCAAATCAATCAGCTGCTGTGCCATCACTTTCTTTTGATCCGCCCTAAGCTCATAAAGTTTTGTTTGGGAATTATAAAATTCCGAAGCGGCGGCATCAATCGCCAAACTCACATCCCGACCAGCCCGATAACCGGCGGCTTCAATGGCTTTTATAATAACCGTAAAAGCCTGCTCGTTGCCTTTGAGCTTTGGGGCGTATCCTCCTTCATCACCTTTAAGGGTTTCATATCCCATTGACTTAATAATCTTTGCCAACTCATGAAATGTCTCGGCGCCGCAGCGAATCCGCTGGGCCATAGTTTTTTGCCGCGGCACAATCATAAATTCCTGAATATCAAGCGACCAGTCGGCATGAGCGCCGCCATTCAAAATATTCATAGTCGGAATCGGCAGCTGCCAAGTCCGGTAGGGCAAACGAAAAGTCTGACGCAAATATTGATACAATGGCTTGCCCAAAGCTGCTGATGAAACATGGGCTAAAGCCAAAGATGCTCCTAAGATGGCATTAGCTCCCAATTTCGATTTATTTTTAGTACCGTCTAACTTAATCATCAGCTCATCTAATTGCCGTTGACTGGTCGGATCTTGGCCGATTAACCTTGGCGCGATTTTTTTGTTAATGTTATCAACTGCTTTGATTACGCCCTTGCCCCCATAGCGAGCCTTGTCGCCGTCGCGTAATTCCAAGGCTTCGTGAATGCCTGTTGATGCGCCGGATGGCACCGATGTGCTGGCGCCAATACTATTATTAAGAGTAATCTTGACCCTAACCGTCGGATTACCGCGGGAATCTAAAATCTCTAAAGCCGAAACTGATTTAATTTTATATTTTGACATAAATTATATTTTATAATACTTCGTAAGTGACTGTTACATTAACCGTAATATCCTGACTGCCGGGCTCAATTGTCGTAGTCTCCTCGGCAACTTTCAATGAATCCATCATCATGGCCTGTGATTCCAAGTAGTAAGGATAATCATAATTATCGCCACTTTCATTAAAGGAAACTAATTTGCCCAATTTTACTTCGGCAACTTTGGCCAGGCTCTCAGCCTTGGCCTTGGCGCTGGCCAAAGCTTTTTCTCTGGCTTCCTGGCGCAACACTTCCGGCTCATCAATCGTAAAATTCAACCCCCCAACTTGATTGGCTCCCAAATCGGCCGCTTTGTCTAAAATATCGCCAATTCGATCTAAATCTCTGATTTTTACCGTAACATTCTGACTGACAATGTACCCGCGTAAGATCCTAGTACCATTATTCCAATCATATTTTGGACTGATGTTATAATTGGTAGTTTTAATATCCTTTTGTTCAACATTCAGACCCTTAAGCGCGGCAATAATGTCGTTCATTTTTTGGGTATTCTCCCGCTGAGCATCCTCAACTTTTATTTTTTCAGCTTGAACCCCTAAGCTAACCTGAGCAATATCGGGAATAGCTGTTACCTTTCCTTCACCCTGGATGGTGATGGTGTATATCCTTTCATCGCTGCGACCAATATAGTCGAATGCTCGCCATTGATTTCTGATAATCACTGCTAACATTATTACCAACATTACCACCAGGATACTTATCAACAACAACAGAATTTGTTTTGGGAGATTGGATTTAGCATTAGTGATGGGCATTTCCATAATTTTATTGTTATTTTTTAATTACATTTTTTAATGCCGGCAAAGTTCGGCCGCTTAAAAATTCCAAACTAGCTCCGCCGCCAGTCGAAACATGACTGATTTTTTTTTCTAATTTGTATTTACCAATCACCGCTTCTGTATCCCCCCCGCCAACCACACTAATGGCCTTGCTACGACCGACAGCCTGGGCGATTTTTTTGGTGCCAAATGCAAATTTTTCTATTTCAAACACACCCATGGGGCCGTTCCAAAAAATCGTTTTGGCCGCTTTGATTTCTACCATAAAGTTAGCCACTGATTTTGGTCCAATATCCAAGAATTTCCAACGGGAATTAATGTGTTGGCACTCTTCTAAATCAACGACTTCGACCAAGGCATTTTGGTCAATTTTATTAGCCGCCACGAAATCAACAGGCAAAACGATTTTCGTCCGGTATTTTTTCAAAAGTTTTCTGGCCAATTTAATGGTATTAACTTTTTTTCTTTTGGCTTTGTCAACAAAAATATCTTCCAAAAAAGATGAACCAACCGCTATCCCGCTAGCCTTCATAAAAACATTGGCCATCCCGCCGCCGATTAAAACTTTGTCAGCTATTTTCAACAACTCCTGCAAAACATCGATCTTGTCTGATATTTTTGCCCCGCCCAAAATTACTACCAACGGCCGTTTTGGGCTTTTATTAATTTGACCCAAAGCTTTCAATTCTTTTTCCAACAAAAACCCGGAATAAGTTGGCAATAGCTTGGTAATCACCGTCGTGGAAGAGTGAATCCGATGAGCTTGGGCAAAAGCGTCAAAAACAATCAGGTCAATGCCATGAACCAACAAAGCCCCAAACATCTTGTTGGCCGCTTCTTCTTCGGGATAAAATCTAACATTCTCCAACATTAAAATTTCGCCGTTTTTCAAATTTTTGATTTCCTGATAAACCTTCGGACCAACGCAGTCATCCAACTTTTTAACCGGTTTCTTTAATAATATCCCAAGATTTTTAGCCACCGGATCCAGGCGATATTTATCAACCACTTCACCACCAGGCCGCTTCAGCCAAGATAAAATTACAATCTTGCAATGTTGCTGCAGCAAATATTTAATAGTTGGCAAAGTTTCGGCAATTCGACGATCATCGGCCACCGCCCAGCCCTTGCCTTGTTTCTTCAATGGGACATCGTAAGCCACCCTCAACATTACGGTTTTGCCTTTCAAATTTTTAACCGATTTGATTGATTTTAGATTCATAACAAATTTTATTATAACATATTATTGATCCTGCTGCACTAATAATATTTTTAGCCCGCGCCCGGACCGGGAGTGACAGTTGGCATTCCGCCGCCGGCCGAATTAGTGCCACTTGACACACTTGGTTGAGAAGCGGCGACTTCTGGACTCGTTGCCGTTTTGGTATGGGAAGTAATATTTGGCTGCGAAGACAGCGCCGTCATCGGTACCACCGTTTCGGTAATTACCAATGGCTCATTTCCAATATTAACATCAGCCTCCCCCGGTTTCCTTAAAGATACTGGGCCGTTGGCATGTTTACCAGTACCTTTTGCCAAACCACCAACTTTACCTCCCTGCCCAAATGATTTCGGTCCCAACTTTCCTTTCATCGCTTGTGTTGGTTTTCCTTTCTTTCCGTCCCGCCCCGACGACCCATCACCCGCATCGTCACCATCATCATCAATCATTTCTTCTGCTAAATTTCCTTGTTCAACTTTGTCAGCGTTTAAAAACGCGTAAGCGGCAAAATCGCCTTGGACAAAAATGCCTTTGCCCGACACCCTCTTAACATAATATCCCAACTTCTCAAAAGCCGAAGCAACTTCGGAAATAACATTCGACGGGATCACAAACCTTTTCGCCTGATCAGGAAAACCCCTAAGTTTACCGACAATATTTTCAGCTACCAATAAATTACCTTGCCTGGTTAATTCCCTCATAATATCCTCGGCGTTTTTTGCCTCAGCAAAAGCCGACTGATTTTGTTCCATCTGCTTTCGTCCTTCCTGAACCCAAGCTGCCAGCGGAGCTTGTTCGCTAGTCAAACGGGCTTTAACTAAACTCTCCCTTTGACCGACCCGTTCGGCCTGATCCAGCATTGCCTCATGACTGACGGGCAGCCTGACTGCCGCCTCACCTTCGGGCGTATCAACATAAAAACCACCATCTCTTTCAACCACCCCAATATTATGAGATCGCATTTGCCTGGTATAATCATCCCAATAGTCGGACTGGTTAGACAAATCAGCGGTTTGATCTGGTTGTTCTATTTTCTCTTCTTCCATCTTAATTATCAATTATTGTCTCCTTCAATTTCCACCAGCTTCCAATTACCCCCTTGAACTTTGTTGATTGTTACTGCCATGGCTTCGGCTGGGGTATTTTTGGCCAACAATTTAAGATTAAAAGTTAGATTGTCCGGATTTATCTCTTCACCATGTTCAATCATACTGCCAAGTTCAACAACAATACTTTTCACCCTCAATAATCCGTGATCATTGGCTTGAGCTAAAACCAATTTTAGAATTTGATCAGCCGCGTGCAAATCGTGCATATTAAAATTTAATTATTCTTATCTTTTCAATTTTTTTCTTAGTCGCTTTTTCAATTACCATTTTAAAATTTTCAAACAAAGCCTCGTCCCCCGGTTTGGGAATTCGTCCAAATTTTTCCAGAAAAGCTTCGGCCACAAAGTCATGAGGCTGGCCGGGGATATTGATATTGAAAAAATTATTAATATTTCTAATTTCTGTTTGAGCATCAACCAAAATTGCTTTCTTGTCAATTCGCTTTATCAATGATTCGTCCACATCAGACTCATCCATAATTTCCCCGACAATCTCTTCTAACAAATCCTCCAAAGTCACCAGTCCGGCGGTATTGCCCTGGCCGTCCAGAACGATTGCAATATGATTGTGGCGGCGCTGAAAATCCTTAAAAATGTCATCGATTTTCCTTTGTAATGGAATAAAATAAGGTTTGCGAGAAATCTTCAAAATTGGCAAATCATCATTACCGGCGGTCAATTCTCGAAGAATGTCTGGCAGGTAAATCACCCCCGTAATATTGTCGATAGTTCTCTCAAAAATTGGCACGCGGGAATAATGAGCTTCATTAATTTCAGACAAAGCCTGTCTCAGTGTTAAATTCTGAGGCAAGGCAAAAATATCACTCCTAACCCTCATTACATCCTCAGCATTAATATCATTGAATTCCAAAATCCGTTTAATCATTTCTTTTTCTTTTGGTTCAACCACTCCTTCTTCCGCGCCGATTTCGGCCAAAGCAGTCAATTCCTCTTCGGTCATTGACGGTCGAGCCCGGCCGCCGGCCAGATATTTAATTGCCAGTTTGTTAAAAAACTCAAACCAAATGGAAACCGGGCGAAAAATAATATCAATCAAAGTTAAAATCGGCGCGATTGCCAAAGAAAACCTTTCGGCATTGGCCGAAGCCAAAGTCTTGGGACCAATTTCACCAAAAACCAAAATTAAAATCGTTAAAACAGCAGTGGCAATCGCCGGACCGATATTGCCAAAAATTTGCCAGGCGATCACGGCCGCCATCGACGAGGCACCGATATTAACCAAATTATTGCCAATCAAAATATTAATTAATAACCGCTGAGGTTTAGCGCGCAAAGCCGCCAGTTGCTTGGCGTTACGGACTTTCTTTTTCTCTAAGGATTTTATTTTAGCTTGCGACAAAGAAAAAATCGCGATTTCCGAAGCGGAGAAAAAAGCGGAAACTAGAATTAAAATAATCAAAAAGAATAGATTATCAATCATATTAATGGGTAGCACACGAAATACAAGGATCGTAAGCTCTGATTAAAGTCTTAATTTTTTGCCGCCGCTGGCGGTCTGATAACTGTTTTAAATTGGGCAAATAAACTTTTAAATCCTCCTCGATATTGTTTAAATATTGAACGGTCGGCGTAATGATATCCGATCTAGTGATTACTCCATCGGCATTTATTTCTACCATGTCATATAATATCCCCCGCGGCGCTTCCATTACCGAATAGCCAACCGTAACTCTACCTTGGGGATTAGCATCGGCAATCAAAGCCAAATTATGGCCCCGGCTTTCTTCAAATTTCAAATTATCGGCCAAATCACTCAGTAAATTACCGGCTTCTTGCATAGCATGAACCACTTCAATCGCTTGGGCCAAAACATTGGCAAAGGTATTATAAATTGGAAATTTCAATTTTAAATCTTTAACTACGGCGGCGGCTTCCTTGCTCAACTTGTCATGATTAATATTAAGCCTGGCCAAAGCGCCTACCATATAGCTTTTACCTTGATAATTTGCTCGCTTCGCTGCTGACGCCAGCAACTGATATTCATCTATTACCTTGGCATACTTACTGGACTTAATAATCTTGCCGTCCAAAAATTTTATCCGACCGTCATAAATCGCATATTCATCCGGCGAATACAAACTGGCAAATTCCATCCGGCGTTCAAACTGCGGCAAGGGCAATCTGGCCGCAAACACCATCAATTCCATCGCGGCGACCATTGTTTCTTTATAATTCCTCAACAATTCTTTAAGTTGTTCCTGGCTGGGCAAAATTTTAAAGCCGCCGACTTCGCAGGCAATTGGATGAATAGCCCGACCGGCTACCACCTCCAAAATCTTCAAAGCAAATTCCCTAATTTTGATAGCCGCCGAGGCTTGGGTTGGATTTTGTTTAATAAAGTCAATATCATCTCTTACTCCGTAAAAATCCGGCATCGACAAAAAATACAAATGTAAAGCATGGCTGTGAATGACTTGTGAGAACTCCATTAGTTTCCGCAATTTAATAGTCTGCTGACTGGGTTTAATGCCAAAAGCATTTTCGACTGTCTTAATCATATTCAACGAATGAACTACCGGACAAATCCCGCAAATTCTGGCCGTAATGATTGGCGCGTCATAATACTTGCGACCAACCAAAATACTCTCAATCAGCCTGATTCCTTCCGTCGTTTTTATTTTGGCGCTGGCGACATCACCAGCCAAAATATCACCGACAAAATCCAGGTGACCCTCCATTTTTTCCAAATGATCAATTCTAATCTTCATAAATGATTAATTAACAAAAGTTTGTTTTACTCTTTTGGAATTCAGCATATATGGTATCCAAATAACTGTTGGCAAAACCGCTGACAATGAACTAAATTTTTGTTCACCAACAGTCTGACCCAGAATCGGTAATTGGCGCCTGATCTGAAAAAGTAAAATATCGTCGATCATTAAAAATAATAAATTCACCGCCAAAAAAATTATATACAATTTAGGAAAATGCGCGCTCTTCCTGAAAAATAAAACCAGCAGATATATTGTCCAAACAAAAAATATAATGTTAACGGTTACCTCCATCATTAAGGTTGGCTTCCACAATGAACTGTAAATCAGACTGCCTGGAGAAGTTAAAGTCTGCCAGACCTGGGACTCCAAAACCAGCGGCAAAAAATCTTGATACAACGCCCAGCCAATCATTAAGGGAGCGCTAATTAAACCTAGCCCTACCAGTATTAGCCACCCACCCAACCCTTGATATTTTTCCGCCGCCGAGCTTGATTCAGTTCCCGCCTTGAAATCAATTGCGGCCGGCACCATCGTTAAATCAGCGCCGCAAATTCGACAAACCTTTGATTTGTCATCATTGTTAGTTTTACATTTTGAACATTCCATAATTTTAATTATTTTTCTTTCCCGGTTATCTTAATTAAGGCTTTTGATTTTTGAAGCGATTGCCATTCTTGTTTGGCCTGATCAATCCAGTCATCTTTAACTCCAAACACCTCCAAAACTTTTTCAATTTCTTCAATAGTATGACCGGTCAAAAAACAATTACGGACAAACTTATCAACATCCGGTTCTTCAAGTAAACCTCGGCAACCCCAGCATGGCTGTTTGCTTTTTAGACAAACAGCCTGGCAACCGCCCAAAGTGATTGGCCCGCAACAAAGTTCGCCTTGCTGTAGCAAACACTCATAACCGTTAATCTGGCATTCGAAACAAACCGGATTTTGGGGAATAAACGGCTCCCGCCCGGCCAACAATTGTTTTACAATAATTAAAAATTCTTCGGCGTTAATCGGACAAGCCGGGATGGTAAAATCCACTTTGACAATTTCGGCAATCGGTACAATCGGCGGGTTATCAATCCCCCGGGGCTTATCGTATACTTGCCCCAATGCCTGAACTCGTCCAATCCAATTCTTCATCCGATGAATTCCGCCGGTATGAGCGCAGTTGCCTAGCACAATCAGCTTTTTGGACACCCGCCGCAGTTCTTTTAAAATCTCAACATTCTTTTTGGTTACTGCCGAACCTTCCACAAAACAGATATCATAAGGTCCGGGTTTTGGCGGATCGTCTTTTATCATCCGAAACTCGACTAACTCAACATACTTGGCTAGTTCCAAAAACCTCTGACCCAAATCCAAAATTGCAAATTCACAGCCCTCGCAACAAGTTAGTCCAACGATTGCCACCCTTGGTTTTTTAATTTTTTTAGGCATAATTCAGATTAAGCAATTTTAAATTATAATTATTCCACTTCAACAAATTTTCAGCCTGGCTTGGCGTCAATAAATCACAAACCCAATTCCAATGCAATGCCACATCATCACCAACTTTAAATCCTTTGACCAAGGCCTGATTATTAGATTCAACAAAAACTTCCTGCTCCCTGGCTTCACCGATTTCCAGGCAATTACCCTCAGCCACCAATGGCCTGGCTTCAACCATAATCTTTTTTAAAATATTTCGTTGCTCTTTGATTTTTTTAACCCGACCTTCAGCCGAACATGATTCAAGATTCAAGCGCTTGATTTTCGCCGGCGTGATAATACAAGCGTTGATGGTTTTTAAAGTATGTTCAACCGGATAATACCCGGTTCGCTTCGGAACATTTAAAACATGAAAACTGTGGTGCGGCTTGGCGCCCAAAGGAATCTTGCCAAAAAGTTTTTCCAAAGAACTTAATTTAAACTTTTTCTTCAATTGCTGGCCATCAACCAGATAACGATAAAAATTTTGTATCCTGACTTTCTCCAATAGTTCATTACCAATCCAATAAGCTTCAACCACCCGATAGTTGAACGGATCGGCAATATGGTTTGCTTCGGCAATCAACTTTAAATAAGGAAACATTGTTTGAAATTCCTGGAGCATCTCCTTTAAACCCAAATCAGCGGTTTGATTGGCAAGATAACCAAACAATTCCGCATTATTATCCGGTCCGCAATATTTCAAACGGTTAGGCATAAAGGCATAGCGCGCCGCCAGTAAAGCCCCGGCCAATTTTTGGTCGTTTAACAACATCACGATTTACTGTTTTCTAATATTTGATAACTGGATTTACTGTTTTGTTTAAATCCCAAGGCGATGAAGCCCGAAACACCGAAGGCAATAATCAAACTGCTCCAAAAATTCTGAACCGAGAAACTATGACTGACAAATATTGAATTTAATAATGTCGTAATTGGTGAAGCTAAAACCAAAATACTGGCGGTTGTTAGGGCGGATAATCGTTTCAATCCGCTATACCAAGTAATTACATAGCCCAACAGCAACACGCCTACGCCCACTAGCCAGCTTAATTGGTCTAAATCTAATTGTCCCAAACCAGTGACATTATTAGTCATTATTAACCAGCCAAACAAAAATATTGAGCCAAAAAACATCCTCGCCCAGGCCGCCACTATTGGTTCGACTTTTGCTAAAGTAGCCTTAACAACGATTGTTTCCATCGCCCACATAATGGTGGCAATTAAAATCATGGTTTCAGCGACTCCCCAGCGCAAATTTCGAAAATCCAAAAAAACAAAATTGCCAATCAGCAGCAGCCCCAAAGCCAGAAATTGCCATTTACCTATTTTTTCTTTCAAGACTGGCCAGGCTAAAATAGCAACCCACGCAAATAAAGTTTTGTGTATAAAACTGGCGCTGACCGCGCTGGTTAAGCTCAAACCTTTAAAAAACAACAAAAACGGAATACCGCCGCCAATTAAGCCAATGATGATTAATTTAAGCCAGTCAGTTTTTTGAATTTTTTTTAATTTCCCCAACACCAATGGTGACAATAAAATTAAACTCAAACCCAAGGCCACTACTATATTTTTCAAAGCAGTATATTGAAAAGCATCTTTGGCTAGAATTTGCATGGCAAATTTATTGAAAAAATTAGCCACACCGGAAATTAAGGCGGTTAGCAATACCAATATTATTCCAATCCGCTGTCGCTCAAAATTAAATAATTTTGTTTTAGTTTCCATATTTTACTTTTTATTAATTGCTAACAACTCAATAATTTCCCTGGCTTCCTCCACGGTGATTTTGGCTAGTGCCAAATTAGCATTAACCAAAATCCAATCACCAACCTCAACATCTTTGACCAAACTGATATTAACCACTCGCCCGTCAGCCAATTCCGCTGTCTGTTTTTTGATTTTAGTGACCTCTAGCGGTACTGTTAGGCACATTTTAATTATTGGGTTACCTGAAAATCTTCAACTAAAACTACTTGCTTTTCTTCCCCTCGCTGATAATAAACTTTAAGTTGATAACTTCCGGGCGAAACCCCATTAATATCGGCGCTAAATTTTTGGCTACAGCGCGCTGGGGTTTCATTACCCTGGATAAAAACCGAAAAAATACTTTCATTTCTTTCAAGCGTTGCCTTAACGCTTTTAATATCGCAAGTAAAATCAGCAAAAGGAATCTCCAATTTAACGCCATCATCAGTCGCTGTTACTTTAGTTTCAATACCAGCCTGGTCAACAATTGTATATTGCATGGCGTATTCTTCTTTAAAACTGCAACCAACCAAAATCAAAGTCAGAACCGGCATAATGAAAATGATAAATATTTTAGGTTTCATTATTATAACTGATTATTTATATCCTTCGGCTGTCATACGCCCAGTGCAATAATGCCTGGCGTTGGCGCGCCCGACAGTTTAAATCGCCTTGAAAACAATTATTCTTAATCGCCCCGATATGGCGCCTAATTGCTTTCCAGCGCTTAATTTGCCGCCAATCTTCTTGATCCAATCTTCTGCCCAGATAATAACGGCAATACCATTGAAACCACCCGCGGGGATCGTCTTTATAAATCCAGCCTTTACGCTGCCACTCCTTCAACGGCAATGACGCATCAACTTTAAAATAATTCAAGGAAAGATTTTTATGGCGTTTGGCCAGTTTCGCCCGCTTAAACCAGGATTTGGGAAATTCTTTTTGGCAATCATTCAAATATTTACCGCCAAATACTCCCAATTCCAGCATCTGTTTAGGCGTTAATTCCGGCTTAAATTCCGGATGAAAATTTTTACCTTCACTGACGGTTAATTCATAAACATATCCCTGTTGCATTTTATCGTTGACTTTTACTTTTTTTGGCTGTTTTGTTGAAACCACCATAGGCTAAATGGCGTTAGGAATTCCCCGCAGCTGCGCCCAAGAAAAAACCGGGCCGTCTTTACAAACATAGTACGGGCCAATGGCGCAGTGCTGACAGACTCCAATACCACAATACATTCGGCGCTCCAATGACAAATAAATGTCCTCGTCTTTAATACCTCTGTCCTGCAATTCTTCAATTACAAATTTATACATCGCCGGCGGTCCAACCATCAATGCCACGGCACCAGTAAAATCTTGGCTGGAATTAAACAAAGAAGTAATTGTCCCCATTTTACCTTGCCAATTTTTTGACGGCTTGTCCAAGGCGATTTCCAAGCCAACCTTTTTGCGCCAGCTTTTATATTCTTTTTTAAAAAGCAAGCGTTCTTCATTGGCGCAACCGTAAAATATATTCAATTTACCAATATCCAATTTTCCCGCTAAGTAATCCAAAGCAAACGATCTCATGGTGATAAAACCACAGCCGCCGCCAATTAATAATAAATCGCGATTCTTGAAGTTATTTAAAGGCAAACCATTGCCAAACGGCCCACGGATTGTTATTTGATCTCCAACTTTCAGCTGATGCAATTTGGCAGTCAATCTCCCGACTTGGCGAATCGCCAAATCAAATTTTTGTAAATCCGCCCGGGAAGAACAAATATCAAAAGCCGCTTCGCCCTCACCAAGCATACCAGCCATCATAAATTGACCGTGTTCAAAAGAAAAATTACGACGATCTTTGGCGTCAACAAACTCAAAAGTAAAAAGTTTGGTGTCGGAAGTTTCCGTTCGGATTGCCTTAATCTTAACAAATTTTGGCAAATACGGATTAATCATTCAATTTCACCTTTTAAAATTTTTTGTAAAGTTTTTTTAATGTCAATTGCCACCGGACAGACTTTGGTACAGCGCCCGCAGCCGACACAGCCAGAAATGCCAAATTCGTCAACCGACCTGACAAATTTATGTTCATACCAAAACCTGATCCGTTGCTCCGTATTATTTAAAAATTTTGGCTTGCCGCTACCCAATTCACGACCGGCCACGGCGGAAAAATTAGCGTAAAAGCAAGCGGTCCATTGCCGATTTCTGGTGCCGTTACCCTCACCCAGCTCCGGTTGGTCAATAAGGTCATGACAAAAACAAGTCGGGCAAACCAGACTGCACTTTCCGCACTCAATACAGCGCTGGGCCAAATCCTGCCAAATTTTCGGATTATCATAAAACTTTCTTCTAATCTCCAGCATCTGTTTGTCGGGACCCTCTTCTTTGATTGGCCCGACATATTCAATGTGTTCGTATAATTTATAGCCAAAATCATCCAAAATCCGCTGACCGTCTTCTGATCCGGTATAAACGATAAAATTTTTCTGGTTTTTCTGAATGGCCAAAAAAATATCAAACTTCAAATGCTCTAAAATATCTTCACTGAACTTCTCAATGAAAAATTGATAATCCGCTTCCGGCACCAAGCTATGACCGACGATTAAAGTTTTTTTGCGCCGAGCCTGATAGTAAGGATCCTTGGCAAACACCTGATCCAAATATATTACGGCCTTCAAATCCGGCACGGTTAAACCAAAAATCACCTGATAAGGAGACTCGATTTTAGCCTTGATTCTGCCTCTTTGATAACTAAAAAGCGCCTCCTGCGGCGGCACCAATATTTTTTTAAACGAATGCAATGGCAACTCATTAGTTAAAACGACCTCTTCAGGACTGCTGACTTGAGAAATGACCAGCTGGCCATTTTGTTTCTGAGGCGCCCAAACCAAATTTTGCTGACTCAGATATTCAATGAATTGATGCAATTTTTTAGTGGTCATTTCTTTTGAATTATACCACAAAACATTGAATCTTCAAAATATCTTTAGCAATAATATCAGGTAACCCTCAAACGATTTCTAAGATCTTTCAACCGCTCATAAAATCCCTTAGTATGAATGGAATTAAGTCCCAAGGCGTAAGTATCATAATGATGCAACCATTCGTGCAACAGGGTGTCCAAAAAAGTTTTCGGCGCCACTAGCTGGCCGCGCGCCGGGGTCCGGTTTTGAATATAAATGTATTTATCGCGATAATAGCCATATTGCTTGAAAACAATCCGGCGGCCGCGCCGTTTATGATATTGCCTGGTGTCTGATATTTTCAGTTTGACAATATCGATTTTGGCGCTGTCACAAAGCTCATCCAATAATTGTTCTCCCAAATTTTGGCGCTGATTAGTCTCAACACAAGCCAGCAAATCATTCGTTAATTTGATTGCCAAGTCGCCAACCTCAACTTTAACTGAAGTAATGCGGTTACTTTGACGGTAATTGTCATTTAAATTCATGATCTTTTTATAGCATGAATAAAAAAAGACGGAAACCCGTAAAGTAGGTTTCCGCTTCGTCCAACAGTCGTTTCTGCCCACTCGGCCAATTGGGCCGCTTAGGGCAAGAATTTGTCGATATTATGGACTACAATCGCCGTCGCACCGGCTTTTTTCAGCGCCGGCAGCAGGCTTTCGACATCCGACTGCATCACAACTGCCTCCAAGGCAAAGCCGTCATTACCGAACAACGGTGACATTGTTGGCCTGCCGGCCGAAGGCAACAGCGCCGCGATGCTGGTGCAGTTCTCGGGTCTGACATTGCACTTGATCATCACTCGGCCACGCGCCGCCATGACCGCATTCAGCAATATCCGAAATTCCTGGATGATGGCATTCTGAACTTCATCTTCCAAGGCTTGCGAATAAGTAATCAAGCAAGTCTGCGACTTGGGTAGATCTTCAATGATCCGCCACCCGCCGACTTTCAACGAAGTCCCGGTTTCGGTATTCTCAAAAATCGCGTCGGCGAAGTCGGCAAAAGCTTCCAACGAACCGTGGCAGCAGACAATCCGAGGATTAACACCCTTGGCCGCCAGCCACTGCCGCGCGTAGTTGGGGTATTCGGTAGCCACCTGGTGTTGTGGACCAAGATCTGTCACCGATTTGATCAAAGAATCGCTTGTCACTGCCAACACCAACTTGGTAAAACCAACGCCACCCCGCGAAAGCGGATACTTGTCCAGGACCACCACCTGATCCTGGCAACCGGCTTCGATAATCAAATCTTGGCCGGTAAACGCCAATTCCGCTCGTTGCGCGGCTACCACCAACGGTGAATCCCACGGCCGCATCCGGTGAACCAGATGAAAAGGCGGCGGGAAAAGCCGGTGATTGGCAATGATTCCGCGATAAGCCCGGCTGCTGGGATAACTAACCGGGCAATCCGCTTCGGCCAACAACTGATGAACGGTGTCCATTAAGGAACCGTCCGGGACGATCAATCTGCATCCTTTGGCTTTCATATCTTACTCCTCTTCGGATCACCGCGTTGAAGTTTTGCCTCAACCAAAGTTAACACGCTCGATAACGGTCGGTCAAGCCAATAGCCTTCTCGCTCTGATTGAATTGCTGTGACTAGCACTCAGTTACTTGCCGGTTTGCTTTTTCAAGCGCCGGGCGAAACAAGACCGACGATCTTCGTGGCAGGCCAAGGCATTGCCCAGCACTTTAACTTTGGCCAAAACGCAATCCCCATCGCAATCCAGCCAAAGCTCCTTGACGAGCATAACATTGCCGCTAGTTTCGCCCTTGTGCCACAGTTTCTGGCGGGAGCGCGACCACAGCCAGATCTCACCGGTAGCAAGAGTGCGCCGAAAGCTTTCCTGATTCATGAAAGCCTGCTGCAGCACCTGATTGGTCCGCCAATCCTGAATGACTACCGCCACCAATCCGCCAAGCTTGCCGAAATCAACCTGCCAGTCTTCATCCAATCGATACTTTGGCATCTTTGTGCCCTCCATTGGTTAGTGAAAAGATCCACAAAAAATCCCGCCAGAGGCGGGGTAAGCTGAAATTGAATTAAACAATGTCAAATCACCTCGACTCTGGCCAGGTAATTTGCTGATGATTAGTGGTTTGTATCTGATTCCTCATAATTATTTTGTTTTCTTCAAAATGGCCCGATAACCACCCTCGCCGTAATTTAGCCAGTAAGCTACCCGGGTAACGGTGGTGGTGCTTAACCCGGTCTTGGCGGCGATTTCTCGGTAGGACTTGCCTTGATTAATCATTCTGACTGCCTGCCAGCGTCTGGCCATTTCATAAATTTCGTCCAAGGTACACAGGTCACGAATAAATTGCTCGGCCTGACGAGTAGTGCCAATTTTGGCGATGGCCTTAAATAACTGGGCCGTTTCCTTGGTTTGCCATTGATTTTTGACTTGGTTGACTTTCTTCATTGTATTAATGTATTACTATATTAATATATTAATACTAAACCATTATGGTGTCAAGCCCTCTTCCTGGGGATAAAAAAAACTGAGAGGGGAAGAGGCTCTCAGCCGGGAAAAATGTCAGGCTAGCCCGGGCCTGACTGTCTTAAGTATCCCCACCCGGAATCGGGATACCCTTGCGTGGTTACCTACTTTGCTGTCAGCCACCGGGCCGACAACACTGCGGCGCTGGCTTAACGCCGTTTGAGGAATGAAAAAGGAACTGGTCACCTGGGAGGGCAGGCAACGCTTAACGGCCATTGGTGGGATCAGCACCTTGCGAGCGTTAGACCTAGCCGTCTACTTAGCCTATATTCTTCTCGCCGCCCTAATTGATCGCGGCCTCCGTGTTGGTTGGGGTGCCGCGGGTGTTTGCCGCGGCGCCGAAGGTTTTCATGGTTCGTTCTCCTAATTGCGCTTCGTTTTGCCATGCCAACCGGCTGACTCTGATTGGTTAAGCTTGCGCTTAAACACTGTTGCCGGCTAACAAGCTGGCTGACTTCTGACCGCCACATCGCGACCGTTCTTCCCTGCCTTCGCAAAGGCACCTTGTCGCTCGCTTTGTTACTTGAGTCAAAGTCAAAAACCAGTTATCTGTAGTTTATCACTCTGCCAAAAAAAGACAAGCTAAACCTAAACCCAGCCTTATAAAGGCTGGGTTTTTACACCGATAACTGATAAGTTATGATCGCTCGTGACAGCCGCAGCGACAACCAGATTCACAACTGCAACAATGATAGCAGATTATCATTTCACAAAGACAGCTGGTCTGCTCGTCTAGCGGCAAACCGCATTGTTCACATTCCATATAGTTGATCTCCGGTTATGATTTATAATTAACTGGCTTAAATTTATCCCAACTGCTGCGCCAGCTCAGTCAGGCGCAAACTGTAACCCCACTCATTGTCATACCAAGCCAAAACTTTAACCAGATTGCCACCGACCACCTTAGTAAACTCCAAATCAACAATCGCCGAATGAGGATTGCCGATGAAATCCGAGGAAACTAACGGTTTAGCCGAAACGGCTAAAACATTTTTGTACAACGGATCTTTGACCGCCTTCTTAAATTCATCATTTATTTCTTCGGCTGTTACTTTTTGCCGCTTGACCAGCGCCGTAATATCAGATACCGAAGCACAAACAGTCGGCACTCTGACGGCAATCCCGTCAAACAAGTTATCCAAACTGCCAACTACTTTGGTCGTGGCTACCGCGGCGCCGGTAGTGGTTGGAACAATATTTTGAGCCGCGGCTCGCGCCCGGCGCCAATCCTTATGCGGACCGTCAACCAAATTCTGATCGGCCGTATAAGAATGAATAGTGGTCATCATTGCCTTGGCAATTCCGAATCGCGCCGCCAACACCTGCATTACCGGTGAAATACAATTAGTAGTGCAGGAAGCCATTGAAATTACCTGATTACATTTTTTTGATTTTAAACAATTGGCTGAAACCTTCGTTCCTAAAACGATATTTTGAGTACTACCATCCTTGTCCGGGGCCGAAATAATAACCCGTTTGGCGCCAGCCGTCAAATGGCTGCCCGCCGACTGTTGATCCCTAAATACCCCGGTACACTCCAACACTACTGCTACATTCAATTCTTTCCAAGGCAGTTTAGTAGGATCTTTTTCCGCAAATACCGGGTATAATTTACCGGCAACTTTAAGACCGTCTTTGGTGGCCGTCACTGGCTTGGAATATTGACCATAAACCGTATCGTACTGCAAAAGATGGGCCAAAGTCTTATTGTCCATCAAATCATTAATTGCAACGACTTCCAGATTCTTATTGTTCAATGCCGCTTTAAAGGCCGCTCGGCCGATCCGGCCAAAACCGTTAATCGCAATTTTAGTTGCCATAATTTAAGTAATTTAATTCTAAAACTAACTTTATTATATCATAAAGAAAACAGCCGCCCAAATGGGCGGCTGCAAAATTTTGATCAGTCTAGCTAAGGCTGTAAAATATCTTGTGCCTTACCGTCAATGGAAATGATTACATCTTTGACACCTTCAAACTGCTTTAAGGTTTCGGTAATTTGTGATCTGATGGCCGTAACACGGCAAGAACCGCCGACCCCCTCTTGCAGAGCCTGGTTAAAATCAATTGTTATTATACCCTCTTGAGCGCTGACACTCTGAACTTTAACTCCCTCTTCCGGAATATTGGTTACAAAACCGCTATTAACATCTTGATCGGTCAGACCGCGTAACAATTCCGCAATGGCACCAGCCAGTGGTTGAACATCAAAATTAATCTCCCGACTGACCGGATAAACCTTGCTGCAATCCAACAGATTAGGATCTTCCTTAATGTTGCTGAAAAATACTTTGACCGTCGGATTTTGATAGCCGGCAAAAAATATCGGCAGGCTGATTAAATTTCTTTCACTGTTGTCTTGAGGTCCAATGCTGAAAACCTCCAACCAGCCGTATGGCGTTCTGGAAACCGGAAAATCAAAATTGACTTTATAAAACCCCCAGTTCTCTGCACTCTCGCCGGTCAAAGCAGTAGTGGTAGCCATTACATTTTCAAAAGCGTCACGGAGGCGAATAACAACTTTGCCTTCAGAAACCTTGGCCCGGCCGCTGACTTCAATCGGACTGGTGATTTGATCCCCACTCAAAGGTTTGGCGATGATAATATTGCTGTCAATTACGGCCACTTGCCCCGGCTGAGTTTCGGTTTTAACTACCACATCACCGGTTTGATTGTCTCGTTTGATAGTTAGCTGATTGCCACAGCCTGCCAGTATTAACCCACCAGCAACCGCCGTAATAAGTAATAACCAATGAATTTTTGCCTTCATATATTTATTGACTAACGACTGTTAAATCAAAAACTTGGTCGGGGGTTTTACCGAATTCTC
Organism: Patescibacteria group bacterium; assembly: GCA_034003985.1. Taxonomy (GTDB): domain Bacteria; phylum Patescibacteriota; class Patescibacteriia; order Buchananbacterales; family UBA6539; genus JABWCG01. Next base: position 153,347 of record JAVEXP010000001.1, on the reverse strand, counting down.
CGTAAATAAAACCTAAATTAAAATTACCAACCTTGGCGACTTTAAACCACCATTCATTGATAATTTCCTTGGCTGATTCTTCGGCCAGGCCGGCGGTTTTATGGTCTTTCAAAATCAAATAGTCACCGGAGGTCGGACTGGTGGCCATCCATTGTTTTGGACTGTCAACGGAAGAAATCAATTTAAGATACAGTACATCGCCGGGAGTAACGGTGGCGGTTTGACCGGTCTGGCTGGAAACATCCAACACCAATCCGGTTTCGGGTACACCCGATACTGGAACCTCCAGTGTTTGGGCAGCCGGCTTGCCGCAACCGGCTAACATCAACCCCAGTACTAAAATTAAAATTACTTGCTTCATAAAATTTATTCTTTAATTGGTATTTCGATGATATTTTTTTCACCGCCGTCCAACAAAACATCAACACTGCGCCTCAAAGTATGCCAGCCAATCACTTTGCCCATGCCCTTGGGAGTTTTTATTTTGGAACCAATGGCCGGCAAATCTTTGGCCGCTTCGCGGTAGAGATCTTCTTCAAAGGCCAAACAACAACGCAACCGGCCGCAAAGCCCGGACAATCGTTCCGCTCCCCGATGAGCCACTTGCTGATTGTCAGCCATCTCTGAAGTAATACTGTTTAACTGGTGAAGATGGGTAGCGCAACAAAGCCGCCGACCGCACGAACCGACATCACCGGTAATCTTGGCTTCATCTCTAATACCGATTTGTTGCATTCGGATTGATTTTTGGAGATGATGGGTCAAATCTTTTACCAGCTGACGAAAATCAACCCGACCGTCGGCAATAAACGGAAAAACAATCCGCAAACCGTCAAACGAATAATGGGCATCAATAATCTTCATTGCCAGCCCCAACTTCTCAACGGCTTGACGGCAATATCTCAAGGCTTCAGCTTCCAACCGCTGGCAATCGGCTAATGATTCCAGATCTTCTGTGGTAACCTTGCGAACCAATTTGATAATCACATCGCTATTTTTATCAACTGCGGGCTGAGGAATTTCGCGCAGGACCACGACCTTACCGATTTCTTGGCCCCACTCGGTTTCAATCACCACCTGGTCGCCCAAATTCAAAGCCTGGTCATCGCTTAAACAATCAAACAAATGATGCCACTCGGCAACCTTAACTTGAGCAATTTTAGCCATCTTATTTTACTAATTAAATTTGATATCGAGAAAACTTAACAATGGCAATGCCTTCGCCCTGCTTTTTTATATAATCCTGAACACTGAGCTTGTCTTCTTTGATAAAAGGTTGATTAAGCAAACAGACTTCCTGATAGTACTTATTCAATTTTCCAGGCATAATCTTTTCCCACATTGCTTCAGGTTTGCCTTCCGATTTGAGTTGCTCGCGATAAATTTCTTTTTCTTTTTCAATTTCTTCGCTACTAATATCTTCGGGTTTGACATATTTAGGAGACATTGCTGCTACCTGCATCGCCAAATCAATGGCTAATTCTTGGCTACCGCCGGACAACACCACTACCGAGGCCACTTTTTTATTTGAATGCAAATAAGCTCCCAAAACTTCGCCTTCAATAATCTCGCTTTCAACCAGTTGGATATTCTCACCAATCTTAACAATTAATTCATCCTTGATTTTGGCCTGAACCCAAACTTTAAAATCATCCTGACCCAAAGCCAAAAGCTGTTTGGCAAAATCAGAGACTGCTTGGATAAAATCCTGATTGCGGGCAACAAAGTCAGTTTCGCAAGCTAGGGCCGCGATCGCCACCCTGTTGCCGTCCTGAGTCATGGCAATTACTCCCTCTTTGGTTTCCCGCTCCGATTTCTTAGCGGCTTTAACTGCACCCTTTTTACGCAGCAGTTCAACTGCCTTGTCCATGTCACCCAGAGCTTCTTCCAGAACCTGTTTGCAATCACTAATACCGGCGCCGGTCAACCCTCTTAATTTGGTAATCAGTTTAGTATCAATTGACATCTCTTTTAATATTTATTTTTTAGCAACGGCTGGCTTGGGTGCCACTTGATTTTTTGATCTTTCGGCCAGACCTTCGGTCACAGCTTGAGCCACCAACCCAGTGATTAACTGAATCGACTTAACAGCATCATCGTTTCCGGGAATACAATAAGTAACCTTATCCGGATTGACATTGGTATCACAGATCGCCACCACCGGGATATTCCTCTTGTTGGCTTCCGCGACCGCGGTCTTTTCTTTTTTAATGTCAATAACAAATATGGCATCAGGAATTTTGGTCATATTTTCGATTCCGCCGACAATCTTATCCAGCTTCTCAATCTCCCGTTCAATATCCAACTTTTCTTTTTTGGTATATTTATCCAGTTGGCCGCTGGCTTGCTGTTTTTTCCATTCAGTATATTTTTTAACCACCCTTGAAATTTCGTGAAAATTGGTGAAAGTCCCTCCCAACCACCGCTCGGTGATATAGGGCATATTACAAGCCTTGGCGTTTTCAATAATGGCCGATTGAGCCTGCTTCTTGGTAGCCAAAAATAAAATAGTGCCGCCATTGGCCACTATCTTTTTGACAAAATCCAAAGCTTCTTGGAGCTTCTCTTGAGTCATTTCTAAATTAATGATGTGAAACCCGCTCTTCGTAGTAAAGATGTAAGGTTTCATTTTGGGATGACGGCGGGAAAGTTGGTGACCGAAATGCACACCTGACTTCAACATCGTCATCAGATCCGGGATCTTGGGCATATTTTTTCCTTTTAATTATCTCGCCTGGTTTTTAATCCGACGAGAAACTTCTACCGCCCCTAGCCAAGGCCCCGAAACTTTAGTAACGGGGAGGAACTTAAACTAGTAAACTCGCGGTATGTATGGTTAATTAGCTTTTATAATATAGATGACTTTTCCCAAAAAGTCAAGGTCAATATCAAATTTAACTCTTATCCCTCAACGATTCAACCGGGTCAAGACCCGAGGCGGTTTTGGCCGGAAATACTCCAAAGACCAAACCGATTACCAGCGAAACGCTGATCGCCAAGACTACCGATCCGGGCGATATTACGAATTTCCAACCCAATCCCTGAGAAGTCGCAACGACCGCAATTAAAAATGATAATCCTGCTCCCAGCAGAAAACCGATAATTGCGCCAAAAAAGGTGATAACCATCGCCTCCCACAAAAACTGCCATAGAATGTTGCTACTAGTCGCTCCCACGGCTTTGCGCAAACCGATTTCGTAGGTTCGTTCGGCTACCGAAACATACATAATATTCATAATGCCGACTCCACCGACCACCAAAGATATCCCGGCAATCGCCACCAGCAACAGATTGATCGCGCCAAAAATGGCATCGTAAAGCTCAATTGCTTCGGCAATGGTCATTACCGAAAAATCATCTTTATCCGGATTGTCTTGAGGCAAATCATGGCGGTCGCGCAGCAACGCGGTGATGGCCGAGGCCGTCTCATCGGCAATGTCCTTATTATGGACCGAAACCGTTATCGCCTGAATATGATTAATACCCATCAGTTTGCGCTGTAATGTTCGCACCGGCAGATAAATCAGATTATCCATATCAAAAAAAGTAATGGAACCGCGAGGAGCCATTAAACCAATAACCCGAAATTTTAATTTGCCGATTTTCATTGATTTGCCGATCGGATCTTGATCGCCAAAAAGTTTTTCCGCCACTGTTTGGCCGATTACCGCCACCTGCGACAGGCTTCGATCTTCTTCGTCGGTAAAAAACCTTCCGACCAAAACTTCCGACGGATCAACTTCTTCAAACCCCGCCCCGACACCCCAAATGATAGTCTGGCGGGTAGTACCGGCGTAAGAAACCACCTCCTGTCCCAAAATATTGGCGTAATTCGCTTTGACATTTGGAATTTTTTTGATTGCTTCAGCGTCGTCTATTGTCATAGTTGTCACCTGAATCCCCTGAACCATGCCGCTGATATTGTCGGAAGAGACATGGCTGGTGTTGGGAATCTTTATTTCTACCTGAATAGTGTCAGTCCCAAAGACTTTAATCTGATCGACCATAAAAGCTTCCAAGCCTTGACCGGCCGACATCACCGTAATCACCGACATGATCCCAATCACGATACCCAAAATCGTCAAAAAAGTTCGAGCTTTATGTTTGGTTAAAGCGCGCAGCGCAATCTGAAAAGGAATTACCAAGCGACAAAAATAAATATTAAAAATGCCAAATTTCCTGGTGGCACATTTTAGCTTGTCTTTTTTATTCATATCGTAATGCTTCAATGGGATTTAATTTGGACGCCCGATAAGCTGGATACAAACCAAAAATCAAACCGATGAAAGCCGACACACTACTGGCTAAAATCATTGAACCGACCGTAACGATAAAATCCCAACGGTAGCCAAGATATTGGGCTACCAAAGCCACCAATCCGGAAAATGTTACTCCGACTAAGACCCCAATTAATCCGCCGCCCAAAGCAATCACCATTGTTTCAATTAAAAATTGGTTGAGAATATTTCGCCGCTTGGCACCAACGGCCTTGCGTAAACCGATTTCTCTAACCCGCTCATTGACCGACACCAGCATGATATTCATAATGCCAATTCCACCAACCAATAAAGCAATTGCCGCAATTGCCGCCAAAAAAAATTTTAAAGCATCGGTTACCTGGCCAAAAACATCCAGTGCTTGCTGCATATTGCCAACGGTAAAATCGTCGTCAACCTCATTGTCAATATTATGGCGATCCCGTAAAGTTTGTTTTGCATCCTCAACCGTCTGATCCAAAAATTCTGAACTGTCAACTTTCAAACGGATGTAACCAAGATGATTAATTCCCAAAATCAACTTTTGGGCGGTTCGCAACGGAATAAAAACCTGATCATCCTGGTTTTGAAACGCCACCGATCCCCGTTCTTTCATAACCCCAATCACCCGAAAATTTTCCCGCTTGATTTTTATTGTCTGACCAATCGGATCTTGGCCCTGAAACAAATCCTCATTAATCTGGCTGCCTAAAACCACCACCCGGGCAATTCCTTTTTCTTCTTCTTCGGTAATAAACCTGCCGGTCTCGACATCGGCGTCTTCCACCTTGATGTGACTGGCCGTGGTGCCGGTAATGCCAGCATCAAGACTACGATTTTGCCAGCTTAAATTGCCGCTTCCCTTGACATAAGACGCCACCGCCGCAGCGTGAGGAACATTGGCGGTTTTGGCCAAAGCCAAGGCATCTTCGTATTTCAAGGTGGTTACCGTCACTCCCAGAACAGCTGCCGGCGGACCGCCTTCACTGGTTGCGCCGGGCAATATTCCGATTAAGTTTGAACCGACACCCTTGATCTCATTTAAAATCAAACCCTGGGCCGAAGCGCCAACCGACATTACAATAATCACCGATCCAATCCCAATAATCATCCCCAGCATAGTCAAAAAAGACCTTAGCTTATGCGAAGCCAGGCTTTTGAGAGACCCGCTGGCGGCTTGATAAAAATTCATATGACACTGGCGTTGAAAACCTCAAAAATGGAATTTTCAAACGATAAACTTTAAATTAAACCATGCTAATTCATTAACCGCCAAGACTTTAAACCTGCTTTTTACTTTCTGAGTTCGCCATCCTTGGCATGCCGCCGGGCGGCGACTGAATCATCGGAAACAATCAATCCGTCTTTGATATAAATTATCCGTTTGGCATGTTCGGCCGTATCGCGTTCGTGGGTAACCAGAATAATCGTTCGACCCTGATCATTTAATTCTTCCAAAATTTCCATAATCTGAGTACCGGATTTGGAGTCAAGATTGCCGGTTGGCTCATCGGCAAAAATAATTTTCGGGTTATTGACCAAAGCCCGGGCAATGGCCACCCGCTGTTTTTCACCGCCGGACAACTGATTAGACATATAATTCAACCGGTGTTCCAATCCCACTGCCTTGATTGATTCTTTAACCTTAGCGGCCATGGTCTTGGGTTTAATGCCCGAATAAATCAAGGGTAGCTGGACATTTTCGGCCACCGAAGTCCGGGGCAGCAAATTAAAAGTTTGAAAAATAAATCCAACCTCCTGATTGCGCAAATCAGCCAGCTGGTCATCGGAAAAATCATTGACATTCTTACCGTCGAATTCATAGACACCTTCAGTCGGGCGATCAAGAAATCCCAGAATATGCATCAAGGTTGATTTACCTGAACCCGACGGTCCCATAATCGCAACAAACTCACCTTCTTCAATCTCCAAATTTATGCCGCGCAAAACTTTGGTTATCACTTCATCGGTGGTATAATCCTTGATTAAATTTTGAACCTTAATAACTGTGTCGGTCATATAAATTTACCTTTTAATTTTAGCAAAAAACTAAGAAACTAACAATTTATCAATAAAAAAAGAAGGGGGCGAGGAAACCACTTTCGTAGTCCTCGCCCCCCAATGGTGACACTAGCGCTTAGGCCGAAGCCTGCTCGGGCTGTTCGTCCGACCCTGCTTCGGTCACTTCGCGCTGCTGCGCCACCACTTCGGCCGTGCGCTGCTGCATCGCCGCCAGTTGCTCGGCCAGCGGCGTATGGGTGAGTCCGCCGCCTTCCTGGCTGTGAGCCTGCGTCTTGGGGACGCGCTCATTTGCCTTGCCCTCCACTTTGGGCTGGCGCGCCTGGAACTGCGGGGGGAGACTGTTGATGTCGCCGTAGGCTTCGCCAGGCGCAAAGCGCATGGGAACCACCGCCACCGGCAGCTTGCGGGCAGCCTGGATCTGAACCAGGCTGGCGCCGGCCAGGTCGCCGTGGTAGACCAGGAGCCTGACTTCGGCCGTCAGCTCCCCGTTGGTCGAGGCGACAATCACGAGCCGATGGTGTCGCTCATCCTCCAAATAATGGAGGTACCCCATCCGACCCTTGCCGCCGATCGAGCGCGCCTCGCTCTGAAGCGGCGCCACTCGAAATTCGGTCGGCACCGCACCACCGACGCGGTCGAAGCTCTGAACCTTGATCCGCAAATTGCGGTCAGGTTCCTTCAGCCACGGCCGTTTGGCATCGGCCTCGACATCCTGAATCTTGGCGCGCAAGGTGAGGCCACAGCGCCCATCTTCGAACGACTCCAGCCGCACCCGGGCCGGTGTCAGCTCGAACTTGGTCCGCAAGACCTGTTCGGCTTCACCGATCTGGGTTTCCAACGCTTCGGCGCGCTGGGCCAGGCCGCTTTCGGTTTCGGCGATGGCCTGCTCAATGGGTCCGGTGTCTTCGCCAAACTGCGCCTTTTGGGCGGCGAAGGCCTTGGCCGCGGCCAGACTGCAGGTTGAACCGCTGGGCAAAACCACCTGCGACTGGTTGGCCACCGACCGCAGTTGCTCGCGCAACTCGCACAGCTCCTGCGCGCGATTGACCACCTCGGAGCGCGAATCCTTGACCAGGACCACGCCCTCGAGTGCCGAGAATTGGGCAACGGGCAAAGGCTCGTTACCGCGCACTTCGCTGATCATCTTCAGGTCGGCGAAGCTTGGGGGGAACTGGATGTTGACCGACAGGAAATCCATCGGCCAGGGTGACGAATTCACCGCCACCAATTCTTCACGATCGCGACGCTCTTTGGCCATGACAGGGCCTCCTTTTGTTTGGCTCATCCGTTGAGCCACCAGCACCAATTGTTTCAATCCCACCGGGGATTGCTGTCTTGGCACACTGTTGCCAAAACAGGTCATCAGACCCTACATCATAACATAATTTATAAAAAATGTCAATTAAATTGACAAGTCAAAAATAATAAAATAAAATTATTCTAACGATTTTTGCTTTTTTAAGCCAAAAGTCCAGCCATAATAACCAGGTCAAAAAGAATGACAGAAAGGATGCACCTGATATGGATACCCCGGAGGGATCACATTCCGAGACTGACCAAGCGTCTTTAACGATTTTGACAACAGTTAACGACAACTGTTGTTCAGGTTGCGGCAGTGACTTACTGCAACTTGGATTCTTTGATCAAATTCGAGCCGGCGAAGTTAGACGGCCTTTCCGTTGTCCCATCTGCCAAAGGATCTTTGCTTCCCAAATTATGGAGACCATTCGCAGCTGCGGCCACTGCCACAACGAACTGCCACCGGGCGGAGAGATTGAAAACATCTACTGCCGCCACTGCGGCTATCTCCTCATTTGGCACCCCCGTTCCCAAACATAAGGCGGCGCGGGGTATTTTTTTATAACAAAAAACCCAATCAAACCAATTTTGATTAGGCACCCAACTAATTGACGATTATTCAATCGTCATATACGAACTTTTATCCAAGATATCGACTTCCGGCAAAACTAAAACCTGACTGATTGGCGGCAATGACTCATACCAGCGCATTTCCACCTGGCGCTGATTGCCGCTCTTGAATTGATCCAACAAAATATAATTGGCTCCGGCGACCCGGTTGCCGGAAAGCAAAATCATGGTCAAACCAACTTCCCAATAACTGAAAGCACTGTCATTCTTGACCGAAAAATTAAGAGTGCTGACCGGATTGTCGCCCCTGATGCCGGTCTGGCTGGCATTTTTAAATTCAATGTTTTCAATTTTAAACATCATTCGGTCTTTGGCGAAATCGGCAAAATTGATAAAACGCTTCCAGTCGACTTTATCGATTTTCAGCGCTGGCGTTATTCCCCCGCCCAGCTCTTCGCCAAAAAATACGACATATTTTTCTTCTTGAGGCATAACCAAAACGACTTTCTGGTCAATCACCTGAGTACCGATCAACAGCTGAAAAACCACATTCCGTCCCACCCAATCATCGTTGGGATTTTTGATTTTGGCGACAAAATCTAAAGTATTATTGGTTCCATACAGGGCGTCAAAACTCAAAATTTGAATTTCCTGGGGCTGATGAGCTTGGCGAAAATAACTGTAATCCGTCAATTCGGCGGTTAAAACCGTCAATTGCTGATTAAAATTTTGATCTTCAACCAGCAGGATCATCAACAGTCGATAAGCGCTGTAGCCGAATAAAATAATATTTAAGCCGATCAAAAAACCCGCCAAGATCTTTTTAAGTAAAACCTTATGAGTGACATACCAGTAGCTTATTTTTAAATTTAAGCTACTGACTTCATTGGGATTGCCGGTATCTTTAATCATAATTAAAAAATGACCAATTTAATTATAACACAAAACCAAAAAAAACGCAGTTAAAATTACCAACCCACGACTTGAAATTCCCGACTGTTCGTGGTAAACTTTAAAGGTGATAAAAACCTAAAATTAAATAATTCGCCAAGTTGATTTATAGGATGGCCTATATTTTTGTTAGTTTAAAAATCACTTGGAAAATTGAAACAATATCTATCTTATCTTATGTCAAAGCCTAAAGTAACTAAATCAGCGGGCCAAGCCAAAGTTGCCAAAACCAATGCCGGCGAATATACCGCCAAACAAATTACCGTCCTGGAAGGCCTAGAACCGGTTCGCAAGCGTCCCGGAATGTACATCGGCAATACCGCCGGTGAAGGCTTGCATCATCTTATTTGGGAAGTGGCCGACAACTCCATTGATGAAGCCATGGCCGGCTATTGCGATACCATCATCATTAAACTGCTGCCCGACCGTTTGATTTCAGTCACTGATAACGGCCGCGGCATACCGGTTGATATCCACAAACAAGCCAAAAAATCAGCTTTGGAGCTTGTTATGACCAAGCTCCACGCTGGCGGTAAATTTGGTGATGGCGGATACAAAGTCTCCGGCGGCCTGCACGGAGTCGGCGTTTCAGTGGTTAATGCCCTGTCGGAATACGCCAAAGCCGAGGTCCGCCGCGACGGCAAAATTTGGGTTCAGGAATACCGCCAAGGCAAACCCCAGGGCAAAGTCAAACCAGTCGGCAAAACAAAAGATACCGGCACTACTATCACCTTTAAGCCGGATACCCAAATTTTCACCGTTTTAGAATACAACTGGGATCAGATCCTTAACCATTTCCGGCAGCAAGCCTACTTGACCAAAGGTGTCAAAATTATCATCAGCGATCAGCGCGAAGCCAAAAACCAAAAAAGTTATTACTTCTATTTCGAGGGCGGCATTGCTTCTTATGTCAAATTTTTAAACACTCATGTTGAAGCTCGCCATGAGAATGTCTTTTATATTGAAAAAGAACAAGATGAAACCAAAGTGGAAATCGCACTGCAATACACCAACGAATATATTGAAAATATTTTTGCTTTCACCAACAATATTGCCAACCCCGAAGGCGGGTCTCACCTAATTGGCTTTCGTACTGCCCTAACTAGAAGTTTGAATAACTATGCTCGCAAACAAGGCTTTCTGAAAGAAAAAGACGACAATTTCAGCGGCGAAGATTCACGCGAAGGCTTGACCGCCGTCATTTCCATTAAAATCAAGGAGCCACAATTTGAAGGCCAAACCAAGGCCAAACTGGGCAATGCCGAAGTCCGGCCGATTGTTGATGCTGTTGTCTACGATGCCCTCAATACCTGGCTGGAAGAACATCCCAAAGATGGCGAAGCGATAATCGGCAAATGCGTCCTGGCTCAGCGCGCCAGGATTGCTGCGAGGACCGCTCGGGAAACGGTCTTGCGCAAAGGCGCCTTTGAAGGTTTAACATTGCCTGGCAAGTTAGCCGACTGTTCCTCCAAAGATCCGGACAGATCGGAACTATACATTGTTGAGGGCGATTCCGCCGGCGGTTCGGCTAAACAGGGCCGCAACCGCGAATTTCAAGCCATCCTACCCTTGCGCGGTAAAATTCTCAATGTCGAGAAAGCTCGATTGGATAAGCTTCTGGCCAACAACGAACTCAAATCCCTGGTGATCGCTCTGGGTACCAACATCGGTGAACAATTTGAAATCGATAAATTGCGTTATGACCGTATTATTATCATGACTGATGCCGATGTCGACGGTGCCCACATCAGGACCCTGCTGTTAACCTTATTCTTCCGCTACTTCCCCGAACTGATCAGACAAGGTCACCTCTACATTGCCCAACCGCCGCTTTACAGCGTCAAGAAAGGTAAGGAAACCACCTGGTTATTTAGTGATACCGAGCTTGAAACCTATAAACAAAAAAACAACTTGTCTCAAGAAGCATTAGAAACAACCAATGAAGACGAAACCGAGGAAACCGAGAATGAAGCTGTTGAAACGACCATCAAAGAAAAAACCGCTCCCCGGGCTTCAATTCAGCGCTACAAAGGTTTGGGTGAGATGAACCCCGATCAGCTTTGGGAAACCACTATGGACCCCGAAACCCGAACCATGAAACAAGTCACTATTGAAGATGCTGCCAAGGCCGACGAAACTTTCGATATTCTAATGGGTTCAGAAGTTGCTCCCCGCAAACAGTTTATCCATTCCCATGCCAAAAATGTCAAAAATTTGGATATTTAAAAAATATTCAAACGACGAACGGCTAAACTTGACAGTTATAAAATAATTATGTTACAATAACACCACGATTAAAGACCCCGGGCAGGGGTTTTTAAAATCCCCTAAATTTTATTTAATTTTAGCCAATATGAATGTTGCTAAACGATTTGTCAACTATCTCAAAGAATCACACCAGGAATTAAAAAAGGTGGTATGGCCGTCAAAAAAAGAAATCACCACTCATACTATGCTGGTTATCGGCATCAGTTTAGGAGTCGCTCTCTTTCTCGGTGTTGTTGACTACATTTTGACTCTGCTAGTAAATACCGTTATTTAATCTTACCCATATGCCAAAACAAACATTACAACAAGGCCGGCGCTGGTATGTTATCCATACTTATTCCGGCTACGAAGAAAATGTCAAAAGTAATCTGGAGCAGCGTATTGAATCCATGGATATGGAAGACAAGATTTTCAATGTTTTAATTCCGACCGAAAAGAAAATCAAGATTAAAAATGGCAAACGCAAAGTCGTGACCGAAAAAATCTTTCCCGGCTATGTCCTGGTTGAAATGGTTGTTGATGATAATTCTTGGTATGTCGTTCGCAATACTCCCAATGTCACCGGTTTCATCGGCTCAGGAACCACTCCTACGCCGATCTCCGAAGATGAAATCAAAAACCTTCAAAAACGCATGGGAGTGGAAGAACCAACCTTTAAAATTGATGTCTCGGTCGGAGCACCGGTTCGAATTAACGATGGACCATTCAAAGGTTATGAAGGAAAAGTCAACAAGATTGACGAAGACCGCGGGAAAATCAAAGTTTTGGTTTCAATGTTTGGCCGCGAGACTCCCGTTGAATTGGATTTCTTGCAGGTTAAAAAAATATAAGCTAATTTCTAATTACTAAACAAAATATGGCCAAGAAAGTAAAAACCGTAATCAAACTTCAAGTTACTGGGGGTCAAGCCAATCCCGCGCCACCGGTCGGTCCGGCTCTGGGTCAGCACGGCCTTAACATTGCCGAATTTTGCCAAAAATTTAATGAAGTAACCCGCGATCGCCAGGGCGAAGTTACGCCGGTTGAAATTACCGTTTATGAAGACCGCACCTATACCTTCGTTACCAAAACTCCGCCGGCCAGCGAACTGTTAAAAAAAGCCGCCGGCTTGCCGAAAGGCTCTGGCGAAAGCCTGAAGAAAAAAGTCGGTAAGGTGACTAAAGCCCAAATTCGGGAAATTGCCGAAAAGAAAATGCCCGACTTGAATGCCAAAGATATCGAAGGTGCCATGCGCACCATTGAAGGTTCAGCCCGTCAAATGGGTATTGAAGTTGTTGACTAAATAAATTAACTAATTAATTTGCGGGACCTGATTTCTTTCAGGGTTCGTACCGCGAAAGGAAAAATATGAAGCGTTCTAAGCGTTATCTGGAACTAGCTAAAAAAATCAATTCAAGCAAGACCTACCCACTGGCCGAAGCCATTAAATTGGTCAAGGAAACCGGCGTGGCTAAATTCGACGGCTCGGTCGAGGTTCATGCTAAACTCAGCATTGACCCGAAAAAAAACGACCAGCAGGTCAGAGGCGCCGTCAGCCTGCCTCACGGTACCGGTAAAACCAAAAAAATCGCGGCTTTCGTTTCGGCGGAAAAAGAAAAAGAAGCCAAGGAAGCCGGCGCTGATATTGTCGGCGGCCAAGAATTGATTGATGAAATCAAAAAAGACGGCAAGATCAATTTTGATGTTGCCTTGGCCACTCCCGATATGATGCCTAAACTAGCCGTGATTGCTAAAATTTTGGGTCCCCGCGGTTTAATGCCTTCGCCAAAAAACGAAACCATTACTACCAATCTTAAAAAGACTGTCAGTGAACTCAAAAAAGGACGCGTCACTTTCAAAAACGACGACACTTCCAATGTTCATCAGGCTATCGGCAAAGTTTCATTCAACGATAGCCAATTAGCCGACAACTACCAGGCTTTCATTGAAGCTTTACGGAAAGCCAAACCGTCGGCGGCCAAAGGCACCTACCTCAAATCAGTTACGATTGCTTCTTCAATGGGCCCCGGCGTTAAAGTGGAATTATAACTTAAATCTCAAATAAAAAACCGCCGCGATTAATACGCGTCGGTTTTTTATTACGGTTTGCCAAATTAGCCTGAAATCTGTTAAAATGTAGAGGTTAATTAATCAAAAATCCTAATATTTTTATGGCTGAAGAACGCAAACATTATCGTCCTAATTGGGATGATTATTTTATGGCCATCGCCAAAATTGTGGCCGCCCGCGGCACCTGCGATCGCCTTTACGCTTCGGCGGTATTGGTAAAAAATAACCGAATTATTTCCACGGGCTATAATGGCTCGCCTCCCGGACTGCCTCATTGCCACGATGCCGGCCACTTAATGGAAGAAGGCCATTGCGTCCGCACTATCCACGCCGAACATAACGCCATTCTTCAAGCCGCTGTCCAAGGTGGAACTTCCACCGTTGGCGCCACAATCTACATGAAATACAGTCCCTGCGTCCACTGCACCAAATACCTCATTGCCGCCGGTATTAAAAGAGTAGTCTTCGAAAAAATCTACCGCAATCAGATGGTGACCGAAATGTTCGCCCAAGCCGGCGTGACCGTTGAAGAGTATCAGCAGAATCCCGAATGGAATGAAGAAATTCTAAAAATATTTTCCGAAGAAACTCCGACTCGGATAAATGAAGGCGAAGTCAAATTGGAGGAAAAAAAGGATGACTAAAATAATCCTTGGCTTAGTCGGCCAACTGGCGGCCGGCAAAGGCACGGTTGTCGCATACCTTAAAGCCAATCACCAAGCTCAGGCTTTTCGTTACTCCGATCCCCTGCGCCAAACGCTGGATTTATTCAATCTGGAAATCTCGCGCGACAACATGCAACGGCTTTCCACCGTATTGCGCCAAAATTTTCGTGAAGATATCCTGGCCGGCGCCATGCTTAAACGAATCGCTACGGCCGATGCCGAACTGATAATAATTGACGGCGTTCGCCGTTTTACCGATATCGAAAATCTAACCAAGTTTCCGGAGTTTCATTTGGTTTACATCAAAACTGATCAGGCCAAACGCTATGAACGCTACCTTAAACGCAACGAGAATATTGGCGATAATGCCATGACCTTCGAAGAATTTAAAACCAAAGACGAAGCCGAAGCCGACTGCCAAGTACCCGAAGTCGGACAGCAAGCCAAATTAGTAATTGACAACAACGGCAGTTTGGAACAGCTCCATCAGCAAGTTGAAAACATCTTAACCCAACTCCATGGAAGTTAAAATCAAATTAATTAATCCCCAAGCCTCGATCCCCGCTTACGCCAACTTCGGTGATGCCGGTTTAGACTTGCTGGCCCTGGAAGATTATGAACTAAAGCCCGGAGAAAGAAAAATATTTTTTGTCGGTTTTGCTTTGGAATTCCCCCCTGGCTATGTCGCGTTAGTCAAAGACAAAGGCAGTCTGCCCAAAAACGGCGGCATCCACACCATGGGCGGCGTATTTGATTCCGGCTACCGCGGCGAATATAATGTCAATTTGATTAATTTGGGAACTGAATCCTATCAGATCAAAACTGGTCACAAAATCGCCCAGCTAATCATCCTGCCGTGCGTTCAAGCCAAGCTGGTTGAAGATCCTGATCTGACCGCCAGTCAACGAGGCGAGGGCCGGTTTGGATCAAGCGGAAAATGATCCTACTTTTCAAAAACTAGTTATCAAAATAAAAATATGGAGGACAAAAAGCTACTTTATATCGCCATCGCGGTGATAGCCCTAATGATCGTCGCCCTGATATTTTTCGGCGTCTTAATTTTCAGGTACTTCACCTTTGAATCAAATCCGGCCATACCGGAATTGCCTAATGTTTCCATTGACCCCGGCCAACTGCCGGTCCTCCAAAACAGCGGCAATAACCCCGGTGCTAATGCCAATCAGGCCCAAAGTGAATTGGCCAAGGAAAAACAATTTATTTCTTCTTTTTGGCAACCGCTGGAAACGCCGTTTACCGCCCAAATTACAGCCTACGAAATTCCAATCAAGGATATCAAAGAAACGGTCACCAATTACCGTGATTTTTCGCGCAAAATTAATGTCGAGCCAGCACTGGACAAACTTTCAGCCAACGGCTTTGCCCTTGTTCAAAATCCTTTCACCGCCAGCCCCAAAGATTGGGCCGGCAGCTTTAAATTGATCAAAGAAAATGGCCTGCCGGTTTTAATCAGCGCTGATGCCGTTTTAGGCGCATACCAAGACTCTCTCCAAGTGATTTATAAAGAAATTGAACAGGATATTTTTTATCCCTCGCTCTGGGAGCTGCTCGAAAAAATGTTTTTCCAAGCCAAAAATCGCTACGAAGTAAGATTCAAACAATATGGCATTGAATCCGATGTCCTAACCGAAGCCAATCGGTTGGAGCTGGCTTATCTGACCGTCGCGCTCAATCTGCTTGAACCAAAGTCCGGCCAAGTCCGCGACAGTCTTTCGGCCGATCAGCGTTACTTTTCACCCCAGGAAGGCGAAAGTTACTCAATGAATATTCCCGATTATTTAGCTGGTGAGGTGGCAGCTGAACTTGACCTAATTAATCAAGCTCGCCAAACCAAAGAATCGCCAATCATGCTTTACCAACAAAATTATCAAGATTTTAAAATCCCAACCCAATATCAAACTTCTGAAAAACTAAAAAATTATTTTTTGACTATTACTTGGCTCAATGAGGTATTATTCCCCCTTTGGCACCAAGAGAATGATTGCGCCAACTGTTTGCTCGACCGCCAGGATCAAGCCATTAATTTTGTCGCCGCCCTATTGCTCAGCAATGATTTGGCTTCAAATCAGGAATTAAAAAACCGCTGGGCCAATATTTATAAATCAATTTCTTTCTTCCGCGGCCTGGAGTCAAATCTCACTTATCTTGACTATCACCAAGCACTCCAGGATACCTTCGGAGCGGAATTTCAAATTGATCAGTTATTCAATACCTCGCCGGAAACTGTTAAAGAACGAATTGCTCTACTCCAGGAAACGCTGGCAAAATATGAATTCCCCGCTCCCCTGGCTGGCGCCGGCCAAGCCAAGGAAACCGCCGGCTTAAAACTACTGCGCGACTACCATCTGTTGGAAGACCGACTTTTCAACCAATTGACATTCGGCCCGGTCGGTGATTTTAAAGCCAGCGTCAAACGCGGCGACCCGCTGCCTTTTTCCGCCTGCAGTCCAATTCAAGATCAGTACCAACGCTGCTGGCCCAGCGGCCTGGATTTGTTTAACTTATTAGGCAACCAGACTGCTAAAAACATTCTGCAACAAACCCAAAATGATTTCTATCATAACTACCAAAGTCAGCTTGATAATTTCCGAAGCCAGCTTGACGACTTTGATCAAAATACCTGGCACGACAATGCCTACATGGGGCTGCTGGCTGCCCTAAAAAATCTAGACAGCCGAGTTGGTGACGGCTGGCCAGCTTTTATGAAAAACGAAAATTGGTCCGGCAAAACCCTCTACACCAGCCTGGGAGCCTGGGCCAGTTTTCATTATCAAATAAATTATGGTAAAACCAGTGCCGTTGAAAGCGGCGGCTTGGTAAAAAACTTTTCTTACGGCTACCTTGAACCACAATTGCCAACTTACGATCAGTTGTTGGCCAATGTCAAAATGATCTCCCAAGGTTTTAGTTCGCTCCAAATAATATCACCGCTGGATAAAACATTTGAACGCTTAAAAAATCTTTCGTTACTGCTGGAAAATGTCATTGCCATCAGCCAACGGGAACTGAATAACGAAAAATTAACCGTCGATGACTACAGCTTCATTAATAATTTTGACCGCCACCTTGCCACGGTCACCGGTGATATTGACAAAAAAAATCTCGAAAAAAATTACGAGGTCAAAATCAATATTACCGCCAACCATCAACTTCTGGAAAAAATCGATGGCATCAGCTACCTGATTGTTACCTATCCCGATACCGAAGGCAAACAGTTCTTTGCCATTGGGCCGGTTTTAAATTATACTGAATCAAACAATAAAAATGCCAAACTCAACGACTGGCAAGTTAATTTTAATCTACTAGACCGATGAAAGCCTATTTGAACATCGTCAAAGAAATCATTGATCATGGCGTTCGCAAGGCCAACCGAACCGGTACCGACACCATCGCTATTGCCGGCACGATTTTTCAGCATGATTTAAAAAACGGCTTTCCTTTATTAACCACCAAAAAAGTTCCCTATCCCTTGGTTACTTCGGAACTGGAATTCTTCATCAAAGGCATTACCGACAAGCAATGGCTTCAAAATCGCGACAATCACATTTGGGATGAATGGTGCACCCCGCTTAAAACGCCCTACGCCAACGACCCTGAAACTAAGGCCAAAATGCTGGCTGAACGCGATTTGGGAACAATTTATGGTTGGGAATGGCGTCATTTTGGCGCTCAATATCAAACTTACGACACTGATTACACCGGCCAAGGCATTGATCAACTCAAAAAACTGGTTGACACTTTAAAAACCGACCCCACCAGCCGGCGAATGCTGGTCTTGGCCTGGAATCCGATGGATGTTGATAAGGCCGTCCCGCCCTATTGCCATTACGGTTTTCAAGTCACCGTTCTTGATAATCGCTTAAATCTGTTTTGGAACCAGCGCTCCGTTGATGTTGCTCTTGGCTTGCCTTTCAATATTGCCAGTTATGCCACTTTGCTTCATCTACTGGCCAAGGAATCCGGCTACGAAGAAGGAACATTGACCGGTTTTTTGGCCGATACCCATATTTATGTCAATCATCTTGACGGTCTGAAAAAACAGCTTAGCCGTGACCCCGAAAAATACCCTCCGCCAAAAATTGAAACCAAAAACTTTAAATCAATTTTCGACTGGGATTACCGCGATACCGAACTAATCGGCTACCAAAGTTATCCGGGCATTAAATTTGATATTGCCGTCTAAAAATATGAAAATAATTTTAATGATGGCCATGACCCTTGACGGGGTAATCGCCAAATCTAAAAACCAGAACGCCGATTGGACCACCAAGGCCGACAAAAAAATCTTTGTGGCCGAGACCAAAAAGCATGGTGTCATTATTATGGGCGACACTACTTTTAATGCCATGGGCCAGAAAGCTTTGCCCGGCCGGCTTAATTTGATCCTGAGCTTGGAGCCGGAAAAATATGCCAGGTTTCAAAAACCCGGCGAATTGGAATTTCTCAAAGCCCAACCATCTGAAGTAGTTTCCTACCTCGAAAGCCAAGGCTATCAGTCGGCGATCCTTGGCGGCGGCGCCCGCACCAACTCATTCTTTCTCAAAGCCAACTTGGTTGACGAAATTTATATTACCGTCGAACCAAAAATCTTTGGGATCGGCATGAATTTTACCGAAGGCGAAGACTTGGATATTAATTTAGAGCTGATTAGCACCCAACCTATTGGCGACCAAGCAGTTCAACTAAAATATAAAGTTATCAAATAATGAATCGGGGTAAACTAATTGTCATTGACGGCATCGACGGCTCGGGTAAAGCCACCCAAACCAAAATTATTGTCGACTGGTTAAAAACCAAAGGGCTGGCAGTTGCCACCATCGATTTTCCCCAATACACCCAAAACTTTTTTGGCGCCATGGTCCGCCGCTATCTTAACGGTGAATTCGGCGATCCGACTAAAGTCAATCCCTATCTGGCCTCAATCCTTTATGCCGCCGACCGCTTTGAATCAGCTGATAAAATAGCTGCTTGGCTGGCCGAAGGAAAAATCGTCGTCCTGGATCGCTATCATACCAGCAATTTCATTCATCAAGGGACAAAATTTTCCGAGTCAGAACTTGACCAATACCTGGCCTGGGACGAACAAATGGAATTTGAAGTTTTTAAAATCCCCCGGCCTGATTTGATAATTTATCTTCAGCTGCCCGCCCAAGTCGCCTACAATCTTATTGCCAAACGCGGCGACGGCTACGACGGACACGACACCATGGAACACTTGAAACTGGCCGAACAACGCTGCCAATATCTGGCAGCCAAACTTGATTGGCAAATGATTGAATGTGCCAAAACCTTCGACATCCTACCTCCTGATCAGATATCAGCAATAATTAAAGAAAAAATCTCACCCTTGATTGACAACCAATTAAAATCCTGATACTATAACCCAACCTGTTTAATACAACCGCTAACGGAGGGTTACCGCATGAAGCAGGGAGTATATCGATTTTTGAGGAGAATGGGCGGCGCTTCCAATCTGCCGTCAGAGCTTGCCAGTGGCAAGCGAAGCAAGGGGAAAACCCGGCTCAATTGGCTCGAGCAGGCTTTCGTCTGGGTAGTCAGCCATCTGTTTCGGACTGAAACGGCCCGGCGAATTATCGGCGAATTTGGCCTGCACTAACGGGGCATTCGTCAGCCCTGACTCAAACATCCTAGCGGCGTCCGACTAATCCTCGGCGCTGTTTTTTATCCTTGAAAAATCAAAGCCAATGTGCTAAGCTTTAACAGTAAAATTACTAATTTTAATGACAATGAAACTTACTCCGGTTATCGGCTTGGAAATTCATGTCCAGCTAAAAACTAAATCAAAAATGTTTTCTCCTGCCGACAATTCCGGTGAAAACCAGCCGGCCAACACAACAATTAATGAGATTGACTTGGCTCATCCCGGAACCTTGCCGGTCATCAACCAAACCGCGGTTGAATGGTCGGTGATGGCGGCTTTGGCGATCAATTGTCAAATTCCCAAAATATCAAAGTTCGATCGCAAGAGTTATTTCTATCCCGACCTTCCCAAAGGCTATCAAATTTCCCAATACGACCAGCCCATTGGTTCGAACGGTTATTTATTTATTGAAACTACCAACGGTCAGCGTCGAATCGGAATCAACCGATTACATTTGGAAGAAGACGCCGCCAAAAACTTACATTCGGCCGATGGCCAGAATACTTTAGTCGACTACAACCGAGCCGGCACGCCATTGATGGAAATTGTCACCGAACCTGATCTCAGAAATGCGGCCGAAGCCAAAATTTTCATGCAAGAATTAAGATTGATCATGCGCTATCTTGGGGTGTCTGATGCCGACATGGAAAAAGGCCATCTCCGGTGCGATGCCAATATTTCCCTGACTGATCAAAACCCCGATCAGATTGAATTTTCCCAACTCAAACCAAAAACGGAAGTTAAAAATATCAACTCTTTCCGGGCGGTTGAAAAAGCAATTGAATATGAAATCAAACGCCAAACCGAACTTTGGGAAAAAGGTACACCACCTGACACCCAAACCACTCGCGGTTGGAATGAGGACAAAGGCGTCACCGAAGCACAACGAACCAAGGAAGAAGCTTCGGACTACCGCTACTTCCCCGAGCCGGATTTACCGCCCTTAAACTTTACTCCTGGCGTTCCCGGCGCGATTGATGTTCAAAAAATCAAAAATGGTTTGATTGAACTGCCGCAAACCAAACGGCAACGCTTTGTTGATGAATTCGACCTGACCAAAGAGAATGCCAAAATTATTACCGACGATAAAAATCTCGCCAGCTTTTTTGAACAGGCAATGTCCGAACTTCGGGCTTGGTTAATTGCCCTGGAAGAAACTGAAGGCACTGACGAAGAAATCTGGGATCAAAATAAAGGCAAGCTGGCGAAATTGACCGCCAACTGGCTGATTAATAAATTACTGGCTATCATTTATAAAGCTAATGGCGATCTGGTAAGCTCCCAAGAGATTACTCCGGAGAATTTTGCTGAATTTATTTCACTGGTCTACCAAAATAAAATTAATTCCAATATTGCCCAACAAATCTTGGAAAAAATGTGTGTCACCGGCAAAGACCCCTCGGTAATTATGACTGAAGAAAATTTTGGCACCAGCCAAAGCCAGGAAGATTTGGAAAAAGTAATCGACAAAATCATTGCCGATAACCCCAAGCAAGTTGAGCAATACCAAGCCGGAAAGGAAACTTTAATTCAATTCTTTGTCGGCCAAGTCATGCGTGAGACCAAAGGTCAAGCCGAACCCAACCAAACCAAGGATATTTTGACTAATAAATTGTCACAATAATATGGCTGAACAAGAAAACAATGCCGATGCCTGGCTCCAAGAAACATTTGGCAAAACCGCCGCTGATTTTGACCGAGAACAAAAATTTCGCGGCACCCGCGGACCAGATCAAATCGACCGGGCAAAAGCCAGCGGTGAATCAGACTATCAGGAAATAGGTATAAATCGTGATCAAGCCTATAAAGTGTTACAACGAATCAATTCCGAATTTCGCGGCAATACTTACGACATTCCCCTTGATGAATATGATGACTTTGCCCAAGCCGCGGAAATCTATTTAGCCTGGGTCGAGACTCAAAAACGCGCCTTTGGCGATGAGGCTAAAATTGACAGCGACCCCATGGTAGCTGTCGCCAAACAAATAATTAAAGAAGCTCCTCAAAAAGAAGTTGCTTAGTTATAACTCCCAAAAAATCCCCTCTAGTCGAGGGGATTTTATATTGAGATAAACAACATAAACTAACTAAGTTGGTCAGCGTGATGAAAAAATACTAACTTCCTACCTTGTGTCGTTACCGCAAAAGTGGAAATGATAATGCTAATCATCCTTTATCACTCAAAAATTTTCTAATTTTCCTCTCAGCTTGCTGATAATCACTCACCCACTCAATCTCTTGATCTCGTTTAAACCAAGTCATTTGGCGCTTGGCAAAATCATTAATCGCTTTTTCCAAATTATTGTACATCTCTTCATAACTCAATTGCTTTCTTAAGTAACGGCCGACCCAGCGATATTCCAAGCCAAACTCCTCCAAGCGCTGATAGCTCACTCCTTGCTGGTGCAATTTTTTAATTTCTTCAATCATCCCTTCTTTTTCCAAACGATGCTTCAATCTTTTGGCAATCCGCGCCTTCAGCACTTCTTTAGGAAAAGTAATGCCAAGCTTCAAAAATTGATAAGGCGGTTTTTGGGGTTTAGCCTGTTGCGACTTGGTAATTCCGGTTTGATAATAAATTTCCAGCGCCCGCTGAACTCGGCGCCGATTCTGCCGATCAATGACTTCGTAGGTTTTGGGATCAACCTTTTTCAGCCTGGCCAGCAATTGTTTCAAAGTCAGCCTAGCCAAACGGTTTCTAAGCTGTTTATCTTCACTGGCTTGGGCTAGCTGATAACCGTCAACCAGCGCCGAAATATAAAGACCTGTGCCGCCACAAACAATCGGCAGCTTCTGGCGCTGCAAAACATCTTTAACTGCCGCGTTGGCCCCCTGCTGCCATTGGGCTAAAGTATACTGGTTCTTTGGCAATTCAGCGTCAATCAAATGATGAGGAATTTTACCATATTCTTCCAAATCTTTACCCGTACCAATATCCATGCCGGTATAGACCTGACGCGAATCAGCCGAAATAATCTCGCCCTTAAACTTACGGGCTAGCTTAACGGCCAAGCTGGTCTTGCCCGCCGAAGTCGTGCCCAAAATTACCACCACCTTAGGCAGCTCGCCACGCAATCCCCAGGAATAACAGCTGGTAACTTTTACCAGCACTAGTTGGCCGGTTAAATCAACTTCGCTTTTAAACTTAATATTCTTGAAATGTTTAGTCCGGCCAAAGCAAAAACCATGGCGATATTCGGTTACTAATGCTTCAATATTTTGTCCGACAAAAACTTGGTTTTTCTTCAAGGCCGTTTGTTTTAAAATCTTATTTAACGCTTCTTCGCGCCGTTTCTTTTCAGCCGGTTTGACATCATCAACCAGCTTGGCTGCCGCTGTCCCCGGCCTTGGCGAATAACGGGCCAAAAAAGCCATGTCAAATTCAACTTCTTTCATCAACTTAGCAGTATTGTTGAACTGGGTCCTAGTCTCGCCGGGAAAGCCAACGATCATATCAGTCGAAACAGCAATCCCCGGTACGGCTTTTCTGATTTTACGAATCAAATTTTTATAATGACTAACCATATAATTACGATTCATCCGCTGAATCACTTCATTATCCCCGGCCTGCAGGGGCAAATTTAAATAGGGAATCAAATGTTTAGCCTTGCCCATCACTGCGATTAATTCATCCGACATGTCTTTGGGATGACAGGAAGCAAAGCTCAGCCAATAATCCCCGGGAATATTATCCACTTGCTTTAATAATTTCGGAAAATTAATCCTGCCGTCTTGATAGCTGTTAACATTTTGACCGAGCAATTCAATATATTTATATCCTTGGGCCACCAACGCTTGGCATTCGGCCAAAACATCTTTGGCCTTTCTGGATTTTTCCCTTCCCCGAACATAAGGCACGGCGCAATAAGTACAAAAATTATTACAGCCATTAATGACCGGCACCGAGGCCTGAAAAGTTGAACGATAGCTTGGCCGAACTTTCAAATAATCAGTCGGTAAATCCAAAGATTTTTGAGCCAACATTACCGGCAGTTTAACTAAATCATTAATCGGAAAAACAATATCAAAAAACTTGCTCATTTTTGATTTGTCAGTTGGCAATACACAACCGGACAATAAAGTAATTATCGGCCGGGTCTTTTTAATCTGATTAAATCTGTGTTCCAGCCCCATCACCCGGTCAATGGCCGACTGACGAACGGAGCAAGCCAGCACCAAAAACAAGTCAGTCTCAAAATCTTTCTCCGTAGACTGGTAGCCAATTTTTTCCAAAACAGCCGCGGCCCGTTCAGCATCAATCTGGTTAAAACCGCAACCAAAAACAATAATTTTGTATTTCATTTTAGCTAATTATTTAGTTTCAACTATTTAAAAATAGCAAAAAAACCGGGTTAATTCAAGCATAATTATTGACAAAAATCATATTTTATGGTATGTTTTGAGGTGCTCAAAATGAGTACAATTTTGTGTTCCCTACAATGGAATATGCCAACAAGAAGGAGAAGTGGCATGCGTAAGTCTTTGATTCTGGTTCTGATGAGTGTAGTATTGGCCGGTTGTGTGACCGTGACCATTACCGCCACCCAGGGTTTCACCGTGATTGCCGGCTCGCAAGGCATTGTCCTGCTGGACCTGCAGCTCAACGGCGACAAAAGCCCGACAACCCTTTCCCAACTGACTTTCGGAGTCAATGTCAATGGCGCCGGGGTCAATGTTCTGGCCAATGTCGGCTTGCTGATTGACGGCGAGCTGGCACAAACCGTCAACGATCCCAACGCGGGACTGTTTGACCCCGACCAAAGCGTCGCCCAGATCCGCTTCCTGCTGGCCCAGCCCTTGGCCTTCAGTGCCAACCAGCAAATGACTGCCCAACTGATCGGCGATATTGCCACCTCGGCAATGGAATGCGCTATTCAGGCGTCCACCTCAATGGTCGCCGGAATGAGTCAGGAATCGCCGGAGCTGATTCAGTTTGGACCGATCATTCAAGTGGTCGCCGGCGGTGAAATTAATGTCGGTACCGGCGGCAACTCTCCCCGATCCGGGCTTTTACCCGCCAACACTTCCGGAATCAGCATCCTGGAAGTCGCCCTTGATGCCGAACGCGAACCAGTGGAAATCAGCGGCTTGCCAATCTACTTCAGTAAAGTCAACGATGGCGGGCCGGATCAAATCGGGCAAGTCAGTGTCTATCACGGCGCCGACTTCCTGGGTTCGGCTGTCCCCAGCACCGACGACTCTTGGGAAGAGCCAATACCTTTGACGGCTGGCAGCGCGGTAGTCAACTTTGCCGAACCGCTGGTTCTCCAGCCCGGAGTACCCGAGCACTTCACGATCAAGGTGGAGACGGGCGATTGCGAGACTGGCCCCGCCGAATCCGGCCAAGGTTTCACGGTTTTCGTGCCCGGAGAAGAGATTGTCGGACGCGGGCTGGATTCGAACCAGCTCTTAGGTGGGATTGGCCAGGCAACCTCAGGGCAGTTCACTGTTTTTCAGAGTGTGCCCATAGTCAGCATCTTGCCGCTGCATGGCGCGCGCCTGGTTGTTGGCCATATCAACAACCAAATCCTCTTCCCGCTCGCCGTCACCAACGGCGGCTGGGACGATTTGGCACTCTGCCGCCTGACCTTCAAGGTCCAGACGCAGCATGTGACCGCGAGCAACTTTCGCGTCTGGCGCGAATTTCAGGGTGTGGTTGGCACCGGCCAGCTTGATGCCGACGGCTTGGTCATCGTTGATTTGGAGCCGCAAGTGATTCCTGACGGTCAGATTGATCAAGGCGAACGGCTCTGGCTGATGGCCGATTTGAATATTCCACCCGGCCAGGCCGACGCCGCGATCGTCACCAACCTGGTCGGGGACCAGTCTTTCCCCGCCCCCTTGCCGGCCACCTACGATGAAGCAGCTTCCCAGGCTTACTTCATCTGGACCGACCTGCATCGCAGCGGTCCGCTGGGTATTTTCGACCCCACGCTCTTTGGCCAACCGCAATTCAATAGCGGCTGGCGGGTGACGATGGACGACGGTAGCACCCTGCCCTCGTTCTCATCCCCGATTATTCTGGGCCTGTAACCGGCCCAAACGCAAGGCCCTGCCTCGCTCGCAAGAGTTGAGGCAGGGCTGATTTTTTTAGTTTAGTTTTTCAAAACTATTTAGTAAAAACCAAATAAGCCTGATCCAAGACTTCTTGTTCCTCAAAATCGCGAGGAGAAACTAATTGTACTCCCCGATAACCGGCTTCTAACGCCGCTTTAACTTTTAGCGAATCTTGCGGCGAAATCAAAATTTGATTTGGGGTTTGTTCATCAATTTCAGCGTCCAATGGTTTTAGCTCTCCTTGTTCAACTGCTTTTACCCAGCCTTGGTCACTGCGACCCGACTCTTTCAAATCCTTACGATAGCGATAACAAATTTCATCTTCCCGTTCATCCAAAGCTTCCAAACTATAACCGGATTTCAAATAAAGTCTCATGCTGGGTAAATTGTCCTGGGTAATCGTTGTTAAGATTGCTTCCTTGCCGGCCTGTCTGGCAATCTCATCTTCTTGTTCTACCAGACCACGCCCAACACCCTGGCCAGACAACCTTTTATCAACCACCGTCCCAGCCGCCCAGGCTTCATTAGGCTGTAATTTTTTGCCCATTATTTCATTTTCCAAAGCCATCACCGCAGTACCAACGATTTTACCTTCCTGCCTGGCAACAGCTACCTGCAGCTTTCCTTCTTGAATCTGCTTTTGGCGCCAGGCAATCATTCCCTCTAAACTTGACTGTTCGGGAACCTGGGAAAAACCTTGATTAATCTCGAATTGATAGTATTCAGCTATGCTAGCTGTATCATCGGGAGTCAAAACTCCATATTCAACATTAGTCAACTGCTCCCGCGCCTCGACTGGAATATATTCGGGGTTTTCAGCTGCCATATTTTTACTTCCTATTTTTTATTTCTGCCACAACCTTTTCAACAAATTTTTCTTTCTTCATCCCAACCATTTCTTTCTGACCACGCAGTCGAACACTTAACTCCTTACCTTTGACTTCCTTTTCACCAATCACCAACATATAGGGAATTTTTTGTTTTTCGGCTTTTCTGATCTTATTACCAACGGTTTCGTTGGCGTCATCAATCTTTACCCTAATCCCTTGACTGACCAATTCAGTGGCCAATTGCTGGCAAAACTCAATAAAATCTTGACCAACGGAAACAATCTGAACTTGAACTGGCGCTAACCAAGTTGGGAAAGCACCGGCATAATGTTCAATCAAAAATCCGATTAATCTTTCATGAGTAGAAAGCGGCGCCCGGTGAATGCAAATCGGGGTTTTCTCTTTGCCCTCGTTGTCGACATAAACCAAACCAAATCTCTCGGGAACTGCAAAATCAACTTGGTTGGTAGCCAGGGTAAATTCCCGGCCAATGGCACTCCAAATCTGAACATCAATTTTTGGTCCATAAAAAGCCGCTTCATTTGTCACTTCCACAAATGGCACCTTGTTTTTGGTCAATAGTTTCCTGATCATTTCTTCGGTCTTCAGCCACAATTTTTCATTATCAATATATTTCTTGCCAAGCCCTTCTTTGCTATGAGTGCTGAAACGCATCACATATTTCTCAATATTAAATATCTCAAAATACTTTAGATACAAATCAATCACTGCCAAAAATTCCGACTCAAATTGATCTTCGGTACAATAAATATGAGCATCGTTCATTTGCATGGAACGAACCCTCATCAATCCAAACAATTCACCGCTTTTTTCATAACGGTAGCAGGTACCATATTCGGCTAAACGAATTGGCAAATCACGGTAACTGCGCATTTCCGACGCAAAAATCAAATGATGATGAGGACAATTCATCGCCTTAAGATAATACTTGGTTTTGCGCCCGTCATCGTCTACCACCATTGGCGGAAACATACTCTCTTCATAATAAGGCAAATGCCCGGAAGTCTGATACATTTCTTCTTTAGCCAGATGAGGAGTTTTAACCCGGCTGTAACCGGCTTGTTCTTCCATTTCTTTGGCCAATTTTTCAATTTCTTCAATCATAACGCCGCCATTGGGCAGCCACAATGGTAAGCCCGAACCAACCATATCGTGAAACGAAAAAATCTTTAGTTCCTTGCCAATCTTACGATGATCCCGCTTCTCTGCCTCGGCCACCATCTTTAAATATTCATCCAGCTCAGCCTGAGAACCAAATGCTGTCCCATAAATCCGTTGCAACATTTTATTTTTTTCGTCTCCCCGCCAATAAGCACCGGCTAGCTTCAATAATTTAACCGCCCCAATCTCTTTGGTATTCTTGACATGGGGTCCAGCGCAAAGATCAACAAACTTGGGCTTGCCGTCTTGCGCCACCATAGTATAAAATCCCAATTTCTTTTCTCCGCCTTTTTGTAAATCCTGAGCCATTTCCAATTTATATGGCTGGTGTTTGGATTTGATATACTTGACCGCCTCATCAGCATCCATATCGGATTTTTCAAATTTCTGATTTTGTTTGATGATCTGGCGCATCTTTTTTTCCAATTCAGCCAAATCCTGGTCGGAAAAAGTTTTGCCGCCCAAATCAAAATCATAATAAAAACCTTCTTCAATTGCCGGCCCAATTGCCAGCTTGGCATCCGGATAAAGTTCCAAGACCGCTTGGGCTAAAACATGTGAAGCCGAATGCCTGATTCTTAATAATTTGTCATCCATATATTTTTAATTATTTATCACTCCTTTTTCTTAGATTTTGATTTATTGAAGTATTCTTGCTCCAAAATTCCCATATGAATTTGATCGTGCCAATACCCGTCGCGCCAAATCTGATCTCGCAATCTGCCTTCGATTTTGAATCCCAATTTTTGATAAGATTTTATTCCCCGAATATTATAGGCAATACACTCCAAATGGATCCGGTGTAATCTTAATTTCTTAAAGCCATATTCAATCATCAATTCGCCCGCTTCCGTTCCATAACCCTGTCCCCAATAACGCTGATCACCGATACTGATGCCGTAATTTGCCACCTTGTCTTCACCCAGCGAAAAACGCAGACTGATTGCCCCGATATGCTGGCCGTCAATGGTATCAATTGCCAACACCACATTTTGTTTATGAGTTTTGGTTCGCCTGATCCAATCGCGTTCTTCCTGCAAGCTCGGCGGCGGCTGATCATGAATGCTCAAAAACTTGGTAACTTCGCGGTCTTTTAGCCACTGGCAAAACCTTGGCGCGTCAGTCAAAGACAATGGGCGTAAAATTACTTTTTTTCCTTTTAAAATAATTTTTTTAGACATATTGATACTTAGATAATCACTTCCTGTCATCCCGAACACCTTCTTGTCATCCCGAACACCTTCTTGTCATCGTGGAAATCTTCTTTTGTCATCCTGAGCGAAGCGAAGGATCTCAAACAATTCTGTCCAGAGATTCTTCGGCCTACGGCCTCAGAATGACACAACATGATATTGGGTTGATAATCAAAATAAACACCCTAATGCCATTCTAAATCCTGTCGCAATTACCCCACCCATTACCCTAAACACTCTCTTTATAATCCTGGGCCACCTTCTTGTCATCGTGGAAATCTTCTTTTGTCTGAGCGAAGCGAAGGATCTCGAAGCGAAAGATATCCAAACAAAAAACCAACCAGAAAATTTCTGCTTGGGACTCCGACCTGCCGAGGCAGGTAAATTATCGGGGCGGTTCCACCCAACTTTCCCGATTTTATCGGGACACTCAATTTATTTTATTGGCCTAAAAAGTTTAGCCGCTCTTGTCATCCTGAGCGAAGCGAAGGATCTCGCTGTAAAGTTGGTAGCCTTACCAATCACCTTAGGTATTCACATTGTATACCTAGCCAAAATTTATGTCAATAACAATAGTATTTTATTGCCGCGGTGCTAATCTGTCATTACCGATTACCAGCAGACAGATTGTTGCGAACCAAAGTCATCTCTTTTGTTATACCAAACACTCTCTTTTGTCATCGTGGAAATCTTCTTTTGTCATCCTGAGTGAAGCGAAGGATCTCAAACAATTCTGTCCAGAGATTCTTCGGCCTGCGGCCTCAGAATGACAAAGTAAAAAATTAATCATACCAATATTCACTTAAATCCTTAAACCCCTGATTTCGTGTTTGAATTAACTTAATTTTCTTTATTCTTAACCAACCCTTAATCTGTTTTTCACGAAAAATTGCCGTGGACACATCTTCAGTTTCTTCAAAATAAACCAATTTATTCACATTATACTTACTGGTAAACCCCTTAACTAACTTATTCTTATGTTCAAAAACTCGTCGTCTCAGGTTATTTGTCACCCCTGTATAAACTACCGTATTAGTCTTGTTTACCATTAAATAAACATAATATATTCTACCGGGCATATATATTGTATTACTATAATCCTACCCCATTGTCATCCTGAGCCACCTTCTTGTCATCCTGAGCGAAGCGAAGGATCTCAAAGTAAAGGACATCAATTCTGTCTAGAGATTCTTCGGCCTGCGGCCTCAGAATGACACGGGGTTTAAAATTGTAATCCAAAAAAACTCTCCATGTCGCTGCGAGAAGATTACTTCGTCTCCGCCTATTGGCGGATCCTCGCAATGACAAAAGAATAAACTAACAATCAAATGGTGATTTGATCTGACTTAAATGCCCACTGCTCACTTTGGTATAGATCTGAGTAGTTGTTAAACTTTGATGTCCCAACAAACTTTGAATATAACGAATATCAGTCCCATCTTCCAAAAGATGAGTGGCAAAACTATGGCGCAAACTATGGCATGTCGCTTCCTTCTTGACTCCTGATTTAACCAGTGCGGATTGAAAAATCTTTTCTGCTGTTCGGGCGGTAAGATGTCCAATCCCATCCTGGCTGGGAAAAATATAATCACCAACTTCTTTACAGCTGATCAATTGATTTAAATCATCAATTAACTTTTCAGCAATGATTGTTCGTCGATCCTTTCTGCCCTTACCCTGTCTAACCCACAAAATTTTATTTTCCAAATCAAAGTCCTGAGTTCTTAAAGTTACAACTTCACTAACTCTCAAGCCGGAAGAATACATCAGCGACAAAATTAACCGATGTTTATTGTTGACAACGCAACTTAACAATTTTGCCACTTCGGATTTAGATAAAACCACCGGCAACCTTTTTGGTTTTTTAGGCAACACCGCCTTAGAAAGATAATCAAACCGGCGTTTCTTAATATTTGAGTAATAAAATTTTAAAGCATTCAAAGCCAGTCTGACAGTCGAAGCCGAAGCCCGCCTTTCCACAACCAAATGTCTAACATACTCTTTTATATCCAATTCCTTAATTGATTCGGGTGTTTTTTTGCAGAATTTAAGCAAATCACCATTATAATACAGATAAGCCCTGGCTGTCTTTTCGCTTAAATTGCGAATTTCTAGCTCTTTTTTTAAGGCATCAAAAAACATAGCATTTTTTCCAGTTATTTGTTAGGATGTAACTAGGTTATAGGCGCTATGTTGGTGCTTAAATTTTACCTTAATTTCAACAAAAAATCAACAAAGTTCGTATAATAGTAGTTATATGACATAACAAAAAGCCTCTTTAATTCATTAATAATTTTGGTAATTTATTTTAAAACAATATGAACTACTACATTCTAGGTTTGAAAAAATACGCTCAATTTACTGGGAGATCAACGAAAGCCGAATTTTGGTATTTTACGTTATTTAATTACTTGATTTTTTTTGCTCTTGAATTCATTGGTTACATTATCGGAGATAGTGAGAGCATGCTTGGGTATTTATTTTTTTTAGCAACGCTAACACCATGGATAGCAGTCTTAATTAGAAGATTACACGATACTGGAAAAAGTGGCTGGTCGATATTTGCACCATGGTGGCTTATTATACGTTTGGCATCAGACAGCGAGCCGGATCAAAATAAATATGGACCTAATCCGAACACTAAAAATAACAAGGATCTGAAATAAATTGCCAAAATTATTTTAGAAATAGTATAGCTTTTTATTACATCATATAACACGGCGTATCTGGCTACGCGGGCTAAATAAAATATATATTTATGAAATCTTTCCCAACATCTGCAAATGTTGAGTTAGTTAAAAAGATTACACTTTCTCAACAACTAAAACGAAAAGTCAATATGTGTGTTTTGGACGTGGAATCTAAAAAAATTTATATATACAGAGATAGTTCACAAAAACAAGGTTGGCTTAGTCGAGAAATCTACACCGTAGAAAATGGCGAAATAAAATTTAAAGAAAAGGATAAAACTAAATATGAGCCAAAAGAAATTCCACCAGACGCTTATTCATACGAACATGATTCAATTAAAATATACTCAATAAAAAAGATAGAAGAAAGACATTTAGCCAACATTAAAAATTTTTTAGATTCTCTTGATAATAAATAATTTCATAAATATATATTTTATTCTTAACGCTCGCTTCGCCCAAATTCGGTTTCCGCAATCTGCTGACGCTTCGCGCAATTATAGCAGATTACTCCAACCAAACTTCAGATACGCCGATACGTTAGGTGACATAAATCCGATTCTATGACAAAATTTAAACTTTTAAAGAAAGTCACAAAAGCCTGGAAAAGTGGCATTACAACGCTGGCAGTAATTGGTGACGGAGAACATCAAGATCGCAACTATATTATCCTAGAAAGAGTACATACCGGTCATCCAGAGAAAACTGGCAAATTTAATTTATACCTGGATGATTGGAATCATCTTAAGGAACTCATCGAATCTGAAACATACCAATACCATCAGTGGCCAACAAGTACTAAATATTCAACGGAACAAGAAGTACTTCACAACCTAAATGAGATACTTGCAAGTAACCCTGATTTTCTTCAAAAGATCCTCTCAAATAAAAATGTAGCTGGCTTATCTCAGGCTAGCTTCGAGGCTTTAGATAAATTAGCGGTTAGAGTTTATGAAATTAAGGCAGAAAATGTCGACTTTCTTCTTAAACAATTGTCAGACGCTAAAAATGACGAATTGGACAATTTTGTAGCAATTTTGAATGAGCTCAGAATAGGACAGATCAGCACAATAGCTGAGTTGGTAAGAAAAAAGATATCACTTATTAAACTACTTGGGCACCTTATTAAACAAAAGGATACGAAGGAAAGAGAGATACATAAGTTGTTAGAAAAAAATTTGTGGCTCTTGGATAATAACTATGATCTAGTTAGAAGTGACAAAACCTTGAGCGATTATCTCGACAAAAATTTAGAAGACGACCCCGAGCTCGGTAAGAGACCAGACTTAATTGTAAAAATGTTCTTACAAGATTCTAACCATGTTGTATTAGTCGAATTAAAACGGCCATCTGTTAAAATCAAGGCTGATCATATTGGTCAAATATTAGGGTATAAGGGAATTATAGAACGACACAATCATGACATAAAAGTCGTCGACATTTTCCTGCTAGGTTATGATTTAGACCCAAACATGCCGACAGGATTGAGGGATTTGAAAATCGATGTTTTAGAAAATATTATCAATAAAAAAAGAAATGAATTCGATGAGTTCCTTAAGATAGTCGAGGACAACAAAGAACATGAATTTGAAATTTTGTAGAATCGGATTTACATCACCTAACACGGGCTAGCCGGTTCGCGCTTGCTAAATAAAATTATGAAAATCTTAATCAATGTAGCGCTAATTTCAATTCTTTTTCTTTCCGGTTGCGCAACTCAAACAAACTTACAATCTAGCACTGATGGTGAAGTTTTAGGCACTGAGGTTGAATATAATCAAACACCAGAATCCTTAGAATCAGAACCAATAGCAGAAAACCAGGACGAGCCTAAACCAACTCCGCAACCTCAGAAAACTTATGTTGTTCCTGAACCAAAACCAGAACCTGCCATAGAACCCGATCCCAAACCTGTTCCTAAACCGGCCACGGTTGCGCAACAAAACTGCCATCCCAGCTATTCTGGATGCTTAAAAGCAAACGCTAGCGATTACGATTGTGCTGGCGGTTCCGGCAATGGCCCATATTACACAGGCAAAGTAAAAGTTCTTGGTCCAGATGTTTTTGGACTTGACCGAGATAATGATGGCTGGGGTTGCGAATAATTTTATTTAGCGCGCTCACCCAAATTTCGTTTTCACTTATATGGTAGCGCTCCGCACAAATTATACCACAACGTTCAAACGAAACTTCGGCTAGCCCAAAACGTTAAGTGAAATATGACGAAGGCTAACAACAACTATATGAAAAATATATTTATAATACACGGCACTGAAGGCCATCCAAAAGAGAATTGGTTTCCTTGGTTAAAACAAGAGTTAGAACAAAAAGGATATAATGTTTTAGTGCCACAGTTTCCTTCGCCACCAGTGGTGCCCGCAAAAATAGCTGAGTGGTTTGATGTTCTTAAAAATTACGAGCAACATTTCGATGAAAATACTATTTTAATCGGGCATAGTTTGGGAGGTATTTTTACCCTCCGCATATTGGAAAAATTAGCACATCCAGTTAAAGCAGCTATTTTTGTAGGCACCCCTATTGGAGTTCGCCCTATTTTAAACTATGACAGAGACAGTAGTTTTAACGGATTTTTATTTGATTGGAAAACCATATCTACAAAAGCTCATCATTTTGAAGTTTTCCAATCCGACGATGATCCATATGTCTCATTAGGAAATGGCGAATTGCTGGCGAAGAACTTAAAAGTGGCACTAAATTTTGTGCCGAACGCAGGACATTTCAACACCAAGGCAGGTTATACAAAATTTGATTTATTATTAGAAAAGTTGAAACCAATTCTCTCTTAAAACCGCCCTCGTCATACATCACTTAACACGGCATATACGGCTACGCTTCGCTTCGCCTATATTGCTAACGCAACATCGTATATGCCGAAACGTTATATGAAATATGCTTTTCCTCCAAGACCTTGGTCTTGTTTTTTATTAAAACTTACATGGTTTACAATGTAAATTTTAGGGGTTTACAATGTCTATATGGATAAAAATTACACTAAAATAAGAGAATTTATACTTAATGAGGTTGAAAATCACGAAACAGACCTGGTTTTATCTTTGGCGAAGTGTTTGCTGGTGGGGCGATAGCAGCATTGAAATATCTAAACCCAAATGATGATGTGGCGGGAGTCGTTATCATCACCTTCCTCAGCTCTGGATTATTTTTCGCGTTCATAGGTTGTTTGATCCAAAAATACTTTCATAAGAAAAGCTAAAAAGGAATTTTGAAAAATAAAATTCACCCCCTAACCCCTCTTTCATTTCTCAAAACAAAAAAATCAAATTTTTAAGAAAAAAGATACATTACTTAACACATTTTAGTGCCAGGTTATTTTTTTACTAAAAAAAGCCCCGCGACGCGATCGTGGGGCAGTCCAGACAAGGCCGGTAAAAACGAACACGGGCGAAAGCTTAGTAGTGCCAACCCCAACGGGACAGGGGGCTGGCGCAAGGATGTACTACACCGGAATGTCTTGATCGATTTCGTTTTCCGTTGTGAGGCTTGCCACAAACCACGCCCCGAGAACAGATCTCGCGATGAGTCTTGCCAGCCTTCGCGCAAGCCTGATTGTCAGCATTGCGCTTGCTTGAGCCTCGTACCTCAACGGAAGTACCGTCGTTAAAACTGATACACCAAAGTGCCTTGGTAGACATATCCTGTTTCCTCCTATGTTGTCAGCTATGTTACCAGAACTCAATCCAAATTATCATATCAAGAAAAGACTGTCAAGAAAAGAAAAAACAGCGCCCAGCACATTTTATCTGGTTGCACAAAATATAAACTGCCCGACACACTCTTGATTAATAGGTAATTAATTATTTTTTTATTCCACCTAACTTTTATTCTTATTATGAGTAGGATGGAAGAATATGATTCCGGCCTAAAACTGACCCAAGGTGAAGGACAAGTGATGGGTTGATTTACCTCAGAAGAAACAAAAAATCTAATAATAATAAAGCACGACCGAGAAGTTATCAAATATATTAAAGATAAATATTAATGCCACCATTTGAACGCCACGAAATATTGGCGGAAAATATAACTGCCGTTTAGCTTTAGATAAGAAAAGAAGCCGCTGGGCGCACCATGCGGCTTCTCAAAACTGAGCAATGTCGGCCAAATGGTTATTCGGCGCTCAGTTTGACCAGGTAAATCATGGTCCGGTGTGCCTTGCCAGTCCATTCGGTCTGGATTCGCACGACCGTGAAACCCTCCTGGATTTTCGCCTGGATCTTGTCGGTCCAGGCATCGTTGAGGTATCCGCCCCAGGCTGCCACAACCCGGCTCGGATCAAAATTCCGATTGGCCAGAATGGCGGGCTGGATGCTGGCATCATCGCCCAAACCGGCCTCAAAACCTTCCAAGGCTTTAAGGATTTTGTGGCCGACGATTGGTTTGTTCATGGCATTTCTCTCCTCATGTTTGCCATTTACTAGAATCCGACGAACATCCTATAATATCACATTTTAACAAAATAGTCAAGAAAAGAAAAAACCCAAACAACCCAACAAAAATCCATTACTATATTTTCTTTCGTCTGAACTGTAATTATGCTAAAATTAAGCCAAGCACTAAATATTAACCAGCGACATCAATTTTATTTATCTGATTTCGAACTGTTTTTAAAAACATGAAAATCCTCAATGAGTTTGGGCAAAAAAACCGAGAAGAAAAAATTAAAATTGTTTCCTCAACCCTAATTATCGCCATTTTGTTCCTGATTTCGTCATATATCTTCAACAGCTATCAAACCGACATCCAAAAAGTCATTGGCCTGAAATCGCTAACCGGGATGCTGCTATATATTCTGATATTCATTCTTTCGATTGTTTTAATCCCCATCAGTTCAATGCCCCTAATCCCCATGGGGACAAAATTATGGGGCATTGGTATGACCACGGTGCTGTCCACCATTGGTTGGACAATCGGCGCGCTGATTGCTTTTAATATTGCTCGGCGATTTGGTCGGCCGCACATCGCCAAAATCATACCGCTCAAAAAAATAGAAAAAATCGAAAAGCTGATTCCTAATCAAAATATCTTTTGGACAATCTTTTTCTTAAGAATGGTAACACCGTTTGACGGCTTAAGTTATGTATTGGGATTAATAACCAGAGTGGAAACCAAAACTTTTTTCTGGGCCACTCTCCTGGGACTAATCCCCTTCTGTCTAACCATTGCTTTTTTGGGGTCGCTACCGACCACTTACCTGATAATCGGCCTAGTTTTGGCCGGGGTATTCTTTATGATTGGGATATATCGAATGGAACAAAAGAAAATCAAGCTTGCTCAAAAATCCCAAAAAATAATTAATCCCAACGAGCGACCGGCGCCAAAATACCAAAAAAATTATTAAATAAAATTTTATGGGTTTAATCGCCCTCATTGTCATTATCATTCTGGTCGTAGCCGGAGCCATTATTATGGGTATTTTGGAAGACCAAAAAAATAGTTGAACAGCAATTAGAAAAATGATTAATTACCCCATCAATGCTAACCAATAACATCCTGCTCGCTTTTGGCTTAACGCTATTGGCCGGATTATCAACCGGCATCGGCGGCGCGATATCTTTTTTTTCAAAAAAGCTTAGCCCCAAATTCCTCTCTGGGTCATTGGGGTTTTCCGCCGGCGTCATGATTTATGTCTCTTTTGTTGAACTGTTTGCCAACGCCCAATCAACTCTCAGCGATTATTACAATAATCACCTAGGATATTTAATCACGATGACCGCCTTTTTTATCGGCATTGCCACAATTGCTTTAATTGATTGGCTGGTGCCGTCTTTCGAGAATCCCCACGAAATCAAAAATATTAATCTTGATAATCCCGACCAAATTATTAACGCCAAAGAAAAAAAATTAATGCGCTTGGGACTGTTTTCCGCTCTAGTGTTGACCATTCACAACTTTCCTGAAGGTTTAGTAACCTTTATTGGTACTTTGTCCGAACCGGTTTTGGGAATAAGCTTGGCCGTCGCGATTGCCATTCATAACATTCCGGAAGGGATCATCGTATCAATTCCAATTTATTATGCCTGCAAAAACAAAACTAAAGCCTTTTTACTGTCAACCTTATCCGGTTTAACCGAACCATTGGGAGCGCTGCTGGGATATTTTATTCTGCGCAGCGTTCTAAATGACCTATTCCTGGGAGTGGCGTTTGCCGGCGTAGCTGGAATAATGGTGTATATCTCTTTAGATGAGCTGCTGCCAACCGCCGAAGAATACGGCCAGCATCATTTTGCCATCGGCGGATTAGTGATTGGCATGTTGATTATGGCTTTAAGTTTATCAATATTTTAAAAACCTAAAATTTTTAAACTATGTCCAACATCTGGCTATTTTATGCGCTGGGCGCTGCTTTGTTCGGCGGACTGATCCCTATTTTCAGTAAAATCGGCCTAAAAAACCTCGACACCAACACTGCCACCGCTGTCAGGGCGCTGGTCATGGCCGTTTTTTTAATCGGGGTGGTGGTATTTCAAGGCAAAACCAATCAACTGCCAATCATTTTTGCCAACCACCGCGCCTTATTATTCATTGTTCTAAGCGGCATTGCCGGCGCGATTTCCTGGCTTTTTTATTTCTTAGCCCTGAAATTCGGCACTGTCTACCAAGTTGCTCCCCTTGATCGGCTTAGTTTGGTTTTTGCCATTGTTTTTGCCGTTATCCTGCTGGGCGAAAAACTCAACTGGACTTCCGGCTTAGGCGCGATTATCATGGTAATTGGAGCCGTACTAATTTCTCTTGGTAAATAAAATAAATTTATATGCCTAGATCAATTTTGATGCTACTGACCGTGATGCTACTAAGCGGCTGTAGCTATCAGTCAAATGTTGAAACAACCCAAAATTCCGACAAATACTACTGCGTTACCGACCAGGATTGCCTAAATTCCTGCAGTCAAGGAGCGGTTAATGCCGAATGGTACCAACAGCAGGCTGGTGAAATTCAGGAATGCGACGGCGGTTGCGACATCCTGGCCATGAATCCGCCCCGCTGCCTTGATAATGTCTGCACCGCTTTTCTGCAAGGAAAAAATTATCAGCCCTGTACTAAAAAACCGGCAACTGAGTAAATGCCGGTTTTTGATGATAACTATTGGCTGATTCGGATTTCGATTTTATCGTTCAGGTGCGGAATTTTCTTTAACCAAGCGGGATGAAATATCACTTCGACTGAACCGATTTCCGAAAATTGAGAAAAATATGATTTAACTTCTTCGGCTGTCATGCCGGCAATCTGACTCTTGTCTAAAACTTCTGAAGTTTTGGTCAAAACCGTATTGCCCTGGATAATCGCCCTAATGCTGGCGGTACCGGCGGTCAGATCATATCTTTCGACATTATAACTGAAATTTTTTTGTTCCAAGCTTAATAATTTTTTATCGGCGCTTAAAGTGCCGACTAAAATCTCTCTGGCCTCGTCAATCAATTGGGTTTCGTCGAATACCACTACCACTGCCCTGACTTTAAGGCTGGCCGTAAATTGTGAAGCCTCCTGATCAAGCCCGGCATCAAAAGTTACTTGCGGTATCTCGGAAGAAATCAATTTCGGCCACAATGCCTGATTAGCGGCCAATTGGCCGTTAACCTGACTTAAAGCCTGCTGGAATAGTTCCTGCTTCAACTCATCCTGGGCTCGATTCAGATCTTCTTGACTGACGACCGTTACCAGATTACCGCCCAATCGCAACGGCTCTTCGTTTTCCGCGTAAATCTTGTCTTGCAATCCTTCCCACAACCCTGGAATCATCAATCGGGCTGGATTAATCTGCGAAAAATTATTTTCATCTTCCGGATAGACTTGAACCTTTATTTTGCCCCCCGGCGGCACCGTTACATCCTTGTTTATCCGGACTAAAGTCTGGTCCGGAGACTGCGAATCAGCCAGCCTGGTGCTGGCAATCAATTTTTGTTCCTTGCTGTAATTATTAATGATTGTCACCTCACCGACAATATTTGATTCGACCGCTTTCTGACCGGTGGCGTCAAAATTTTTACTACCTTCCACTTCCACCGAACGGACCACTCCAGCCACTATTTTCTGACCGGTCATCGCCCCAAAACTGTCGCCTTCCCTAATTTCAAAAACCATTTCCTGGGAAATTCTTTCCGAACTTGGATGAATAACAACAATCACTTTAGCCCAAATTAAATAACCAATTGCCACTGTCACTATAATTGACAAAACAAAAAACCCTAAACCAATCTTGCGGTAGGATTTTGGCAATATTTTTCCTGGCTCCTTCATATTTATATCATACCTCAAAACACCAAAGCTGTTAATAGTTCTCTGCCTTGAAAGTTCTTGGTCCCAGTAAATCTTCAATCGCTTGCTTCATGCCGGTGGAAGCATCAACCATATAGTTGGTAACGATTTTTTTAAATCCGGCGGTCTGGCGGATTGCCAGCACCACCCGATAATTACCAGGATTGGCATCAAAAATCTTTTTTAAATCGTTGGTTAATTTGGGAGTTAATTGGTTGGGCAACAAAATAAATGCATTGCCGCCAACCACCACCTCTTGATGCTTATCCTGGGGCTTGGCAAAATATTTTTTGGCCTGACCGTTGCCGTTACCGTTTTGCTCAATGTAGTCAAGTTCGTGCAACACCATTTGGACATTTCTGGAATTTATCTCAAACGCTTTGTTGCATATCAGCTTGCTTTCGCCGTCCTTGTCCGACAACCGGCAGCTTATGGCCACCACCCGGTCTTCCTGCCAAACATCAGGATCTTCTTGAAGAATGGTTGGAAAAACCAAAACTTCGATGCCGTTAGTAATATCCTCTATCCGGACAAACAGCATCGGCTGTCCTTTCTTGGTAATAACTTTCTTAATTTTGGTAATCACCCCAGCGACCTTCAAAGCCTGATCGCCGTAACCGTTGTCTTCACTAATCAACTCCTGAATCGGCACTACTTGCTTTTTCAGATGCTCACCAAACTCCGACAGTGGATGGGCTGATACATACAATCCCAAAAATTCTTTTTCCCAATTCAATTTTTGTTTATCATTGGCTTTTTCGACAAAATCCAAAGTAAGTTTGGGCAAACTCGCTTCACTGGCCATCATTCCAAACAAACTGGATTGGCAACTGTCGGCTTCCTGATTGATACTCTTAACAAACATTAATAATTTATCAATATTATAAAGCAGCTGGCTGCGCTCCCCCAAACTGTCGATTACTCCGGCCTTAATTAATGCTTCTAATGATTTTTTGTTCAAATCTTTAGTCTTAACCCGACTCAAAAAATCTTCCAAGCTGACATACGGGCCATTGGCTTTGCGTTCCTTGATGATTTCCTTGACAATATTGGCTCCCAAATTTTTAACGGCGTTAAGTCCAAATCTGATTTTCCTCGACTCTTTGTCAAGTCGCTGTTCCAAAGTATCATAAACAACGGTGAAAGTCGAAAAACTTTCATTAATATCCGGCGGCAGGACTTCTAGACCCATTTGCCGACATTCTTCAACCTCAATTGCAATCCGATCGGAATTTCCCTGATCGGCGGTCAATAACGAAGCCATAAATTCCGAGGGATAATGAGCCTTTAAATAGGCCGTCCGATAAGCAATCATCGCGTAGCACGCCGCATGTGAACGGTTGAAGCCGTAACGGGCAAACGGCAAAATATAATCCCAAATAAGCTTGGCGATCTTTGGCTCAATGCCGTTATTGACCATGCCGTCAACCAACTTATTTTTCTGTTCCTTGAGCAATGAAGCAATCTTTTTGCCTACCGCCTTGCGCAAAACATCGGCCTGACTGTAAGAAAAACCACCCAACTCTCTGGCAATTTCCATCAGTTGCTCCTGATAAACAATAATGCCATAGGTTTTCTTCAAAACTTTTTCCATGCGCTCATCAAGATAAGTCACCTCGCGCTGACCGTGCTTAGACGCAATGTAATTGGGAATAAACTCCATTGGGCCGGGCCGATACAGCGAAACCATGGCAATAATGTCTTCCAGTTCCGTGGGAATCAACTGTTTAAGATAGCGCTTCATGCCCGAACTTTCCAGCTGGAAAACACCGGTAGTTTCGGCTTTCTGTAGCAGCCTGAAAGTTTTCTTGTCGTCAAGTTTGATTTGAGAAATGTTAATATCTAGACCCCTGGCCTTTTTTAAAATGTCCAAAGTATTTTCAATAATCGTCAAATTTTTAAGGCCCAATAAATCAATTTTCAATAAGCCTAAATCCTCGCAGGCGTGCATCTCGTATTGGGTAACGATTTCATTTTCATCCTGACTTGAACGCTGGCGCGGTATATAATCATCCATTGACCCGGGAGTTACAACCACCCCGCAGGCATGAGTCGAAGAATGGCGAGCGCAGCCTTCCAGCTTCTTGGCGATTTCAATCAATCGCTTGCCGTCCGGATCGATCAATACCTCCTGAAACTCCGGAACGGTTTTGACTGCTTGGTCCAAAGTCATAAACATCGGGATCATTTTAGCCACCTTATCGCAGTAAGCATAGGGCAGCCCCATCACCCGGCCGACATCGCGAATAGCCGCCCGGGCCGCCATAGTTCCAAAAGTGATAATTTGGGCCACATGATCGCGCCCGTATTTCTGGGCGACATATTCAATCACTTCATCCCGCCTGGTATCCGCGAAATCCGAGTCAATGTCCGGCATTGAAATTCGTTCTGGATTTAAAAATCTTTCAAAAATCAAATCGTATTGCAAAGGATCAATATCGGTAATGTTTGTTAAATAAGCCACCAGGCTGCCGGCCGCCGAACCACGGCCCGGGCCGACCACAATGTTATTATTTTTAGCCCAGTTGATGAAATCCGAAACAATCAAAAAATAAGAAGCAAACCCGGTTTTTTCAATGATATCCAATTCATAATCCAACCGGTTGCTAATTATTTGATCAACTTTAACCGTGCCATAACGCTTAACTAAACCCTCCTGACAAAAATTCTTGAGATATTCATTGTCCGTCTGGCCTTTGGGCACTTCAAAATTAGGCAGTAAAGTTTTGCCTAATTCTAATTCTAAATTACACTTCTTGGCTACTTCCAATGTATTACTGATTACTTCGGGATGGTCGGCCC
This sequence comes from Patescibacteria group bacterium, assembly GCA_034003985.1. GTDB lineage: Bacteria > Patescibacteriota > Patescibacteriia > Buchananbacterales > UBA6539 > JABWCG01. Next base: position 110,544 of record JAVEXP010000001.1, on the reverse strand, counting down.
ATTCGGCTTTCATTATGGCCGTGGATTTCATCGAAAAATCTTCGCCGATATAACTCATCCTGTCGGTGTCGGCTAAAGTTTTTTTGGTCTGAATACACAATAAAACATCTTGGGCATAATCGTCCTCACTGTTCAAATAATGAATATCGTTAGTGGCAATGACCGGGATCCCCAATTTTTTCCCCAAGGCCAAAATTTCCCTATTGGCTTCCACCTGTTTTCCCAGGCTGGGATGGTGTTGAACCTCCAAGTAATAATTGCCCTCGCCAAAAAGCCCCAGATACTTTTTGGCTGTCTCTTCAGCGCCTTTAAGGTCGCCATTAATGATCTGGCGCGATATCTCGCCCTGCAAACAAGCCGAAGAACAAATTAAACCTTCATGATATTGTTCCAACAGTTCAAAATCAATCCGTGGTTTATAATAAAAACCATCGATGTGGGCGATAGTCGTCAGTTTGATCAAATTACGATAACCCTCTAAATTTTTGGCCAATAAAATAAGATGATACGGACTATCATCAATTTTGGCTCGCTTGTTAAGATGGCCGTTGCGGGCGACATAAGCCTCAACTCCCAAAATTGGTTTAAGCTCGGCTTGTTTGGCCTTTTGATAAAACTCGACCAAACCGTACATTACGCCATGATCAGTCAGGGCCAAAGCCGGCATGTTATCAGCCTTGGCTTTGGCAACTAAACCGTCAATTTTAGCCAAACCATCCAACAGCGAATAATGCGAATGGGTGTGAAGATGGACAAAAGACATATTTTCTTTGGAAAGCCAGACTCATCTAAAGCTTTCCGGGAAAGTAAACTTCCCCTAATTACTAAACAACTGCTTACTAAAATTATTTTTTGGTTTTTCGTTTGGTGGTCTTAGACGAAGCGGTTCTTTGTTTTTCCATCAAAAATCCCACTAGCTTGATGATCGAATCGGACACCAGCGCCATGTGGTTTGAACCTTTTTCCAGTTTGTCTTTGATTAATTTTAAAATCTTATCAACCAGTTCCAATTTTTCCCTGATGCTGATTGTCATTTTACTGGCGTTACGCAACATTACAATGACATGATACATCCCCCAGCAAACAAAAATGGTAAACCACAAGATTGAAAAGGCGATTACTAAATTTAGTAAATCTCTGGAAGTTTCTAGCATATTTTTGTTTTATCAATTATTTTTTAATTTTTTATCTTAAAATTGCTGCAAAATTGTCAGCCAACCTGGTAATAACCTTCTTCATTATCTCATCTACTTCCTGGGATTTCAAGGTCCGCTTGTTTGATCTAAATACTATCCGAAAAACATAATTCTTTTTATGCTTTCCCAGCACTTCTTCATTTTGATACTGACTGATGAATTCTGAATCAACCACCAGTTCATCAATACCAACCAGCACTTCTTTAATTTCTCCCCAGCTCACATGGCTGTCTAAAACCAACGACAAATCGCGTTCAACCGCCGGAAATTCCGGCAAATCTTGGTATGACACTTCGGTCGAAGCCAGTTGCACCACCGAATTGAAATCAAAATCAACCACTCCGACAGGCTTATCAATGTCGAATCTATTGGTTATGGCTTCATTGATAATTCCCACCTGACCAATTAATTGCTTGCCAACCTTGATATCCAATCCTAAACCCTTTTGCCAAATCGGACATTGGCTATCAGTCAACATTAATTGATAATCATTGATTCCTAATTTCTTTAACATTAGTTCGGCTAAACCTTTGGCCGCCAAAAATATTTCATCATCGCCAACCATTGCTAGTGTTAAACGCTGTTTCTCCTCGGGCAATTCTTTGGCCTTAGTTGGCAAATAAATATTGCTCAATTCAAAAATCTGTTGAGTTGAAAAATTTTTCAAATTGTTACTAATATCCCAAAGCAAATGGGAAATCAATGTTGGTCTCAGGTAAACTAAATCTTCGTTCAAAGGATTGTCAATCTTCAAACACTGCTCTGGTTTAAAACTTATTTTTTCCAACAGCTGAGCCGAAATCATTGAATAGTTATAAACCTCATTAAAGCCCAAACCGACCAACAAATTTTTGATTTGATCCTCCCAGTCAAAAGAGTGATCGCGGGCTTCCAAGGGAATTTCGCCGCTGGGTAATCTGGTTGGTAAATTATGATAGCCATAGGTTCTGGCGATTTCTTCAATCAAATCATGCTCACCGTTAACATCATTGGCCCGCCAATATGGGGCGGTAACTTCCATAACCTTACTGCCTGAAATTTCAAAACCCAAAGCCTCTAAAATTTTCTTAATCTTAACCTCGGGGACTTCAACTCCCAAATAGCGCTTGACGCTGGCGATGTCAAACTTGATTCTATTAGGCTTGTACCCCTTGGCGTAAATATCAATAATCGGCGAAGCCACTTTACCACCCGCCAACTGTTGAGTTAATTCTATGGCCCGCAATATACCGACAAAAGTTGTTTCAGGATGGAGGTTCTTTTCAAATAAATCCGATGAATCGGAATGTAAATTGAGCTCGCGCGCGGTCTTGCGAATCATTACCGGATCAAACGCCGCACATTCAAAAACAATGGTCTTGGTTTCGGTAGTAGCCGCCGAAAGTTCACCCCCCATCACTCCGCCGATCGCCAGAGGCTCTTTTTCATCGGCAATCAGCAATTGATGCGGTTGAAGTTCGTAAGTCTTGCCGTCCAAAGCCAAAATTTTTTCTCCCCGTTTGGCCAGCCGGACAATTATCTTATGACCATTGATTTTATCGTAGTCAAAAACATGCATTGGTCGGCCATATTCCAAAATCAAATAATTGGTAATATCCACCAGATTATTAATCGGCCGCATCCCGGATTGAAACAGGCGCAGCTGCATCCATAACGGCGAAGGACCAACTTTGACATCAGTCATCACTACGGCCTGATAGCGCGGACACAGCGTCGATTCCTTAATTTCCACTCCCAAGGGCAATTCCTCAACCGACTTTAAATCCGGCTGAGGTAAAGTAATTTTAGATTTCTTGTCCAACACAGCAGCCGCATCACGCGCCAAACCAACCACCGACATCGCATCCGACCGATTGGAAGTAATCTCAATATCCAGCAAATAATCATCTTCCAAACCCAAGGCCAAGGCCAAATCCTGACCAATTTTGGTGTCCGGTGGCAAAATCATAATACCAGTATGGTCAACTCCCAAACCGAGTTCACGCTGGGAACACAACATGCCACTACTTTCAAAATCTCGGATCTTGGCTTTTTTAATCGTAAAAGTATTACCTTGATCGTCAATCACCTCTCCGCCTTCCAAAGCCAGCGGAACAATTTGACCCACTTCAATATTGGACGCACCACAAACCACTGTCTGTTGGCCATTGCCGGCATCAACCGTCGCTAAACGCAAGCGGTCGGCATTGGGATGGGGATTAATTTCTAAAATTTTGGCAGTCACCACTTTTTTAAATTTCGGTTTTTGGTCATGAATCCGATCAATTGTCTGGCTGCGCAATGAAAACTCTTTGACAAAATCCTGAACCGATTCGTCAATTTTGACATATTCCTTGAGCCAATTGTATGAAACTTGGAGATTCATAGATTAATCTTGAATTTTTGATTTGGAAAAAATAAAAATTTACTAAAACTGTTTTAAGAATCTTAAATCATTTTGATAAATCATTCTGATGTCGGGGATGCTCAAACCGGATTTCATCATGTAAGTCCGTTCCACGCCCCAGCCAAACGCAAATCCGGAATATTTTTTAGGATCAATTCCCCCGGCTTGCAAAACATTGGGATGAACCATTCCCGCCCCACCCAATTCCAACCAGCCGCTCTTACACATCTTACAGCCTTCACCGTGGCACAAACCACAAGAAATATCGACTTCAAAACTTGGTTCAGTAAATTGAAAATGAAACGGCCGAATTCGCGCCTGACGATCGGAACCAAAAAATTGCTTAGCAAAATAATCCAGCGTACCCTTCAAGTCGGCAATGTTTACTTCTTTGTCAATTAATAATCCTTCAAACTGATGGAACATCGGCGCGTGCGAAACATCAATCTGACGCCGATAACATTTGGAAATATTAATCATTCGAATCGGCATTTGCTGGCGTTCCATTTCCCTAGCCTGGCCCGACGAAGTATGAGGGGTCAACACCCGCTGGCCTTTTGGCCCAACCGGTTCACGATCGATAAAAAAAGTTTCCCATTCGTCCCTGGCCGGATGATCGGGCGGCATATTCAATGATTCAAAAGCATACCAATCCCATTCCACTTCCGGATATCTGCGACGGACAAATCCGATATGTTCAAAAATTTCAGAAATTTCCCCAATAGCTTTGGTTACCAAATGCAAACTGCCCTGCGGCCATTCCCGACCAGGCAGAGTAACATCAATCGTCTGATTATCGGCCAATCCCTTTAATCTTGAACGCCGATCTTTAATCATTGCTTCCAGCTCCGCCTTCAACTGATTAGCCAATGGACCAACAATCTTTTTTTCTTCGGCACCTAAATCTTTTAATCCGCGCAAAATATTAGTAAGCACCCCGGCTTTACGACCCAAATATTTGGTATCCAATTCAGCCAGCTCTTGTTCGCTGGAGGCTTTAGCAATTTCTTGATTAAATTGATTTTTAAGTTGTGCTAATTGTTCCTTCATTAAAGTCCCCGTTCGTATGAATCCTTATGTTTTTGCGAAGAAATAAAGAAAAATTCCACTGCCGCCAAAAATAAAATTAATATCAGCAAATTCCACCAACGCAGCACACCAAGACTTTTGAGCAGCAGCCAGCCCAAAATCAACATCGCAAACAAAATTGATTGACGGACTGATGACCGAACCCGGTAATAAAGTAACTTATTCCTGATGATTTTTGACTTAATAAGATCACCAGCTAAAAAAATCGTACCGCTTAAAGCTAAGGCTAAGGCGGCATAGAAAAACAAAAAACCCAACCAACTAAGTTGAGTGGGGTCAAGATAAAAAATTACCAGCAGCCAGCCGGCCCAGGCAATAATGGTTCCTAAAATTAACAAAATCAGAAAAAAACGAAAGCTCATAATATATTTTAGTATAACAATTTATCGACCAATTGGCAATCTAATTAATCAACCAATTCCGACTCATTAAAAACAATTGCTTGATACGAAAACAGTTTGGTTTTTGGGTCCAAATAGCAGTTGCCTGCCAACCCGGCTTTCAGGCATAAACTGCCAAAAAATTCCTGGGGACTATCAAATGACTCCCAGACTTGCGGCAAATAAGTTGCCGCCTGATTTCCCTGTTCCAAAACCACTCCTTTGTGCGCGGTGGCGATAGCTTCCATGGAATCAGGCTGCGGTTCGGTTAAAATTGATATCTCAATTTCAATTGCCGCCAGTTCGGCAAATTCTACTGGTTCAAACCGGTGGTCCGAAACCGCGGCCGCAATGGCATTGTCAATAATTGCTTGACCCAAAGGCGCAACTGGCTCAATATAGCCAATACACCCGCGCAGTTTGCCGTCTTTAATTAAAGTTACAAATGCTCCTTGATGTTCCAAATATTTCTGGTTGCCGGTCAATGGCAAAATTTTATTCCGATTAGTCAAATAATTGCTAATCGCCGCCCGCGCCGCCTGAAGCATTTCGCGCTTTTCTTCTAAGGTATATTGATCTGCTGAACTAATTTCATTAAATACTACCGCGCCATAACCAACCACCGCGCTATCGTCGCCCGTAACATCTCCGGAGTTTTGATAACTTAATAATTTAGGCTGCCAGTTTTGTTCTTTGGCCAGCTGTAAAACCGCACCCAGCGCCCAAGGTGCGTCAACTTCGTCTTCCAAAATACTCTGATAATCAAAATTTAAAATGTCATCTAGCGATTGACGATCAAGCTGTTCGGCCTGATTGGCCTGGTGATAATGGGACAAATCAACGCTGGCAATCAAAACTGTCTGATCGTCTAAAATTTCGCTCAATGATTCAGCAAACTGTTGTTGTTCTTCCAAACTCAACTGACCGACGATAATTGGAATGATTTCGGCCTGAGGTAAAACTATCTGCAACCAAGGCAACTGCATTTCCAAAGCATGCTCGGGCTCATGAACTTTGTCGTCAATTTTAAAATTGGGCTGGCGCGCCAAATCTTTATTCAATAAAGAAACTTTTACCTCGCCCAACGGGGTTTGCCAAATATCGGCCTTCGCCAAAACCAAACCGGCAAGCGGGAAATGGTGCGACGGACCGATAATCACCGCGCGCGTAATATCCTTATTTATCAATTGCTTAAATGCTTTGGCGGCCACCGCGCCGGAATACTGATACCCAGCATGAGGTACGATAATTATCCGCGGATTGGCAATCGTCTCGTCAACTTGGACTTTCGACAAAAAATCTTCAATCATCGTTGTTAATTCCGCCGGAGTTGACGGATAAAAACTCCCGCTGACTGCCGCCGGCCTGATTTGTTGACTAGACATATCATTAAAACTTATTTTTTGGTTTTCATTATTAATCACGGTATAAGCTACGGCCGCTAAAATCACTACCGCCACCCCAAGCAATAATTTAAAACCAATTTTCTTAAACATTTACGATAAAGTATCTAAGCTTTGATTTTGACATTGACAATCAGTCACCTTCGGCGGCCAATCGTAGTTTTTGATTTCTTCGATGGTATCAACGATTTTCTTTTTTAAATTCTCCAAATCTTTTTCTGAACCGACAAATGAAACTCGGCTATTTTCTTCGAGATAATAATAAGTCAATTTTTCCACTTTTTCGCCCAACTGCTGACTGGCTGCCAATTGATAAATTAGCAACTGCTCCTTGCTGTCAGTATCCAAAGTCTTGGCGGTTCTGGCACCGCCGGTTTTATAATCAATAATTTCCACCCCGCTGTTTAGCTGGTCAATCCGGTCAATTTTCCCGGTGATTTTATATACTTCTCCGTCAGCATTGATATCCAGAGTAAAAGGGGTTTCCAAATATTTCGGCAGCGGCAGTTCCTCTTGGTAAGTTTTATAAAAGTCCTTCATCATTTGAATTCCCTTGGCCTTGTAATCATCATGGTTCTGGCGACTCGGATACCAATCATCAATCCATTTTTGCTGATAGATTGCGAGCAGCTCCTCCAAACTAACTACTGGCCCCTTGGCCTGATGATATTTAATCTGCCCAAACAGATCCTGCTGGTTGCTTTGACTGCGCTGTAAAACCAGCAAAAAAAACTGCTGTAAGGTGCTATGGATTGAAGTCCCAAACGAAAAAAAACTTTTACCCTTTTGAGGGATCTTTAAAATATATTCCAGCCAATAATGATAAGGGCAATGCTTAAAGGAACTCAATTGGCTGAACGAAAACTTTTGCGGCAGCAGATACTCAATGTCTTCCCTGGTCAGCCGGGCACTATTTTTTTCACCGGCCCGGATACTTAATTTTAATTTATCCGCCTGCGATTCCGCGACTTGTTTGTCAAGCTTCAAACCTAAATCCTGGAATTCAACTAAAAACTTGGAAATTTTTTTATGGCGCGCTCCGCCGTAGTCGGCGGCGCTGGTTAAATACAAACCTTGTTTTGCCCGCGTCATTGCCACATACATCAAGCGTCTTTCTTCCTGAGTATGGATATCGCCTTCGGGTAAAATTTCTTTGATCAGTTTTTCCGGCAAACTGATCGGATCCGGCCGATCATCGGTCGGAAACCGGCGGTCAACCAAACTGACAATCCAAACATATTTGAATTCCAAACCCTTGGCCGCGTGAACCGTCATTACCTTCAAAGCATCCGGCCCTTCGTCCAAGTTCTGTTCCAGGTTGCCGGTTTGGCCCGCTTCCAATTCCAAATTTATCAACTCCAAAAAATTCTTAATACTGGGATCTTCAGTTGATTGTGCAAAATCGTTTATTCGTTTATAAAACTGATTTAAGTAATTGGTATTTTCCAGCATTGCCGCATCTTCTTTGGCCGTCAGCTGCTCCAAGTAAGTAGTGTCTTCCAAAAACGCCATCACCACTTCCCCGACACCTTTGGTTCGCGCCAGCTGGGTATGTTTGTCCACCAAACTCAAAAAATTCTTGATTTTGCTCTGGACTTCAAAATCGCTAAAACGCATACTGCTGACATTCTGTAAAGTCGCAAACAACGAGTAGCCTTTACGCCGCGCCCAATAATTCAGCTGAACAATTGTCCGGTTGTCCAAACCCACAACCGGTGAATTCAAAATCCGGTAAACCGCACTGCTTTCGTGGTAATTGTCAAGCAGCCGCAAATAAGCCAGAATATCCAACACCACCGACTTGGTATAAAGGCCGCGAGAAGCCACAAACCGATAGGGAATTTGGGTTTGGGCCAAGGCTTGAGAAAAATTATTGGCCACCTCGTTGGTCCGAGCTAAAATCGCAAAATCCGACCAAGCCGCCGTTTTATCTTGACGCTTCAAAGCGTCAACTTGCTCCAGCACTCCCCTAATTTCATCGTCGTAAGCGGCAAAATGGAAATGTTTAATCTCGCCCTTGTCTTTAATTTGCGACTTCAATTCCTTGGTCAAAACTTTATCTTTAGCTTTTTTAGTCTTGGCCAATTTTACTTCCAAACGGTTGGGATTGTTTTGCTGAATAAATTTATAAGACAAATCCAAAATATTTTGGCCCGAACGATAGTTCTTGGTTAAAAATATTTCAGTAGCCTTAGGGTAATCTTTTTTAAATTCCAGAATATTAGAAACTGATGCCCCGCGGAATTTATAAATTGACTGATCGTCATCACCGACTACCGTAATATTGTCGTTGCCGCCGGACAACAATTTAACCAGTTCATATTGAGCGTAGTTAGTATCTTGAAATTCATCAACCAAAATGTATTTAAATTTGGATCGGTATTTGGCCAGAATTGCCGGGCGTTTTTTAAACAGCTCCAAACAATAATTGATTAAATCGCCAAAATCCAAAGCATTATTTTCCAACAACAATTGCTGATAGATATGATAAGCATTAGCCGCCTCCTGGACTTTTTTAATCTCTTGAGCAACCAATTCTTTCTTCTCGGCCTTAGACATTTTTTTAATTGCTCCGGGCTCCAAAATGTCGGCGATAAAATCAGGGCTGTCGCTGTTAAGTTTTAAATCCTGTGCATAATTTAAATAATCTTGCGGTACAACCAATTCATCTTTGGCGCGGGAAAATAATTTAATTAAGGCATGGACGAATTTGGTCGGATTGCCAAGTGGCTTGTAAAAATCAAGTCCAAACCGATCCAAATTCTGGCGCACCAGCAGCCATTGCTCGGTCTGGTTTAGTAATTTAAAATCATTGGGCAAACCGATTTCCAAAGCGTGCTGCTGTAAAATCTTTTCGGCAAAAGCGTGAAAAGTCATAATCCACAAATCAATGTAGCCATAAGGCAGCAACTGGTCCACCCGCTCTTCCATTTCGCCGGCCGCTTTATCGGTAAAAGTCAAGGCCAAAATTTCATCGGGCTTCACTTTTTCCTGTTCAATCAGCCAGCCGATGCGCTGGGTAATTACCGTGGTCTTGCCCGTACCCGCACCGGCGACTATTAAAAGAGGTCCCTGATCGTGCGTCACGGCCTTTTTCTGTTCAGAATTTAAAGTTTTTAAATTTATTTCCATAAACTTATTTTAACACAGATTAAACCCAAACAAAAATTTCCAAAATGTAAAAAAACGAGCCTCGACGCACGGTCAAGGCCCCAGCAAATAACGGGTTGTCACGGTTTGTTCGTTGAATTACTATCAGTCACCCAACGATCGGACAATTGCCGGCAGCAAGATTACTGCCAACAAAACCACCGTTACTGCGATGAATATAAATTGAATAGTCAGCGGCAATTCCGCTGAACGCTGAACAAGCGGCTTCATTTTGCCCCCCCCTTAGACAATCACATAGCCGTCATAGTCACGCCGCTTGATATGTTCGGACGCGTTGTACAGTCCGACCACGGTTTCAGGATAAACCCGATGCCCGACGATCTGGGAAAAGCGCTCGACAAATTCTTCCGGGGTGGGCAACAAGTCGCCAGGCTTGAATTCGCCGTTGCTGACCTGGTTGCGGATAAAGCCAAGCAACGACAGCATGTCTTCATCTTCCGGCAGCGGAAAATTGGCCGGCTCGATGATTGACGCGACTTTGAACAGTTCGCGTACCAAGCGGCAAGCGTCGCTGAAATCGGGGATAAGCACATGGGCCCCGGCCTTGGTCAGACGCGCGACCTTGGCCTGATCATAGCCTTTGCGATCATCGCCCTCTTTCGAACAAACGCCAATGGCCCAACAGCCGAACTGCCGCGCAAGCTTGATTTCCACCGGACCGTCGCCGATGATCAAAACTTCCTCGCCTTTGAGCCCCTGCTCTTCCATCAAGCATTGGAGAACCTGTTCCTTGTCGATTTCAGGTTCTCCGGGCTTCAGCGCCGGTGCTGCCCCGTGAACTGAGGTGAAATGGTGAAGGACTCCCAGCACTTCGAGTTCGCGTCGCACATCGGGTTCATCGGTGCCGGAGAACACCCGCATGTCGATTCCGACTTGGCAAAACAGTTCCAGGAGAGTCCCAATCCCCCGAACCATAAAATGCTCCGGCTTGCAAGCGCCGGACTGAACGCGCGCAATCCGCTCGTTGACCGGCACCATCAATGCCGCCAAATAGTCGGCCTTGTACCCCCAAGCATCCTTGACCTGATCGTCAGGCACCAGCCCGAACTGCATGACCAGATTGACCAGCAGCTCCATCTGGCGAATTGTCCGAATGCCCGTTGTTTCCTCAATGGTGTCGGAAACGATCTCGGCCACTTCCTGGGGCACTGTGTTTCCCTCACCGCAAATCGCCCGGCACATCATTGGCGCCATTACCAGATCCCATTTCGCCCGCAAGAGCGAGATGGTTCCGTCACTGTCAAACAGTGCATGCTTGATCAAACCGGGTTTGATTCCGGCCAGACCTTCCTCTTCTAGTAACAATGTTCCACCTGTCAATGTTGGCATGGCTGATCTCCCTTTCCGTTGCGGTAGATTCCTGTTTAGCACTGTCACTCGATTTATAAACCGAGTACCTAAACTTACTAACAAATCGACAAAAAGTCAATAAATCAAATAAAAAAGACCCGCCAGTGGTCACCCTCATTTCATCCAAAGGCGGGGTCAAAGTTATATGTAGTAGTACTACTTCTTGCCGCTGGCATTCTGCCAAGCGGTGCAGTACTGGCAATAAGTTCCGTTGTTCTTCCGGCACTTATCACAGGCCTTCGACCCTGGAACATTACTGCATTTCCTGGGTCGACCGGGGTACGATTGTGAGTTAGCCGACACGACATCCCTCCTTGTTTTCCAACACCATGTTGACTCGGTTACGCAAGCCCTCGGCGGCATTAGCGGCGGCCTGGGCAAAATCCGACTCCTCCGAAGCGTGGATTATCCCTCGCGAACAGCTCAGCAGGAAAGGATAGAACGAAGCCCGCCCTACCAACTCCTCAAGCTGCCCCGACGAATACCCGATCAGCAACGGAATCTCTGATGGCTGCCACCACCAGTCACCAGCTTGCGGCCGAAGGCTGGTAATATGCATCGGGAATGCTTCGTCCATCACGAATCCGATAGTTGCGCTGTCGTCCGACCGCAGCTGCAGCACCTGATGAGCCAAATGGACGAACAATGGCAAATGGCCGCCATTACCAACCGGGTTGACCTGCAGGTCCTGAAAATCACTGGCCATGTCGTTGCTGGTGTGGCAGACAACGAACAGTCCTTTTTCCGGACCGCGCTTCAGCCAGGGAACCAGGCTGTCTCGACCGTGATAGACATTCAGCGTTACCGCGCTAGCGTCGAAACGATCGAAAGCGGCTTTCGCATATTCCGCGGATATTGCCGGAACATCGCCATAGTTGGCGTCCAAGATCACCGGCCGACCCAATTGCCCTTGAATATAAGCAATCAGTTTTGCCAGTTGTTCTTCAGCGCCAACCGCTTGCCAGATGGCCAGCTTGGTTTGAAAGGCCAAAGCAAACTGCGCTGTAGCAGCGGCCACATCAGTCGAAAACGACATCACTCGTTCCGCTGGGTTAGACCCTCTGACACAGACGGGAAGCCGCGCGATTTCAGGATCCAGCCCAACACAGATCCGGGTTCGCTCATCACCGCCAGCATCCCGGATCAAAGACAAGAAAGCGTTCATCCTGTTTCACCTCCTGTTCCGACAAGTCGAAACCAGTTCTCGCCCTTGGGCCGCAAAGCCTCGGAACCAACCCGGCAATACGGACATTCAGCCGCGCTCCACAAGGGCAACTCCTGCTCAATCAAGGACACGATCTTACGACCGTTCAGTTCAGTCAGGCCCGAACGGTTTACCAACGCCAGAATTTCTCCCATCACGATGGCTCCCGCCGACTCCAGCGCGGCCACCGTTTTCAAAGTCGTACCGCCGGTGGTGATAACATCTTCCACCAGCAGCACACGAGTGCCGGGCTGAATCGCATTGCGACCAACCACCATGTTTCCTTCCTGCTTCTCAGTGTAGCCCGAAAGCGCACCAATTTGTTGGGCCAACTCATAGGCCATCATAATCGCACCCATTGCGCTACCCCAGACTTCGCCGACATCTTTGGGGTCAACGCTTATCGAATGCAGCAGGGTACCACAGGCTACCGACAACAGCTTCGGATCGCGAACGATCGGTGTGCTGTTAAAATAGCCTTTGGAATGCTTCCCCGAGGTCATCAACCCATGTGGCGCTTCAGCTCGCGGTTCGCCTTGATAAATCCACAAGGCTTGGCGTTGCCGAAACTGTTCCAGAAAAAACTGCTCTCCGTTTCCCAAGGCAAATCCTCCTTATATATCAAACGGAACCCGTTTCCGCCGATTTATATTACTTTAAATTAAATTTTAAGTGAAAGTCAAGAACCGATTGGCTAAATTTAGCCAAAATAATAAAAAGTATCCTAATAAGTAATTCCCGACCCTTGACAGATTAGAATTGTCTCTTATACTTAAATAGTAACTTAATAAGCTATAAATTTAGCTAAATTCAGCCAAAATATTTCGAAAAACTAAATATTAAAAAAAATTTTTTTTATTTTATGACAACTAATACTATTGATAGCATCAAGCAAGCCGAAGCCGAAGCTAAGGTTAAAGTCGCTGAAGCTAGACAAAAAATCGAAAATCTGGTTTCGCAAGCGAATCAAGATGGTCAATCAAGCCTTAATCAAGCTGAAAATCAGGTTTCCAATGAAATCCAAGAAATTCTTAATGATGCCAAAACCAAAATCAACAGTTTAAAAGCCAAACAAGAACGCGAATTGGCCGGTCAATTACAGCTTCTGCAATCAATCAATGACCAAAAAATTAACCGTGCTGCCGAAACGGTCCTCAAGGAGGTTACCAAATAATGGCTGTTGCTCAAGTTGCCAAAATTAATATTATTGGTCACCAGCAAGATCAAGCTGATATTCTGGAAGTTTTACAGAATGTCGGTTTTACTGAACTTATTGACAACCCTGATCAAACGCTTAAACGACAAAACATCAATGATCAACTGGCTCAAATTGATTACCAGCTGGCCGGAGCGCGCTTTGCTTTGGATTGGCTGGCTGGTTTCGAAACCAAAAAGAAAAGTTTAAGTGAGAAAATTGATTCCAAAATCAATCTTGATCTAGCGGAAGTCCAAACCACAATCAAAAATTTCGATTATCAGACCGAGGTTAAAAAAATTCAGGATATTGAAGCCGGGATTAACAATGCCAATGTATTCAAAGACAAATTGCAAATTGAGCTTGGACAAATTGAACCTTGGCAAAAACTTGATTTTGTCCCCAATCACCAAAAATTGGAAACTAATTTTGATTTCCGCTTGATAATTGCCGCCGAAAATAATTTCGCTGATTTATTAACTGCCCTGCAATCCAGCCTACCGTTAAGCCAGGCCGAAAAAGTCGATGCCGTCAAAACTGAGATTTTGGCAGTTGTATTTTTCAAAACCGGCAGCGAGAGCCAGCTCAACGAAATCTTAAACGAACTCAATATCAAAGTTGCCGAATTTCCTAACTTGGAAATCGGCGTTAGTGACCGCATCAAAGAAATAAATCATCAACTAGAACAAACCCAGCACCAAATTGAAATATTAACCACCCAAGCTCAAACATTTGCCAACTCCCAACGGGAGTTAAAAATCGTTTTTGATTATTTAAGTTGGCAAAAAGAAAAAATCGAAAACCAACAAAAAGCTCTTCATACCGACCAAACTTTTTCTTTAATCGGCTGGATAGACAAAAACTTGATCAATCGACTGGAAACTGAATTGAACAAAGTCAGTCCCAATTTTGTGGTTGAGGAACTACCAATCAACGAAGATGAATCGGTGCCAATTATCTTTAAAAATACCTGGGCCAAATCATTTGAATTTGTCACCAATGTTTATGGCGCTCCCCAATACGGCGAACCGGATCCAACCCCCTGGTTAACCCCTTTCTTCATTTTATTTTTCGGGTTGTGCTTAACTGACGCCGGTTATGGCATTGTTTTGGCCTTGGTTTCTTGGTTGGGCTTAAAATTACTCAAACCAAGTGCTGAGATGAAAAAGATGTTCAAAGTTCTATTCTGGGGCGGTTTGGTAACTTTTTTCGCTGGTGCCGCCGTTGGCGGTTGGTTCGGGATTGTCATCGACAACATTCCATATCTTCCCTTACGAAATCTGCTGGTTTCCGTTCGGTTGATTGATCCGGTCAAAGATCCTCTAACCATGCTGGTTTTCTCTTTGATATTGGGAATTATTCAAGTAATCATCGGCATTATTGTCAGTATGTGGTGGAAAATCAAACATCATAATGTCCAATCAGCTTTGTTGGATGACGGCTTGTGGCTTTATTTCATCTTTGCCATCTTAATTGGCGGTGCAGCCAAACTGGGCTTGATTCAATTTGCCTATTCCAAATATTTAGTTTGGGCGGGAGTCATTGCTTTAATCGCCACCCAAGGCCGCCATCAAAAAAATCCAATCATGAAATTAAGCAGCGGTGTCATCAGTCTTTATGGTTTAGTTGGTTATTTGTCCGATGTCTTATCCTATTCCCGATTACTGGCCTTGGGACTAGCCACTGGTATTATTGCCATGGTAGTTAATCTAATTGCCGGTCTGACAATTGATATGGTTCCCTATCTGGGCTGGGTGATTGCTTTTTTCATTATCATTGGCGGGCATGTATTCAATCTAGGCATCAATGCCCTGGGTGCTTTCATCCATTCCAGTCGTTTGCAGTTTGTTGAATTCTTCCCAAAGTTTATGGAAGGCGGCGGCGTCTTGTTTCAGCCGTTCCGTAAAGATTCTAAATACATTCGAATAATTAATAAAGATAATCAATAATTAAAATTGTCGCGCCGAAATCTTCGGCCGATCACAAGAAAGGAATATAATTATGGGTTTAGGAATTGCTCTGGCTATCTTAGGTGCCGCTTTGGCCGCTGGTTTAGCCGGTGCTGGTTCAGCTTTGGGAGTCGGTATTGCCGGACAAGCCGCTTCTGGAGTTATTTCAGAAGAACCAGAAAAATTTGGTAAAGCTCTATTGTTGGAAGCTTTGCCTGGTACCCAAGGTATCTACGGTTTTTTGGCCGCCATCATGGCTTTACAAAAAGTCGGTTTGCTTGGTGGCACCATTGTCGAAATTAGTCCGGAAGTTGGCTGGCAGATTGCTTTTGCCTGTTTACCGATTGCCATTGCCGGTTTAAGTTCCGGTTGGTTGCAAGGTAAAGTATCAGCCGCTGGTATGGGTGTTACCGCTAAACAGCCAAAAGCTTCTGGTAAAGCTATTATTCTTTCCGCCATGGTGGAAACCTACGCGGTTTTAGGTCTTTTGACCACCATTCTATTACTAAACGGCATTAATGTTGGCTAATGTTAATGACCCTAAAAGTTAACTGCTAATCTATGGCTCTTGATGACATTAAAAAAGCGATTCTGGCCGAAGCTGACGCTGAAATCAAAACCGTGATTCAACAGGGTGAACAGAAGATTGGCCAACTAAAAGCTGACTGGAATAGAAAACTGGAAGAACACAAACAAGCCATTGTCGCTACCGCCAAACGCAAGGCCACTCAAAAAATCCAGCAGACCCAGTTTAAGCTGCAGGCTCAGGCCCAAACCGAAATCATCAATCAGAAACAAAATATTATCGACCGGGTTTATAAATCAGCCCTTAATAAGCTTAACGGCCTGAATGATTCCGACTATGTTGTTTTGATGATTAAATTGATTAACCGACTACCGGAAGAAGACGGAAAATTGATTTCGGCCAAAGGCAAAGAAGCGCTGCTTAAAAAAGCGCTTAAACAAAGTGGCCGCAAATTCGAAGTTTTAGCTGAAACCGCCAATGTTTCGGGTGGCTTTGTTTTCCGCTCCAAATCCGTCGAAATCGATAACACTTTTACCAGCTTAATAAACAACAGCAGGGACTGGACTGTTCTCGAAGTCAGTAAAATGCTATTTAATCGCGATCAACAATAAACTATGAAAGGCACTAATTACATCTACGCCAGTGCCAAGCTTCGGGCGCTTGAAAAATTAATCCTTGATGCCACCGACATTGAGCGAATGATTGACGCGCCCGATTTGTCGGGGGCTTTCAAAGTCCTTCACGACACCGATTACGGCGACAACCTGTTGGAAGTCGACCCGGTAAATTACCGTGACGCGCTGCGGGAAGATTTTGCCCAGCTCCACGATTTGCTTCAACGCATTACCCCCAAACAAGAATTGTTTGAATTAATCCTGCTTGATCGCGACTTCATCAATATCAAACTGTTCTTCAAATCCAAACTTTATGGCGTTGATGTCAATCAATATATTAAAGAAAATGTCATATACTCGCCAAGACATTTGAAAGATTTTATCTATGAGACCCACATTCATTCCCCCGAAATTCTCCAGGCCTATATCAGCGAACAAAAAGGCCAGGTTATGGAACAGGAAATGAAGGATGTAATTTACCGCGTCAGCAAACGCCTCAAAGAAAATACCCGCCCCGACGAACTTGATGCAATACTAACCCAGGAATATTTTGATTTAAAACAACAACTGGCCGAAATGATCGGCAGTCGGTTCATCAAAAATTACATCAAAATGGAAATTGATACCGCCAACCTGCTAATTTGGGTTCGCGTCAAACGACTAGGACTATCCAAAGAAAAGCTTAAAGAAAAATTAATCAAAGGCGGTCATGCCGATATTCAAAGAATGCTTCAACTTTACCCGGAAGAAACCCGTGGCTTGCGATCATTTGTCAACGCCAACTTTGATCTAAAAATTTTGGAAGTCTTTGAACAATTCTGTGAAAATGACAACCTCTGGGAATTGGAAAAAGCCGTTGATGACTATAAAGTCCGCTATGCCAGAATGGCCAAACATTTTTCCTACGGTCCGGAAGTTATCTTTGCTTACTATTTGGCCAAGGTTAATGCCGTTACCAATGTCCGAATAATTCTTACTGGCAAACTTGCCGGGTTACCGACACAGGCTATTAGAGAAACTATAAGAGAAGTTTATTAATATGAGCTATAAAATTGCGATAATCGGAAATGAAGACGCCATCAATGGTTTTAAAGCCGTTGGAGTGGAAGCTGTTGGTGTCAAATCAGTTGCCGAATGCCAAACCAAACTTGGCGAACTTCACCAATCTTCCGATTATGCCATTATTTTTATTACTGAAGACTGGGCTGATAAAATCCGTAAATTCATGGATGATCTGCCACCCAAGGCTCTGCCTTCAATTGTTGCCGTGCCTTCCCAAACCGGATCAACCGGTGCTGGATTGCGCAGTTTGAAAAAAATTGTTGAACAAGCAGTCGGTTCAGATATTTTATCTAATGATTAAAAATAATTAGGAATAAATATGAGTGAACAAATCGGAAAAATTATCAAGGTGTCAGGTCCGTTGGTCGTTGCTTCGGGAATGAAGAATGCCAAAATGTATGAAGTCGTCAAAGTTTCTGACCAAAAATTAATTGGTGAAATCATTGGACTTAAAGGCGACACCGCTTCCATTCAGGTCTACGAAGAAACTTCCGGCCTAGGACCCGGCGAACCGGTTTATCAAACCGGCAACCCAATGGCCGTCGAGCTGGGACCTGGCCTGTTAACTTCCATTTACGACGGGATCCAACGGCCGCTAAATTTAATCCGCGATGTCGCCGGTGATTATATTACCCGGGGCGTTGAAGTGCCACCTTTGGATAAATCCAAAAAATGGAAATTTGAAGCCAAAGTGGCCGAAGGAACCGATGTGGCCGAAGGTGATATTTTGGGTGAAGTTGCCGAAACAGCTTTGATTGTCCACAAAATCATGGTACCACCGGGAATAAAAGGTAAGGTTGAAGAAATTAAATCCGGTGAGTTCACTATTGAAGAAGCAATCGCTAAAGTCGGCAACCGCAATGTTTGCATGAAACAAATTTGGCCGATTCGCCAACCGCGTCCGGTAGGTAAAAAACTATTGCCAACCGAACCATTACTATCCGGCCAGCGCGTCATCGATGCCTTCTTTCCGGTAGTGAAAGGTGGTACGGCTTGTGTTCCCGGACCGTTTGGTTCCGGTAAAACCGTCGTTCAACATCAGTTGGCCAAATGGGCCGATGCCGACATTATCATCTTTATTGGCTGCGGCGAACGCGGTAACGAGATGACTGATGTCTTGCAGGAATTCCCTGAATTAAACGATCCGAAATCAGGTAAACCATTGATGGAACGAACGGTTTTGATTGCCAATACTTCCAACATGCCAGTAGCCGCTCGGGAAGCTTCCGTTTATACTGGGATTACCATCGCTGAATACTTCAGAGATATGGGTTACAAAGTCGCCTTAATGGCCGACTCCACTTCCCGCTGGGCCGAAGCCTTGCGTGAAATGTCTGGTCGACTGGAAGAAATGCCTGGCGAAGAAGGCTACCCGGCTTACCTTGGTTCCCGCACCGCCACTTTCTATGAACGGGCCGGCTTTGTGAAATGTCTTGGCTCCGATGGACGAGAAGGTTCCCTGACCGTCATTGGTGCAGTCTCCCCTCCGGGCGGTGACTTGTCCGAACCGGTCACTCAAAACACCTTGCGGGTTGTCAAAGTTTTCTGGGGCCTTGATGCTCAACTGGCTTATAAGCGCCACTTCCCGGCCATTAACTGGCTAACCAGTTACTCATTATACCTGGATGATGTTGCCGACTTTATGAGAAAAAATGCCGGTGGCGATTGGCCGGAAATGCAGACCGAGGCCATGAACTTGCTCCAGCAGGAAGCCAAACTTGAAGAAATTGTCCGTTTGGTCGGCGTTGAATCTTTGTCGGTCAAAGAACAATTGATTCTTGATACCGCCAAATCAATCAGAGAAGATTTCCTTCACCAAAATGCCTTTGACGACATTGATACCTACACTTCTTCCAAAAAGATGTACTGGATGTTGAAGGCAATCCTGACTTTCCACCACGAAGGAGTTGCCGCCTTGGAGAACGGTAAAGCTTTGAAAGATTTAGTTAATCTGCCAATCAAAGATAAAATCGGCAAAGCTAAAATGGTCGAAGAAAAAAATCTGGCTAATCTGGAAAAACTGCCAACCGAAATTAAAACCGAGATTAATAAATAGTGAAGCCTATGCTGAAACAATATAAAACAATCAAAGAAATATCCGGACCGCTGCTAATCGTTGAAGGTGTTAAAGATGTTAAATACGAAGAAATGGTGGAGGTTGAACTTTCTGACGGCAGTCACCGACGCGGCCGCGTCTTGGAGATTACCAAAGACAAAGCCGTGGTACAGATGTTTGAAGAATCCCGCGGTTTGGAAATCGAAGGGGCCAAGGCTACATTCTTAGGCAAAACCATGGAAATCGGTGTTTCGCAAGACATGCTCGGCCGCATCTTCGACGGCGCCGGCAAACCAAAAGATGGCCTGCCAGAAATCATCGCCGAGAAAAAGTTGGATATCAACGGCGCACCACTTAACCCCTATTCCCGGGACTATCCCAATGACTTTATTCAAACCGGTATTTCCACCATTGACGGTCTAAACACTTTGGTCCGCGGCCAGAAGTTGCCGATTTTCTCGGCTTCCGGTCTGCCTCATTCGGAATTCGCCGCGCAGATCGCCCGTCAAGCCAAAGTCGCCAAACCAGACGGCACCTCTGAAGGAAACTTCGCTGTCGTCTTTGCCGCCATGGGAATTACCTTTGAAGAATCGGAATTCTTTATTAACCAGTTCAAAGAGACCGGCGCTATTTCTCGCGCGGTATTGTATGTTAACTTGGCCGACGATCCGGTTGTTGAACGAATTACCCTGCCTCGGATTGCTTTAACCACGGCCGAATATTTGGCTTTTGAATTAGGCATGCATGTTTTGGTTATCTTAACCGACCTAACTAACTACTGTGAAGCGCTGCGTGAAATTTCAGCAGCCCGAAAAGAAATCCCCGGCCGACGCGGTTATCCTGGTTATCTTTATACTGACCTTTCCACCATTTACGAACGAGCCGGAAAAATTAAAGACAAGCCCGGATCAATTACCCAAATCCCGGTTTTAACCATGCCCGAAGACGACAAAACTCATCCCATTCCTGATTTAACCGGCTATATCACCGAAGGCCAAATCATGCTTTCTCGTGAACTTCACCGCAAAGGCATTTACCCCCCAGTCGATGTCTTGCCGTCATTATCCCGCTTAAAAGACAAAGGAATTGGTGAAGGTAAAACCCGCGAAGATCACTCCGGTGTTTTAAACCAAGTCTTTGCCGCTTACGCTCGAGGCAAAGAAGCCAAAGAATTGGCTGTTATTCTTGGTGAATCAGCACTGTCTGATGCCGACAAGAAATTCGCCAAATTCGCCGACCAGTTTGAAGATAAATTTGTTCGCCAAAATTTGGACGAAGACCGAACCATTAAAGAAACGCTGGACTTAAGTTGGAAATTAATGTCAATCCTGCCAAAATCAGAACTCAAACGCGTTAAAGAAGCTCACATCGAAAAATATCTACCTAAGGATAAATAACTAATTTTAAATTTTGGATTTCTAATCAAACTTAAATATCTTAAATTTACTCGAAATTCAAAATTAAAATACTATGGCTAACAAACTGAATGTTAATCCCACTCGTCAGGAGTTACTTAAGCTAAAAATCAAGCTTAAGACGGCGATGCGTGGCCATAAATTGCTCAAGGAAAAACGCGACGGCTTAATGAAACACTTCATGGCGATCATTCGCGAAGCCAGAGATTTGCGCCAAAAAATTGAAACTGATTTGAGTAGCGGCTTTTTCTCCTTCATTTTCTTTTCTTCCAAAATCAGACACTCTGTTATTAACGAAGCCCTGGCTGTCCCAACTAAAAAAGTCCGCTTGGAAGCCAAAACCAAAAATGTCATGGGTGTAGAAGTGCCATTGTTTGAGTATCAAGAAGAAGGTGACTTTCTCTGCTACGACCTAGCTACGACTTCCACCAGCCTTGACCGCGCCCTGGAAACTTTTTCTAATGCCCTTCAAGACATGGTTCGTCTGGCCGAGATTGAACACTCCGCCAGATTACTAGCTGAAGAAATCGAAAAAACTCGCCGTCGGGTTAATGCCCTAGAGTATGTTTTTATCCCCGATATGAAAGAAACCATCAAATACATTACGGCTAAACTCAACGAACAAGAACGAGCGACCATTATCACCCTGATGAAAGTCAAAGATATTATCGCCCAAGAAGAACAAACCGTTTAATCATACTACCTAAAAAAGAAATTACTACCCGTAGTTTCTTTTTTAATAAAAAAACCAGGATGATTCTGCCGACGCTCGGACATCCTGGAACCCGATTGGAGGAACGCTTGCTTGAATGGTTCACCCAAAAAATTACGGCCTAATCAGGGCACCAGGATGCTTTATTCATAAAAAAACAACCTGATTACCAATACGATCCCTCAACCCAAGAACAGGCTTGCTGCAGGGAAATCAGACAAGGAATCGTTGACTCTCGACCGAAATCATTGAGCACGCTACTAAACGAGACTATCCCTAACAGATTCATACCAAAGGCATATCATAGCCCACTGGGGTAGGTGAGCTGTGTAGTGGCCTTGAGCTGTAGTATCTACTGTTCTCTCGTTATTGCCCTCCGTCAAGTCACCGGAACTTACCGACAACCAACCATTCAACTATTCAAAATATCACAAAATAGTAAAATAGTCAATAAAAAAACAGCCTCGGCGGCCAAATAAAAAACATCACCCTTATTCTTACTATCTTAGAGTTTTTTATACTAGGTTTTGTCCAAGACCTGGCAGGACTTTCTCTAAACTAGTAGCAGCACTCGCCGGCTGGTTTTCCTGAGCCACAATCGCATGGTTCGGCTGCCCCACAGCACTCGCCGTAGGTTTTTCCCGAACCGCATGGGCAATCGTCGCTTAAATGCGGCATAAATTAGGTCATTAATTAAATTTGAACAATTGTTGGGCATTTTTAACGGTCTGCTCAACAACTTTATTATAGTCAATTCCTTTAATTTCAGCAATTTTTTTTGCTACTTCATCAACATATTGCGGTTGATTGCGCTTACCCCGATACGGCACTGGCGCTAAGTAAGGGCTATCTGTTTCAATTAATATTGATTCTAGCGGTAAATTAACAATTACCTCCGCTAACTCACCGGTTTTGTCAAAAGTCACGATCCCGGTGAAACCGACAAAAAAACCTTGGTCAATAAATCTCTTGGCCTGATCAACGGTACCGCCAAAACAATGGATCACTCCTCGACCAAAAGCCTGTTCTTTAATAATCTTTAAAATTTCTTCATAAGCATTGCGACTACCATCTTTGCTGTTTCGGCTATGAACAATAACTGCCCGATCAAATTCTTTTGCCAAGTTAATGTGTTTTACAAAAACTTTAATTTGATTTTCAAAATTACTGTCATCATGAAAAAAATCTATACCGGTTTCGCCCAAAGCTACAATCTTATCAGAATGCCGCAATAGCACTCGATACTCGTCAATATTAAAAGCTTCGGGATTAAAACTGCTGCCCGAAACATGAATTGGGTGCAAACCAACCGCGGCATAAACCCCCTGTTGGTATTTACTGCTCATAGCCACCGCTTTACGGCTAGTAGTTAATTGCGAACCGACATTAATCATCCACACCCCTTTAGCTTGGCAGTCGGCTATCACTTCGTCCCAATCGTCATCAAAAGCTTCAAAATTCAAATGGGCATGAGTATCAATAATCATTTAAGTCATTGAAGTTACTTTGTCTAAAATCTGAGGCAGTAATGGTGTTAAAATCCTGGCCATTTCAATCAACCAGCCAGCCACTATTGAACCAGAAATTATCCCCTGCCACCATTCGGAAATTTCAAACTGACCGGCAAAATAGAGAATCACTCCCAAAGTCAAAATTCCTTCCACCAGTGCCAGAAGTGCTCCCAGAATCCGATTCAAACTTTTAGCAAAAGGGATGATTGAAAGGATATTAAAAAATTTATTAATAATCCAAAAAACCAAGCCGCTCAAGCGATTAATAATCGTAAAAATCAAAATGAAAGCAACGATTTTCGCCATAATATCATTACCCAGCATAAATGGACTAAGCCAAACCGCGATGCTGTCGTAATAAATTCCAGCCAACCAGGCTCCCAACACTACTCCGACCAAAGCACCAACGGTCTGAACTAAACCCATAGCAAAACCAAACGCGACGAAAATAAAAACGATAAAAACTAGTACTAAATCCAAAATCGTTAAATACATAGTTTTATAAAAAAATTATTAACTTTCTAATCTGGGAAATAATGGCGTACCCTTAATGATCTTTTCAGCTGTAAATATTTGTTCAATCTTTTCGGCCGTCTCGGGTAGAAATGGCTTCAATAACCAACTGATATGATAAACACTGTTAGCCGCTTGATTCAAAATTTCAGTCAGCTTTTCAGTCTGGCTGGTCTTGGCCAATTCCCACGGTTTAGTTTCGGAAATCAAGCCATCAACCTGAGCAATCTTGTCCCAAATATATTTTAAAGCTTGATCAAACAAAAATCCTGCCATTAATTGGTCGAATTCATCATTAGCGTCACGATCCTTATCTAATTTAATCACGATATCATTTTGTTCAATTAACCCTGCCACGCGGTTGACCAAATTGCCTAAGCCATTGGCCAAATCGGCTGTATAAGCTTGCTCAAACTGTTTCGTTGAAAAATCACTATCCAGCACCGGATGAACATAGCGCAATAAATAATATCGTACCGGTTCAACCCCGTATTTTTCAACCAAGACAAACGGATCAATCACATTACCCAGCGATTTAGACATCTTACCGCCATCAATATTGATATAACCGTGAACAAATAAATTCTTTGGCAACTCCACTCCGGCCGACATCAACATCGCCGGCCAATAAACGGCATGGAATCTGATAATCCCTTTGCCAATCACATGAACATCGGCTGGCCAGAATTTCTTAAATTCTTCGCCAGTTTGGTCATAACCCAAAGCGGTAATATAATTGCTTAAAGCGTCAAACCAAACATACATCACTTGCGATTCATCACCGGGCACCGGCACGCCCCAATTTTTAGCGCGCGCCTGTGAACGAGAAATCGAAAAGTCTTCCAAACCCATGCGGACAAAACTTAAAACCTCATTCTTGCGGGATTCCGGAACCACCCTATATTCATCTGACTCAATCAACTTTTCCAGTTTGGATTGATAATTAGAAAGTTTAAAAAAATAATTTTCCTCTTCAACCACTTCCGGTTCTTTTTGATGTTCCGGGCACTTGCCGTCTATCAATTCTTTTTCAGTGTAGAACTGTTCACAACCAACGCAGTACAAACCTTTGTAAGTTTTTTTATAAATGTCTTCGGGTTTGCAGGTTGACCATAATTTTTGGGCCCCGGCAAAATGTTTATCCGATACTGTTCGAATAAAATCATCATTAGAAATATTTAAGGTGTTAGTCAAATCAATGAAACGCTGGGTATTTTTATCAACCAGTTCGCGAGTAGAAATTCCTTCTTTTTCAGCCGCCTGAACATTCTTCAAGCTGTTCTCATCCGCCCCAGTCAAAAAGAAAACCTCATCGCCCTGCTGACGATGCCAACGAGCGACCGCATCGGTTTGGACCAATTCCAAAGCAAAGCCAATGTGTGGATTAGCATTAACATAGGGAATAGCCGTAGTAATGTAAAATTTGTTTGACATATTATTTTTTAGAAACAATAACGACAAACTCCCCCTTAGTTTGATCGGCATCTAAGTTAGTTAATATCTCACTGGCGGTACCACGGTAAATGGTTTCGAATTTTTTGGTCAACTCTCTGGCAACTATAACTTGGCGCTGCAATCCGGCATCCCTTAACTGTTCCAATGATTTAATGATCCGATGGACCGATTCGTAAAAAACCACGGTTTGTTGGGCGGCGATGATTTCCTTAATTAAAGTTTCCCGACCCTTCTTATGAGGCAAAAATCCCAAAAATAAAAATCTGTCAGTTGGCAATCCAGACACCGATAAAGCCGTAATTACCGCGCTTGGTCCGGGAATTGGTTCAACTTTTATTCCTTCATTATGAACCGCCTGAACCAACAAGTTACCAGGGTCAGAAATTCCTGGCGTTCCGGCATCAGAAACCAAAGCAATATTATGCCCTTGTCTTAATTTATCAATCAAAAAATCAATCTTACCGACATTGCTGTGTTGATGATAGCTAACAGTTGGTTTATTAATTTCATAATGTTCAAGCAACTTCTTGGTAATTCTGGTATCTTCGCAAGCAATCAAATCAACCGATTTTAAAGTTTCAACGGCTCTAAAACTAATATCACTCAGATTACCAATTGGTGTTGCCACCACAAAAAGTGTTCCCATGTATTAAAAAATAACATAAAAACAACTAAAAATCAAGTTTTAGTTGTTGCCAATAAATTAATTCAGTTGCTCTTGCCACTCCTTGACGGCCGCCAAATAAGCCGCTTTGTTTTCCTCACCAATGCCTTCGGCCGAAGGAAATTCCTCAAGCAAGGGATTAATCTTAACACCATTTTTGACCATTTCGTAATGCAGATGCGGGCCGGTAGAAAGTCCGGTCGAACCGACATAACCAATGGTTTGGCCCTGGCTGACTTTTTGTCCGACTTGAACCGCGATTTTTGACATATGGGCATAATTGGTGGTGTAAGTTGAATTATGCCGGACGCTAACTTTACGACCATAAGCGCCATCCCAGCCGGCAAAAATTATAGTGCCATCACCTACCGACCGAATCGGCGTACCGGCCGCCGCAGCATAATCAATGGCCCGATGGCCAGTGGAAATATTGAACGCCGAAATATAGCGACTACCAGTGGTAAAGCCAGAGGAGATATATTTAAATGCCAACGGCGCTTTCAAAAAAACTTTCTGAACCGAATTGCCGTCTTGATCAAAATAACCGATTTTATCAACTGAATCTTCATGATAAAAAGCTAATAAGTCATTACCTTCATTGATGAATTTACCGGCCAAAATTTTTCCCGGCATAACATACTCTCCGTCCAGATAGCGTTCCTCAAAAATAAATTTGTAGCGGTCGCCGGCTTTAACCTGCCAGGCGAAGTCAACCGTCCACTGAAAAACATCGGCGAAAGCGATAATTGCCCGTTCATCTATGCCTTGATTCAAGCCCGACTCCCACATTGAAGTTTGAATTTCACCCTCAACGGTTTTAATCTTAATTTCATAAGGAATCAATTTTTTCTCGGCCTGCCAAACCAACTCGGTAGTGGTGGCAGTCACCATCGATGACTGTAAAGTTACATACAACTTTTCTTCACTGTCAATCGGGTAAACCAACTGCTTTAATTCGTCAGTGGTTTTATCGTAAACCAGATCAATAATTCGTCCCAAACGAATATTTGTCAAATCATAGACCGGCTGTGCGGCGCTAAAAATCGCCTGACTAATTGCCGGGGTTACGCTGGCTCTTTCCATCAAAATCCCAAAGGTCGTTCCTTCAATTATTTCAAAAGATTTTTTATAAGTTGTTTCCAATGGCGGTTTAGTGGTCTGTTCCTCAATTGATTTTTCATCCAATTTATTCAACCAACCATAATGCCAAACTAAAAAAGCCAGTCCCGTGCTGGCCGCTACAGTAATGGCCAATATTTTCCAAATTCTCATAAATTATTACGACGAATGTCAAGAATTATTTTTTCCGGCCCCAGAACTTCAGCTTAGCCAGCCCGGATTTTAACCGGCCGCCCAAGCTATTTTCCTGGTGTTGTTTATTTTCGATATGACGATCTGATTCTTCTTTATTAATTTCAATAACCTTAAAGCGAATCGGCTCCGGCAGCATTGTTAAATCTCCATTATTGATATATCTGACCAATGTATCACCGTCTACCGTATTACCATTAGCATCAACCATCATGGTTCTTTGTCGCAGGAGGCTGCAAACCTCCTGTTTGGTTTGAATCTGACTTAAATCCAAACCCACCGACGCCCTGAATTCCGGCGTTCGTTTATATTGATCAATCAACCCGGCCACCGTCGCCCGCAGATTATGTCGGAGAGTAATATTGGTCCAATCTTCTTTGTGATAATTACGAATATCCTGATAGGTTAATTTATAAATCAAATTAATGACCGTTTCCGCTGACAAATCTTCACCATTCTGATTGGTAATATATTCTTCATTTTTAATCATCTCGACTAACTCATGAAAATCAGCGGCCTCACTGAAATCCAAAATCCTGCCGTCTTTGGTCAACAGATCTTTTCGTTCCAATTCCGGTGGTTGATTCCAGCCTTTTTCAGCCATGGTTTTTCTAATCCTATCCATTCCGCTTGGTTGACGAAATTCCTGCTTAACGGCGGGCCGAGAACCAACGACTTCTTGACTTATTTTCCTCCCAGGAACGGAAATATCAGAAACATCAGGATCAACTCCATGACTTTCTTCAATAAATTCATTCAAATCCGGAACTCCTAAAGCTTGGTCATATTCACGATCAACACTATTCTTAATTCTTTCAATTGCGTCCAAATCCCCGCTTACCATTGGCATTTTACCCCTGGTTTCAACACTCATATGATAAAAATATTTAATAGTTATCTAATCTAAGGATAACAAAAAAATCCGATATTATCAACCAATCTATAGTGATTTGTTCCGCAATAAACGCTGATAATTAACGGCAAATCGATGAGCTTCATCCCTGATTTGCTGCAATAATTTCAAACCCGCTGATCGGCGTGACAGCCTGATGGGATTTTTTACTCCCGGCAAATAAATCTCTTCTTCTTTTTTCGCTAAAGCAATTACGGGAATAATTAAATCTAATTGCCGTAAAGAATCCAAGGTAGCGGTCAGTTGCGGTTTGCCGCCGTCAACCATAATCAAATCAGGCAAAACTCTACCTTCCTTTTTTAACCGATAATAACGGCGAAAAACTACTTCTTTCATCGCGTCAAAATCAGATTGCCCCAAAAAAGTTTTAATTTTGAATCGTCGATAATTATTCTTATCAGGCTTGGCGTTTTTAAAATACACCAAAGCTCCGACTACGCCGGTATTACCCAAATTGGAAATATCAAAAGCCTCAATGACTGCGGGCGGCATTGGTAAATTAAATATTTTTTGCAGCTCGGTCAAAGCCGACAAATCAGAACTCCATTCCGATTCGATATTTTTTTCTACCAATTCCAAAAGTTTTAACTTGTCACCTCTTTTTGGAATTGTTATTTTAACCGATCGTCGACTAAGTCTGGCGAGGTATTTTTCCAGTATCTTATGCTGTTCCAAGGCTTGCGGCAAAATTATTTCCTGAGGAATATCATTGCTAAAATAATATTGACTGATAAAACCAGCTATATTTTCTTGCCAATCAACCTGACTTTTTGCTTCAAAACTAAAACGCTTCCGACCCGAGATTACCCCCTTATTAACATTAAACAACTGAACAACAATTTTGTTCGGCAAGATCAGATAGTTAATTACATCCTGGTCATAACGCTTTTTTAATTCAACTTTTTGCTTTTCCGAAATATTCTTCAAAGCCAAAATCTGATCGCGTCTGATTTTAGCCAATTCAAAACTTTTGGTTGCCGAAAAACCATTCATCTCAGCAGTTAACTTAACAATTAGTTCTTCGGTTTGGCCTTTCAACAACAATCGAACTTTATCAAGCCGTCTAGCATATTCTTGAATCGTCACATTTTCCAACCAAGGAGAAGTCGCCAACCTAATTCGTCCGCGTTCACGGTCTTTTTTAGTTAACTGCTTATTGACTCGCAATTTAAACAATCGATTAGCCAACCGCAAAATCTCCTGACGCGACTGTCCCGAAGTATACGGACCATAAATTTCGTCACTGGGCTTAAAATTACGACTCACCACCAACCTTGGATAATCTTCTTTGGTAATCATCAAATGGGCATAACGCTTGCCGTCTTTCAAGTCAATATTGTATTTCGGCTGGTGTTTGTTAATTAATCTGGCTTCCAACAGCAGCGCTTCAGTTTCATTGTCGGTAATAAAAAATTCCACCTCACAAATATTTTTTACCAGCTCCTTGGTTTTGGAGTCAAGATTATTTTTCCGAAAATAATTGGCAATCCGTTTCCTGATATTCTTTGCCTTGCCAATATAAATAATCTCTCCGGCTTTATTTTTAAACAAATAACAGCCGGGAGCAGTTGGTGCTGATTTAATTTTTATTTTTAATTTAGCCATTATTATACAAAAACATTGACTTTCTATATATTTTATGTTAGAATTATTTGTTTATCACGCCGCGGTGGCGTGGTTCAAAAAAGGAGAATTCCCATGACGGGACTCGCGTTCTTTAATATTATTTTGGTGCTTGTCGGAGCTGCAATCGCCGGATTTGAACACCGTTTGTCAAAGCGGCAGATGGGGTATTTTTCTGTCCCCTGGCTGGTCCACGGCGGAATGTGGTCCGATCTGATTATCGTGAGCGGTATTGCCTACCTGATCGGATCCTATCTGGGCGAAATCACGACAACCGTCTGGGTGATGTGCATTGTCGCCGGACTGGCCATCAGTGTACTGATGCACCTGGCCTACTGCCAATGGTGCGATTTGCCTGGACATATTGTCGAGCCAGAGCGGATCGGCATCAGGAAGCTTACCGTTGGTGGTTGGTATCACCTGGCCTACTTCACGGTAGTGCTGGGAACGCTATCGGCCTATTTCATTGATACCAGCGCCAATAAGTTCTGGGTAGCCGTCTTACTGATCTGCTTCATTCCAGTCGCAGTCTGGCAACCTGGCTGGTATGCTCACAAACTTACCGCCGGTCGCGGCCACATCGACGCTAATGGTTGGCTTCAGGGACTGGTGATGATCGTAGTGATCTGCACGGCCTTCTGGGTATTTACACCAACGGATTACAATCTCAAAGTCATCAAAGACAACAGCCAGCCTGTCTTGCAGGCAACGGAAACCAAATGGCCATGGTTGATCACTCCGTTCAACGACCAAGGCCTAGCAACCATTGACGGCTTCACCGTCATCCGCCACTGGCAAAATGGCGACCACATCTATTCGAGTGCCGCGCCACCCGGAGCCGAGGGCACCTATCTGTTTCATCTGGTACCACGACAATAACAGTGTACCGAAACAGTAGCCCACGGCTCCAACGCGACTCCGACAGGTTCGTTCCTGCTTTCGGGGTCGTTTTTTTATTAAACTATTTCAAAACTTTTGCCAAATATTTACCAGTATAAGACCATCTAGCACATTTGGCTATTTTTTCCGGCGTACCTTCCGCCACAATCCGGCCGCCTTTATCCCCGCCTTCCGGTCCCAAATCAATCACCCAATCCGAGGATTTAACCACATCCAAATTATGTTCAATCACTACTACGCTATTGCCTTTGTCGACCAATCTGTTCAGAACAGTCAATAATTTATTAACATCGTCAAAATGCAGTCCTGTGGTTGGTTCGTCTAAAATATACATTGTGTTGCCACCCTTGCGCGATAATTCCGAAGTCAATTTGATCCGCTGAGCTTCCCCGCCAGACAAAGTCGTGGCGGCTTGGCCCAAAGCGATATAACCAAGTCCAACATCACACAAAGTCTGCAATTTAGCCTGGATTGCCGGAATATGTCTAAAAAACATCAAAGCTTCTTCGACTGTCATGTTTAAAACATCGGCAATCGTTTTGTTTTTATATTTAACCTCCAAAGTTTCTTTATTGTAACGACTGCCTTTGCACTTTTCACATTCGACATAGACATCGGGCAAAAAATTCATTTCAATTCTTTTAACGCCATCGCCTTCGCATTCCTCGCACCGTCCGCCAGCCACATTAAAACTGAATCTTCCGGCCTTATAGCCCCGAGCCTTGGCTTCGGCGGTATGGGCAAACAATTCGCGAATCGGCGTAAATACCCCGATATAAGTTGCCGGATTGCTGCGCGGCGTCCGGCCAATCGGCGACTGATCGACAATAATCGCCTTATCCAGATTACCATGGCCTTTGAGCGCTTTATATTTGCCCGGTTTTTCCAAGCTGGCCCAAAATATCTTATACAAAGCTTTGTATAAAATATCATTAATTAAACTACTTTTACCAGAACCGGATACTCCCGTCACGCAGGTAAAAACTTTAAGCGGAATTTTAACATCGATATTTTTAAGATTATTCTGGGCGGCACCGAGGATTTCCAAATAATCAAATGCCTTTCGGCGTTTTGTTGGCGTTAAAATCTTCTTATGCCCGCTCAAATATTGAGCAGTGATTGAATCCTTGCACTTCTTGATTTTATCGGGTGGCCCGGCACAAACAATCTGACCGCCGTGAATTCCCGCCCCAGGTCCCAAATCTATTACTTGATCGGCTTCCAAAATCGTTTCTTCATCATGTTCTACCACCACCACGGTATTGCCTAAATCTCTCAAGTTTTTCAAAGTTTTGATTAATTTTTGATTATCGCGCTGATGTAAACCAATTGACGGCTCATCCAAAATATATAACACCCCCCGCAGTTCTGAACCGATCTGGGTTGCCAGCCGGATCCGCTGAGCTTCACCGCCAGACAGTGTTCTGGCTTCACGCGATAGTGTCAAATAATTCAATCCGACATCAATCAAAAATTTTAAACGATTTTCAATCTCGCGCAAAATTAATTTAGCAATTTCACTCTCCGATTTACTTAGGTTTAAAGCTCTAAAAAAATCCAGGGCCTTATCGACTGATAATTCGCTTACCTCCCAAATATTTTTACCACCGACCGTCACCGCCAAAGTTTCGGGTTTCAACCGTTTGCCGCCGCAGACCGGACATGATCCAACCCGCATATACTTTTCCATTTCCCGACGGCGGTATTCTGAATCAGTTTGTTGATAAAGCCGCTCAATTTGCGGGATGATACCCTCAAATTGGCCAACCCAGTTATAGTTCGAGTTCTTCTTGCTGGAATGCATATGAAACCTGACATCCTCATCAGAACCGTGCAAAATGATATCTTTTATTTTCCGCGGTAAATCTTTGTAAGGCGTTTGTAAATCAAAGCTGTAATGGCCTGATAAGCCTTCCAATAATTGATAGCGCCAGCCTTCGCCATAAGTTTGCCAGGGCCGAACCGCTCCTTCGGCCAGTGATAAACCGGGGTCGGGAATCACCAAATCTTCATCAACCTGCTGTAAAAATCCTAAACCGTGACATTCCAAGCAAGCGCCAAACGGCGAATTAAACGAAAACATTCTGGGCTGCAATTCCTCAATTGAAATGCCGCAATCCAAACAGGCATTATGTTGCGAAAACAATCTTTCTTGGTCGCCAATAATCGCCAATACCAAACCATCGGCTTCCGACAAAGCCACTTCCACCGCGTCGGTAAGTCGGGAGCTGACTCCTTTTTTAATCTCCAAGCGATCAACCACCAACTCAATATTATGCTTGATTTGCTTATTAAGTTCAAAATTTTCCCAATCCGACAAATCCAATGTTTCACCATCCAACCTGACTCGACTAAAGCCCTTGTCAAAAAAACTCTTAAACAATTTCTCGTATGTTCCTTTTTTAGCCCTGATCACCGGCGCGAGGATTTGGATTTTTGTTCCAGCGCTTTCCTGTTGAATAATTTCACTGATACTTTCAGCTGATTGCGACATAATCGGTTTGCCGCAATTTGGACAATGAGGCTTGCCCACCCTGGCGTAAAGCAACCTTAAATAGTCGGAAATTTCCGTAATTGTTCCCACCGTCGAACGCGGGTTTTTGGAAATTGATTTTTGTTCAATCGAAATGGCCGGCGACAAACCGGTGATTTTATCGACCTCCGGCTTGTTCATCAGTCCCAAGAACTGCCGCGCGTAAGCCGACAGACTTTCCACATACCGGCGCTGGCCTTCGGCATACAAAGTATCAAACGCCAAAGTAGACTTGCCCGAACCGGACAAACCGGTAATCACCGTGAGTTTATCAATTGGAATATCCACATCGATATTCTTGAGATTATGCTCCCGAGCACCCCTAATTGTGATTTGATCGGTTATTTTTTTAGTCATCTAATTTTTTCTTTAATTTTTCAATTTTATCTCTTAGTTCAATGGCTTTTTCGAAATCAAGATCTTCGGCCGCCACCTGCATTCGACCCTCCAAATCAACAATCAACTTATCCAAAGCCAATTCCTTGCCCCTTTCTCCGGGTTCAATCACCACTTCCTCCTCAGCAATCGCTTTGATAATGCTTCGGGGCGTAATCCCGTGCTTTTTATTGTAGGCCGTCTGAATTTTCCGCCGCCGATCAGTTTCCCTGATCGCCTCTTTAATTGAGTGCGTTTGGGAAGCCGCGTACATTATTACCCGAGATTCAACATTTCGCGCCGCTCGGCCGATTGTCTGGATCAGGCTGGTAGTGTTGCGTAAGAATCCCTCTTTGTCGGCATCCAAAATTGCCACCAGTGCCACTTCCGGAAGATCCAAACCTTCACGCAAAAGATTAATACCCACCAACACATCATATTTACCAAGCCGCAAATCCCTGATTATTTTTGTCCGTTCCAGGGTATCAATTTCCGAATGGAGATATACGGCCTTAATTTTTTGATCCACGAAATAAGCCGCCAAATCTTCGGCCATCCGCTTGGTCAAAGTAGTTACCAATACTCGATGGCCTTTGTTTACCACCTTGCTAATTTCTTGATGTAAATCAGCCACCTGGCCGTCAACCGGCCGAACTTCAATCGGCGGATCAACTAAGCCCGTCGGGCGAATAATCTGTTCAACGACTTGGGAGCTGTTTTCCAGCTCGTATTCACCGGGTGTGGCCGAAACATAAATTGCGTGCTTCAAATATTTTTCGAATTCACTGAATTTCAACGGCCGGTTATCAAAAGCACTGGGTAACCGAAAACCGTAATCCACCAAATTTTTCTTGCGGGCTTTATCGCCATGGTACATTCCACCTACCTGGGGAATTGTCTGATGACTTTCATCAATCACTAATAGCCAGTCTTTGGCGGCATATTCAAAAAAGTCAAGCAAAGTAAAAGGTGGCTGACCGGGCTGGCGGTTGTCAAAATGCCTGGAATAATTTTCCATTCCTTTGCAATAGCCCAGCTGCTCCAACATTTCCAAATCATAATTGGTCCGCTGATTCAACCGATAGGCTTCAATCGTATCTAGCTTGGGCAGAGTTTCTTTGAGTTCCTGGCGGATTGACTCCAAAGCCGGACCCATCCGGTCTTCAGGGACGACAAACGGTTTGGCCGGATAAATAAAAATATCGCGCAAATCATTTATTTTCCGACCAGTAATCCGGTCGATATCACAAATCGCTTCGATTTCATCGCCAAACAACTGAATCCTGACAATATTGCTATTGGCCGATCCCTGAAGAATGTCGATTGTATCGCCCCTAACCCTAAACCGTCCGGACCTAAGTTCGGTATCATTTCGCTCATACTGAATATTAATCAAAGCCTTGAGAAAATCTTTTTTGGTCAGATGTTGACCCAAGGTCAAATGAAAACTTTCACCTTCAAAATCCGCCGGCTGGCCAAAAGAATAAATACAGGAAACCGACGACACTACAATCACATCGCTTCGGGCCAACAGTGAAGTCGCCGCTTCCAGTCTTAAGCGTTCAATTTTTTCATTAACGCTGGAATCCTTTTCAATATAAGTATCAGTATGGGGTAAATAGCTTTCCGGCTGGTAATAGTCATAATAAGATACGAAATAGCAAACTTTATTGCGGGGAAAAAAAGTCTGAAATTCCTGAAATAGCTGGGCGGCTAAAGTTTTATTGTGCGATAAAACTAAAGTTGGCTTTTGAAGCTGCTGAATAACATTGGCAATCGTAAAGGTTTTACCGCTGCCAGTTACACCCAACAATGTCTGCTGGCGGTATTTTTCATAGCCAGCTACCAATCTTTCAACTGCCTGAGGTTGATCACCTTTGGGGGGGTATAGGTTGTTTAGCTGAAATTTTGACATAACAAGCGAAAGGGACTAGTTGGTCCCTTGAACTAAATTACTAGATTAAGCCAATTAATTATATTAATTACTTAATTATTTGTCAATACGCTAATCAGTTGCCAGTGATTATTTATGAAGTTGCAAAATATAAGCGTATGCTGCTAAGGCAGCCTTCACTCCGTCACCGGCCGAAATATTGTTCTGTTTATAAGGATCATCGGTAATGTCACCAGCCGCAAAAATACCGGGTTGTGAAGTAGTAGCATGTTTGGAATCTATAACAACTTGACCAAAACGATCCAACTCAACCAAATCTTTAACAATTTCGGAGTTCGGAATTGATCCAATTTCAACAAATACCCCCTGGACCTCAATTTGCTTTTCTTCACCAGTCTTATTATCTTTATATTTTAAACCTGAAACAAACTGATCTCCCAAAATTTCTAAAATCTCGGCGTTCATTATTAAACTGACCTTTTTATTATTTCTGATCTGGTCCTGCGTAACTAAATCAGCTTTTAAAATATCAGACCGATTTAAAAGATAAATTTTATTAGTATAAGGCAAAAGATCAACCACCGCTTCGCCACCGGAATTACCGCCGCCAACTACCGCCACATCGCGACCGTTGAATAATGGTGCATCACAAGTAGAACAGTAAGCCACTCCCCGTCCTTCAAATTCTTGTTCACCCTTAACCCCCAGTTTTCGTCTCCTGGCACCACTGGCTAAAATCAAAGTCTTACTGATATATTTATTATTTTGGTCGGTAGTAACTTCAAAATTACATTCGTACAAACCATCCGGACAATTTATTTTTTTTATCCCAACCGCTTGCCGACCTTCTTTAATTTCAATCTCCTTGTTGAAATTTTTAACATGATCTTCCAACTTTTTGGCCAAATCAAACCCCGAAATGCTTTTTTCACCAATCCAATTTTGAATATCATCGGAAACAATCGACTGGCCGCCAAAAGAATCAGTGATCAATAAAACTTTTAATTTTTTTCTGGCCACATAAACCGTAGCCGCCACTCCGGCCGGTCCCGCGCCGATAATTATGACATCATATAACATAAAAACCAAATTTTTTAATTTTCAGTTTTTAATAAATTTTAAATAATTCAGTAATAAAAATTGATTTGAAATTATAAATTCAAAATTAAAAATTATCCTTCAAGCAGATAAGCCAACTTCTCTCCAAACTCCTTTGCCGCCGTCGGGTCTTTGGCAGTGACGATTTTGCCATCAACTTCAACTTGCATCCCGGTATATTCAGCTCCACGATCTCTTAAATTCTCTTCCTCGGTCGGAAAAGCGGTAACGGTCTTACCAATTAAAACTCCAGCATTGGCCAAAATTGACGGGGCAATACAAATTGCCCCGACTAGTTTGCCACCACGGAAAAATTTCTCGGCCAACTTAAACACTTCCTGGTCGTCAAAATATTGTTCTGCTCCACGGCCGCCAATAAAGACAATGGCGTCAAAGTCATTGGGATTAATTTCAGCAATCGCCAAATCCGGTTTAATTTCAGTCCCCAGCTTACCCAAAGCCTTATTTCTGGTTTTGGCCGCAACCTTAGCTTCAATTTTTCGCCCGGTTAAAACCGCCTTGGTGTCCAGCAATTCTTCATCTCGAAAA
This sequence comes from Patescibacteria group bacterium, assembly GCA_034003985.1. GTDB lineage: Bacteria > Patescibacteriota > Patescibacteriia > Buchananbacterales > UBA6539 > JABWCG01. The sequence continues at coordinate 73,497 of JAVEXP010000001.1, read as the reverse complement.
TTGTTTTGAGCGATAATAAATACTGCCTTCTTAGCCATATAATTTCAATAGATTAAGTATTTTTTTCATTGTAACATAAAAAATCAACCCCATAAATAGGGTTGATTTTTTAAAAATGATACTCTAAATTATCTACTCACTTCAATATCGGGAGTTTCGCCGCCGACGGTTTCTGGATCACAAGCGCCAACCACAATTCGGCCGTCAGTAGTCTTGTTGACATAATACCGGGTGTCATTATCCGTACCGGTTTTCGGGTCCTTTGGCACCGCCGACAAATAAGGTCCAGCCAAATCAGTATCCAAACCGTTCACGAAGCAACCAGATGAAACTACCGACAAACTTGAATTCTCCCCACCGGCACACTCAACCGAACTGCAGGCCGTACCGCCCTCACCAATAATCTGAACCGTGGCAGGATAATCATCAACCACACCATTACTGGCCGGCAAATCACCATCATGATCAACACTGTATTTTAGATAGGCGTTCAAAATTGAATTAACCGAACTCCAGCGCTCAGCATTGCGGGCTTCCGCCAGCCGCCGGGCCGGATCAACTGCCACAAAAATAATCGCCGCCAGAATGGCGATAATGGCGATCACAATCAACAACTCAATTAAAGTTAACCCTCGTTTTTTGTTCATAAGTTTAAAATTACCTTTATTATCTGGTTGAATTATACCATAAATTAAAAAATCAAAAAAGAGCTTCTGGTCAGACGGCTAATCCGGTCCAGAAGCTCTTTAATAAAGTCAAATCAGGCTTAACGGGTAACAGTAATGGTTGGCGTATTACCGCCGGCTATTTCCGCTCCGCAAGCACCAATGGTAATACGGCCATTCATAGTCTTCTTGATCCAATAGAATGTCTTACTGGCATCGCCGCCGGCAGTATCATCATAAGGAATTGACGACAAATAAGTGTCAACCAACGGTGAAAGGTCAATCACTGCGCTGGTAGTCGTACCGGTACCGCCACCGACTGATTCACAATTAGTCGCACTTGCTCCGGTGCCGATCATATACTCGGTATCAGGGGTCAAGCTTACTGGCTCTTGACCGCTGTAGTCCACTGTATACTTCAAATAAGCGTTCAGAATTGAATTGACTGAACTCCAACGCGCTGCGTTGCGGGCTTCCGCAAGCCGCCGGGCCGGATCAACCGCCACAAAAATAATCGCAGCCAAAATGGCGATTACCGCAATGACTATCAACAGTTCGATTAGGGTAAACCCTCGAAATCTTTTCATAGTTTTGTAGTTATTTTTATTAAAAATTATTAATTAATTTCTTTAGCGTAGACTGAAGACACCCAGCCTTGATTGCCGTCAGTCAGCGTAATTTGATACCAGCCATCGACTTGGGCCGAGACTTCGAATTCTTCCCCGGCAGCCGCTTGACCAATCTTGTCCGATCCGATATCCGGTCGCCGACGGACATTTAAATATCCAAGCTCGGTTGGAGAAATTTTTATTATCAGGCTGTCCTCATTAGAAACACCCAAAACTTCTGGTGTTGACGAGGCGTTACCTGCTGAAACGGCCGGCTCTTCCAGCAATTCCGCAAAGGTGGCCGATACCCAACCGGCTAATCCGTCATCAAGGGTGATTTTATACCACCCGTCAATTTCCTCCAAAAACTGATATTCCGCCCCGGAATCGGCTTGTCCGACTTTAGCAAAATCAGTACCCGCGCCCTCTCGAACATTAAGGAACCCTACGCTGGTCGGCTTAATTTTAACTTTGACCACCGGTGGCATTACGGTCGGCGTAGTCGTTGTGTCAGCATTAAGCAGCTCCTGACGCAATTCATTCAATATATCAAGTTCGATGTCAGACGACGAGTATGTTTCATAATCATAGGTTGGCATAACTTTACTATATAAATCAAATCCGCGCTGCTTTAGAATCACCAAAGTTATCAGTATCGCCAGCAAAACCACCAAAACAACCAACCTAATTTTAAACCTTCGCCGAACTTTTAAATCATGCGATTTTGGGAAAAAAGCAAACTTGGCTGGGGACAACATCGGCAATAAATTGATGTCCGAACCACCCGCATCGCGTGCCAAGCCCCTCAAAGCCAAACCGATAGCATTGGCAAAAAACACCGCCCGATCTTTCAGCTTCAAGAGCTGTTGACGGTCGGCAACCATCATCAATGGTTGGCCAAGATTTACCTCTCTTTGTAAAGTGTTAGCCAGATATTGATCAATGGCGGGCATCAACGAGCAACCGCCGACCAAAATAATTGATCCAACCTGACGCTGAGTCTGAGTTTGATAATAATCAATCAGGCTGTTTATTTCTAAAATAATTTTTTCGGCCTCTTTCTGTAAAATCGCCAGGGCCTTGGCCGACTGTTTCTTTTGATCAAAACCATTCTTAATTTTTAATACTTCGGCATCCTTAACTGTCATTTTTAATTTGGTTGCCAAGGCTTTGGCAAAACGGTTACCGCCGGTTTTGATGACCAAATTTTGCCTGATGCCGTTTTGGTCAAAAATATTGACGCTGGTAGTCCGCGAACCGATATCCACCAACAAAGTCGCCTGATCCTTCTGAACGGTTTGGCCGATAACTGCCCGCGCCAGACTGATTGACTCCAAATCAAAAGCGATTGGTTTCAATCCCGCCGAGCTCAAGAGATCAATATAGTCATCAACGATTTTAATCGGCGCGGCAACATAAAAAACATCCTGGCTAGAACCCTGGACGCTGATTGTCTTAAAATCAAAATATACTTCGCTAGCTTTAAACGGAATTGCTTCTTCCGCTTTAAACGGAATAGTTTTTTGAATTTCACTATGTCTTAGTCCGGCCGGAAACTTAAAAACCGTGGTGAAAACCTGCGAATCCGGCAATGAAACAACACAGTATCTAGTCCTAACCGACCGAGGCTTGGCGGACTCCAATAATTTAGTCAAACTTTCCGACAATTTCAGCTTATCTTTAATTACCCCGTTACTGATCAAATTTCCTCGCAAAACCAGGCGGCTGTATGCGACGGCCTTAACCTTACCAAACAATGGTTTTTCCAACAAAACCAGCTCAACTGAATGATCCGAAATATCTAAACCAAAAATTTGTTTATTAAACATTTTGTTTTTACCTCCTTAAAAATTATTTTTATTTTACAATCAAATGGCAAATGGTTTAATTAATTTTCCTGCCAGTCAATGATATTCAAACTGTCATCGACTTCAACTTGTAATTTCTGAACATAGATGTCAACAGTGCCAGTAGCAGTCAATAAAGCCATGTTGCCGTCAACCATTACCATAATTATACAAGAATTGTCGGCAATTGACAACGATCCGGAATAATTAGCCCAATTGTTGCGCAACCGACCCAGACCCTCTTCAATACAGGCATTAGCCATCGCTTTGGCTTTAACAGCTTGGCTGGTGCCATAACTGACTTGAATTTCATCTATCCCTCCCAAGCTAACGGCCAAACCGATGGATAAACCAACAGCCGCCACAATTAATAAAGCCACCAGGGCGATATAGCCATTTGATTTTGGTTTTTGACAATTCATTTTCTCCCCCTTAATTCAACCGTAAAATCAACGGTGGTTGAAGCGTTGTAATCTGCCATTCCCGAAGGATTATAATAATTAAACAAGAGGCTGATTCCCACATTTTTAGTCCGGTCGTCATACGACAAATCGGTAAAACTGCCACTGACCTCAACGCGCGAACTGTTTAATCTGGCCGTCTGACCCGCTCCGATTTGCTTGGTAATATCTTGATTGGAATCGTCGAAATTAAAAGTAATATCATCACCATCGGCTCGCAATATCAAGGTCTTACTGTCAAGACTAACTATTTCTTCAGCGGCCTTGATATCTTTAACCAAAATGCCGGTGATTAATCTTAGATTTTGATTGATTTCTTGATTGGCATAATTTTTGGTCTGGCCTCCCAAAATATCCAAAATCAGATAAGAAATGGTTGTTAAAATAATGGCAACAATTGCCAAATAAATAATTAATTCAATCAAGGTAAACCCCTGGAGCTTTTTGTTCATTATGGTAAATAGTTAATTTTAACCTGCTCCAAAATTGGTGTTTGAGTCCCGTCGCCAATCAATTCAACCCGATATTGCAACCACCGATTAAAGTTTAAAATGGCTGGTAGAATAGTACCGTCAGCGTTAGTGAAATAACTGCCGCTGCCACTGGCACCATACCAATCACTCCAGGCTCCCGGTCCGCCGCTGCCATCCGGCGCGGTTCTTACCTGTAATTTTATTTCGCAATTTGGCTCGCATTCGGAAATGTTTTGATCCCACTCAATCACTCCCAAACCAGCTCGGCTGCCGAGATCAAACGCGGATGACATCAAATAACCAAAATCTTGATACCCTCCCGAACCGAAATCTTCACCCCAGCCGATTCGGACATTATTTAATTGGACTTGCTGAGTGCCATCACTGACTAAAAAAGCTTTAAAAGAAATTGCCCCACTGGAAGTAGCAAACTGATTAATATTATTGTTCACCACCACGGCGGTATTGTAATCATCCTGACTGGCAACCGACCATTGGTCATTATCCCAATAATACCAATCGGTGTTGTTGTCCGACAGCTGATAATAAATTTCGCCACCGGCCTTGTTGGCGCTTTCCGTAAAAAATGTCCAACTATTCAAACCGGCGACATCGTAAATCTCAAACGGAGTAATACTTGGCTTACTCTCGGCATAGCTTATACCTGACCAATCAAGCCTGACATTATCTAATCCGATCTGATAAGGCCCGCTCAAAATAAAACCGTCCAGCCAAAAAGCAATTTTAAGATAATATGTTCCAGCGGTTTTAATAATTTCTTTAGCGTCAATTGATGGCGCACTAGTCCAATCAGTCACTCCGTTGACTATGACCGCACTGCCAATTTGATTGGTTGGCGGTCCGCTGTTTGAATCAAGGTAAACTCTAATCTGAGTTGCCAGGGCAAAACCATTGTAATCAAAGACTTTATAATCAAAATTAATCTCGCCCAAACTAGGATTATCAATCGTGGTAGTGAAAGTCTGTTCCCAGTAACCGCCAACCTGGTCAAAGAAACTAGTGGGAATATAAATATCCGCCCAACGATCAGGATTACCGCCAGCAGACTGGAGACTGCCAGTTGGAGTTACTTCGCCGGAACCGACTGCCCAGGTCGCGAAGTTCCAAACTGGAGGGACGGAACTAAAGTTGATATCAACCGCGTCAAGTTGAACCGGCTGGGTGCCGTCGCTGCTCAGAAAAGCCTTAAAAGTAATACCATCATTAACCGGAAAACTGGCAATTTGGGAACTAATAACCTCGGCGGTATTGTAATCATCCTGACTGGCAACCGACCATTGGTCATTATCCCAATAATACCAATCGGTGTTGTTGTCCGACAGCTGATAATAAATTTCGCCACCGGCCTTGTTGGCGCTTTCCGTAAAACCAATCCAGTTTGACACCCCTTCGGTCGGGTAAAAACTAACTGGCCGAAGGTCAGGATTAATAACCGAATAACTGCCACCCAAAATTTTATTCCAAGAAAGCAAAACATTATCAAAACCCACCTCAAAAGGGCCGTCGCCCAAGCCGCCGCCGCTTTCAACCCAAGCAGCAATCTTCAAATAATATGTTCCGGCGGCCACCAATTTATCGCTAACATCAATATCATTGACGCTAGCCCAACCAGTCTCCCCCGAAACTTCGCCGCTTGACCAGACTTCCTGGCCAATTAACGGCTCGCCGGGATGATTGTCAATAAACACATAGACTTTAAAGGTATCGGGCGAAAAATTAAAATCACTAATTCGCCAGTCAAAACTCAAAACTGCCTGGGGATTATCCACAGTCGTCACAAACGCCTGAATACCATAACCGCCAAACTCATCATTTCGCCCCCAGGGAAAATTAATGTAGGCCCAGCCATTAGGATTACCGCCATTAACCATCATATTGCCGTAAACATCTGACTCGCCGGCATTCTGACCCCAATCATTATAAGACCAGCCGGCGGCATCAAGGTCAAAAGTCGAGTTAACGGTTTGTCCCGAATAATTAGTACCGCCGCTTATTTTTAATCCGGCCAAGCCGTTATAAACTTCAATTTCAGCGGGATTGTAGACATAATCAGTGGCGGCATCAAAAGGCCAATGGTAATTAGTTGCCAAGCCAAAATTAAACCCGCTGTCCAAAGTAGCGCCGCTGCCGGAGGCCGCCGTGACCAATTGGGCCGAACCGCCGCTGATTTCAATTTCAGCGGGATTGTAGATATAATCAGTGGTGGCATCAAAAGGCCAATCATAATATTGGGCGCAGCTGATTTTAACTTCATCCAATTGGACTTGTTGAGTGCCGTCGCTGGCCAGAAAAGCCTTAAAGGAAATCGCCCCGCTGGAAGTCGGAAATGTTCCGATATTATCATTAATAACGCTGGCTAAATTATAATTGCCAGCGCCGGCCAAACCCCAATCACTGCCGTTCCAATAAAACCAACGATTGCCGTCATCTGATAATTGATAATAAATCTCGCCGCCGGCCTTGTTGGCAATTTCCGTGAAAGATGTCCAAGCATCCATCTTGTCGGGACGGTGTAAATTCAGAGGGTTGACATTGGGATTGGTAGCGGCATAAGAACCGCCACTAGCTTCTTCCAAGTCAAGTGACAATGTTGGTTCTGGTTCGGTATAGCGCCGTATTAAAATATTTCTTACCCGAGCATAGTCCTGAGCCACAATCACTCCCCAATCACCACTACTTTCCTGGTCGGACGAATCAACTCCGCTGGCGTTTGGTGTCGCAGTCGGCCAGCCCAACGATCCAAAACCAAAAACGGTATTAGCATCCCAAAATTTCAGATTGGTATTATTGGTCCCCCAAACCGCCAAAGCTTGCTTGCGCCACTGGTTAATAACAATCGCCGCTGGATTAGTACCATTCACCCCCAGATCACAACGATTACCCTCGCAAATGTCACCATCATGATTGTAGCCGCTGCCGCAACTTGATTGCTGAGCGCGGTTGGAGGCATAATAATGGCTAGCGCTTTCCGAACTGCCAGTACCGCTGGCTCGAACATATCTGGCAATTACGCCGCTTGACATATTGCTGGAGTAACAATTTGAGTGATAAAACTCCGCTTCAATATAAGCGTCCCGTTCGTTAGCCGGATAACGCAGACAGCTGGTACGGTTGTCTCCCGTATCAACCTGATACCAGTCATTGGCGGCGTTATACGACCACGCTCGATAACCACTGCCATGCCAATTGTCGCACCGACCAAAAAGGTAACTACTACTTCGATCAGTAACGGCATCGTCATACCACAAATAAACATTGGCTAGGTTTTGCGGCGGCGCCGAAGCAGCCGCAAAACCGTAATAAACATAGTAATTATTGTCTGAGGATGAATTATTAATATCGCGCGCCAATCTGAATCGAACATCGGTGGCTGAGGTGTTGCAGTTTATCACCTGACGGTCCAATTCATTAAAACCTTCATGGTTGTAAACAATCCTTAAATCACTACAGTCATTTTTCATTTTCCCGCTATTAATCAAATTGGCTGTGTCCCAGTTGCTTATTCTGACCGTATATCCGTTATATCGATTTTGCGGCGGATTACTACCAACACTCACCGTAAGGTGCCGGCGGTATGAATAACTGCTATTCCACCAATCAGCTGGTACATCACCAACCAACTGAGCCACCCCGCCAGTCACTTCAATATCATCGGCATCATAGACATAATCACCCGGCACCGTAAAAGGCCAAATTTTTACCCCGCAGCCGTTGCCGGCAATACTGGCCAATGAAATCTGACCGCTGGTACCGATATCAAGATTATTATCATCGTTGTCGTATTTGGTCTGCTCAACCCAAATGCTTTGACCGCTACCACCGGACCAATCGGTCTGAATCCAATCCACGGATTGCCAAGCTGTCAAATAAGCCGAAAGTTCAACTGAATTAGCAATACCATTAATTGAGGCATAGTCTACTTTAGAAATAACTTTTTTTGCATACAAATCGACTGTTGCTCCTGGCGTCAGGCAATCCACTAAATTACTTCCGCCATCACGGCAGGCATCGGCGATTATTATGGTTCTGGTATAGCGGCCGTCAAGTAAATCAGCTTCTTCTAAAAATTGCCAATAACCGGCGCTGTTATCCAAACCAAAAGTGCCGTTATTTAAAAAATTCCAAGATTGCCGGCGAATTGACCAAACTGCCTCCATTCCTTCCTGGGCGTACAGTGTCGCCAAATCTTTCTGCCTAGCCTGAACATCACTGCCGTATGAGTTCATCAGCAATCCCAATAAAGCCGTCGCAAACATCCCAAACAGCGCCACGGCTAAAATTACTTCCACCAAACTAAAACCCTTGTTGATCCTGATCGTATTGTCAGTCATTGATTTCAATTAACCCCGAATCATTAATATTAATCCTGCTACTTTGATTGTTCGTACTGGTCAAAATAACAGTGCCGCTAACCGAAGCATCTCCGGAAAAAACTCTAAAATTAACTTCTTGGCCAAAATCGGTCGACAGCTCGAATGTCGGGGGATATTCAAATACTGTATCAAAACTTGAATCACGGGAAATAAAATCAGTTCCCTGATACAAAATAAACTCCTTGTTGCCATTATCAAAATAAACCCCCCAAGCGGCTTGATTTTGGCCGATAATGGCCTGCTGTCTGGCCCGGCGGAGAGTTTTGGTTAAAGTATCGGCCTGAGTGTATAAATCCGAACTCACCTGGAAAGATTGGATAAAAGGAATGCTAAATACGGCCACTATCCCCAAAATGGCAAACACAATCAATAATTCTACCAGCGTAAAACCCTTGGCCATCATTAAAAAAATAATTAATCATTATCCCCTGAATTGAGAAGTAATTTGATAAATCGGCGAAATGACCGAAACTGCGACAAATCCAACAATAAGACCAACTGTCAAAAGCAAAACCGGTTCCAGGATGGTGGTTAGATTGCGAGTGGCATTACTAACCTCTTTCTCAAAATATTCCGCCAAATAGTTGAAAGATTCCTCCAAGCGGCCACTGCGTTCGCCAACGCCAATCATTTTAGTCGCCAGCAACGGAAAAATCGGATGTCGGCGCGATTGCTTCTGAGCTTCTAAAATATCGGCCAATCTTTTGCCGCGCTGAATCTGCGGTAAAGCATTACTGAGATGTCGTTTGAATTCATAATTTTTAGTAGTACCAATGGTTATGGTCAAAGCCCGATCAATGGTTAACCCACCCCGTAATAAAATCCCTAAAGTCCGGTTAACAATCACCAAATTATAATTGATGATAATATTGCCAACCAATGGCAGTCGTACCATCACCCGATGCCATAACGGCTTTACCGCCTTGAGCTTTAAGACCAGTCGCAATAATATCAAACTGCCGACCGTAATCGCTATCACCCAAAGACCGTGCTTATCCATCAGCTCGGCCACCCCCAACAATAACCGGGTAGTAAAAGGCAATTTAAAATTCAAACTATCAAATAATTTAGTAATTTTTGGCAATACAAAATAGGCTAACACTAAACCCAATCCAAAAGTCGCGAATAAAACAATCGCCGGATAAAACGCCGCCGCTTGAATATTGCGTCGCAATTCTATCCGTTCCTCCATCTCGTTAGCCAAATAATCAAGATTCTCTTCAAGCGTGCCGCTTTCCTCGCCGACTTTGATAATATTTACAAACAGCGGATCAAATTCTTTGGGATATTTTTCCAAAGTATTGCCAAAGCTTTGGCCTTTTTTAATCATTGACAGTACATCGGTAATCAGCTGTTTAAATTTTCGAGAACCGGTTTGTTCGGCAACCACTTCCAAGGCTTCGTACAAATTGATGCCGGATTTTATCATTGTCGCTAGATGCTTAACGAACAAGGCTTTGGTGGTCAACGGCACTCGGCCGAAACTTAAACTAGCGCCGCCATGGACTAATTTACCCTGAGGAGAAATTTTTCTAACATACCAACCCTTACCAATCAGCAGGCTGGTGGCCTCTTTTAAATTGGCGGCTTCCACTATACCTTTTTTGAGTTGATTGGTGCCATCAAAGGCAATATACTTGAATCGCATAATTAAATTCGGGTAGCCCTCAAAACTTCTTCAATGGTTGTTACTCCGGCCAAAACTTTCTTGATGCCGTCTTCAATCATGGTTGACATTCCCTCTTCAATCGCTTTCTGTTTGATTTCATCGGCATTGGTTCGCTGCATTATCAAATCACGAATTGCTTCGCTAATAACCAACACCTCAAAAATTCCTACTCGGCTTTGATAACCAGTTCCGTTACAGACCTGACAGCCTTTACCGTGGTAGATTCTGATGTCCTTCTTGTCCGGACCAAAATATTTATCAATCACCGCCGGGGAAAATTTTTCCTTCAGCTCGGCTGAGCTAGTCTGAATACTGGCTACACAACTGGGGCAAATCTTTCTGACCAACCGTTGAGCAATGATAATATTCACGGTTGAAGCGATCAAAAAAGGTTGAATCCCCATTTTCAAAAACCTCGGCAACGCCGTCGGCGCATCGTTGGTATGCAAAGTAGACAAAACCAAATGGCCCGTCATGGCGGAATTAATGGCAATATCAGCCGTTTCTTGATCACGAATTTCACCAACCATAATGATATCCGGATCTTGCCGCAAAAGCGAACGCAATCCGGCGGCAAAAGTTAAATTGGTTTTGGGATTAACCTGAACCTGATTGATCCCCTCAATATCATATTCAACCGGATCTTCAATGGTCGAAATATTTACTTCCCGACGATTCAAAATTTTCAAAACAGCGTAAAGCGTGGTACTTTTACCAGAACCGGTAGGTCCGGTAACCAAGATTAAACCGTAGGGTTTAGAATATTCCTTTTTAAGCTTCACCAAATCCTGGCTGGAAAATCCCAAATCTTCCAGACCAAACTGCCTATTATGTTCCGCCAACAGCCTCATCACCACCTTTTCCCCCTCAACGATTGGAATAATTGAAATTCGAACATCGACTTTACCTCCGCCCAATTCGGCGCGCAATTTGCCGTCTTGGGCGCTTCGGTGTTCATCAGTCCTCAGACTAGCCATGATTTTTATTCTGGTTACTATCAACTCGTGAAAATTCTTGGGCAAATCAATAATATCATGCAAAATTCCGTCAATTCTAAAACGAACCAGCGTCTTATTATCGCCTGGTTCAATGTGAATATCAGAGGCTTTATTTTCGAAAGCATACTCCAAAAGAGTATCAACAATTTTAATAATCGGTAAATCTTCGGCCCGGGCGCCACTGCTGGCCTGACTGATATTTTCTTGGATAATCTCGGAAAATTCTTTTTGGATGCCTTCTTGATAAAATGCTAAGGCGTCTTCAATATTTTTTTGGGTGGTATAATAAGGAATTACAGTTTGGCCGGTTTTCTTTTCAATTAAATTGATCAATTTAACATTGCCCGGATTAACCATGGCCAACTTTATCCCGTCGGCATCCTGGGCGAAAGTAATGGCCTTTTGCTGTTTGGCCATTACCCGCGGAATTATTTTTAAAACCTTCTCATCAATCGCCACCCGACCCAAATCAACAAATTTAAAACCCAAAGCATCGGCGATTAGCTGACCCAAATTGTCATCGGCGACCAAATCACTTTCCACCAGCACTTCGCTTAAATCACGATGATTTTTCTCCGCATAATCAAAAGCCGCATCCAGCCGTTCCTGGGGGACAATATCCAATTGCCGAACCAGCGATTTAAGCCGATCGTTGGTTATTTTCATTTTTGTTTTATCAAAATTATAAATATTTCCGGGCAGTGGCCACCACACTATCAAGACTCAAATCGCTTTTAACCAAATAATCCGAAGCTCCCAATTTTCTCCCCCGCTCGATATCTTCGGGCTGGCCAAGGTTTGACAATATGATTACCGGAGTCTTTTTGTTTTTATCGCTGGCTCTGATCTTTTGAAGGACTTCAAACCCATCAACATCACCCAACATGATATCCAATAAAATCAAATTAAATGTCTCACTTTCCGATTTAGTCAGCCCTTCACTGCCGCTACTGGCCAAGGTTGTCTGATAACCATTATCTTCAAAAGTTTTGGACAGCATTTTGGCCAAAAATTTATCGTCTTCAATGATTAAAAACTTGCTAGGATTTTGAGTCATTCCTTATTAAATATAAAATATTAAATCACCGGTTTTATTTTTTTATTATAACACATTTCTACCGAATTGACCAAATACCTGAAAAGTTATATTTCCTTTTGAATTAACGATACTTTGTAGATGGCTAGAATCATCAAAGCTGCCCCAAACCACTGGGTCAAAGACAGCCAGGAACCGCGGATCAAAAACTCCAGCAGGATGGCCGACAACGGAAAAGTCAATTCAGCAATGGTGGAAACTGAAGCCCTCACTCTTTTTAGACCGTAATAATATAACAACATCGCCAAACCGCCGGAAGAAAAAACAATCAGCAAAAATATCAAAAATTGATTCCAGGTAATTAAACTAATCGCCTTAATCTCGGTATTAACCGAAACAATAATCAGCATAATCAAAGTAGTCAGGCCAAACCGTAAATAAGTTCCAACGCGAAAGTTAATCGCCGCCAAAGCTCGCTTGCTAAAAACCGTTGAAGACCCCCAGGCAAAAGCCGCACCCAAAGCCAATAAAGCGGCCAATGGAGTTTTGTTTCCGGTATTTAAATTTGGTACCAATCCGTCAAACGCCACCAAGTAGGTTGCCCCGATTGCCAAAATCGCCCAGCCAAAAAACTTTTTTGGCAACTTTTCCTTTAGAACCACCCAGGCCAGCAATAAAGCGAAAATTGGCTGCAATTTCTGAATCAAAACCACCACCGACAAATTCACAAAATTAACATAGAACAAAGCCTTAGTAATAAACATTGTTCCCAAAGCACCGCCGAATAAAGCCACCCAAACTAAAGCCCCCCAATCCGACCGTTTAAGTTTTTTTAATTCCTTAAATTCCCAAATTAAAAATGGCAGCATGAAAATAAATGCCAAACCGTGTTCTACCAACACCACCAAACTAACCGGCAAAACATATAATGCCGGGCGCCAAACAATACCGTCTAAAGCCCAAAGAAACGCCGCTGCCATAATGAATAACACCGGCCAAATTTTATTTATCATAAAAAATTAAAATCAATTATAAACCAAAAAATTTTTTGGCAGCTTTAACATCTCGCCTGATCTGTTTTCGCAATAATTTAATATTGGGAAATTTCTCGATATCCCGAAACTTAAACAGCAAACGCTTGGTTACCTGCTGACCATACCAATCTTGGCTGGCAACCAACAAATGAGTTTCGCAGGTCTTTCGGCCAAGACTAAAAGTTTTAACCGGACCCAGATGGGTAATCCCGGGATAAACTCGATCGTTGATCCGAACCAATGAAAAATAAATCCCCCACTGTTCCGACTTGATTTGTTTCGGGATGACGATATTTATTGTGGGAAAGCCCAGTCGTCGTCCCTGTTGTTTACCTGGTTTTATTTTACCTTCAATTTTTATCATGCTAAACTTTGGTTATCACACCCAAATTAACCAACAACAACTCAAAGATGGCCGCCAATAGTGACATTAACAGTAAGCCCAAAAAAGTCGCCGCTACCAACTGATTACTACCCAAATCAAACAGATTAAATAAAATTGATAATAAAATTAAAATCAGTACCAGTGGCAAAACGGAAATCAAAACCACCAAGGTGACATTCCAAATTCTTTGCTTTTTAAAAACCTCCGAAAGGATTTGACCAAACCGATACCATATTACGGCGGTGGTTGCCGAAAAAACGAACAACGCCACCAAGGGAATAAATATCCGCAATAAATAACTAATGCTCAATACCTCACCCAGCAACGAAAGAATAATAAACCCGAATACCAACCCCAAAATCAAAGCAAAATTAAAGCCCAGCAGAATCAAGCCGTTTTTAACAATTTCTATTTCGATCCTCCGCTTTTTTTTATCCTTTAAATTTTTAATCAACCCCATAGTTTTGTCGGTTATTTTTAAAGTTAAAACTTTGCCCCTAACCTTAACAACCCGGCGATGAATAACAGGGGTAAATTTTCCATATTGACCTCTCAACAACAGCGAATATATCCCGGCGCCGATCCCAATCAGAAATATCCCCGGCAAAACCGGCAAAAATATTCCCAACAGTCCCAAAACCATAAATATCAAAATCAAAACCAACAACAGCCCTTCAATTATCAGGCCAAATAAAAATAAAAAAGTTTTTGTCATTTGACTCAGCTTCATCGGGGTATTATCACGCCGGCGATTTCCAAGCGCTTGACTCAACACCACTAATTATAGCATACCTAGCAAAAAATTAAACCAGACTTGATAAATCACAAAAAAAATGATATATTTATCCAATTAAGATTAATATTTACATCTCGTGCGGCATAATCGTAAAATCAAATCTTTTGATTATCAAACCGCTCGCCATGAATTCAAAAATGGTCTATTCTTTGATGCTAACGAAAACCATCGCCAATGGGTAAAAATAGATTGGCGACGGCTTAAAAATCTCCACCTTTATCCCGACGACGAAGGTCAGGAATTAAAATCAAAGCTTGCTGCCTACCACGGCTCCTTGGGTCTCAAAACCGAAAATATTTATTTGGGATCGGGCGGTATTGAAATAATCAGACTAATCATCAAAACTTTCAGACAACCTGGCCGGCAACTGACAACTTTTAATCCTAGTTACGCTTTTTACGATATTGCCGCGGGCAGAGAAAAAGTCGTTATCAACAAACTGAATTTGAGAGCTGACTTCAGCATCAATTTACGAGAACTCCAAAAAAACATTGCGCAAACAAACATCCTATTTATCTGTTCTCCGAATAACCCCACCGGCAACCTATTAATTGATAAAACCATGCTGGCCGAAATCCTTAATTTCTACCACGGCTTATTGGTAGTCGACGAAGCCTACATTGATTTTGCCGGTGAAAAAAAATCCCTCATTAAATATATCAAACAATACGACAACCTGCTGGTCCTAAGAACTTTTTCCAAGGCCTGGGGCTTGGCCGGCATCCGGGTTGGTTATGCCGTCGGCCATGAAAAAATCATTACAGCTCTCAATCAGCAAAGAAATCCTTACAATCTTTCGCGGCTATCGCAAGCCATCGCCATTCAAGCTCTGGAACAAAAAAACGGATTAAAACGCAATCTTAAAGAAAATAAAATATTAAAAGAAGAATTGCTCAAAGAATTAAAGAAACTCGGCTTTTCCCCTCAAAATACCGCTGCCAATTTCATCATCCTAAAAACCAATCACGCCGATGGACTTTACCGTCGCCTGGGACATAACGGCATTGTGGTCAGACATCTAGCCAATGATAAAAAATTACCCGGAATTATCAGGATATCGGTCAATTCCAGAGCCAACAACCGCAAACTAATAGCCACCTTGCGCCAATTCAATGCCGCGAAAGCTTAAACATAAAATTATCGTATTTACCGGTCCGATTGCCAGCGGCAAGAGTACCGTTAAATTTAAGCTTGAAAAAATCCTGGAAAATCTCGGATTAACCTACCAAGAAATATCAACCACCAAGGATTTGGAAATTCCTTTCGCCATCGCCCAAGGTTTGATTATTCCAAAAAAATTATACTCGCGCCAAGAATTAGTTAAGCTGATGGCAAAATTATACCAACGATTCGGTCGGCAACTGGGAACAAAACTCTTGTATCGCTATCTCCGCCAAGCCGATGAACAAAAAATATACATTATCGACAGCAAACGAAACCCTTCGGGGTTAAAAGAAATCAAAAAGCTTTTTGACAACTACATTATCATCGGGGTTACTGCCACCATCCCGGAAAGACTAAAAAGATTTCAGTCACGCCAAAGGCTAATCGACCAAAAAACCAAAAACCCCATGGCAATGTTTATGGCGGAAGAAAAATTGTTTGAAATCAACCAAGCCCTCCGACTCAGCGACTTGCTCGTTGAAAACCATCGGGCATTGCCGGAAACAATAGATGTCGCCCTGGTTAAAATTTTGGCCGACAAAAAATTTATCGCCTCACCAAGCCGCCAAAATCCATCACCCCTGCCCCAAACCAAAGTTATCAGCAACCACCGGGGAAAACTGATCAGTCCGACCGAAGTTGTCAAAACATTGAATCAATTCGTCAAAAAACATCGACTGGCCAACATCTTCGTCGTGCAAGGAGGAAACCGTTATATTGAAACTATTTTCAAACAAGCCAAGACTAAAGTCAGGTCCGTTAAACTGATATGCTTAAGCAAGGTAAAAATCTCCACGATTCTAAATTCCTTAATTTCTCCCGACGAACGAGTCAGTAAATTAACTTCCGGCCAGCAGGCTAGCATTTTAACCAAAATTAAATTACTGACCAACAACGAGCGACTTAAATTAACCCGCTTAGTTGCCAACCAATACCCCCGTATTAGCATCAATGATTTATTGGAATACGAAAATCTCAATGGTCTGATTAATTTATTTGCAAACTTTAAAGTGGCCACACCATTTTCTTATCCGGCTGACGATCGCCAAATAACCACCGAGTTTCGACAATCAATCAACATCATTGATCAACCCCGCTTCACCACCGCTTGGCACGACATTATTAAAATAATTTTTGAAAATACTGAATTTTATCAAACCATTAAAAGCAGCAAGATAATTTTTTTTGACGATGTTTTTTACCGGGGCCGAACCTTCTTTACCATCAGCGTTCTGATGAAAATTTTTGGTGTCGGCCCAAAACACTGGCAATTAGTCACCATCTGTTCCGACATTCAAAGTCGCCATATCAATCATCCGCAAATTACCGTGATCAAGCCTGACCGGCTATACCCTTTTGAAAACAGCATTAAAACCGAACGGGGATATTGGAGCATTGTCACTGGCGGTAATTTTTTCAAGTTTTATGATCTAAATGAATATTATTCATATCTGTCATTGCTTGATCCCCGTCAAGGCATCAATCAGACTGACTGGCTCAAGATTCAAAAAAAAATTATTGCCCAAATTCCTGGCTGTAAATTGCCAACTGCGACCAAAATTTCCCTGCTAAACTTCTTTATTTTCAAGCTGGCCTATCGCCAGAATCTCGGCGTCAAATATCTTGTTGATCAGCGCAGCCAGGATCTTGGCTGGTGTGTGCCGTTGGTTGAACTGATTGACTCGTTTATTCCGCAGGACAAAGCTGCCTGGCAAAGATGGCGATTCAAACAAGAAATCGCCAAATATCTTGACGCCTTAAAGCGCATATCCAAAAAAGATGATACAATAAAACAAGCGGCCTCAATTTACCGGCAAAATCATCTAAGCATTGATCGCGGGCTAATTGAAAAATATGTCAAGAATTAATCAGCACTCAAAAACCAGGGAATGCGAGGTGAAGTATCAAATCACCGACAAAACGGAAAAAAAACTACTGCTCGCCAAGGTTAAAGCTCTGGATTTCAAATTCAAAACCAAACAACTGGAAGCGGATTTTGTCCCTGACACTCCGGGATTTCTTTGCCGACAAAACGGCTTACTACTAAGATTTCGAGAGATTAAAAGTAAAAACAATGATATTTTAATAACCTTAAAAATAAAAAATAAAAATGGCGCCCAGGGAGTCAAAGATAATTTTGAACTCCAATATTTCCTTTCCCAGCCCGACTTGTTAATTTTTAAAAAAATCAATACCATTTTAAAAAAATATACCAAACAGTCATTGCCGCCAGATATTAACTTACTTAAAGATTTTAAAAAGCTCCGACAAGCGCTCCCTCATTATGGCTTTGATCAATATCGAACTTTCATCGAAAAAAAACGAGAAATTTATTCCAATAGCCAAGGAGAAGAAATAACTTTTGATCAATTTCCCGAGCAGATCGGCAATTATCTGGAAATTGAAACTAAATCCCCCGCCGCCTTAAAAAAACTTATCGCCAGCCTTGGCCTTGGCGCCAAACGGCTGATAACTACTGACTACGGCGACATTGTCAAAGCCAAAAAATCAGGTTTGCCGGAATTTGAATCCCGAACCTGCGTTTTTAAAAAATAAATATCTTGATCAAATACCTCCGGATTTCAGTCAGGTCGCAAATAACCTAAAATAAAAATAACCCCCCGACCGAAGGGGGATTATTTTATTGACAAGTCATCAGCTCCGCGGGCTGGATTCGAACCAGCAACCAATGGATTAACAGTCCACTGCTCTACCATTGAGCTACCGCGGAGCTGATGACTCATCATTTTTAATAATCGCGAAGTTTGTCTATCAAATGATGTTTTTCAATTTTTTCCAGGGCCTTGGCTTCAATCTGCCTGATCCGCTCCCGGGTAACATCAAATTCTTGGCCGACCTCTTCCAAGGTGTGAGAAACACCGTCTTTCAAACCAAACCGCATTTCCAAAATCTTTTGTTCGCGCGGAGTCAAATCCTTAACCACATCCGAAACATAATCACGCAGCAATTGCAGCGCCGCCGCCCGGTCAGGCGTAACGGTCCTCACATCTTCAATAAAGTCTTCCAAGGTGCTGTCTTCATCATCCTCACCAACCGAAGTTTCGATTGAAATAGTATCTTGACTAATTTTAATGATATGCAAAACTTTGTCAAGTGGCTCACCCATTTCCGCGGCGATCTCTTCGGGCAATGGTTCACGACCCAAATCCTGAATCAGCTGCCGCTCGGCCTGTTTGAATTTATTAATGGTTTCAACCATATGAACCGGGATTCTGATCGTCCGCGACTGGTCGGCCAGCGCCCGGGTAATCGCTTGCCTAATCCACCAAGTGGCATAAGTCGAAAACTTATACCCCCGGCGATAATCAAACTTTTCCACGGCTCTGAATAAACCGATGTTGCCTTCTTGGATCAAATCAAGCAACGACAAACTTTTGCCCGTAAATCTTTTGGCAATGGAAACAACCAACCGCAGGTTGGCTTCAATCAGCCGCCGCTTTGCTTCCTTGTCTCCCCGTTCGGCGCGCTTGGCCAAGGATATTTCTTCCTCCGGTTTAAGCAACGGGACTTTACCGATTTCTCGCAAATACATCTGAATTGAGTCGGCCGAGATATCGGAAATATCAATTCGTTTTTTTTGCTTGCTGGTCAAACCAACTCTTTCCAAAATTTCCGCCCGCTTTTCTGCCGAAGCCAAAATCCCGGTTTCGGATTCAATAATCGTAACCCCCAATTGGTCAATGCGATACAAAAACAACTCATACTCATCAAGATATTCCTCCACTTCCGGAAAAGTGTAGATGATTTCGGTTTCGGTAATAAAAGTCCTGGTCCGACCCTTACTGACAAGCTTTTCAATCGCCTCCTGGTTTGGCTCGACTTTCAAGCGCTTATTAGCCGTTAGATGGCTTTCCTTTTTAGCTGTTGGCTTTTTGGCAATTTTTCGTTTAATTTCAGGCTTCTTTTTGGGTTTAATCTTAACCTTAACAGCTCTTTTGGCTCCGGGCTTTTTTTTGGCAACTTTTTTTGGACTGGATATTTTCTTTTTGTTAGCCATACTATTTTAATAGGTTAAGATTGCTCAAAGTTTGCGATAACTTTTCCGACAAAAGTTTGACTTGATCGTCCAAGCCTTGGGCTTCCGCCTGTTTTATTTTACCTTCCAGAGCCTTGCGCTCAGCCCAATAATAATCCTTTTTGGCCATTTTGATAATTTTTAACAATTCACTCCGGATGGAATCAGGGTCAAAATCAAAAAAATCCTTCTCTACTAAGAGAACGAGTCGGTCAGCCAAAGCCACTAAATTATCATTGTTGAGTTTAGCACTAAAATCCTGATAAACAAAGTCTTTAAAATTGCTTTTGATATCTTCAGTATAGTAAAGTATCAACTTTTTGTAAAGGGTCTGCAAATCACCTTCTACCATCATTTCAAGGGGCAATTCATCAATTACTGGCCGCAGATTACCGGGGTATTTAAGGGCTAGCCCCAAAATCGTTTCCAGTTGCCTGACCAACCGGCTTGGTTGGGCCGAGAGATTTTTTACCCCAGGCGCCGCTGCTGTTTTAACTGTCTGGCGCGATGGCAAAAACGATTCACGCAAAATAGTTTCGGAGACATTGATTAAATTGGCCAGCTTCTGCAACCAATGAGTCTGTTCCACTTTATCGGCGATTTTATTAATGACTGGCAGCAACACCTTGGCGGCCTTCTTCTTGTTTTCAACATTGGTTAAATCCAAATTATCAAAAGTCTGATCAAAATAATATTCCATAATTGATTTTGATTCCTTGACGGCCGTAAACCAGCCCTGGAGATTGGTTCTAATACATTCATCCGGATCTTTGCCGGAAGGCAGAACAATCACTTTGACATTAAGCTCCTGATTGAGAGCCAATTCAATTCCCCGCTTGGCGGCCGACTGTCCGGCCGAATCAGCGTCAAAAGCCATTGCCAAATTCTTGGTGTAGCGTTTTAAAATTTGGATTTGTTCAATTGTCAAAGCCGTTCCGGAAGTGGCAATCACATTCTTGGTACCGGCCTGATAAGCCGCCAACGCGTCCATCTGTCCTTCAACCAAAATCGCCAAATCCTGTCTCTTGATTTCTTGTTTGGCTTTATCCAAATTAAAAATTACCAGGCTTTTATTATAAATCAAAGTTTGGGGGGTATTAATATACTTTGCTCCTTTTTCTTCCGGGTTTAAAGTTCGCGCCGAAAACCCGACCGGATTGCCGTGCAGGTCAAAAATCGGAAAAGTTATCCGATGACGAAAACGGTCATAAAAACCTTCGCCCCGTTCTTTTTTAACCGACAAACCGGCTAAAAAAATATCTTTGTCTTTGAACCCCTTGCTGCTGAGATATTTCGCCGTACTATCCCAGGAATCAGGAGCATAACCGATCCTGAATTCATCAATCATCTCATCCTTGATTTGGCGCTGGCGTAAATAATCCTGAGCCTTGGTACCTTGTTTGGTCTTCAATAATTGATGCCAGTGTTGAGCGGCCAGCTGGGTGATGTCCAACAATAGATTGCGCTGGCTGGCCAACTTTGGATCCTGTTCAACCAATCTGACGCCGGCCTTTTGAGCCAACAGTCTCAAAGCTTCAACAAACTCAATACCTTCCATCTTTTGGACAAAACTAAAAATATCACCGCCCTCGCCGCAACCAAAACAGTGCCAAATTTGCTTGTCCTTGGAAACCATAAACGACGGCGATTTTTCATTATGAAAAGGACACAGGGCCTTCCAGTTATTGGGCCCTGCCGGTTTAAGCCTGATATATTCCGAAATCAGATCAACAATATCAAGCCGAACTTTAATTTCTTCTACCTGATTGGACATAAATTTCCCTTATCATTTTACTCAGATTAGCTATTTTAGGCAAGAACATTGACTTATGGCCATTTTTCTGATTTAATAATATAGTAATTGCTACAAAATAAAAGGGATGACAAAATGATTGAATGCGACCGTCTTGTTCCGGTATTTACCCCATCTTTATTTTGTAAAATATCAAAAATCGCGCCGCCAATTTACAATAGAGCGGAGAGGTGACAGAGTGGTCGAATGTGACGGTCTTGAAAACCGTTGAGGCAGCAATGTCTCCGTGGGTTCGAATCCCACCCTCTCCGCCCTGTTGTAAATTATATAAATAAAGGAGAGGTCGCATAGTGGTCTAGTGCGCACGCTTGGAAAGCGTGTAACTCGCAAGGGTTCGGGGGTTCGAATCCCCCCCTCTCCGCCAATTTTTACATTTCAAAAAATCAGCGTAAATTCGCTGGTTTTTTCTTGTCAAATTTTCTTTTTTGACTATTTTTGGTATAATATAGACATGAACACAATTGTTAAAAAAGAAAATGGCATTGTTTTCACCCCTGAATGGGTGGCTGATTTTATGATTAAAGAAGTATTTAAGGATCATAAAATAAACGGAGATGAAAAAATATTAGACGCGGGTTGTGGCGAAGGGGTTTTTGCGACTATTGCGGCTCAAAAATTTTCAAAATTATCAGGAAAAAAAATAGAGAAAGTAATTGAAGATAATATTTATTTTACCGACATATCAGAAAAATATATTAAAAAGACAAAGCAAAACTTACAAAAATTATCAAAAATAAAAATTAAAAAATATAACGCAATCGCTGATGATTTTTGTTTTCATAAATTTGATGAAAAATTTGATTTCATAATTGGCAATCCTCCTTATGTCCGTATACAAAATTTAAACGGCAGAAAGGAACAATTGCAAAAGAATTATATTACCGCTTCAAGCGGATCAATTGATTTATATTTTTGTTTTTTTGAACAAGCATTAAAATTATTGAACAAAAATGGCAAAATCGTTTTTATCACGCCCAACTCTCATTTCCATTCAGCTGCGGGGAAAAACTTGCGCAATTTAATGCTTCCGTATTTGTTAAAAATAATAAATTTTGACCACTTTCAGGTGTTTAAAGATGTAACTGCCTATACAGCAATCACATTTTTGCAAAATGAAAAAACTGCCAATTTTTTATACGCAGAAAATTTTAAAAGTGATTTTAACAATTTAGAATATAAAAATATTTCGGCTCAACACATGAGATCGGAAAGGTGGGAATTTTTTGATGAGAAATATTTAGATAAAATTATCAAACTTAACAAAAGATATTCCACTCTTCAGGAAATTGCCGATATCCATTATGGCATAGCGACACTAAAAGACGATATTTATATCTTCTCGCCAGAAAATCAAGATAAAAAATATTTTTATTTTAATCATTTTAAAATTGAAAAGGACATATGCGTTCCAATTATTAAAGCGTCAACTTACAAAGGAGAAAATCAAAACCTATTTCTAATTTTTCCATACAAAAACGAAAAAATAATACCTAAAAATATTTTTCAAAAAAATTATCCTGAAACATATAAATATTTTCTACAAAAACGAGATATTTTGGAAACAAGAGATAAGGGTGGCGGTAAAAATTATGAAGAATTTTACGCATTTGGAAGAAACCAAGGACTTAAAACAAGTTTTGGTAAAAAAATTATAACCAGCACAATGAATTTGTCGCCCCGCTTTTATGTGATTGAAGACGAAAAAACAAGTTTTTACGCCGGGTATTGTGTTAAGCCGAAAAATGACAATGATCTTTATAAATTATGCGAGGCGTTAAATTCAAATTTAATGGAGAAATATATAAATTCAGTTTCAAAAAGTTATCGCGGAGGATATAAGTCCTACGCTAAAAGTTTTTTGAAAGATTTTGTTCATCCTCAATTTTATAAATCTCAACCAGCATTATTTTAATCAAAAATATTATGAATAATCAACAATTTCTACAAATAGTAAAACAATCATTTTTAAAATTTCTTAAAACGCACTCGAGAAGTAATAAAAAACTAATCGTATTACATGGTGCGATTGCGAAGGATATAAAAGATAAATTGGATGACAATTATAAAATTAAATCACTCGGAATGGGAGACGGCAAAGAGGGAAAACTTGACGGAAGATATATGGAAAAAACGGTTGACATATTAATTTCAAAGGATGGAGATGATTTAGCGGGTATCGGCGTAAAATTTGTAATGAATAATTACTCTCAAAATTCAAATAATTATTTTGAGAACATGTTAGGCGAAACGGCGAATATAAGAACAAACAATAAGGATTATTTCCAAATTTTAATATTGCCAGACGAAATGCCTTATTATAATAATAAAGGCTTAATCACAAAATGGGAAAAACTTACTACCCATAATATTGATAAATACATCGCGTTATCCAAAGACAATACCAGTAGATTTTTTCATACGCCCACTAAAACTCTATTGCTTATTATAAAATTTCCGAATTGTGACCACACCACAATTACAACAAAAACAAAATATAAAAAATATTATTTAAACCAAATACCCGACTGTTCAATACAAACATCAACCAATATAAATAGCGTTTTTGGTAATACAATAATATTAAATGACTACGAGGTATTTATTGAAAAAATAACCCATTACATTAAAAGCATATAAGAGTTTCAGCTATGTTATTTTTTTCAATAAACCTTAATCACAAACTTTGGAACCTCAAACCATTTTGGATTTTTTCTGTATAATTTGCGTAATTCCCTCATTTTTGGTTCAATAGAGGTAGCAAAGGTTCACACTTCGGAACACCGTCTCCGCCAGTTAGAAAATGTCTTTCAATAATAAAATTGTCCCGACTAGTCGGGACAATTTTATTTATCTTTAAAAAGATTTATCTACTGAAGCAAACCGTCAATAATCTGCTTGAAAGTCTCAACCGGATAGGCTCCCTTGACCAATTCGCTATTAACGAAAGTTCCGGGAGTACCGGTAATACCGGCGGCTTGGGCTTCGGCTGCCTGCTTGGCAACTTTACTGGCATATTTGCTGGAATCCAAGCAACTATCAAATTGGCTCTGGCTTAAGCCCAACTGTCCGGCCATGGTTTTCAAACTGGCAATATCAAGCGAAGCGGCTTCAAACAACTGATCGTGCATTTCCCAAAACTTGCCTTGTTCACCGGCGCACTCAGCGGCTTCAGCGGCCTTTTGAGCATTGGGATGAATGCTGCTCAAGGGGAAATGTCTGAATACTACCCTGATTTTATCACCATAATCCGCCGCCAACTGATTGATTGTGGCATAATGGCGCTGGCAATAAGGACATTGGAAATCGGAAAATTCAATCAGCGTTACCTTGGCATTGGCATTGCCTCTGATATAATCATCGCTACCAACCGGTGAAATTTTGGAAATGTCACCGGTCGCTGACGGCGATGGAGTTGGCACGACATTGGTGTTGACATTGGCGTTGGCCGCTATGTTGGTATTAGTAGTTTTTTCTCCAAGCTTTAACCCTGTTGAGCCGTTAGCCAGCAGGACAAAAAATCCAACTACGCTTATAACGGCGATGCCGGCCAGCAAACCCATTACCAGGCTTTGCTTGGACGACATGTCAAAAAAATCTTTGTTTCCCGACATATTTTTAATTTTATTTAATTATCTTAGAATTAATAGTTATTAAATTTTACCAAAAATTGTTGGGCTCAGTCAATTTCATCGGGCTTTCTAGTGTGCCAATCGGTAGCCTGTTGATATTGATGACCGATTCTCAAAATAGTTTTTTCGTCAAAGCGCTTGCCTAAAATTTGCATTCCCACCGGCAAATCTCTGGTAAAACCGGCGGTCACAGACAAACCGCAAATTCCCGCCAACGAAGCCGGAATGGTAAAAACATCAGCCAAATACATTTTTAAGGGATCAGCGGTGTTTTCGCCAATCTTAAATGCCGGGGTGGGCGAAGTCGGGGTAATAATCGCGTCGACCTTCTCGAAAGCCTGGTCAAAATCATTTCTCACCAAGGTTCTGGCCTGCATCGCTTTTTTATAATAGGCGTCGTAGTAACCGGCCGACAGCGCGTAAGTTCCCAACATAATGCGCCGTTTTACTTCCGCGCCAAAATGCTGGCTGCGGGTATTCAAATAAATATCCAATAAATTATCGCCCGGCTCCGACGCGCCGTATCTGATGCCATCATACCTGGCCATATTGGAGCTGACTTCACTGGGCACGACAATATAATAAATGGCGACGGCTTGGGCAGTATGTGGCAAATCAATGTCAACAATTTTGGCGCCCATGCTTTCCAATTTTTTAACCGCTGCCATAATGACATCTTTGACATCGCCGTCCATACCGTCAATAAAATACTGCTTAGGCAAACCCAATTTAAGCCCCTTAATGTCGGCTAAAATTTCAGTCGGATAATCATCCACTTTAATCTCAGGCGTGGTTGAATCTTTTGGGTCATGACCGGCAATTTGTTTTAAAACAATTGCCGCATCCTCAACATTTTTGGTAATTGGTCCAATCGTATCAAGTGAAGAAGCCATGGCCATCACACCTGAACGCGAAACTCGACCATAAGTCACTTTCAATCCAGTCACCCCGCAGAATCCGGCTGGTTGCCTAATTGAACCGCCGGTATCCGTTCCCAAAGAATACAAGCACATTGACGCGGCCACACCAGCGGCCGAACCGCTGCAACTGCCGCCCGGCACTCGTTCCAAATCCCAGGGGTTGCGGGCAAATCCATAACCGGAATTTTCGCCGCTGCCGCCCATCGCAAATTCATCACAATTAACCTTGCCAACTGTTACGGCACCGGCCTGCTTTAATTTTTCAGTCGCCGTTGATTCGTAAGGCGGGATATAATTACTCAAAATTTTGGAAGCACCAGTAGACCTTATGCCTTTAGTACAAAAAACATCTTTATGAGCCGTGGGAATTCCGGCTAAAGGATTGCTAAAATCACCTTGCTCGTCAGCGGCCTGGGCATTTGCCAAAGCCACTTCCGGAGTTACCGTAATAAAAACATTCAACTTTTCGTTAAGTTTTTCAATCCGAGCCAAATAAGCCTTGGCCAATTCGAGTGAAGAAAATTCTTTTTTCTTCAAGGCTTCGTTAGTCTGCCTGATTGTAAGATCTTTAATTTCCATTATTCAAAAACTGATTTAGTTTTGACTAAATTGTCTTCACTGTCAGGCGCCGCCGTAATTATTTCTTTCATCTCTTCGGAAGTAAGTTTTTTAATTTCATCCAGCCGCGTCACATTTTCCAAACCGGTAACCTGGGCGGTTGGTTCAACACCGGTGGTATCAACGGCCTGAAGCTGTTCAACATATTCTAAAATAGCGGAAAGTTGGGTTGTATACCTTTCCACTTCTTCATCATTCAGCCGCAATCTGGCCAAATGGGCGATATGTTTTACTTCATCCCTGGTTAAAGCCATAATAAAAACTACCTCTACAGTATATAGCTAATCAGCCGCTTTGACAAGCCTAAATTGGCATGGTAATTTGTAAGATATTCTTGAGTAGTTTTTTTCCCGACGCGATTCTAGGTTTCAACAATCACCCAAAATCACCCCTGCCTCTCAGGGAGGATCGCGTCGGCCAACTTTGGCGGCCTAACCCTCCGCCTTCCTGAGCATCCCCTGGGCAAGAAACACCTTCCGCCCTCCCCCTTGCCCAGGGGCAATGCTCTCTCAGTCTGCCCTTTGCCCTCCCCGGGCTCCAATCCCTGCAATGGGGGTTCGGCCTTGCCCGATTGGCACATCCTTCTTCTTCGTTTGATGCCCTGACTTACCCATCAGAACATGACCCAAAGCTAAGAAGGATGTGCCTCTTTTTATAACCAATTTTTTAAAAATCCTTGACAAAAAACTGAAGATAAACTAGAATCATTACTTGCGCCGTAAAGCGTTTTTTATATTTGGCGGAAAACCAATCACCATACAAAAACGAGACCAACCAGACAGGAGAATTGACAGATATGGTCCATGACATTCGCGCAATATTACTGGGCGGGGGAATCGGTTCCAGACTGGAACCTTTGACCGGGCTTGACCCCAAGCTCGATCGGCCCAAGCCCAATGTGCCGCTGGAAAAACGGCGGTTGATCGACTTTGCAGTGAGCAACTGCCTCCATTCCAGGGGCATTGCCGACATCCAAATTCTGGCCCAGGCTCATCCCAACAAGCTGAGTGGTCACATTCAGGAGACCTACCTGAGTCATGAAGTTGGGCGCCGCATCCGGGTTCAAGTCGCCCCGATGATCCACGGCCACGAATACTTTGCTGGTACTGCCGATGCGGTTCGCATGAGCAATTACCTGCTGGACGACGGGCACGAATCAACTCTGGTTCTGGCCGGTGACCACCTCTACCTGATGAAGTACGACGACTTCGTCGACCACCACCTCACAACCAAAGCGGATGTGACCGTTATGGTTCAGGCCGTACCGGCTGTCGAGGCTGGCGATCTCGGGGTATTTGCCGTCAACAGCAAGGGTGCTGTTGAGGAGTTTATTGAAAAACCCACCCGGCAAAACATCCCCGTTCCCCTGATCCCCGGAACTGATCAGGCTTTGGCCAGTTTGGGCATCTATGTCTTCAAAACAAAGGTGCTTCAAAAGCTGCTGACCGACACCGACGGAAATGATTTCGGTCACGATGTCATTCCCTTGGTTCTCAGCGACCAAGCCACCAACCTCAAACTGGAAGTGTTCAGACATGAAGGTTATTGGCGTGATGTCGGAACCATCGGCAGTCTGTGGCAGGCCAACATGGACATCATCGGCCCAGCGCCCAAGCTGAACCTGTATGATCCAACCCACCAGGTGTTTCACCGGTCGCGCCATCTGCCCTCGCCGAAATTCATCAACGGCTGCTCTTTGCGCGACGCCATTGTCAGCGACGGCAGCATTGTCGCCGGCCGGGTTGAATCCTCGGTACTGTCAACCAGGGTACGGGTCGGATGTGATGCCAATCTCCATGAGTGCGTCGTTTTAGACAAAACCATGATTGGCGCCAATACTCGACTGCATCGGGTGTTTGCCGACAAAGAAGTTCAAATCGGCCCCGGAATTATCCTGGGACAAAACCCTCAGAAAGATGTCGAGACCTGGCCCGAACAGCTCGTTCTAAAAGACGGCATCTTAGTCGTCCGACGCGGCGCGGTTATTGGTGACAAGCCGAATTTCGGCTAAGCGCCAGCCAAGCGGCGATCGTTCCTAATCAAAAGGCGGACCTGCCCCGGCCCGCTTTCTTTTTTTATTTCAAAAAAATTTATTTTAATAATTCTAAAAATTCTTCTTCCTTAATAATTTTTAGTCCCAGACTTTTAGCTTTTGCGAATTTACTGCCCGGATTGTCCCCAACCACGACATAATCGGTGTTTTTTGAAACCGAATTTACCCAGTCACCGCCAGCTTGGCGGATTTTGGTTTTAGCTTCGTCCCGACCCAAAGCTGACAAAGTTCCGGTTACCGCGATTTTTTGCCCCTTTAATTTTCCAGCACTCGACTTAATTTTTTCCGCCTCAATCTTGACTCCATTATTCCGCAATTCCTCCAGCAATAGCTTGTTATTCTTATCAGCAAACCAAGCCTCAATGCTTTTAGCCACCGCCGGGCCGATATCGGGGATGCTTGTCAGCTCTATTGATGTTGCCTTGGTTAATCTGTCTAAATTGCCATAAAATTGCGCCAAATCAATCGCCGTTTCCTCGCCGACATGTTCAATGCCCAAGGCATAAACAAATCTAGCCAAAGAAATCTCTTTGGCTTGCTCAATTGCTAAAATCAAATTGGCCGCCGATTTTTCGGCAAACCTTTCCAAAGGAGTTAAATCGTCTTGTTGTAGCTTGAATATATCGGCTGGGGTCTTTAATAATCCTTCTTCCATCAATTGACTGACGATCTTTTCACCCAGACCTTCAATATTAAAAGCTTTTTTGGAAACAAAATGAATGATTCGCCGTTGTTGTTGAGCAAAACAATGGCGGTTGGTACAATACCAATCAACACTGCGGCCGCCGCCAGTTTCGGCCGATTCTTTTTTAATGACCGCAAAACCGCATTCCGGGCATTTTTTTGGCATTGTAAAATTTCGCTCTTTGCCGCTTCTCAGTTTGGGTAAAACTGAAACTACTTCCGGAATAATTTCCCCGGCTTTTCTGATTACTACGGTATCACCGATTTTTACTCCCAATTTTCTGATCTGATCTTCATTATGTAAAGTCGCTCGCTTGACTATTGTTCCGGCCAATTTAACCGGCCGCAAATGGGCCACCGGCGTCAAAGTGCCCAACCGGCCGACTTGCACCTGAATATCGTCAATGACCGTGGTCACTTCTTGGGCCGGAAATTTATAAGCAATCGCCCATCTGGGCGCCTTGCCGACATAACCCAAAGCCTGCTGCATTTTCAAACTGTTTATCTTCACCACCACACCATCAATCCAATAGGGCTGACTGGATTTTTTAGTCGCCCAAGATTCATGGAAGGCCACTACCTCTTCAAGGTTTTGGCAAAGTCGATAATGATCATTAACCTTAAAACCCAATTCGGCCAAAGCTTTCAACTCTTCCAGCTGACTGTCCGGGCCTTTGGTCTTACCGCCCGACCAATCATAAACAAAACAATCCAGTCGGCGCTCGGCCACCACTTTTGGATCCAGCTGCCTGATCGTGCCGGCCGCCGCGTTGCGCGGATTGGCAAATTCGGCCAAGGCGCATTGCTGGCGTTTTTTGTTGATTGCCGCCAACTGTTTTTCGCTCAGCCAAACTTCGCCCTCGACAATCACATCAACTTCTTTTTTCAATCTCAATGGAACGCTTTGAATGGTCTTGATATTCTGAGTCACATCTTCGCCCACCAGCCCGTCACCTCGAGTGGCTGCTTGAACCAATAACCCCCGCTGATAGGTAAAAACAATATGCAAACCGTCAATTTTCAATTCACAAACATATTCCGGTTTAACCTTGGGGCCAAACGAAGCCGTTAGCATTTTAGAGATTCGTTCCTGCCAGTCGTACATTTCTTGTTTCGAAAAAGCATCATTAAAAGACCACTGCCTGACTTCATGCCTCACCTTGATAAATTTATCCAGCGGTTTACCGCCGACCCGGTGTAATGGCGAATCATCGCGCTTTAACTCCGGAAACTGTTTTTCCAATTCAGCCAATTCGCGCTGCAAAGAATCATAAACCGCATCGGAAGCCTGGGGGTCATCCAAAACATGATAACGATAACGCAAATCGTCGACTTGCTTAATTAATTTATCAATCCTTTTTTTAGCTTCTTCTTTAGTCATATCGGCTATTTTACTATTTCAACCTCCGAAAATAAAACAAAATCATAGAGCCCCGAAACCGGTGGTCGCATCGGCGTTCTGACCGTCAGGCGCTGAAGCGATTGGCCAAAAGTCGCCTGAGAATTAATAATCAGCCGACTGGGAATAGCCAATCGGTCGACTAGCGGATCAACATCTTGCGACTTGCTGAAAATACTAATGGTGAATTGACCGCCTTGGGCCGAGGGAAATTTAGCATTAGATATTCTTAAGGTATAAAAACAATCAGGATCAATCTCCGGATCATCCGAATCAAATTTGGTCAAATAAGGAGTGCTTCCTAAATCGTTAAAAATGATATCGCCTCGAACAATTGCCGGTTTGGGAATCGCGTAACCGTTATAGCAATCCGGCGTTTCACCAGTCAGCCAGGTAACATTGGTAATCTCTCCGGCCATTGCGTAACCGCCCAAATCGGTTTGAATCCTAAACGATTCAATCCCGTTGCCGTTGCTGTCCAAAACTTGATAGGGACTGAACAGCTCAATCTGGAAAGAATCGCCTTCGTCCAGCCAGACTGTAGTTTCATTTTCATTTTCCGTTGATACCTGCCAATTGCCCAAAACTTCCAAATCGCCCTCATTGGTCGTAATGCAAAAAACCTCTCCAGCCGTTCCCGAACAAACACCGTCGGGCTGGCAGACCGATCCGGCCTGAACTAAATCGCAGTCATCATATTTAACGGCTTCGCGTTTTCGAACCTGATGCATCGCTCTTTCCACTCCGCTTTCAGCCAAATAATACGCCTGAATGGACTGATCAATCAATCTGACTTGCTGAATTTGCCTAATGATCAGATTGGCAAAAATGGCGCTGGATGCCAAAATGGTACTGATGATTAAAATCGACAGGACCAGAACCATTCCTTTTTTAGTTTGGCGGAAATTATTCATAGCTAGCGTTTGTATACCCTGTTAGAAACTGAGGTTTGGACAAAAATTTCCTTGCGATCTTCCAGCTTCAAAGCACTCGATTCAAATCCGATTACAATCGTCAACAACGGCTGTTGATCAAACGGCAAACAAATTCTTTCGGTTAAATCACAATGTCGATTTGAGCAATCCGCGTCATCGGTACAACCGCAAAATCCAACTCGGCTGCCGGACGCCTCATCATCAACCGTACAGGCATTAGGC
The DNA here is from genome assembly GCA_034003985.1 of Patescibacteria group bacterium. Lineage (GTDB taxonomy): Bacteria > Patescibacteriota > Patescibacteriia > Buchananbacterales > UBA6539 > JABWCG01. The sequence goes on along the minus strand of JAVEXP010000001.1, from coordinate 41,658 downwards.
AACAGACAATTTTCCTGATTAACAGCATCATTGCATCTCTCTTGAACAAAGGGATCGGTAACCGGGCTGATATAAAACAATAACGATTTGACTAGAACCTCGCGGCGGTCGGACAATCTTGATTCTTCGCCGTCAATGTTCATCATAACTTCTTTAGTGTCTTGATCCAAATAAAACCCCAGAGCTCGGCCTTGAGAGTCAATAAAGTGAACCTCGCTTTCCCATCCAAAAATGCCCGGCTCATCCGGATCATCAAGGTTGTAATCCAACTGATAAACAAATTCTCCGGTTCTGGCCTGGCGAGTAATAGCTTCTAACACCGACCGGACGCTGTTTAAAGATTTTTGTTTTAAAGACACCTGGCGCTGGGAATTGAGGGCTAAAATAAAAACATTAATAATCACCACGCCCAGAATCGAAAAAATCGCCATCACCACCAAAATCTCCATCAGCGTGAATCCCGCTGGTTTGGTCTTGGCTGAAAAAATTTTATTTTTACTATTTCCAAGCATACAACAAATCTTCAATCTTAATCCGGCGATTCTTACCCCGGTCGTTCCAACTAACCTCCGCGGTCAGTTTGGCGCCGATTTTGGTCTGCCCCCCGCCGCAATCATCCCTGATTTCCTCTTGACCACCAGCCGACAAACAAATATCAGAAAAATAAACCACCCGCCTAAAACTGGTTAGCTGACTATCAGCCAGCACCTCATGGCTATAACTGCCTTGGGGAGAAATATATAAATCCCAATTACTCGTGTCAAACTGCAAAGACCAAGTATTGGCCTGGCGATCAAAAGCGACAATTGCTTGACTGCCGGCGGCCAAACCTTCGTCCCAGTTGCGGCCGGCCAGCCAATTGCTGTCACGAATGTTACGAATCACCTCAATTGCCTCTCGCGCCAAATTATTGGCGATCACCTGGGACTCACTTTCTTTTTGGCCGCTGATATTACCGATTGTTAAAGCCAAAACCGCCATTACCACCATCAATAAAATGGCAATCGAAAAAACCACCTCCAACAAACTTTGACCGATTTTTGATTTTGCTACAATCATAGATTATCACCGACAATCAAGCCTGAATCCAAGGAAACATAAAAATAAACCCTTTGGCCGGTTTTTTGATGCTCCAGCACTCCGCCAACGGTCCTAAAACCACTGCCCAACTGATGGTTGACGGCAATCAGCTCCGGGCTAACAAATATTATTTCCAAATAATTGCCGGCATCCTGCCATTCCAGTCCCTGGCACGGCAAATTGGTAACGGTTGACTGTGCCAAACCGCAAAGTTCAGCGACTTGAACATTAGTCAATACTACTTGCCCGCCGGTCAGCACTTGGCCTTCGGCCAAGCCGTTATTTTCTGGGTCTAAAACCGCATAGCTAAAAACCTTATTGCTGTCTGAGGTGCCTTTCTCCAAATGAACGGCATAGCCGCCCTCGGGAAAATCACCATCAGCCATTACCCGGCCGCCCAAAGTTGAGCCTTTAACACCATTAATGCTGGCCAAAACTTCTTTCAAAGCGATTTCCAGCTGACCGCTTGAACCGGCCACCCGAAAATTCGCCAACACAAAAGAAAACATAATAATCAAAATAACCGTTGAGGCCAATAAATCTATCAAGGTAAATCCTAACTCTGTTTTTTTTGATAAAACACTCATCAATAAATTAAATTAAGATACCACGACAATAATTGTTTGCCATAAATCATTGCCACCAAAGTTGCACCAGATAGAAACGGGCCAAACGGCAAGGCCGAAGACATTTTCTTTTTATCGGTAACGATTAAAAATAATCCGACCGCCGCCCCAACCAAATAAGCGATAAATAAAGCCACTAACAAAATTTGCCATCCTAAAATCAAGCCCATCAAAGCTCCCAATCTGATGTCGCCATCGCCCACCCATTTGCCTTTGGATCCGAAAAATTGAACGGCAAAAAACCCGCTGCCAATCAGGGCCCCCAACAATAAATTGGAAAAATCAAAGCCCAAATATAAATTAAAAATCAACGCCAGGCAAATTGCCGGCAGGCTGATCCGATCCAAAATCTGATAATATTTTAAATCATAAACAAATATCAATATCAAAAAACTGGCAAACACCAGATGAGCAAATAATTTGATATTCAACCCCGAGGAGTAATACAGCCAGATAAAAATTAATCCCGTGGCCAATTCCACTGCCGGATACTGCCACGATATCTGCTGCCGACAATGTCGGCACCTTCCGCGCAATATCATAAAACTAAGCAGTGGTATATTGTCATACCAGGCAATTTGCTGGCGGCAGTCAGGACAAAAAGATCGGCCGTTCAAAAAAGACTTGTCATTGGCCAAACGATAAACCACGACATTAAAAAAACTTCCCAAAGCAATTCCTAAAATGAAAATTAATACTCCGACCATAAATCCCGATAGTTGCCAGAAATTAATGATTATATTGTAATTTTACCCTGATCAACCAAATAAGGCAAACCAAAAAGAAAGCAAAAACCTTGCCAATTTATGGCAAGGTTTTTGCTTTTTAAGCTGCAATTAAGATTATTGAATTCCGTCCTGACTGGCAACATGAGTTCCAGCATCAAGACCGCCGGTGGTACCTTCTAATTCAAAAGTTATGCTATAGGTCGGACAAGGTGACGGTGGTGAACAGATGCCTCCAAGCTCCGCTTGTGATTCATAAACATAGGTTCTGGCCGCGGTTGGGTCTGATGGAATTAAGCCCATATAAACCGGCGCATCGCAAGCCGTGCCAAAGCCGCCTGATCCCAAACAAGTCACATCATCTCCCAAAATATAGCTGCCGCCGCCAGCAGTCGGATAGCTGTTTTCATCGCTGTAATAAAGTTCCAACGCTGTTTGAATCTGCTTAATATCTGAAACCCGTTTGGCATCTCGGGCTTTTAGCCTGGCCGAATTCAACGCCACGACCGCCAAGGTTGAAAGTAAACCGATGATGGCGATAACCACCAACAGTTCAATAAGAGTAAAACCTTTCTTTTTCATTTTTTCCACCTCCTTTCCCAAAGTTATTTTAATTTTAGGCTACTTTTAGTATAACAGAAATCACTAGCTTAACCAAGAACTACCAAGCTGCGTGCCAATCCCCGCGATAACCCAAAAAACGCTGATATTCATGGCCGAAAGGGACGGCATCAAGGTTGAATGCTTTAATTAGATATGCTGTCGACTTGTCTTGGTTGCCGTCGACTAAATACCGCGCCGCCAAGTTGTAATAATAATGAGCTACCAAGCCGCGAACCGGGTAAGGACTGGCTTCATCAATCTGGTCTAACCCGCGCAAGGCGGCCAAGTCAAGGCGCCAGGCTGATGGGGTAGCTTCCTGAATATTGCCAAAAATTTTATGGGCATAGCCGTTAGTCAGGCTAAACAACCCCAAATCGTTATTACCTGAACCAACCGAGAAATTAGCGTATTTGGGCCGATCTTTGACTTCATTAAGCAAGTGCAAAATTTCCCCTCGCCGCTGTTCAAAATCCAATTTAAAATGGCTTGGCGGAACTTTGATTCTTACCCGATAATTCAAAATATTTGATTCGGAAACAACCGAGACATCCGGGCGTTGACCTTCGACAATTTGCAAATACAGCAGGGTAAAAATTTCCGTATCGCCGTGAAGGCTACCGTCATAAGCAAAATAATAAACGCTATTTGGCTCCAAACTGTTCAAAAGATTACGGCCATAATCATAATTCAGCCAAAAATCGCTTAAATCATTTCCCCGGTAATTACCAGTCAGAAAGCTAAGAGGCAAAGAAACGACCATTAAACCAAAAACCAACTGACTAGCCCTCAACCAAATTAATTTTTTGGTTTTAAAAAAATCAACCAACAAATCATTAAGGTAAGAGACAATTAATGCCGACCAAAATATCACTATCATAAAGGCCGGCAAATAATACACTCGATAAGTGTAGTCAATGCCTATGCCCCAGCCGAATTTTCTTAAATAAATTATCCCCAAACTGTTGCCTAAAAATACTCCGGCAGTCAGAATGGCCAAAGGATTGTTTTTTCTCCAAAGATAAATCAGTCCGGCGGCAGCCAATAACAGCGTCGGTGCAAAAAAATCTTGATAGATGGTAAAAAAGAAAGATACGATAATCCCCGTTTTGCCGTGCCAAGCACCCAGCAGATCAAAATCGTTATACTGGGCTCTGGCAATATGGACGATTACATCCTGCCAAGTAGTAATCGGCCCCCAATTAAAGACCGGATGCATTGCCGCGCGCCAAGGCAAATATAAATAAACGCTGAAACCAACCAATGCCAGCAACAACATTTTCAGAATTAATTGCCATTTACTAAAAATTTTATGATCAACAACCATGATAAACAAAGCAAAGGCCGGGGCGAGCAAAATCATCATGGTGTGGTTGGTCAAGCTTAAACCAAATAATAGTGCAAACCACAATAAATATTTATCTGCGCGTTTCTCTTGCCAAATTACCAACAACAAACTTGATAGAATTACAAAAAATATATTCAGGGTGTACACCTCGGCGATGACGCTTTGCGACCAATAAATCGGACTGAAAGCCAAAATCAAACTAAAAGCCAGCCCTAACCACCAGCGGTTGGTTAAACGATTGATTAATACGGCAAACAAGCCGGCGGCCAAAGCGCCCCAAAAGGCCGACATTAAATTAAGCCGCCAAGCAATTGTCCCCAAAGGTATAAAAGTAAATAATTTTCCAAGCAAAACCCACAAAGGAAATCCCGGCGGATGGGCGATTCCCAAGGTATAAGCCGCCGTTACCAGTTCGCCGCTATCTTCCATGGTGATTGTTGGCGCCAAGGTAAACAAATAAACTGCCATCGTCAAAGTAAAAACCAGCGAACCCAACAAAAAATTCCGGCTGATTTTTGACTGCTTCAACCTCGGCATTATTTTTTTTGAAAAATTATGAAGTGCCACATTCTAAAAATTATTTTCCTCAAATAATTTAAACCCTTCCTGGCGAAAATTATGGACATGGACATCCTCCCACACCCGGCCGTTAAACTTCAGCCACCACCACCAAACTATTTTAAACAACAAATTCTCGTTGGGAATTGCCATAATCAGATATCCTCCCGAAACCAACATCCGTCTGATCTCGCAAATAACATCTTCCAAGTCAGGCAAATGTTCCATCACATCAAAACAGGTTATCGCTTCAAAGTGGCTGGCAGCAAAAATTTTTTCGGCCGGAAAATCGACACTGTAAAAATTAATATCGGGGAAACGCCGTTTGGCATATTCAATTGATTTTTCCGAGATGTCCAATCCAAAAACTTCATTGCCTGTGGCTTTTTTAATAACATTAGTTAAGTCGCCGCTATGGCAACCTAAATCAAGAATCCTACCTTTCAACTGCAAATCTTTTAATTTTGCCGTAACTAATTTAAACCTTCTGTTATGCCAATAACGCTGAAAGGGATTATATTTCAAACCGGCCTCATAATAATCAACCGGGACGGCTTTATGAATTTTATCCAATTGATCTTTGGTGATCATCAAAATTAGAATTAATTTTTCTTAACTCCAAGGTCATCAGTAATATTATAAACAAAGAAATACCATAATAATAATTGGCAAATCCCCGCTTAACTATGAATAAAGCCATCATTAATACCACTACTGCCTGAATAATCGATTGCCAATCACGCTTAGTTTTCCACCACAACCAAATAAACAACCCCGACAAGAATCCCAAATACCAAAAATTATAATGAATTAGATCATAGAAAAAAAGCTTATTCAAGGTATTGAAAGATAATGAATGCAAGGCATCGCGATAATGCCATTGATTTAAAAAAATATCTTCCCAATAATCGGCCGCGCCCCAAAACAAAAACGGCAAAGTCAAGACCAAAAAAGTTACCAGCGACAATAATACTTTTTTATAATTCAACCCCTGAAATTTTAATACAAAAGGAATAAAAATCCACATCGTTTGTTTGGTAGCTAAAAATAAACCAAAAATTAAATATGGCCAATAACGATAACCCGACAAGGCCAGATAAACAAACAAATAGAAAACCAACCCGGCCAAACTTTCGACCCAACTTTGTTCCAGTACATAATTTCCCAAAGGCAAATAAAGCAACAATAAAATCAGCAGCTCCATTGGTTGACGATTTTCTTTAAAGCGCTCTTTCAAAAGCAAAAAGATAATCAAGCCCATGCCAAAAATTGAAGCTATAAAAGCAAACCTGATGTCGCCAAACAGCCATTTGCTGGCTGTTGTGGCAACCAGCGCAGTAGTTAAATAAGAATAAAATTTATTTTCGCAATCACTTGTGCCATATAGCTTGTCACAGGCCTGCGGCGAATAGGGATTATAAAATGTCGCGGCATAAGGATTTTGGCCTTCAATAACTGACTGAGCCCCGCCGTCAAACACCCAATAAACATCAATTTTGGGGATCGGGGAATAAAATATTGTCGTCAAATTTATTATTAATGCTACAATTACTAAATACCAAAATTTATTTTTTTGCAGATGTTTCAACAAAACAGACAAGGTGCCGTGATGACTAAAATTAAATTCAACCAAATAAAGCATAAATAATCCCAAAGCCAAAAATTTCAGTTTAACAATATTAATATAAGCTTGCTTGGACCACAGATCAATTCCCCCATCAAAAATATAAAACAAACCAAAACTTACCAAGCCAGTCAAAATTAAAATCTTTTCAGCCGACAATGAAAAATTAAAAACCACGGATTTCTTTTGCCAAAATAGAATAAGCAAAAATACCCAGCCCAAAAACAGTAGCCAAAGCTGGGTTTGATTATGAAATAAGGCTTTATTAACAGCGTAACCCAGCAAAATTAAAATGTGGGCTATTGCCAAATAAGCTAAATTGGTGACATTATGGATTTTGTCTTTAATCATGCTTTTTCTCCACTAACAAAAGATATATTGCTATCCAGCCGATTAAGGCTACCAGGCTGACCAGGGATAATATTAATCCCCAACTGAATTCTTTTGGCCAATAAGTTAATTCAATTTCATGATAACCACTGGCTAGTGGCAAGGCCATAAACGCAAAATTTGCACGCAATAAACTTACCGCCCGGCCATCAACTTTGGCCTGCCAGCCATTGTCAAAAATCTGACTGATAAATAAGTAACCGTCAGCCGAAAAATCAACCGTCAAAGCATAAGCGGCATTATTCTGATTTATAATATTAACCGTTGAAGTCGCCTGATCTTCTTCATTATTCTTACTAACCGGCAAGTCAACCAAAACAATCTCTTCGGTTGGGTCAAAATCATCATCCAAGACTAAGTTAAGCATCTCGGCGGTACTGGTGGCCTCAATCACCTTAAACACTCCGTATGCCAACCCCAGCTGTTTGGTATTTTGATAGACCTTAACCGAAGGAACCAAAGTGTTACTGATTCTATCAGTCAAAACTAAATTAGAATTGCTTAGCTCTTTAAAAGCTAAAAGATATTTTACATTATAAAGCGTCATTAAATTTAAGGTTGAACTATTTATTTCCAAACTGGTGGTGGCCGACTCTTGATTAGTCTGGAGTAAAATCTGATTCTGTAAAAAATGAGAATATCTATCCAGCATTCCGCCTTCTAGCGAAGCTCGATCCTGAGCCGAAGCAATCCCCCAAAAGACATTTGAGTTCGGTGGGACTATCTGGCGCCATTCTGTTTGCAAAGCCAGATTATTATTCCACCCGCCCGCCAATTCATTGACCGATTGCCAGGCTTGGGGCCAGCCAATGCTGTAAATTCGAAAATTTGTTTGATCAGTCTTCAAAAAGTTAACCGTTTCGGGTTGGTTAAAATAACTATCCATATCAGCCATCCCCAAATAATGGGTTGCCATTACATACAAATCAACCAATAATACCAAAATTAACAACAACGGCAGCAGCCAAGAAAAAAACATTTTTGATTTTGCCAATATCCGAAAACGCGGTTTTATTCTTCTTAATTCTTGCCAAAAATAATCAAACCCCAAACCAGCTAAAGCCGTCAAAACCAATAAAATCGGCAGTAAAAAACGCTGATGAAATCTAAACATTTCAAACCCTGGAAAGGTTTTCCATAAAATAATAAATACCGGGCTTAAATCTTGAAAAACTACCAACCAGCAGCATAGCGAAAAAACCGTCAGAATTCTGACCAGCTTATTCTTAGCAAATAAAAATAGTATCGCCACTAAAGCCAAAATCAACGGTAATAATCCAAAATAAATATTATTTTCCCAAAAAACACCAAAGGCTTGAAAATTATTAACAAAGCTATTTTCCGCCGGGTTGCCATAAATATAAGGACTGACAAAAAACGCCAGACTGGCAACCGGATAAGCCAAACGCACAATTTGGCTATAGTCCAGCGAGATGCTGCGGCCGGAGTCCAAGGAATTTACCAGGGTTGGCAAAAGCTGGATAGCGCTCAGCCCTAAAGCCAAAATCCCAACCGCTAGCCAAATCAACCCAAACTTTAAAATTACCGATTTTATATTATTACCTTCTTCCTGCCATAACCGTAAACCAAAATATACCATCGCGCTAATTGCCGTCACATAGGTAATCTGGGGATGGCCGGCAAAAAATTGAACAGCTAAAACCAACGGCCAGCAAGCAACGACTAAATATTTTTTCTTGGCTGTAAAATATTTTTCAATCAAATAAAATAACAAGGGCAGCCAAATCGCGGCATTTATTAAATTAAGATGTTTCAATCTAAAAATAAAAAATCCGCCAAAGCTAAAAGCTATCGCGGCAAATAGCGATCCGGCCTGGCTAACCTTCAAACTGCGAAAATACCAATGGCTAAACAAGGCGGCCAAGAAAAAATTTAATAACAGTGAAATATTTATTGCCAGCCAAAAAGGTAAAAATATATACAAAAAATTTAACGGATAAAACACCCCGGCCTGACCTTCGGCCAGCAGCGGAAAACCAGCAGCCAACAAATTGCTTTGCAGCGGCACTTGGCCTGCCTGCCAAGCGGAAGCAGCCATAAAACGCAGTGGCAAATTCAATTCGGTCAAATCACTGCCGGTAAAGTCGCCACTATAAGGAATGGTCTTGGTTGCCCAAAACGGAATAAAAAATAAGACCGACAAGGTCAATAAAATCATTATAGGCCATAACTTTTTTATTACTAAATACATGATTTTATTATATCATTTTTAGTTTAATAAAACATCCAGCCCCAATTAGGACCGGATGTTTTATTAAACTATTTGAAAATTATTCAATGCCTGCTTCGCTAGCAACATGAGTCCCGGCATCCAATCCACCGGTTGTACCTTCCAAGACAAAGGTGATTTCATATTCTTCACCACCGGCGCTTTCATAAGCATAATTGCTTGATGCCTGAGGATCGGTCGGCACCAAAGCCATATAAGGACTTGAACCGCAATCTGCGCCAGTCGCCTCCCAACCACCAGTACCCAAACAACCGTAATCACCAGAACCAAGAGTACCAGTAGCCACAGGATAACCGGTGTCGGTGTTGTCATTGTAATACAATTCCAATGCTGTCTGAATTTGCTTAATGTCGGCTACCCGCTTGGCATCCCGGGCTTTTTCTCGAGCGGAGTTCAAAGCCACGACTGCTAAAGTTGACAATAAACCAATGATGGCAATAACCACCAACAGTTCAATAAGAGTAAAGCCTTTCTTTTTCATTTTGTCACCTCCTTTCATAGGTTGATTCGCGTAAAAACGCGGATATTTTATTTTTAAGTTATCAACAACTGCCTATAGTATACCAAAAAAATACAGATTTAACAACTTAATAGCCATGCAACTCCCGAGGACCTTCGTTTTCCAAATAATAACTGATAATAAATTCCTTACCGTCGCTGTTATAGCCGTAAAAATGAGGATCCATATTCAACGGATCGCCAGGAACCAAGGCCATATAAACTTTAGTTGTCTCCGTGCCGTTTAGGGCTGGCACCAAAACGGAATTCCAATTACTGACCGCATTTTCCGGCAGTAAATCAGCTGCGGGGAAATGTAAATTATCGTCAAAATACAAATATAAAGCCAGCTGAATTTGGGAAATATCGGCTTGGCGTTTGGCATCCCGAGCCCTGACTCTGGCCAAATTGACTGATACCGTAGACATGCTGGCTAAAATTCCGATAATGGCAATAACCACCAATAGCTCAACCAGGGTAAAACCTTTTTGATTTTTTTTGTTTTTAATCATAAAGCAAGCTATTGTTAATATTTATAAACTGGCGGCCAAATTATACATCGGCAAAATGATTGCCGAAACTAAAACACCGACCGCCACGCCCATAAGCATCATAATCAAAGGCTCCAGCAAAGTCACCAGGTTAGCCACCATATTACTGACTTCGCGGCTATAAAAATTCGCCAGTTTTTCCAAAATTTCATCCACCCGGCCGGTCTTTTCGCCCAAATTAAGCATCTGGGAAACCATCGGCGGCACTTCTTTGCTCTGTAAAAAAACCGAGGCCATGGAATTCCCGTCTTCAACCTCCCTTGCAGTTTCCCGAATCAGTTCTTGATAGACGGAATTGCTTACCACATCAGAAACAATCTCTAAACTTTTAGTCAAAGACACACCGCCGGTAACCAAGGTGTAAAGACTCCTGGTAAAACGGACTAAAATAATTTCTTGGAACATCTTGCCAAAAATCGGCAGCCGCAATTTTAACAAATCCCAGTACCACCGCCCGGAATTTGTCTTAATCGCTAACCGGAATAAAACAGCGATAAAACCAACAAACAATAAAAGCAGCCACCAAAAATTGACAAAAAAATCGCTGACGGCGATCAAAATCTTAGTCGACAACGGTAAGTCAACCCCGGTTTCTTTCAAGACCGAAGTCAACTGCGGAATTACAAAAATCATCATTAAGCCACCAACCACAACCAAACCACCAACAATAAAAATCGGGTAAATCATTGCGCCCCTGATCTTGGACATCAAATCATAATCCTTTTCCTTTTGATCGGCCAAGTAATTCAACACTTCATCAAGTTTACCAGAAGTTTCGCCGGACTTTATAATATTAACAAAAAAACCGTCAAACACATTAGGGTGTCTGGCCAAAGCCGCCGACAATTTGGCGCCGCCTTCGACATCATCGGCCACTTCGGAAATGACGGTCTTTAAAACCGGACTTTCAGTCTGATTGACCAAAATCCGTAGACCTTGAACCAAGGGAATAGTGGCCGAAACAATGACTGACAATTGGCGCGAAAAAACCACCAAGTCTTTTACCTTGACCCGGTTCAAAATCTTTAAAGAACGCTGGCTGATGCTCATTCGTTCTTCTTTTAAAGACAGCAGGGTCAACTGGCGATCCGCCAAAATTTCAGCGGCCACATCAGCGCTTGCTCCTTGGACCATCCCTTCTAGTTGTTGCCCACTTTCATCGGTGGCTTTATATCTAAAATAAGGCATAGATTACTGATTAAGCCTTGGCCATGGCTCTAACACCGGCTGGATCATTGGCATATTCAATCGCCTGATCAATCAAAACTTCTCCGGATTTTACCAGCTGGGCCAAAGACTGATCCAAGCTGATCATTCCCTCCTCACGGGAACTTTGAAGGATTGTTTCAATTTGTCTGACCCGATTTTGGGAAATCAAAGACTGAACCGCTTCGGTGGCAATCAACACCTCGGTAGCGACAGCCAACCCGCCGCCGGCGCGAGGTACCAACCGCTGAACAATAATCGAGGCTAAAGCTTTGGCTAAAAGTAGCCTGGCCCGATCCTGCTCATCGGCTGGGAATAAAGCCAAGATTTCTTCAATAGTCTGAGCCACTGAATTGGTATTCATGGTCAAAAAAGCCAACCGGCCCGAACTGGCAAATTCCAAAACTAACGGAATGGCTTCCAGCTCATTGGTTAACCCAACGCTGATAATATCAATATCCGCATTTTGAACATACTTCAAAGCATCAGTAAACGAATTTGTATCCCGGCCGACTTCCCGTTGTTCAACCAAACTCTTTTTATTGGCAAAGATATATTCAATCGGTTTTTCAATGGTGACGATATTTTCTTTCCGGTTTTGGTTTATTTCTTCCAGCATCGCCGCCACGGTGGTGGTTCTACCCGAACCGTATGGTCCGCTCACGATAATCAACCCCGACTTTCGATCAGTCAAACTATAAACTGATTTGGGCAATCCCAAATTTATCAATGGCAGAATATTGCCTGGTATCAGCCTGATATTCGCCGACAAAAAACCTTTCTGAAAGAAGAAACTGACTTTCATTCTGAATTTTTTATCCATCTGCTTGGCGACAACGATCTCCTTTTTATCTTCCAAAATTTTCTTTTGTTCCTCGGTCAACCAGGCTTTGGCGATCTCATTGACCAATGAATCGGTCACGATTGATTCTTCGTTCAACTCCACCAGCTCCTCATCCACTCTCAGTGCCGGATAGGAATTAACGGTTAGATGAACCGTTGAAGCCTTGCGCTTAGCGGCAGTTATCAATACTTTGTTCAAAAAAACATTAAGTGAACTGTCCATGAGTTTAAAATTATTGGGCTAAAACCTGCTTAATTTTCTTAACTACTTCCGAAGGCATAAAATGAGCTTTAATCAAATAATCATCTGCTCCCAAATCAAGCCCTCGTTTGACTTCATCTTTTTGGCTGAGATTGGTCAACAAAATCACCGGAATTTTTTTCAAAATTTTGTCGGCTTTAATTTTGGATAAAATCTCAAAACCGTCCAGCTTGGGCAAAATAATGTCGAGCAAAATCAAGTCCGGCTGCTTTTCCTTGATTAATTTTAACCCTTTTTCACCGTCAGAAGCCAAAATTACTTCATATCCCTCCAACCCCAGCTTGGTGGCATACAATTCCGACAAAAATTCGTCGTCTTCAACCAACAAGATTAATTTATTCTCGGACATAATGTTGAATCAATTATTTCTTATGATTAAATATTAAACCTGCGAAATCCTAATCACCTCATCAACTGTCGTCAAACCTTGTAGTGCCTTAATCAAAGCGTCTTGCGTCAAACTGATAAAATCCTGGGTGGCCAAACTTTTTTTAATTTCATTGGCATCACCGCCGCGATTGATAATATCACGCATTTCAGGAGTGATATTGATTATTTCAGCTACCGCCATGCGGCCCTGATAGCCCAAGTTTCCACATCGGGCGCAACCTTCACCGCGCCAAAATTCCATCTTGTTCAGGTCTACACCCTCCAAATACTGAGCCGGCACCCCTTCAAGTTGTTTTCTAATTTTTGCTAAAAGTTTTTCGGGAACTTCCACTTTGGCTTTACAATGAGGACAAATTTTTCTGGCCAACCGTTGAGCAATCACTAAATTCATAATTGATGACAGTAAAAATGATTCTCCTCCCAAATCAATCAATCGGGGAATTGCTCCGATGGCGCTGTTAGTATGTAAAGTAGACAAGATCAGATGACCTGTCAAACTGGCATGAACCACCAGCTCGGTAGTTTCCTGGTCACGGATCTCGCCAAGCATTACAATATTCGGATCTTGACGCAGAATCGCTCTCAGTCCGGATGCAAAGCTGTAACCGATTTCCGGCTTAATTTGGGACTGATTGACTCCGTCAATATAATATTCAATCGGATCCTCCAAGGTTACGATATTAACCCCCTCCTGATTAAGCATAGTCAAAATTGTATACAGCGTAGTGGTTTTGCCAGAGCCAGTTGGACCAGTTAAAAGTACCAAACCGTGGGGTTTCCTGATGACCTCTTTAATGGTTTCAATTTGAATTTTATTAAATCCCAGCTGCTCCAGTGACGGTACCTGAGAGTTAGTGTCCAAAATTCTCAGCACCACCTTCTCGCCCTCGGTCAATGGCAGGGTGGAAACTCGAAAATCAATATCTCGGCCTTCGACATTAAGCCGGATCCGGCCATCTTGTGGTTTTCTGGTCTCGTCCAGCTTTAGATTGGCCAAAACTTTAATCCGAGCAATAATCGCTGAATGAATGTATCTTGGCAAAACCAACGAGGTCCGCAGAATGCCGTCGATTCGATAACGCACCTTGGTATCTCTCAAAGTCGGTTCAATGTGGATATCCGATGCCCGACCGTCAATCGCATGGCGGACAATTACCAAGACCATTTTGGAAACCGGTGCTGTCTTTATCACCTCTTCCATTTCTTTGGTCGATTCATCACCTTCGCCGCTAATCGCCGCTTGGTGGCTTATTCCCGCCAAGGCTTTTTTAACCTCGTCATCAAATTCTTGGTATTGCCGCAGACCTTTGTTAAAATTTTGAACCGAAATAATGTAATACCGCACTTTTAAATCGGCCTTTTGGGCCAAAAATTCCACTGCTTCAATCGCCTTAAAATCTTGGGGATTGACCAACCCAACCCGAAGCTCATTGCCATTTTTTTGAAAAGGAATCATCTGGTAATTTTCCGCCACTTCTTTCGGAATTAAATTCAAAACCTTCTTGTCAATTTTTAGATCCTTCAAATCGGCTACCTCAATATTCAATAATTTGGCTTTGGCTTCGATCAGCTTATCGGCCGCTACCATTTTTTCTTTAATCATTATCACTTCGGGTGGCTGATTGGCGGCCTTGGCTTTTTCTTTAATATCCAAAGCGGCCTGATTGGTAATCAGACCTTGGGCGACCAAAGCTTGAATCAATTGATCCTGATTTTTATACATCGTTAATTAGTTAATAAATCAAAAGGAATCTTGCCGAACGGATTAGACCGGCCGACTCTCCCGCTTGGCAATTGCGAACTGCGCGCCTTCAAATCAAGATAAGGCGATTGGTTTAAAAAATCACTGGGCATTGCGGTATTTATTTTTGGCACTACCAATTTATCAATATCCACGACAATCGGCTTATTAATCGCAAAACTTTCCGATAAAAATATCTTATACACCAGATAGCCGGCCAATCCCAAAGTTGCCAACAGCAACACCGTCAAAATTATTTTTTTTGTCGCATTTAATTTTTTGGCAACCAGCATAGCTTAACTGTTGAGATAATAATAGGTAACAATATTGACTGAATAATTGGGCGATTCGGGATCAAAATAAACGGCGTTGGTGTCAAAAATTCTCAAATTGTTTTCGATTGACTTTAAAAATTCTTTAAACCCGCGATAGTCACCAGCCGCACCCAAGTTGACCAAATCGACACTAATGTTGAGTTCTTTTAAATTAGAATTCTTGGCATCAGTGCTGGCAGGTGGAACTTCGTTGACGCTAATCCCCGCCAGCAACAAATTGTTTTCTAAAGCGATGTTTTGAAATTGTACAAAAAGTCCGCCAACATCCTTGTCGGACGGCAAAATCTGTTCTATTCGGCTGATATCACTGGGACTAATTCTGGAAAAATTATCATTCAATTCCTTTAATTTACCGAGATACTCCCGACGCTTTTCCAATTCGGTCTTCAAAGTAACAACATTATAGCTTCCGCCAACCCCGACTTCTTGATATTTAGGTTCCAACACAAAATAATAACCAAGCCCCAAAATTGCACCGACTAAAATTAAAATTATTAGCTTATAGTAACGCACGAAAGCTAACTTCAATTGCCAATTGGTTTGAGTTTTACCGTCTTTAGCTAACAACTTATTCTTGGGCATAAATTAATTGATTGATTTCAAAAAAACTTCGGGGAAAAACTCCAGATGGACATTAAAGCTCACCCCGTTATATTTCCCTTCTTTTGGATCAATTTCGGCTGAGGCCGAATCAATACTAACATTCTTAACAAAATCTTTAGCTTGTTGAAAAGTTAATAGCTGTTTGGCGACAGCTTCGTAATCCTTACCTCGAGCCGATATAACCAACTTGTCTCTGCCGGACATCGCAAAATCCAAATAATAAACATCCTCAATAGTATAGCGCTCCAATAATTCAAAAAAATTAGTCCAATAAATATGATGATCAAGTAAATCCTTGGTCATTTCCAGCCGCTTTTGTAGCTTCAAGGCATCGGCCTTGCCCATTTCGGCCTGAACAATTTGTTTATTGAGAGAAATTATTTCCGATTCCAGCTCATCTAACTGCCTGGTAATATTTAACTGATACCAAGTTATTCCCAAATACACGACTGCTACCAGCAACAATGCCAAAAACCCAGCCACCACCGTCAAACCGACTTTCCGGGGGAGTTCCAGCTCCGGCGACTTGGCAAATTCCGACGGAATCAAATTGACATCCAATACCTCGTCGCGGCTGAAATTCCTGACATCTTTTTTATGATTTTTTTGACCGCGAGAAAAACGAAACCACTTTTTTCTTTTTTCACCCCCACTCGCCGGCTTGGCCTTTTGACTAATCTTAACTTCTTCGGTCGTCGGTAATTTTTCAGTTTTGTCAGAAGCGTTGTCGACCGGCCGTCCAGGTTCACCGGATTTATTTCCATTATTCACCGGTTCAGCGGCCTCAACTCTTGGAATATGAGCCACCGGCTCATTAAAATTAGAACTGTTTTTTTCCTGTTTCCCTAATTCGATCAAGGTTTCCGGTTTAGTTCTGTCCTGAGAAGGAATTGCCGCCAGCTTAGTAGCAAACAACCGGCTCAAAACGGACGGCTTTGACTCTCGTAGGGGTATTTGAGGTTTCTCTAATTTGGGATTGCTTAATTCTATTTTAAAATCCCTCGGCTTTTTCTGAGCCGACTGGCGCTCACGCTCTTCTTTTGATCTTAAATTATTCGGTAACAAATTTATTTCCGGCATAAACCTTATTATTCAATATCCCTCATTGCTAACCCGGCGGCAACCGCAAATCTTGGACCGATCTCGTCCAAAACCGGCTTTAATTCCTCCGGGTAAATTATTCTGGCCCAAGGATCGCCCAAAAATACCCTTAAGCCCAACAGATTAGAAAGATACTGGGGCAAATTCAGCAACAACGATGATCCACCGGTCAAAATTATCTTTTCAATATCTTTAGCGCCCTGATTGCGATACAATTCTAAACTATAACGCAGCTCGTCAATAATTGGACTTAGCGTTGTCTCAATAGTTTTAGGAACGCTGCCCTGACCCACCCGATCGCTGCTCATACCAATATCATATTTAAATTGTTCAGCCCGAGCCAAGTTGACATTAAGACTGTTGGCAATCGCCTTAGTAATGGTTACACCGCCCACATCAATGCTGCGGTTCAAAATTGGAATATTGTTAACAACCACCGAAATATTGGTTACAATTGAACCGATGTCGACAATCATCAAAGCCGATCGATCGTTGCCCACCAACGACCGAATTAAAGCGAATGATTCAGTATCAAGGCTCAACAGATTAAGACCGCTGGAATGAAAAATGTTCATGTAGCGCTTTACCAAATCCTTGGGCGCGGCAGTCAACAATACCTTAACATTTTCTTTCTTGGCTTTTGATGATATTTTCAAAAATTTTTTCGGTTCCAAATCTTTGTCTTCAAGGTCATTATTGTCAACATTTTGCGACTTGGGTTTTTTTAAATTATCGCCATTAAAATTCTCCAAAATTTTCCAGTCCAATATCATTTCATCAATTGGCAACGGAATAACTTTTTTTGCTTCCCATTTAACGGCATTCGCCAAATCTTTTCGGGCCAAGGCCGGCAAATTCAAAATGGAACTAAAAACCGAATAAGCCGGCAAAGCCGTAATCACCTTGGTAGTGGTAGTTCTGGCTTTGGCACAGACTTGCTTTATCAATTTAGATGTATCTTCGGAATAATCATCGGTCCGATTATTCGCTTCCGGTGACACCTCCCGATCAAAATAGCCATAAGTCACCAGTCGCGGCCGACCGGCTTCATTTTTTAATTCGACCAACTTAATGCTATTTGAATCGAAATCTATTCCTAAATAACTTTGCTGTGAAGAAAATAATCCCATAATGATAAATAGTTCCGTTTACCCTCATAGACCAATAATTAAAGCGAGAATGTTTCAGAACGCCAAATCGGCAGGGCTTGGGCAAAGTCGGCCAGCCCGGGCGGCGTATTGGCCAATAACCGTCCGTCGTAAATAATTATTTCCGAACCCTTGATCGTAACATCCGGATCGTTGATTGGAAATTCTCGTTTGAGATAAAACTTTCGAGCCATCATCAAGCCTGAAACCGTCAACCTGGTCTGACAATCGGTTGAATTGTAACAAGTATAAATCTGGCCGCAATGTTCAACTTCGGCATCCTGAAGACAATTATTATCGCCGTTGCCTAAAACAATAAAATTACCGGCTAGCTCGGTTACCAACGGTGATATCTTCAAATCGCCCTTGACGATCCAAGCCACCGAAGCCAAATTTCTAAATCTGGTCAATTGATCGGTTGGATCGTAAGTTAAATTGGCATTGATTATTAAATCGCCGTTTACTACGATAGTGCCAGCGGCATTGGTAAAACCAGCGGCATTGAGAAATTCCTTCGGGCTGTTGATGGTTAAATCGCCTTGGCGATAATAAACTTTACCACCCAAAACCGACGGAATATCACCCGCGGCAACAATTCTTTCAACCTGAAAGCCATAGCTGTTAGTGCAGCGACTTGCGTCATCGCTCAAACAAATCAATTTGGTAAAATCAATTTCTCCTAAAACATTAGAATATCTGGTTGCAGGGGTGGGAAAATTGATAAAACCAAATTCCGAATCAATCCATTCATTACCCCGAGCCGACAAGAAGTGAGTAACGGCTCCGCCCGATAAAATCCGGTAAGTGGCATTATATGATGGCGGTTCTTCACTACTGGTTAGACCTCCCCGGGCATAGATATCGCCATATTTTGTCTGAAGCCAAGGCGAAATCGTCGTGATTGAGGGATTAAATTTCAGCCAGCCCAAGCCAAAACCATCCGGTGCGCTGTTCCAGGCCCAACCGGTCAAGGTTAATCGTTTTTCCCCGCTGAAATCATCTTCCGCAACACCGGCGGCATAATTTGAAACAGCACAATGCTGGGGGGAATTGGCGCAGTTTAGTGAAAACCAGCCCTGATCACCAAGACTGACCGCTTTGGCCCACCCAACCACCTTGGGATTACTGGTGCCATCCGGGATAATCTGCGCCTGCCAACCGCCCGGCGGCACTAAATCGCCCAAATTATCCGGACAACTCCCGCCAGGGGTAAATTCACAAATCCGGCTTGAATCGCATTGAACCCCAAAACAAACCCAACCAATCAAATCCGACCAAGCCCAACCCCTAACATTATTGTCGCTATCGGCCTGAACAAAATAATCAATGCTGTCCCCGCAAGCTCCCGCAAAATCAGGTTCCAAATACTTATCCAAACAATTATCACTATTTAACGACAACCAGCCAAAATTGTCGGCCCAGGCCCAACCTAAAAATTTTTGACCACACTGCGGAGTACAACTTTCTGATCCGCCAGAACCGGCATCACATTGTTCAAATTTACCTTCACCATTGGGCGACTGAACCTTGTTGTCGCCGCAGCAACCTTGAGCGCTGCAATCAAAATCTTGAGAAGCACTACAACCCGCCGGGCAAACGCCATTACAGCCGTCCGGATTACAAACCGGCACCTCTTGGGCGCTGGTCTGCGATAAAATCAAAGCACTAAAAATTAGGATTAGCGGCAAAAAAATTGTTAATAATGCTTTTTTGCCCATTATGATCTCTTAAATAAGCCTTTGAAGAAATTAATTAATTTCTGCCACCAATTAAGTTTTGATGCCGTTTCCGCCTGAACCGGCTGATCTGATCCATCCGTTACAGACTCCTCGCCTTCCGGCAAAGGACTCTCTTGCGTTTCCTGAGCTAATTTTTCTTCCAAGGCTTTATTTTCCAAAACTTTATTTAATAAAGAATTATTTTCTGCCGGAACATACCTGTCGCTTTCTTTATTGCCGGCTTCTGCCTGAGCAATAATATTCTCTATTTCTTCCTCAACCACCGGCGCTAAATCGTTTTTAGCCGATTCCTTATCAATAATTACCGGTTTGTTCTCAAAACCTTTTCTTACACCATTGATCAAATAATCAAAAGTTGCGTTGCTTTTCCCGCCGTTTGCTTCCCTGACAACTATCTGTCTGGGGCTTTTATTGGCAACATACAGCCCGGCTACATCTGAAGTTGGCGTGACTTGGGCGGTTAATCCCTGTTCACTCGTTACCAGGCTGAAATGTTCCGGCAGATTGACTACCGCTTCGCCATTAACCAGCTGAGCAGAACCACGGACATAAGTTCCCGATTCGCCGCCTTCCAAAGCAACATAATGAATTTCTTTTGTCGGATCTGTCGGGTGATCCATTACAAAACTCTTTGAACCAGAAACTGTAAGATTGCCATTAACTTTCAGATTGCCAGTGATGGTGTTATTGCCGACAATATTTCCCAAAATTTGGACATCACCAAAGAAAAGTCCGGCTGCGCCTTCCAGCCCCAAAAAAGCATACTTGGCCTTGGCGCTATTGGCAAAAACTCCGGCCGCCGCAAAATCCGTATTAACCCCGTCTGACGATGCATCCGATATCATTCTGGCTGTCAGCCCGCTACTCCGACCAACCCATAATCTTTCAGCATACAACCCATTGCCACCGCTAAACCAACCGGCCCACGAAGACTGGTTCCAACCGTAATTCGGCGGACAGCTGGATCCAGGCGGCTGTAAACCGGGGTCACAACTGAAATCACTATTGCCAACACCTTGGATCGCAATGCCGTTTGAACCTCGGGCATCGGCATACACGGCAACATCACCATAACCTTGGGCAACGGCAGTAACGGCGTATGAACTGCCGCCGTCTTGCGAATTAACTTCCGGGTGATAAGTGGTTAAGCCGTAAATGCCAATGCTGCCATATGGATTAGAGGCATAACCGACCACCCCATTTATTCCTTCGCCATAGACGCCAGCTGATGTACCTGTGCCCCAAACACCATAGCTTAAGTTGACTTGATAAGGAGAATAGCCAAGCTTGGCTTGGGCTGAATAAGACCCGCTCACCGTAAAGCGCCCGGCCATATTTTGGTTGCCGGCAACCACTGTGGAATCAACGCCAATTTTATTTTGACCGCTTTGGCTGGTGATGGTTAAACCGGTTTTATTGTTGCCAGTGGGGTTATTAATGGTTAATTTGCTGTTAGTCGATGGGTTTCTTAGGCCAATACCGACACTACCGCCATTTTTAACTACTAAGTAAGGATTGCTATCGGCATAGCCTAATGAATCCCGAGAAATAATTAAATCACCAACCCCGGCCAATTGCTCATAAGGCTGTTCATTCATCAAGAGATATAAATTTCTTTGGGCCATAATTGCCAAATCTTGATTTTCCCTGTCCGGACTCTCTTCATTACTGATTGTTTGAATATAATTTACACCGGGAAAGCCAGTCGTTGTCTTTCGGGGAAAGATAATTCTTTTGTTTACCTGGATATCGCCATTAACATCAAGCTTTTGCGCCGGATTAGCAGTATTGATCCCAACATTGCCACTCTCGTTTATAGTCAGCCTTTTTGTTCCGGCCGCCACATTGGTAGCGCCGGTTGAAAGACTGATGGTATTTCCGTGCAGTTCCATCTCTCTTAAATTATTGGCATTTTGAGGATTGACCGCCTTTAAATCCACCGGGACAGAAACAGCGGAAGAATTAATCAGCAGAGAGCGATCGGCGGCAGTTCTAATTTCTAACTTTCCACCCGGAGCAGCGGTCCCAATCCCGACATTGCCATTAGCCAGCAAAGTCATAACCTCGGCCTGGCTGATCGCACCGTCAAAATAAAATCTCAATCGGTAATTGTTGTTATTACCCCAAGACAGCTGGGAATAACCGTTAACCGAGCCGCTGGCCGAAAGAGTGGCAAAATCGCCATTATTAACCTGGCTCCTAATGATGCCGGCATCGGAAAATCTCACGGTTCCCTCCGCGCCGGCGGTTTTATTGATAAGATTCCCGCCGGTATAATTCCAATATGACTCAGACGGCGATGTCGTGGTAGTACCGGTTAAATCCAAAAAATTGCCCAGATCAACCCAGTTAGTAATGCAATCACTGCTTAAACAAATGCTTTCGTCAACATTGACTGATCCGCTGACATCAATATCCTGATTAGCCACCAAATTACCGGAAGTCACTGTTAAAGAATTTACCTGAGCGGCTTGGCCGACATTCAAATCACCGCTGATATTGATATCTGCCTCCTGAGCCCCAGATCGGCCGCGGGCGTTAAAGATGAACCCGGCCGGATTACCCAGCGGCGGATTAGCCGACGGGCCCTGCCAATTGTCATTCAGCTGAGTGGATTGGGCATAAATAAAACTTATGCCGGTAATAAAAAAAGTGACTGAAAGAATAGTCACTAAAACCGTCGAAAAGACCTTTTTTTGAGAATTTCTTGGCAATTTGCTCATAAAATTATTTGTTTAGCTTGTTTTTAAAACAAGTCAATTAATTGCAAAATTATGTCAAATTAAAATGGCGCTAATATTTTGACCAAACCTCTTATTTATTATATAATTTATACGAATAAAAGCAATTGCTTCAAATATATTTTACCATAAAAATTAATTCTAGGCAACATTGTTAAAGCCTAGTAAAGAATTAAGGAGAAACATCATATGCCAACCTATCTATGGGTAATAATAGTCGTTGCCGCCGTCATTATCGGCTGGCTAATTATGGTCTTTAACAGCTTAATCAGGCTAAAAAATCGAACTCAGGAAGCTTTTTCCGATGTTGATGTTCAGCTTAAAAGACGCCATGATTTGATTCCAAATCTGATGGAGACTGTCAAAGGTTATGCCCAGCACGAAAAAGAACTGTTTGAAAAAGTAACCCAAGCCCGGTCCAACGCGATTAACGCTCAAGGAGTAGAAGAAAAAGGCCAAGCCGAAAATGTTTTATCTCAGACTTTAAAATCAATTTTTGCAGTGGCCGAAAATTATCCTGATTTAAAAGCTTCCCAAAATTTCCTTCAGCTTCAAGATGAGCTTTCCGATACCGAAAACAAAATTCAAGCCGCCAGACGATTCTACAATGGCAATGTCCGAGACTTCAATACCAAAACGCAAACCTTCCCCAATAATCTGGTAGTGGGAATCTTGGGCTTCAAAAACTTTGATTTTTTCCAAGCCGAAAACGGCGAACGGGAAAATGTCCAGGTAAAATTCTAAGATAACGGGATGTACAATCAGATTGACAGCAATAAAAGAAAAACCGCCATTTTAATTGCCGGATTTGTGGCAATTATTATGCTGGTTGGTTTTGCTTTTTCCCAGACAACCGAGTTAGGCTATTCCGGCTTAGTCATTGCTGCCGGGGTTTCCATTATAATGTCTCTAAGTAGCTATTTTTACGGCGACAAGGTCGCCCTCAGCACCGCCGGCGCCAAAGGACCATTGGTCAAAGAAGACAATCCCTATCTCTACCGCCTGGTTGAAAATTTAAGCATCACCGCCGGCCTGCCTGTTCCCAAGGTCTACCTTATCCCCGACCCGGCGATTAACGCCTTTGCCACCGGCCGCAACCCCCAGCACGCTTCAATCGCCGTAACTACCGGCGCGATTGATAAATTGGAAAATGAAGAACTGGAGGGAGTACTGGCCCACGAACTTTCCCACATTAAAAACTACGACATTTTACTGATGACAATTGTCATTGTTTTGGTTGGCTTAATTGCCCTGCTTTCCGATTGGTTTATTAGAATCAAATTTTGGGGTGGCTCCTCAAAAGGCAGCGACAATCGTAACAGCGGCAGCAACCAGCTTCAAGCTATCTTATTGATTGCCGGTGTTGTCTTATTAATCCTCTCGCCCCTGATTGGAAAACTTATCCAATTGGCGATTTCTCGCAAACGAGAGTTCCTGGCTGACGCTTCCGGATCGCTGCTGACCAGATACCCCGAAGGCCTGGCCCGAGCTCTGGAAAAAATATCTCAGGAATCAATGCCGGTTAAAAAGGCCAACAATGCCACGGCCCATCTCTATATCGCTTCGCCCTTTGGCCGAACCAAACATGCTTTTTCCAATTTGTTCGCTACTCATCCGCCAATTACTGAACGGGTTGCGGCTCTGCGCCAAATGATTTGATTTTGGATAAAGTTAAGAATGGCTAGGCAAGCCAAACTGTCAAAAATCAATTTAAATCAGACTAAAAATCTAAAAAAATTAACCAGCCAACCGAACAAAACGGTTTAATCATGGATTCAATCTTTCAAAAATTTACCGGTCATTCCAAAAATGCTTTAAAAAATGCATTTGGTTTTGCGCTGGCTAGCGGTCATAAAACTATTACCCCACAGCACATTCTCTACGGTCTCAGTTTGCAGAAAGGCAGTATCGCCTTTCAAATTCTCAACAAGGCCAAAATCAAAGACGCTGAAATCAAAAAAAGCTTGGAACAAGCGCACCAAAAATTTAGTTCCCTGACCCAGGTTTACCTCTCGGACAATGCCAAAAAGCTGCTGGAAAAATCAGTTCTAATCGCCAGTCTTAACAACCACCGTTATATCGGCACCGAACACCTGCTGGCCTCGCTGTTGGAAATCAGCGATCAACTAACCAACCAATGGTTGGTGACCAAGGGTATTAATCGGCTGAATATTCAACAACAGGTTAATAATGTCTTAAAAAGCACTTCCAAGTTCCCCGATTTGGCCGATTCGCTTAATTATCTGGATCAAGCTTCGGGGGTTGAAGTCCCCGGCTTAAACAATCCAGCCGCTTCCCGAACTGCCATCCTTGATGTTTTTGGTACGGAATTGACTGATCAAAAAATCCAAAGCAATATTGATCCGCTAATCGGCCGCCAAGATGAAATTGAAAGATTAATCCAGATTCTTTCCCGCCGCACCAAAAACAATCCGCTGCTGTTGGGCGATCCCGGGGTCGGTAAAACCGCGATTGTCGAGGGCCTAGCCAAACAAATCGCCCTTGGCCAGGTGCCAAATTTTTTGGCTGACAAAAAAATCTATGCCCTTGATTTAAGCTTAATCGTGGCCGGCACCAGCTTTCGCGGGGAATTTGAAAATCGGTTAAAGCAAATTATTAATGAGGCAAAAACCAACCCCGCCATCATCCTATTTATTGATGAAATCCATAACCTTATCGGCACCGGCGGCGCCAGCGGTTCCATGGATGCCGCCAACATTCTCAAGCCGTCCCTGGCTCGGGGTGAAATTCGCTGCATCGGCGCGACAACCATTGAAGAATACAAAAAAAATATTGAAACCGATCCGGCCTTGGAACGGCGTTTTCAATCAATTGTCGTAACCGAACCGTCAGTGGCCGAGACCATCGCTATTTTGGAAGGGATTAAAAGCAACTATGAATTGTTTCATCAGGTAAAAATTTCTGCCGATGCTTTGGTTGCCGCCGCCGAGCTATCAGAACGGTATATCAGCGACCGCTTTTTGCCGGATAAAGCGATTGATTTGATTGACGAAGCCTGTTCCGCCGCCAAAATAAAAAATTCCGCCAACCCACTTAATAAAAAAATTGGGCTGTTGGAAAACCAGCTTAAAAAAATAACTAATGATAAAAATCAAGCGGTAACTCAAGAAAACTATGCTACCGCCTTAAAATATCGCGACCAGGAGCAGCAATTAATCAACCAACTCAAAGATTTAAAAGAAAAAAATCTTCAATTTAAACATCAATCCTTGCCCCAAATTACCGCCAATGAAATTTCCCAGATAGTTTCCAAAGCTACCGGCATTCCCGCTGTTAAATTAGTAACTGCCGAAAAAACCAAGTTACTCAACCTGGAAAAAACCATCGCCCAAAAAATTATCAGCCAACCATCAGCCGTTGGCGCCGTCGCTGAGTTTGTCCGGCGTTCCAAAACCGGCATCAATGACGCCAACCGGCCAATCGGGTCATTTATTTTTCTTGGTCCTTCCGGCGTTGGCAAAACTGAATTGGCTAAAGTATTGGCCCAGACGGTTTTTGGCTCAAGCAAATCGTTAATCAAAATCGACATGTCGGAGTTTGCCGAGAGTTTTAATATGTCCAAATTAATTGGCGCGCCCGCCGGTTACATCGGTTATCGGGAAAGTGCCAAACTAACCGATGCTGTAAAAAAACGCCCTTACAGCGTGGTATTACTGGATGAAATTGAAAAAGCTCACCCGCAAATCTTTAATCTGCTGCTCCAAATTTTGGAAGACGGCGTTTTAACTGATGCTACTGGCAAAAGTATAAATTTCAAAAATACCATTATTATCATGACTTCGAATCTCGGCTCCGAAAAATTTAATCACCAAGCCGCACTGGGGTTTAACGATAAAATTGGCGGGCAAAATCTAAAAACCAATTTTGAAGAAATCAAACACGAAGTTCTAAAAAAACTCCAAACTAAGTTTCCGCCTGAATTTTTGAGCCGGATAGATCGCACCATCGTTTTTGAGCCTTTGAATAAATCGGCCCTGACCAAAATCACTAACCGGCAGATCCAAGAACTCCAACAACGCTTGGCCAAACAAAAAATTAAACTAACCTGGGAACCGGCTCTCGTCAAATACCTGGCCAATAAAAGTTACGATCCCCAAACCGGCGCGCGCTTGGTTAAAAAAAATATCCAAGACTTGGTGGAAAACCAACTAGCTGAAACAATCTTAAACAGTAAAACCAACCGCCAGAAAATAACAATCAAAGTCAGAAATGACAAAATAACTATCTGATTGCAATGGCTCAAACCGTACCACAATTTCCCGAAGAATCTCCAAAGAATAACTTTGAATTGGGTAATTTGGCACCTTCCCAACCACAAGAAGAACGGCAATATGGTCGTCAACTTTACCAGAATCGTTCAGCTGATCGCCAAAGCAATCTTACTGAAAAAATCGGCAATGTCTCCCAAAAAGTCGGGACCACGGCCAAAGCGGCCGGAACCGGTATGGAACTCGCCGGCAAGGCCACCAAAACTGCCGCTCGGGCCGCCGAACCAGCCGGGATGGCCGCCGGGGCAGGAGTTGGCGGAGCAATTGGCGGCGTTACCGGCGCCATCGCCGGATCGGTTATCCCGGGAGCGGGAACTTTGGCCGGTGCCGCAGCCGGTGCGAGGGCCGGCGCGCAAACTGGAGGTAAAGTCGGCCAAGGCGTTGGCAAAGCAGTTGGCCGGGCTGCCGAAGCTGGCGGACAAGGTTTAGAGAAAGCCGGCCAAACTACGAAAAAAATTGGTGAGGAAACAAAAAATTTTGGCAGCCAATTAAGAGAAAGGGTGAACCTTAGCCGCCAACTGGCCAAACAAAAAACCAATGACGAAAAAGACAATTTGAATCCCTATAAAAATTTTCAAAGGATGATGGATGGCATAAAACTTTTTACTGGTGCCGGATCATCAGTTGGGGATATTATTTTTTCTGGTCCGGTTTTTATCATCACCGCCCACGCTGAATGGTTCTATTCGGCCTTTGTAGACAATAAATATAAAATTCCTGTTTGGAAAAAAGGTTTGGTGGTATTGGTTGATTTTATCATTGTAATGATAGTCATTATCATTGCAACCATAGTTGGAATGTTAATGTACGCTTGGAGCCATCCGCTCGAAACTCTATATGCCACTTTCGGCTTCAGCTGGAAAGCCATCAAATGTGTTGGCGGTTACATCATCGGTCGAGGGGCTGGCAGCTGTTTAGATTGAGAAATAAATGTTAAAATATAAACAGTAAAATTATATGTCCCTCAATTGGAAAAGAATCGTTTTATTAGCTTTATTTATCGCTTTTGTTATTGTCATCGGCTATCTTTTGTATTTTTTATTCTTAGAACCGTCAGTGCCTAGCCAGCCAACCAATGCCAACACCAATATCAACACCAATACCGGCGGCCTACCGTCTACTGGCACTAATGTTAATATTCCCACGGCCGGCAATATTAATGGCGGCCTACCGTCTACTGGCAATATCAATTCCAATATTGATATCCCCGGCCCAATCCCCCCCGGCACCCAGACTGTTTCCGAGGTGGCCAATGGTGGTGTCACCAAAACCACGGCGCTTACTACCGGCCAAACTTACCAACCGGCCCTAGCCTCTGACGGCAGCAGCGTTGTCTATTATGACACCAACAGCGGTTTATTTTACAGAATCAATCCCAACGGTCAAACCAGTGCCCTAAGTGATGAAATTTTTTTCCAAGTCGAAAACATCACCTGGTCTTCAGACATGAATAAAGCGGTCCTGGAATACCCCGATGGTTCCAACATTGTCTATGATTTTTCTACTAATCAACAAGTAACCTTGCCTCAACATTGGCAAGATTTCAGTTTTTCGCCAAATGGCCAAAATTTGGTATTCAAAAGTATGGGTTCCAGCGCCGAAAGTCGCTGGTTGGCGGTAGCTTCGGCCGACGGTTCAAGGGCCCAAAAGATTGAGCATCTTGGTGACAAGGATTCAACAGTTATATCAAGCTGGTCGCCCAACAACCAAATCATCGCCATGTTTAGGGAAGATAAAGATTTTGATCGACAAAACTTATATTTTGTCGGTTTAAACGGCGAAAACTTTAAATCCACGATTGTTGAAGGCCGGGGATTTGAAGGCCAATGGTCAACCAATGGCGATAAATTGCTTTATAGTGTTTATTCCAGCCAAACCGACTATAAACCAACTCTTTGGATTGTTGACGCCCAAGGCAATCAAATTGGTCAGGCCCGTTCCAATCTTAAACTGGAAACCTGGACGGATAAATGTACTTTTGCCAACAATACCACGATTTACTGTGCTGTCCCGCGTTCTCTGGAAACCGGCGCCGGCATTTACAAACAAGATTACGATAATTCACCTACAGACATTTATAAAATTGATTTGACTACCGGCTTTAGTTCCAAAATTGCCACTCCTCAAAGCAATCACAACATCGAAAGCCTAATTGTTACCGACAATGAAACCTATTTGTATTTTCAAAGCAAAACTGATGGTAAATTATACAACATCAAGTTGAAATAATTCCCTTATGTCCAAGCAAAGTTCCGAGTTATTCATCTGTTCCCATTGTGATGCCCAATCGCCCAAATGGCAGGGTCGCTGTCCGGAGTGCGGCAAATGGGGAACTCTAGAAAAAACCAGCCTTAGTCAAGTACCCGAAACCAATAAATCCGCCACCTCTGCCCCGGGCAAAGTGGTGGATTTTAATAATATTACCGCTCAAGATTTTTCCCGAACCAAAACCGGGCTTGAAGAATTCGATCGGGTATTAGGTGGCGGAATCGTCAATGGTTCACTGATCCTTTTGGGTGGAGAACCGGGAATTGGCAAATCAACTCTCGTTTTACAGTTGCTAAACAACCTTAAGGGAAATTGTCTTTATGTCTCAGGTGAAGAATCCGCCGAACAAATCAAAACCCGAATTGACCGGCTTAAAATAAATGATCAGCACCTGAAATTTCTTGGTGAAACAAATGTTGAAACCATCATTGCCACGATTATTAACGAAAAGCCTAGTTTAACCATCATTGATTCCATCCAAACAATTTATTCTCAGGAAGCGCCTTCGGCCAGTGGCAGCATTAACCAAGTCAGAATTTGTACCACCAAATTGTTGGAAACGGCCAAACATTACGGCCAAACAATTATTGTCATCGGTCATGTCACCAAATTCGGCGAAGTCGCCGGACCAAAAACCTTAGAACATCTAGTGGATGTTGTCTTGTACTTAGAAGGTGATCAATATCACGCTTTTCGAATTCTTCGCGGGGCTAAGAATCGTTTTGGTTCAACCGCCGAAGTTGGTATTTTTGAAATGCAATCACGGGGACTAGTCGAGGTCCACGACCCATCCGTAATATTTTTGGAAAACAAAAACCATATCCCCGGTTCGGTAATCACCGCCGCCGTGGAAGGTTCCAGAATATTCATGCTTGAAATTCAAGCGCTGGTAAACACCACCAACTTTGGCTATCCTCAACGCAAAACCAACGGGTTTGACCTAAATCGGCTGCAGCTCTTAAGTGCCACTATCGCTCAGCGGCTTGGCCTAAAGTTGGCCAATCAAGATATCTATCTCAACCTGGTCGGCGGTTTAAAAATTTCCGAACCGGCTCTTGATTTACCGGTCTGTTTGGCTGTAATTTCGGCTCTCAAAAATAAATCATTGCCCCAAGATACTGTTGCCTTTGGTGAAGTTGGCTTGGGGGGAGAAATCAGATCCGTCAATCAAACGGCCCAAAGAATCAATGAAGCCCGGCGACTGGGATTTAAACAAATCATTATTCCAGCAACCAAAGAAAAAATTACCGGCGCGGAAATCAAAATAAACCAAGTAAAAACCCTAGCCCAAATTCTTGATTTATTTTAATTTTTATTCCAAGTGAACTTTTTTTAATTTGTTTTTTAAACTAATAGAATCGTCTAGGTTTAAATCCTGTTGTAGAACCTCTCTAGCCGCTTGCTTGGCCAAACCAATTAAAGCTTGATCGGTCAACTTGGCAATTTTAAATTCCGGAAAACCGGACTGCATTCGGCCGTAAATTTCGCCCGGGCCTCTGAATTTTAAATCCAACTCAGCCAATTCAAAACCGTCTTTGGCTGTCAATAATGCCTGAAGTCTTTGGCTGGTAGTCGGATTATTGTTTTCTGAAAACAATAAACAGTACGATTGGTGCTGTCCCCGCCCAACCCGACCACGAAACTGATGAAGCTGGGCCAGCCCAAAACGCTGTGCACCCTCAATTATCATCACCGCCGCATTGGGAACATCTACCCCAACTTCAATCACCGAAGTCGAAACTAAAATTTGGGTTTTTTGGGCTAAAAAATCGCCCATTATTTTTTCCTTTTCTTCGCCTTTCATTTTGCCGTGCAACATCGAAATAGTAAAATCGGAAAACACCTCTTGGCTTAACCTAACAAATTCGGAAGTCACCGATTTAACCCCCAATTTGTCGGACGGATCGATTAAAGGACAAATAATAAAAACTTGTCTGCCTGTTTTGATTTGTTGGCTAATGAAATCATAAGCGCCGGCGCGATCGGCGGGACTAATCAGTTTGGTAATGACTTGTTTGCGTTCCTTGGGAAGTTCTCTGATAATTGAGATATCCAAATCTCCATAAAGACTTAAAGCCAACGATCGGGGAATGGGCGTGGCGGTCATCGACAATAAATGAGGAACGGTTTTTTTATGGCCGGATTTTTCAGTCAAAATTCGTCGCTGATCAACGCCAAAACGGTGCTGCTCGTCAATGACCGCCAAAGCCAAGTCGGAAAAATCAACAGCTTCTTGAATTAAAGTATGAGTCCCAACTATGACGGCGATCTGGCCGGTTTTTAATTTGTTGAGTAGCTCCTTTTTATTGGATTTTTCATTGCCCAAATATTGGTGACTCCTGGTAAGCAACCCGACCCTGAAATTAAATGGCTCAAGTAAAAGTTTAATAGTCTGATAGTGCTGGCTGGCCAAAATCTCGGTTGGTGCCATCACCACCGTCTGTTTCCCGGACAGAGCAACATTAAGCATTGCCATCGCAGCGACGATTGTCTTGCCCGAACCGACATCCCCCTCTAACAGCCGGTTCATCGGGCGGGATTTTTCCAAATCACCAATTATTTGCCAAGCGGCTTTTTTCTGATCAGCCGTCAAAACAAAAGGTAACTCTGCGACAAAATTTTTAGTCGCGGTTTCATTAAACGGTATTGGTTCGGCTGCCGCTCGATCCAGTTCCAAACGGCTTTTGGCAATCTGCAACTGAAACAAAAAAAGTTCATCAAATTTAAGGCGGGTGATGGCTTGGTGCAATAAATTTTTGTTTTCAGGAAAATGAATTTGTGCCAACGACTCCTGGATGCCTAGCAACCCGTAACGCTTGATAACATCAACGGGCAAAAATTCCTCAATTGACTTTATCTGAGGTAAAACTGATTTTATCAAAAATCTTAACTGCTTTTGAGTTAAATTGCTGGTCAAAGAATAAATTGGAATAATTCTGGCCGTGTGGACGGTATCGGCCGAACCGACTTTCTCATACACCGGATTTATCAATTGCAAATCATAACGATCATAATCGGCCTTGCCGGACAAATAAACTTCAGTTCCCGGTTCAAGCACCTTGGTAATAAAAGATTGATTGAACCAAATCACCCTAATTGACCCGCTGTTGTCGCTCACCAGCGCTTCGGTCAATATTTTTTTCTTCAATCGACTGCGACGATTATTGATTAAATTGATCCGGGCTCTGACCGTTATCGTTTCCCCCGGTTGAATCTTGGCAATCTGGGAAATTTGGCTTAAATCCTGCCAACGCGAAGGATAATAAAAAATGAGATCCCTAACGGTCTCAATTCCTAATTTTTTCAGCCGCGTAGCGGTGGTTTTACCCACTCGGCCAACCTGTGATACTGAAACGGTTAATTTACTATCCATCATATTAATGGCGTCCCAGGCAGGGGTCGAACCTGCGACCTCAAGCTCCGCAAGCTTGCGCTCTATCCAACTGAGCTACTGGGACAAGCTGAAATCAAAGTTTAAACATCCGCGAAGTTTGATCAGAAACCGGCTCATCTTCTCTCTCCAGATCTTCTTCCAAATATTTTTTTAACAACTCCCGAATTTTTACTGGATTTTGATCTTCCAATGCCACCGGAATTCTGGGACTCAAAATACTCTTAGGCTCAAAATACAGGGTTTTGACTTCCGGCGGATTGTAAATGATATAAAAATTTTTCAGATCTTTATATTGATATAACTTCCGATTTATCAAAATACCGTCTTCGGTAATCCGAAAATCAATTTCGCTGTTCGTCCGGTTAAAAAGAATCAAAATCATTGTTACCAAAATCACAATAAAACCAAACAGCAAATCAGCCGCCACAATTGAATAAACCAGCAAAAGCACCACCACCAATCCGGCCCAAAAATACCAGCCTTCATTCCGCTGATGTTTAGCAAATTCAAAAAACTTCCAGTGAAAAAAAACTTCGCCGTATTCTTTGTCTAAATCAATATCGGCTTGTTTATCTTGCTCTTTAATTGAATTTAAATCCATATTTTTACCTCCTTCCCTTCACTCAACGGAAGGGGCGGGATTCGAACCCGCGAACCCGGTTTAGGGGTTAACACGTTAGCAGTGTGCCGCATTCGACCACTCTGCCACCCTTCCATTGACTGCAGGCAAGCTCCTGGCTGTACCGTCTTGAAAACTCTGACATTTTAACACACTTTATCAATGATGTAAAGGCATCATCAGTCTCTGGCCAAAACTGCGGCCCAGACTTCGGCCGCGCCCGCTGATTTTAATATTCTGGCACATTCAGTCAAGGTGGCGCCGGTGGTCAAAACATCATCAATAAGCAAAATCCGCTTGTCAGTCAGAACAAAAGGGACTCTAATTTTAAACACTCCTTTGACATTCTCGATTCTGGCCGTCGCGCCCAAGCCGACTTGCGGCTGGCGGCGGTGTTTTCTTGCAATCACATTATCCGCCAATGGCCAGTCAAATTCTTTACTAACCAGTCTGGCTAAAATTTCTGATTGGTTGAACCCCCGCCAAACTAGCCTCTGCCTAGCAAGCGGCATTGGAATTATTAAATCAAATCCTTTAAGCTTTTTGGCCAGATAAACTCGGCTGATTGCCTTTATCAAAAAAGGCGCCAAACATTCTCCCAAGTCTTTAATGTAATTATATTTATAACAATGTAACGCCTTGGCAAACAACGGCTGGTGGTAATCTAGCGCCACAATTAGACCCGTTAAAGGTCTAAATTTTTCTTCAGCTAAAAAATTTTTTTCGGCAATGGCGATATTATTTAAACAATCATCGCAAAGCCATTGACCGATCTTGGTACAACCCAAACATTCAACCGGAAATAATAAATCTATTACTTTTTGCCACATAGCAAAATCCTTCTCGCTATGTTGGCAATTAAATTAACAAGATTAATTAAAGCCACTCGGCGGCATCCACTTTCCAACCGCTTTCCGAATTCACCAAATTAACCCTGATATTTTGATAATAAACTCGCGGGTTAACAGTACTGCTTTTGGCTTCCATTCTCTGGGTGCCGACAGTCACCTCGGCCTGGCCGGTTTGGACATCATACTCAACCACTTCAATTGACAGCGCTTTGGTGTTGATTCCAAAATAATTATCGCCTTTATCAAGCGGATTTTGAGCCTTATAATTTTCCACCCAAGCTCTCATTCGGACTGTCATAATATCGCGCAAATCGTCAAAATTCAAAAAATCAGTCTCATTGGAATAACTACCAAATCTTTCAGCAAAAGTCATGGCCACCGCCTTCATCACCGCAGCTTGATCGGTCGGATCAATATTCCTGTCGGCCTCATCGCCAATCGGCAACGAAGCTGTCGGCAGATTGGCTGGAACTTGGATTCCTTCCCTGACTTCTATTGTGTCTGTCGGCACCGTTATTACCGGCTCCGCCCGCCAAAGCCACCAAACTAAAACCAGCAGCAATAAAATTAAAACCAATACTGCCAGCCCAATGATAATTTTATTTCTTCTGCTCATAATATTATATTACTAATCATTAACCGCGGCCGGCTCTTCATTTTGGTGAGTCTCATTAAATTCCCTTTTAGCTTCTTCGATTTCCAAAATTTGGCGCGGATCGGAAGTAATCAGTTGATCTTCGGTATAAGAAGCTACCACCTTAATGGCCGCATGCTTGTCCCCCGCAAAAAATATTCCTTCGCCAACTCCGGTTTCCAGCAGTAAATACTTCTCCCCCTCAGTTAACAAAAAAGTCTTTTGGATCAAATCAATTGCCGCCGGCGATTGTCTCATCAATAATTGTAAAGCCGAGTTGTTAACGATCGCTTGACCGTAAGGCGACAGCAAAAAATCATTGACATCTTGGGTGATATTGGTTACTCCCAGATAGTATTTGCGACAACGCTTGACTAAGGCGAAAATAAATTTGGCCGAGTCTTCATTTTGCATCAGCCACCAGGCTTCATCAATGATCAAAACTCGTTTTTTAAGTTCCGACCTGACAACATTCCAAATGTAATTAACGATGGTATAAATCGCCATTGGCCTCAGTTCGTCTTCCAAATCCCGAACGGAAAATACCACCAATTGGTTTTTCATATCCACATTGGTCGGACTGTTAAATAATCCGGCAAATGTGCCGCTGGTATATTTCTTCAACCGCAGCGACAGATCCGCCCCGCCTTCCATGCCTTCCAAAATATCTTGGAAATCCTGCATAATTGGCGACTCAACTTGAGACAAGTCGGAATCGGCAGTAATATCCTTTTTGGCATAAGTTTCCAATAACGCCCGGTCAACCAGCGAATCTTCCTGATGATTAAGTTCGCCCAACATCAACTTGATTAATCCTTTGAGAGTAATAACCGAGCCTCTGATAACATCGGCGGTTTTTTGTTCACCCACGGCGCGCGGTAAATCAAACGGGTTAATTTTGCTCTCCGAACTTAAAGAAATATTAATATATGTCCCGCCGACCGCTTCGGACAAATGTTTATATTCCCGTTCCGGATCAATGACAATCACATCAGTTCCCATCATCATGGTGCGCAAGACTTCCAGTTTGATTGCATAACTCTTGCCGGCGCCGGAAGTGGCGAATACCACCATATTGGCATTCTGCAATGAAAAACGGTCAAATAAAATCAAGCTGTTATTATGGCGATTAATGCCGTACAAAATGCCTTCGTCGGAAGTCAACTCGGAAGAAATGAACGGGAAAGACGAAGCTACCGGCGAAGAATTCATGTTAAAGCCAATCATCAGCTCGTCATTACCCAACGGCAAAGTTGAATTGAATCCCTGCTCCGCCTGGTACAACACTTTCTTAGACATCACCAATCTGGAACCAAATAACGACTCAACCTCATTGGTCATATTCTCCAATTCTTTTTTAGAATCGGCGTATAATGTCACATACAAACCAAACTGAAAAAAATGTTCAACCCCCTGAGTTAAATCATCCCGCAATTTTTCAATATCGCGCAAGGCAGTCTCCCTAATCGGATCCCGTGGCGCGCCTTTTTCCCGATCCGACAAAATTTGGGCTTCCAGGGCTCCGACTTTATTGCGCAGCTGTTTTAAAATAATACTTGACTTAACCGGATAAAAAAACATGGCAATATCCAAAGTCGCGCTCAAATTAATGATCGGCGCAAACCATCCGACCGCAATATAACGGGGGTAAGCAATTGTAAACAAAGTCCGAACAAATTTACCGCCAATCCGGACAAAAGTCGGCGTTACTTCCAGCGCCGCCGGGGAAATCAAATCCTTAATTGACACTACCCCTTCGCGGTAAATTTTTTCTTCTTCCAAAACCGTTTTGGCAGTCTGAAGTTCTTCGGTTTCTTTGATTTTCTGCTCTTCCGCGTTTAAAACCTCTTCCGGCGGATTCTGAGCCTGTTTTTCCTCTTTAATAATTTGTTGCGGTCTAAAGGCCATAATTATTCAATTCGCAGTTTATTTAATTCTACCATCTTTTGTTTATTGTAGACATCCAAATTGTAAGTATTGTAATAAAGTTCAATCAAACTCTGAGTGTCCAAAACCACTGATTTCAGGCTCATGGAAGCTAGCCCGCCGACGATATTTTCCACCCGCTGGTACAGGGCATGGCGACGCTTTAAAAACTCTTTCTGCGAAAGTTTTACTTCGGCCGCCGCCGAAAATACTCCCAAAAATCTCTTAAACCACGATTTTTGCTTGTCGGAAATCGGATCATAAGGGACAACAACATAAAAGCGTTTGGTCATAATATCGCCAATCTCAACCAACTCGCCGATATATTGACGATATTCAGCCGTCTGCATTCGCAGCAATTCATTGGTTTGTTCTTTTTCCAGCTTTCGCAAATGATCCAGATAGCCGTCAATATCCAACTTTCGTGACTGAATCACAATCTGCAAAGGAAATTCCAAAAAATTCAAAAAACTGATGTAAGCCGCAATAATCGCGTTCTGCTCATCTTCGGATTTTAAAGAAAAGTTAAGACTAGACACCAACAACACAGCGCGCAATGTTCCGTCTTTCAATATTACGACATCATCTCTGATCTCGGCGATATCAAGATATTGCTGAGTCGTGGCGGAAATTTTTTTGTTGGCTAATTTTTTTGATTTCATAATAACTGGTTATTACTGTCCGGCGGTTCTTTTTCACCCTGATAAACGCCGCCGGTATCAACAATCAAGGCCATTTCGGCCAACCGTGATGCGCGAACCTTGTTTGGCATAACAGGTTTTGGCACCAAACTAATGGGTGTTTGGTTTTTATCGCCGCTCAACTCACTTTTTTTAAACATTTTTTGCCAAATTCTGATTTTTGGTCGTTTGCTCGTCTGTAAAACATTAAGTAAAAAATAATGAATCGGCCGGCCGTTAATTTTGATGAAAGCTACGCCAAATGTAATCGATGAAATGGCAATCATTTCCACGATAAACAAAGTAAAATCAGCGAGCTTATAGGCAACAAAAATAAAACCGCCACCAACCAACATCACGATAAACTGCCTGACCGTGATCGGGCCAATGATTTTGTCTTCAACATCGATAAATTGTGGCACGACAAACTGTTGCATTGATTCTAGTATCTGATTTTATTATTGAATTCGATTATGGCTTCAAACTCCTCGCTGCTCAATGTCGGCTGGTTCTGCGCCTGGCGTTGAGCAATAATTTCCGAAATTGGCTTTTTTTCCTCCATGCTTTGATCGCCGATAGCCAAATATATTCCGTAAACTTCGCTTCTTTTCCAAGCCCTGATTGCTTCAATCCGCTTACTGAAAGATTCTTCAGCTTCCAAGAAATCAATCTTTTCCATAATTTTTTTGGTCGCTTCCAAAGGATCCTTGGATAGCCGCCGGAAATCAACCAGGGTCATTGATCCGATTTCTTCAACCGGACCTATCAGTTTTGGTTTGAATTTTATATCCTCAATTTTTGGCCGACTGGTTGATTCACTAATAATTGGGCGAGACGACATTTCTGGTTCAGGCTCCGGCGCCGTTACGCTGGCCTTTGACAATACCGGCGTCTGAGTCGGTTTTGGCAACCTTGGCCCTGACGGCGATGAAGATGCTTTTTGAAAAGTAATACTTGGAACGGTTGTCAAAGGCTGATCAAGAATTTTTCTGGCTTCTGCCCGCAAGTCGGAAAACGGTTCAGTACTTACCTCTTGACGCAGCTTATCATGAAGATCATGAGAATGCTGGTTGATTAAGGAAAGTATTTTGTCGGTAATTAAATCGTCAAACCCCATACCGCCAAGCAAAGGCGAACTAAGCAAGGCTTCTCTGGTCTGAACTTGATCCCTGATGCCCCGCAGCCGGGAAATGATGATGCTTCTAAATCGCCTGGCCGCTTCGGCATCCTCAAATTTGATTTCTGCTTTTCTAACAATACCATCAACCTCTTGGTCAAAATCAACTTTGCTGGCAAGCGGGACAATCGGCGGCTTGATTTCTTGCGTCAGCGAACTGTCAATCACTGCAACTGGCGGTGGCGGCTCAGCTACCACTTCAACCGGTGGCTCAACCAGCCCAGCATCTTCAGTTTCAGGCTTTGAACTATCGGTTTGATAATCGAAAACCTTACCTCCTTTCAAGATCTTCAAATTGCCGTTGGCGTCTTGAAATAGTATTTCATCAGTCGCAAAAGGGTCTTGAATTTTTTGATCTTTGGCAATGAGGCTAAAAAAATCATCGTTATTTTTGTTTTGGTCTTCAGCCATGGTTTATCACCTTGCTTAAAATTGTCTATAAATTGGCCGCTTTTTTCAGTGCTGACGCCAAATCGGTTTTTTCCCACAAGAAATCCGGATCTTTCCGGCCAAAATGGCCGTAAGCTGCCGTCTTGCGATAGATCGGTCGCAGTAACTTTAATTTTTTAATAATACCACTTGGGGTCAAATCAAAATACTTTCTGATCAGTTGTTCAATTTTTTTGTCGGCTATTCTACCAGTCCCAAAAGTATTAACCAAAATACTGATTGGTTCGGCCACCCCGATGACATAAGCCAATTGCACTTCGCAACGGTCGGCCAAACCGGCAGCCACCGCATTCTTGGCCACATATCTGGCCATATAGGAAGCTGACCGATCCACTTTGGAAGGATCTTTCCCGGAAAACGCCCCGCCACCGTGACTGCCGTAACCGCCGTAAGTATCAACAATAATTTTTCGGCCGGTCAACCCAGCGTCAGCCGGCGGACCGCACTTTACGAATTTGCCGGTGGCATTAACAAAATATCTGGTTTTACTATCTAAATATCTACCGCCAATCGGCTTAATTACTTTATTAATAATATCTCGCTCAACCCGCTGTTCCAAGACTCCTTCATCGTGACTGGCGGCAACAACCACCGTATCCACTCTTTTTGGTTTATGGCCAACATATTCAACCGCCACTTCCGCTTTGCCGTCCGGCCGCAAATATCCCAAAGTGCCATTTTTTCGCAATTGTGATAATCGTTTGGTAATTTGATGAGCCAGCATGATTGGCAACGGCATCAATTCAGGAGTCTCCCGACAGGCATAGCCAAACATCAAACCCTGATCACCCGCCCCCTGTTTTTTAAATTTGCCTTTGCCTTCATCAACCCCCTGAGCAATATCCGGACTCTGTTCGTCAATGCAAACCATTACCCCGCAATCTTCATGATGAAAACCAATCGCATGATCGTCATAACCAATCTCTTTAATTGTCCGACGCACCACTCCGGCGATATCAACATAACCTTTGGTCTTGATTTCACCGGCCACCACCACCAACCCGGTAGTTGCCAAAGTCTCAATTCCCGCCCGGCTGTTCTTGTCTTGTTTAATCAGCTCATCTAAAATCGCATCCGAAATCTGATCACAAACTTTGTCGGGATGACCTTCGGTTACCGATTCCGAAGTAAAAATATGGCTTTGGTTGTCTTTGGTCATTGTTACAATTCCTTGTTTCCTATCCCCAATTAGGAATTAACCATTAGCCTTTGATTTTTACCAAACCAAAGGTCACTGGTCAAAATTATTCAAACCACTTGAACTCTTTTGCCTTAACATCAAAATATGCCATTTTATTATAACTTTTTTTACCCAAACTGACAAAAATATTGCCAATTTGCTGGCCGATTCTAGCGGCTTGAGCTTCGGACATATTCAATCTTTGCTCCAAAACATAACGCAAAAACAGCCTCACAAATTCCACTTGAGCCGGATGATTTTCAAATTTGGCCGCCAATTCCGGTCCGAATTGCTTGGCCCAAACGACTTTCAAGAACTTGTTAAGTTTTTCATCCATCGCCAAAAAATTCTCCAAATCGCCAAGCTGAGCCAAAACCCTCAATAGCGAAATAGTTTTAACCACATCTTTTTTCTGAACGGCTTTGAAAAATTCCGAACGCAAAACCGCCGGATTATTGCCAAATTTCTTATTAAGTTTCTCAATTTCTTTGTTAATCAGGCGCTGCTGATCCAGATCTCCTTGATAAGCCAATAAAACTTCCTGTTCCACCCCGCTTGCCACTGGAGTTGTCTTGGGCAGTGCCACCGACGGTTCAGATTCATCGGGCAAAAATTTTGACGGTTCGACCGGCAAAATTGATGGAGTTTGACCTTGATAAGGCGAACCCACCAAGCCGATTTCTTCGAACCGGCCATGATCGAAAACAAACCATTTACCGTCAACCACCAGGTCGATGGTCTCTTCCATGCCTTCCGGCTCCATGCTTGATAACTTAAGCTTTTCGTAAAGCTCAATTAACGATCGGACTTTTTGTTTGTCACCAACCGCCAGTTTGACGAAGTTCTTGTTGCTGGTGAAATACTCGTTAAACCGCAACGAATCGGCCTTGCCGGTTCCCACCACGCTGGTATAATCAATCAGCCATTCTTTGATTGAGGCGCGATGACGCTTGTCATTTCTTTCAATCCGCCCAGCCGTGATGATTTCATCGTTTTCCAACAAGGCTTTGCGGATTTTTTCTTTTACGGAATCGCGGTCAGCCTGGTAAACGGCAACTAAGTGGGCTTTGATTTTTTCGGCCAGATCGTGGTTATCCATCATCTCCTTAAAATACCAGCCAATTCCGTTTTGGCACAGCGCCAGCAATTCCTGTTCGCCCAATGCCGGAATAAATAAAATACTGTTGAGATAATACAACCGCTCAAACCGCTGACGCAAATTCAAATCCGCGCGCTGCCAGTCCTTATCCTCGCGCAACTGCTTCCAAGTCCGGCGGATGAAATTTCGGGCATATTCAACTTCGTTGAATTTAACC
Organism: Patescibacteria group bacterium; assembly: GCA_034003985.1. GTDB lineage: Bacteria > Patescibacteriota > Patescibacteriia > Buchananbacterales > UBA6539 > JABWCG01. The sequence goes on along the minus strand of JAVEXP010000001.1, from coordinate 514 downwards.
GCTTCCGTTGTTTCGGCTTCCAAGCGCTGGACGGTTTCTTCGGAAATATTTATTTTTGTTTGATTTTCAGCCATGGTTAATTATTTTATTTTGTTTCAGCACCCGAACTGCCATCTTCGTCCTCGTCTTCTTCTGGTTCTTCATCGGGTTTATTCTCTTTCAAAATACGGCGCAAAGTATTGTCAATATTGCGCAACTGACCAACTAATAAGCTGACATCAATCTTATTACCGGCCTGAACGCCATTTCTTGCGCTGATTAAACCTTTCCAGGTTTTAGCCAGTTCCTCTCTGGCCGCTGTACCGCTTTCACCAAGCTTTAAACTGTCAATACTTTTATCCAAATTGCCTAAAATGGTGGATAAATTCTGAAGTTCTGCGGCCAACCGGCTGTTAACTTCATCACTTGGTTCTTGTCCTTTAAACGATTCAAGGTTGGTGGCGCGGTCGCGCAAAGCTTCCTGGGCGGCCGTGGCGGTTTTGGCCGGACCGGCTTCATCAAGATGATCTTGGGC